>CAILYC010000056.1 GCA_903838355.1 uncultured Burkholderiales bacterium | reverse complement strand
GGGGTCGGTGGCATAGGCCGGTACCGCCGTTGCTTTGATGGCGATGTTGGGAAAAGCGGCCAAGCCTTTGAGTATGCCCATTTGTGAGAAGGCCTGAGCTCCCGTGGCGTCTAGCGGCACACCCAAGTGATCGATGATGAGTTTTAAGTGCGGATAGTGCTTGGCAATGAAGGTAAAGATCTGCAAATGGCTGCTCGCTGCAATGGCGATGGGAATGCCTTCATCTTGTGCGGTGGACCACAACCAATCGAGTTCGTGGTTTTCAATCCATTGGAGATGGACTGGATCATTGAGAATGTATCGCAGTCCCAGCATATTGGTGGGCTGCTTCCAACTCCTCAAGATCTCCAAACGATTGGGATGGTCGAGCGGGAAGTTGCCCAAGATCGCAAAGCGTTTGGGATGCTCGTGGGCCGCTTCAATGGCAATGGCATTGGCCGATGAATCCCAAGCGGGTGGTTGAATGATGGCGGCACTCACACCGGCTTGGTCCATATCGCCGAGCACCTCGAGCGCACTGTAGGGCGATTGGCGGTGTGCACCTCTGGGGCTGCCACTGTGCCAAATATGGATGTGGGCATCAATGATATTCATGATTCCTCCGTGTTATGGCTGACTACGCACTCACCCAAAAACTCTAGCCGTGGTGTGGAATGAAGACGTGCATGCCCGACAACCCTTTTTGCAAGGACATGTAGACCTCCTTGGCACGATCGAGCTCGTGCTCGACAATGGTATGGGGCGGTTGCATCAAGCCCGCATCGAAGTCGTTGGCCAATTGCCTGAGCACTGCCGCGCAGTCTTGTGCCGAGTAGAGCAAGGAATTGACGCCCACGATAGAGGCACCATTGCGATACAAGTCCCTCACTGAAATGCTCACCTGGCCGTCGCCAGGGGCCACGATGACTGCGACTTTCCCAAGCTGGCCCACCGCGGCTATGCTGGCATTCAAGAAGAGACCCGTCGTGTCAAAAATCACGTCCGGCCCGTTGGGAAAATACTTGCGCGTGGTTTTTGGGAGGTCTTGCAAGGCCTGTTCGGCATCAAAGGAGTCTGCTTTGGCCCCTCGGGCTTGAATCGACTCCAGGTGAGCATGGCCCCTTGCCAAACCCAACACCTGGGCTTGGCGTTGGAGGGCCAATTCCATGGCGGCGTTACCGACAGCGCCATTTGCGCCAATCACTGCAATGCTTGTGCCTTGACTCACCCCGCACGACGCCAGTGCATGCCATGCGGTAATGTAGGGCGTGCCACAATTGCCCGCTTGAGGGAAGGTCAGAGATTTGGGTTTTGGTGAAACGGCGTTGCGATGGATTTTCATGAACTCGGCATGACTGCCGTCTTTGCTGAAACCATTTTCTTTGCCACTGCCCCAAACCTCTAGACCGATGAGCTCACTGGGGCCCTCGACCACGATGCCGGCATAGTCTCTCCCGGGTGTTCTGGGGGTGGTGGTGTAGGGCAAGCGTCCCATCACATTGGAGAGGTCGTTGCGGTTGAGTCGGGCGGCTTTGATTTGCACCAAGACCTCGTCGTCATTCAAGGTGGGCTTTGTGAATTCAATGAACTCCAAGTGGTTCAAGTCTCCGGTTTGATTGAATCGCAACGCTTTCATGGACTCTCCAAAATTAGAATCACTCACTGATGTTGGGTCTAAATTCGTGGCTAAATGGAGTCACTTTTTTGGGTGAAAAACCGCTGCTGAGACAATCCTTCTTCGATCCAATGGCTCGCTTTGGGGATGAACCATGGGAAAACCAAGAGGACCACGATGCACGAGCAGGGATACCCGATGGAGAGTCTGAATGCCCACTCAGACCAACCTCCCTGGGATTGCCAACCGTTGTAGATCATCAGACCTGAAACACCTGCAACAGAGGTTAAAAAGCAGCCCATCAGGCCGACCAGAACAATGACAGTGGTCTTCATGCTGTGAAATTAAGGTGTTTGATTTGAGCTTGATTTCATCCCTTTGGTCGTTTGAGTCGCATTTGACGTTTGAATTTTGTGGAAGATTTCAATCGAAGAGGACCTAAACGACTGTTTGTTGATAAGTCTAAGGTTGACACATCCAATGCTGGAGCTGTTCGTTGGGTCTATTGCAACGTTATTGGGTCAATTGAGTAGCACAGGCTTTGCTGCTATCGGCATCGAGATCATTGGCGCCAGTGACTTTGCCCCAACCGCCTTTTTCAATGAATTTGTCTCTAGACCATTCATCGATTTTTTTGAGTTCAACCAAGTTGTCTTTGTACTTGGCATCTTTTTTAAACATGTCCACACACAGTGGGGTCAAAATCGATTGAACCGCAACCGCCACTTTTTGATTGGCGATGGATTCTACCTTACCCGCTGTTTGCCACCCACCCCACTGAAATCCAAAGAAGGTGATCGCAATCGCGCCGATCACAGCACCCCAAACTGCATTTTCTGTATAGGCAGGAAATTTAAACATCAATAACTTTCTTTAGCGGATCGAACCTTCCGCGATAGGTTGCCTAATGTACATTAGAAGTGTGTGCTTAACCAATGTTCAATCGTGCCGTTTTGAATTAATCAATGAAGGCTGCCAGGTTCATGTCGACTGGAAATTAAAGGCAGTTGAAGTTTCTTGATAAGCCAGGAGGAGCCACATGTGTAAAGAAATCGTGATTGGGTTCATTAAACTTTACACACGATTTTTTTATCTTTGCGTGAGGCGTGCGTTCTGGGGATAAACGCTCACTGCGCCAAGCCAATATCTTCCTTCATGGTGGCCAAGTATGGCCTAGATAAGCCCCTGGAGCGTGCCCAAAGCTGACGGGGTCGATAAAGGTGATAATGCAATTCATAAGAACCTCATTTTGAAGCAATGCAGCACCCAACTGAAAATTTCCCGTCGCCGCCCAGCTCTTTTTTTCCTAGAGTCCCTCATACAACACCAGAGGTGTCTTTGTGGAATATGTTCACGGGCTACGTGTTGGTGGGTTTATTCGGTTTTGGAGGGATTTCAGCCTCCATGTACTACATTGCTGTGGAGAAAAGAGCGTGGGTTAGCGCTGACGACTACACCACCTCGCTGGCCTTGGGGCAGGTTCTTCCAGGCCCCGGATTGATGAATACCTGTATCATCGTCGCTGACAAATTTCATGGCCTCAAAGGCGTGTTGGTGGCCTTGATTGGACTCTTGTTGTTTCCGCTTTTGATTTTGCTGGGAGTGGTGACTGTTTATGACCGCTATGCGTACTTACCCGCTGTACAGCATGCCACCTATGCCGCCGCTGCGGCTTCCGTGGGTTTGATTTTTGGCACCGGTTTGAAACTGGCCAAGGTCATTATCAAAAGCAAATCGGCTTTGTTTTTTATGGCCTGTGCCTTTGTGGCCATCGCCGTTTTTAAGTTGCCCATGTTCGAAACCATGTTGGTATTGGCGGCGCTCTCGATTTTTGTGGGCTACAGAGAGGACACGCCATGAATTGGGATGTCCTTTTATCGATGGCAGAAAACTTTGCCAAGGTTGCTTTGGTCTCCGTTGGCGGGATTTCTATCATGATTCCTGAGATACACCGCCAAGTGGTGGAGGTTAACGTTTGGATGAACAATGCGCAGTTTGCCTCAGCCTTTGCCTTGTCTCAAGTAGCGCCTGGCCCCAACATTTTGCTCATGAGCTTGGTGGGGTGGCGGGTCGCAGGGTGGGCGGGGATGCTGGTCGCGACTGCAGCAACGATCATCCCCACCAGTATGCTCAGTGTGCTGGCCAATCGATTGGAAAACCAATTGACCCACGCCAAATGGTATTCGGTCGCTCGCAAGAGCTTGCCACCCTTGGTCGTGGGTTTGATTTTTTCAAGCGCAATTGTGACGGCCAAAGCCACAGAACTTGAGACCTTTGGTTTGATCATTGTGGCTTGTGTGGCGGCTTACTTCTATTTTTTCAAAACCAACCCGCTCATCTTGATCCTGGTGTCGATTGTTGCTGGCATTGTTGCCGGTCAATTCGGTGTGATTTAATTGCACAATCACAGATGCGCTTGCACAAGTCTGGTGACGGCGTCCTTGATTCTCGAGGGTGAGCAAATTCAAATCGAAGGTGCTCATTATTTTTGAAGAAAACTAGCGACTGATTCCTAGCGATTGCCACAAAAAATCATAGGAGATTTCGTCTCGACCTTGCATGGATGCTTGTCGTTTTTCTCCCGTTTCATAGCTGCGAATGAGCCTCTTGACTCGCTCCAAGCCATTGGCCGTTTTAATCATTTCTCTGGGCGTTTTATTGTCCAAAATACCGATCTTGTCATCGGCCCAAGTGGCATATGAACGATGGATCGCTTGGGTGAGAATTTTTGACAGCGTGGCTGGGTCTAATTGAGGACTTGGCGATGCTGTGGTCGGTTTTTTGGAAGATGGAGTCGCCAGTACTTTTGGGGCATTTTTTAAAAAATCTGCTGGGTTTGTTTTTTTGCGCCTCAGGAACTTGACAGCGTCGCCCGCCAAGTTTTCGAACCAAGCGCGGCCTTCTTTGGCATATCTTTCGGTAATATAAAACAGTTCAATTTTTTGGGGTTTTTTGCCTATATTGATTTGTGCAAGGGGGCGTACCTCTCCATCGGTGCAGGTCAAAAGCCGCGACCAACCCTCTTTGTCATTGCCCTCAACGTCGGCTTGACTTGCAAGCGCTTGGCTGAGCCTGATCTCATCATTGACCTGGTAATGTTCGGTGATCATCACAATGGGTTCACCCGAATAGCTGTCCATCAAGGTGGTTTTCTGCGGGGGTAAGAGGAATTGTTCTAGCCAATATTCGATGATGATTTCGCCATATTCCTTGCTGAAGTCAGGCGAGCCACTCATGGTGTTTGAGAATTCCTCCAACTCTGCAAGTAAATTTTCCCCAGTGATCATGTTGAACAAGTAAGCCGCACCTGATATTTGGAAATGATCGTCTGCACGAAGAATACGACAGCCTAAAAAGTCGCCGGTTTTGACATTTTTGGTGCCCGAGCGTTCCATCACCACCATGGGTTTCAAGCTGTGGTTTACCAAATCGGACAAGGTCATTTGCTGGCCAGGTATCACCTCGGTGACTTCATACAAACGCAAGGGGCGCTGACCCAACTGTTGTATCCAATCGCGTTGCTCGGCACTCAAGGGGGGACCATCCGGACTTAAGACGTAGTCGTTGATTCGACGCTTGCTGCCGCGGGCGTTAATTTGTCCATGCGCTAAAAGCCATTCCGTCAAATTTTGCTGAATACTCACCGCAACATCGTGATCTACTCTTTTGACATGATCAAGAGCTCCTTGGGGCATCAAGTCATTGTTCAATTCGAGGAACGCATTGTTAAACCCTTTGCGGTGCAAATTCATTAACCAATTGATGGTGATCTCGGCAGCGAATTTGCGAGAATTTGGATTGGAATCAAAGTCCATGGCATTACTCAGTGGTTGTGAAATTGCAGTTAGCCTTGTCAAATCATAAAACCAAGGTTGCACTGTCGATTTAACCGATTTTAGGTTAAGGTCAGCGAAAAAATTCGTTTTAATGTTGGTTCTTTATTTTTAAATTCCGAAAAAAGGACAAATCGATGCTATTGGCCATGGCCTGGTAGCCAGTGCGGTTCGGGTGCAGTTTGTCTCCTGGCCCCCCTGTGGTGCTTTCAGGAACGTATTCTTGCTTCATCCCCCCCGTGACACGATCCAAGGTGACTGGATCAAAATCCAACACGCCATCGAGCAGGGGTGAAGTTCGAATGAAATCATTGAGTTTTTGGCGTTTTTCATCTTGTTCGGCAAACCCATGCGCGCTGCTTGTACTTCCCAAAGCTGTGGTCACCGTGGCGCCATAAACCTTGATAGAGGCCTTTTTCAATGCATTGATGCCGTTCGTGTACTCTTGGATAACCTTTTCAGTCGAAGCGTTGCCGTTTTTGCTGAAATCGTTTATCCCCTCAAGCCAAATTAAAGCTTTAACACCTGATAGATCGAGAACATCGCGTTTTAACCTGTCCTTGGAGCTGGGACCTCCTAAAAACGGCTGGCTACTTGTGTAAAGCTCGGGGCCAGCGATTTGGTTGCCGCCAATACCCGCATTCAAGACCACAAATTGCTCACCAAATTCATTGTGCAGTCGCCGTGAAAAAAAGTCCGGCCATCGATCGTCTGCATTCATGACGGATGCGGTTCCATCGGTGATGGAGTCACCAAAGCACACGATCGCCTGGGTACTGGAGGGCACCTTCATGTCCACTGCATCAAGAAAAAACCAAGATGAGGTTGCAAACTGAAACGCAGTTTCATGCTCATCGCCTGCCACGGCGCCGGAGTTGGGTGCGCTGATGTAGGAGGTCTGCAGTGCCTTGGCATGCCAAGTCATGGCGCCACTGGCTTTGGGAATATGAAAGCTCACGGCCAGTTTACGACCCCCAAGCTTGGCTCGATTGGCCTGGGTGAGGAAAGGCAAGTGGATGGCATCACTCCATGCGGACATCCCAGGTTCAATCGTGATTGTATTTTTCCCAGCGAACTTCACCGCTTGGTTCGATCCTTTGACGAGCTCAGCGCTGTCCATCTGAAGGCCCAAATAGACATGATCGAACGTGACGGCTCGATCGCCATAGGCGTTGGAGAGGCGAATCCTGGACTTGCTGCCCCACACATCGGGACGAACAATCATGCGCAGGGATTGGTTATTAACGCCGCTACTGGGTGTGGGGATGGCAAATTCCATGTGGGGTTGTGCAGAAGGGTTCCCAATGGGGTAGGGCCCTTGAACGGAGCCAATCCAACTTGTTACCCATTTGTCAGAAGTCTGAGCAATAACACCATTACCGAGTAGACAATACATGAGCAGCAAAAAGATCATTTTCTTAAACATCGCACAGCCTTTTATCGTTAAATTATTATTGAAAATTGTCAGAAAAAGAAAAAAGCCCAAAGGCACGGAAAATTGAGTTCCGGCTATTTGCTCTGGAGAATACCCTAATTTGAGGTGGTCCGTGACTTTCCCCCAAAGTACATTCCCAGGCTGCAAACGGCGCTAGACTTTGGGCTTGGCATTAAGAGTGCGGCCCCGATCTTGAGCAGCAACTGCCTTGTATTCCCCACAAACAAAGGGTCGGCCCTGAGAGCGGATATTCACAGGAGGAACCCAGCCATTTCTCTTTAATTTTCGACTTGTGGTGGAGGTGCAATGGGACAACTCCAACGCAATTTGAGCTGGCTTTAACTCTGCTGTCAACCCCAATTGAATAAAAGTTCTCTCATCCATCGTCAGTTGTGTGTATTCCTCAGTCATGCAACATTTTCCGTTAAAAAAAGGTGCACTTTCGTTATGAGCACGCCCGACCTATGCTGCGTTGTTGGCCATGGGAAAGTGAAGATTATTGACTCAACCCAACGGGAATGGGATCGATTGTTTGCGTTCTATTAAGATTAAAAATCAAACACATTCTGCTCGAGAGGTGGATCGATCTCATCGTGTAGACACCTGTTACCGTTTAAAACGTCAAGTACGGAGATGGAGCCCATTGAGATGATGCGAAACTGTGCCGATGAAACTCAAGCCGTGCCAATGGATAAGATTAGCATTGCGATGTCAGCTGTGTTCCGGAGCCTCCCCTGGGCAGGATTTTGCAAATTATTCAGTGTCTCCCTTGTGGAGGAGATACGCTATTTTCGAGCAGGTGCGCGGCTTATGAGGCCTTCAAGGCACAATTTTGAATTCTCTCGATAGCCGTTGCATCGAATCATGTTCAAAGCCAGATTCAGGTTTGCAAAAGACTCCAATTTGTCTGGATGGTCGGATGCCAATCTGGTTCAAGTCCACCATCATCTCTGCTTGCTTTAAAGCAATGGAGACCGTGTCCAAGATGACCGCACCATTGAGTTCAGTCAGTCCTACTCTGGTGGCCAGTGCCGATAAAAACGTGGGTGCAGGAATTATGACCGATGCCCCATCGTCGATGGCCCTTTGCGATTGAAGTTTAAAACGCTCCATCATGGGACCCGCGTTCACCAAAGCGCGTGCGATCTCTTCTTCAGACGCATTCACGATGTAGGGTTTGTCTATGAAGCGAGCAGCCACGCCATAGCGGGTGGCTTGTTCTGCATAGACCTCGGGGAAGGCCGAGGAGCTCGTGACGATGGCAAATTTTCGCCCGAGTTGCATGGCCAAGTGAAAGCTCGATTCGCTGATGCCAATCACGGGGATATCGAGCATTCCACGCCCTTCAAAAAGACCCACATCCAAGGTGCAGCCGATCACAAAGGCGTCAAAGCCTTGCGCTTGGGCCTCGCGCATGTTCTTGAGGATTTGGATATTTTGCAGGTATTGCAAATGCCGCCAGTTCTCCACATCCCGTACCATCACGGGGATGCCCGTGACGAACACCTCGGTGCCTGGGTTGGCTATTTTTTTGCACTGAGCTTGCAAGGTTTCTCCGTACTCGTCCCACACCGGTTCAAATCGATAGGCGCTCGCACTTTGGTACCAGATTTTCATGATTGCCCTTTGGGTGTTGGTTCAGGATAGCCCATGGTCCCAATGAAGGAGCACCAACATCCAGCAGGGCCACACTCGTCGCCATTGAAAGAGCCGTGCACCACCCGACCTGACGCAATCTCCACCGGCAAATCGTGGCTGGGGTAGAGGGTGAATTGCGGGTGGCTTTGGAGCAAACGCTTCAAGGCGGCTTTTTCTTGTCTTCTGGACACCACAAAATTGGCCGACACCACAGGGTCGGCGTGCAGCATGGTGTGTGAGAGCAGTTGAAAAAAGACGCTGTAGACCAAGTCCCCACAAAACACCGCCATACCTAGCTCCGTTTGCACGTGAACCAGCATGGACCCCTCCGTGTGCCCGCCCGCTGCAGTACAAACAATGCCCGGCAAAATCTCTTCAGACTCGGTGAGCTCCAAATCCAAGAGTTGCAAAGCCCCTGGGGTGTGCAAGCGATCGATCAAGTGCTTGATGTCTTCGGCTGGATAGGACGGTCCCGACAAGCCGCTCACCGCATACTCGAGCTCACGTCGGTTGACCACCACCACGGTGCTCATGGGAAACTGATCGGTTTGTCCGGCATGGTCCAAATGCAAATGGGTATGCAAGATGCAGTCAATCTCGCTCATCTCGACTCCCAGGCGCTGCAACTGCACGGTCAATTGTTGGCTCTGGGTCACGATGCCGTTGGCGCTGTCGCCGAGTTTTTGCAGCATGTCAGGACTTCGAAACCCCGTATCGATCAAGACCTTGTGTTCGCCGTTTTGAAGCAACCAGCCCTGAACGGGCACGCGCACTAGTCCATTGCCCGAGGCGTTGGCGATCATGCGCCGCCGGTTCAACTCGACATGGCCCAAGGCCAGGGTCTGGATGGTCCAAGGTTTCATCAGGATTTCCCCCTTGTTTTTAAAAGACGCGTTGCAGTTTTTGCTGAGCGATCTGGCATTTGAGCACGTCTTTTTGGACCCGGTTGGTGGCGGTCATGGGCAAAGCGTCGGTCAAGTAGATACTCTTTGGCACTTTGAAGCCTGCCAGGCGCTGCCTCATCTTTTTCACCACCTCACGCCAATCTTGTTCTCGGTGCGTGGAAACAATCACCGCACCCACTACCTCGTCTAGGCGTTCGTCCGGTAGCGCCAAGACACAGACTTGGGTGAGTCCCGTGCAGTCTCGAAGGACCTGCTCGACCTCCACCGGGGCCAAGTTCTCACCGCCCACCCGAATGATGTCCTTGAGTCGGGCAATGTAGGTGAGTTCGCCCAGGTCATTGAGTTGCCCCAAGTCGCCCGATCGAAACCAGCCGTCCTCGGTGAAGGCCTGGGCCGTGACCTCAGGGTGGTTGAAATAGCCAGGGGTGAGGGTGTGGCCACGCATTTGGATTTCGCCTACATCACCGGCACCCAATACCTTCTGCGTTTCAGGTCTAACAATTCGAAAAGCGTTGCCCACTTGAGGTCGACCATTCGTGCTGATGCGCTTTTCCAAATCATCTTGAGCATGCCACATGGCAAACTGCCCGCAGGTCTCTGTCATCCCATAGATGTTGGAGATCCCTGGGATGCCCAACTCATCGTGAATTCTGCGCAAAAACTCTGAGGTGCCCAAATCGTGGGTAACCTTCATGGTGCTGAGTTTTTGACGACTCTGGCTCGATTGCAACGCCAAAACGTCTCTGTAATACACCATATGGGAGACGGTGCAGTGGTGTTGTTCAACCAAGTCCAAGAAGAGCTCAGGGTCCCAGGCCGACATGGCGTTCAAAGTGGCACCGGATGTCAAACACACCGTGATGGCGTGCATGGTGCCCGAGCAGTGAAAAAAAGGCGCCGCACTGATGAACTCGGAGTGGGGATGCAGTCCTTGACAGCTCGCCACATATGCAGCGGTTTGCAAGTAGCTCTTGTTGAGCAGCATGGCACCTTTGGGCAGCGAGGTCGTCCCCGAGGTGTACTGGATGCACATCAAGTCGGGAAGGCTTGGGATGTCGAGGTTGAACGTGCCGCTGCCCAAGCGCTCAAGCGGCCAACCGATGTCCGTCTCATCCGTTGAGGCCACCAGCATCAGTGTCGCCCAGGGCAAACGCCCAAGTACCTCGCGGGCCTCGGCCTCGTAGGTGCGACCACGGTAGGATGGGCTGGTGATCAAGGCCTTGGGCTGCACGTCCTTTAAGATGATCTCAAGTTCGGTCGGCGTCAGTCTCGTGTTGATGGGCACACTCACCGCACCCAGCGTGTTGATGGCAATGAAGCTTGCGAGCCAATTGAGCGAATTTTGATACCAAAGCGCGACGCGCTCGCCCTCTTGGATGTGGGGGCCCAACAGTTGGGCGATGGCTTGGACTCGGCTGAGCAACTGTTGATTCGACACCTCTCGAGCGTCCAAGCGTAGCGCCGCTTTGTGCGGAAAATAGTGTGCATTGTGGCGCAACAAATCGCCCAAGCGAATGGCGCTCAGCGCTTGACGCGTCTTAGTCATCCTGAGGTAGTTGAAGGCTGGCGTAAGCTTCTTTGGGTACAAAGGGGTAGGGTACCTTGGCACCCCCTGGGAGTTCAACGACCCCCAAGGCGTGGCCCGCGGTCGACTCTTCGCCATGCTGATTAAGGAGCACGATATTGAGGGTCACAAACCCGAGTCCATCGAGACTCGTTTTGCGCACCACCCTCGCTTGCGCGAGGATGGTGTCACCGGCCAAGTCCATTTTTTTATAGCGAAACTTGATCTTCCACAACCATGCATTTTCTCCCAAGGCGTCTTGCACCAACTGGACCAAGACGTGCTGCTTCCATGATCCATTGATCAAGACATCGGGGAGTTTGTCGTGCTCTGTGGCAAAGCGCTGGTCATAGTGGATGCGGTGCCAGTTCTCAACCGCGGCCGACCACCGCATAATGTGTGACGTGGTGATGGGGCCCTTGTTGATTTCACTGAGCTGCCAATTCCGCCTGAGCCGTAATTCAAACTTTGCCCTTGTTTCTTCGCGAAATTGATGA
Organism: uncultured Burkholderiales bacterium; assembly: GCA_903838355.1. Taxonomy (GTDB): domain Bacteria; phylum Pseudomonadota; class Gammaproteobacteria; order Burkholderiales; family Burkholderiaceae_C; genus Limnohabitans. The sequence goes on along the minus strand of CAILYC010000056.1, from coordinate 247 downwards.
ACTCAGTGACGCTATGCAAGTGCAGCTTGGGGTTGACCACCATCACCCCACAGCCTCTTTGCATTAAACTTAGATCCTTAGACATGATTATGATTTATACAGGAGAAGATCAATGCCAACCGATACATATACAGTGTTATTGAGATTACTTTCTGTACTTTTTTGCCTTTTGCCGGGTATTTTGTCGGCCCAAGTTTCCAACTACCCCAATAAACCCATCAGATTCATTGTGGCGTTTCCCGCAGGT
>CAILYC010000055.1 GCA_903838355.1 uncultured Burkholderiales bacterium | reverse complement strand
CGGTAGTTCTCCACCACGACATCATGGCTCTTGACCAGTTGGTGAAAAATATCTCGCCCTTCTTGGGACTTCAAATTGAGGGTCAAGGAGCGTTTGTTGCGGTGCAAATTGAGCATGTCGTAGGTGTCGCGACCGCCCAAGGCGCCTTCGTTGGGGTCGAGGCCTGCTGGCGACTCAATGCGGATGACATCGGCCCCAAAATCGGCCAACACGCGAACGCAAGTGGGGCCTGAGCGGATGCGCGAGAGATCGAGGACTTTGAAATGACCCAAAGCGCTGGCTGTGGCTTGATCCGTCATGGTCTGTTCTCCTGAGCGTTGAACAAACATTCTAGTGACGTTTTGGCGTGCGAGCCGAAAATGAAGCGGTTTGCATGGGGAAAAACCCAATGACTGTGCTTGTCTTGAGCTCAAGCACCTCGACGAGAAGGGCTAACCTTGATTCACACCACGTCATGTTTGGTATACATTTCCTATCAGAGTCGCTGCGCAGACTCGCGAAGTTGAAATAGAGCGAATTGATTTGAGTGAAAAGGACTCTGGATGCTGATGAAATCATATTGGATGCAAAGCGATGGCGTGCAAGCGCAAATAGAGCTTCGCGAGGTGCAGCGGCCTGTTGCAGGTCCCGGTCAAATTCTCGTTCACGTGCGAGCCTCAGGGCTCAACCGCGGTGAATTTATATTGGGGCATGGACTGCACAAGTCGGGAGCAGCCAAGCCCATTGGCATGGAAGCGGCCGGCGAAGTGGTGAGTTGCGGGCTTGGGGTCACGGGTTTTGCGCCGGGTGACCGGGTGATGGGAAGGGCCCCAGGCGCCTTTGCAGAATATGTCCTCATGACCCCAAGCGAGGCCATGAAGATGCCCGACGATTTGAATTGGAATCAAGCCGCGGCCATTCCACTCACCTCCATCGTGGTGTTTGAAATGCTGGTGGTACAAGGCGGCTTGAAGGCTGGTGAGTGGATGCTCATCCCCGGGGTGAGTTCGGGGGTGGGGGTCACGGCGTTGGCCATGGGCAAAGCCCTGGGCGCCCACGTCATTGGAACCTCCGGCTCCCAGGCCAAGCTCGATCAAATCAAGTCGTCTGGCTTGGATCTGGGCATTTGCACGCGAGAGGCCCATTTTCACGAAGAAGTGATGGCAGCGACCGGCGGCAAAGGTGTGGACCTCGTGATCAATATTGTTGGTGGTTCGGTCTTTGCAGAATGCATCCGCACCTTGGCCTTTGAAGGGCGTTTGGCCACCGTCGGTTATGTCGATGGTGTGCTTCATGCCGACATGGACATCGAAGCCTTGCATGCCAAGCGACTCAAATTGTATGGCGTGTCCAATAAATTGCGCACCCTTGAGCAACGTGCCCAAGCACTCCCAGAATTCAAAAAACAAATCTTGCCACTCATCGCCAAAGGGCTTTGCTTGCCTCGAATTCATGAGACTTTGCCGTTTGAGCGCATGATCGAGGCCAAGGCCATGATGGATTCGAACCAACAATTGGGCAAAATTGTGTTGGAAGGTCTGAAGTAAATTCAGGCTCTCAAGCCCAGTGCACCCGCCTAGGGCATAAATGATCGAGAGGAGACTTGATGGAACTGTTCAAATTCATGCTGTCTGGTCTTTGCTTGGGCAGTGTCTTATGCCTGCCCCCTGTTCAAGCCCAGTCCTATCCAAGCAAGCCCATCAAGTTGATCGTGGGCTTTGCGCCAGGGGGAGCGGCTGATTATGTGGCGCGAACCATCAGTACGCCACTGGGGCAAGCACTTGGGAGCAGCATCATCATTGAAAACAAGCCAGGCTCAGGCTCGAGTGTCGCGGCTGAATTTGTGGCCAAGTCAAGACCCGATGGCTATACCCTCTTGATCGCGAGTCCGAGCAGCATCTCGGTCAATCCCGCCTTGAACCCCAAGATCGGCTACAAGCCCAGTGATTTTCAGCCCATCACCAAGCTCACCAGTTCTCCCTTGGTCATTGCTGTGAATCCTGCAACAGGCATCATGAACGTCAAGGATTTGATTGCCAAAGCTCGGCAAAACCCTGGGGCTTTGAATTATGCGTCTTCGGGCAATGGCTCAGCGCCGCATTTGGCTGGTTCACTCTTTTCTCAAATCGCCGAGGTCAAGATGACCCACATTCCCTTTCGTGGCGGGTCCCCGGCGATTCAGTCTGTGATTGCGGGTGACACGCAACTCACCTTTGGTACCCCGCCATCGGTTTTACCGATGGTTCAAGCTGGGCGTTTGCGTGGCCTTGGAACCTCAACGTTTGAGCGCTCCCCGTTGGCGCCGGATTTGCCAGGCATGCGTGAAGCGGGTTTGCCTGACTATGCCATCGATTTTTGGTACGGACTATTTGTTCCGGTTGCCACGCCAAGCGCGGCAGTCCAAGCGGTGTTCGACGCGGCTTTCACGGCAATGAGTCAACCCAGTGTCAAAGCGGCCTTGGCGAGGGAAGGCACCGATGTGGCCGTCTCGGCTTCGACGGCTCAGTTCGTTAAATTCCTCGCCGAAGATGAAAAGTTTTGGGTGAAGTTGGTGAAGACAACGGAGACGAGTGCGGACTGATAGAACCCAGGGCGGTGTTTGATGTCGAATCGTCCTGAATCGTTCAACAAACCCGTGATCACCGTGGCCAAGGCGGCATACCGAGACCAAAACAAAGCTTCGGGCGCGATGACATTAGTGATAGCGGTTTTTTGCTCATCGGGAATTTTGGGGCTGGAGGGGATTTGCACAAAGTTGAAGTACCAAAGCAATCCCACCCACATGATGGCTGACAAGACAGGCAGCCATCGGATGAAAAATATCTCCCAGGCATGGGTCAATTCAAGACCCGGATTCACCACGGCAATGATGAGCATCAAGAAAACAAAGCCTGCAATGATGGTGTATAAAAGCGACTGAAAAATCTTTAGTCATGGCGTGTGGCCTGTGCTTGGGGAGGGTGGATGCACATCGCGTTTCTTGATTAAACTCATTTCGACTCTCTTCATCACAACAGTATCTCGCTTAAACTGCTGTCCTAAATTCGGGGTCCACTTCAGACTGGCGTGGCCCAACTGTTGCGCTTGGGGTTTCACCCAGTCATCCGTTTAGAAGGCCATGTTACTCTCTGCGCTGAGCGCTGACTTGGACATCTGTTTTTTTACAGCTCCAAGATGATCATGAACTGCCATCCTGCGGCCTTGCTGATTTAATAACGTTTTTAGTTTGTTGACATCAATGCACCCTTTGCGAATCAAATTTCATTTCTTTTGGTCAATACTTTTCATCGGGTTGGGTTTTACAACCAATGCTGTTTGGTCACAAACTGACTATCCTAACAAACCCATTCGCCTCATTTGCGTTCACGCTGCAGGTGGCTCGGCCGACGCTTTGTCTCGCGTTGTGGCCGATCGGCTCTCCAAGATCCTGAACCAAACGGTCTTTGTTGAAAACAAACCTGGTGCGGGCACCATGTTGGGTGCTTCCTATGTCGCCACCTCAGTCGCCGACGGCTATACCCTCTTGATGGCAAGCGTCACCACCTTGTCCATCAACCCGAGCCTCTACGCCACCATGAGTTACCACCCCTTGAAGGACTTCGCCACGGTGGCGATGGTGGCACAAACGCCGTCCGTCTTGGCGGTCTCACCCAAGCTCAATGTCAAAAATTTGAAAGAATTGCTCGAGCTCCTCAAAGCCAATCCAGGCCGCTACAACTTCAGCTCTCCCGGTCAAGGCACCTCGGCGCATTTGGCCGGCGCCTTGTTCATGTCCATGGCGCAAGTCGACGTGGTGCACATCCCTTACAAGGCCAGTGCTTCGGCTGTTTTGGGGCTGCTCTCGGGTGAGGTCCAGATGACTTTTGAGAACAGCCTGGTGCCTTACTCCAAAAGCGGCAAGCTCTACCCCATCGGCATTGCCAGCGCCAAACGATCAATTTCTTGGCCAGAATTGCCCACCTTGGCCGAGCAAGGCCTGTCGGGCTATGAGTCCACCGTCTGGTACGGGGTGGTGGCGCCCAGTGCCACGCCCGTTGAAGTCGTGAAAAAGCTCAACGAGGCCATCAACATCGCACTCACGCAAAAAGAGGTGATTGAGGCCATCAAACATCTGTCTGGCGATCCGGTGGGCGGCACGCCAGAATCCTTTACCGAACGCATCAAGTCCGACACCCTCAAATGGGCCAAGGTCATTAAAACTGCAGGCGTGCAGAGCGAGTAATTCGGCAGCGATCTTTGCCCTTAACCTGGGGCCTAGAAGTCCGTCAGAATTTTTATCCATGCAATGCGCCGCTGGGTCCGCCTCAAGTGCATTAACATTCAAACCAATTCACCTCTTCATTCAATTCCCCATTCAACGCGTCCTATGGCCAAAACCGATATTCTCAACCTACCCGTCGCCATCATTGGTGCAGGCATTGGCGGCTTGGCCAGTGCCCATGCGCTGGGCCAATTGGGCATTGTGGCCCACGTCTTTGAACAAGCCCCGGCCTTTAAACGGCTTGGCGCGGGCATTCAAATGGGGCCCAATGCGACCCGCGTCTTGCAGGGTTTTGGCTTGGCCGATCACCTCAAAGACAGTGCGTTTGAGCCCCGAACCAATTTGAATCGAGTTTGGGACACAGGAGACGTGAGCAATGAGTTTCCTCTCTTGGGCCACGCCATGGAGAAATACGGCGCGCCCTTTTATGCCTTGCACCGGGGTGACTTGCATGCCGCCCTCAACCGACTGGTGCCAAGCTCTCAAATTCACTTGAACAAAAAATTATTGTCTTGGCAGCAAGAAAACCAAAACGTGATGTTGACGTTTGAAGATGGTACACGGGTGTGTGCCCAAGCCGTGATTGGTGCCGATGGCGTTCACTCCTTGATCCGTGACACCCTTCTCGGACCCGAGGAGCCTCGTTTCACCGGCAAGATTGCCTACCGAACCACTTTCCCCGCCTCACGCCTTGCAGGGGTTGACATTGGTCAGTCTAGGACCAAATGGTGGGGCGAAGATCGCCACATCGTGATCTACTACGTCACGCGTCAACAAGATGAAATTTATTTTGTAACATCGCAACCCGAAGACGCGTCATGGACCACCAAAGAGTCGTGGTCGGCCAAGGGAGATTTAAGCGCCTTGCGGGAGGCCTATGCTGGGTTTCACCCCGATGTTCAAGCCGTGCTGGCCGCCTGTCCAGAGGTGCACAAATGGGCGCTCTATGAGCGCGACCCTTTGGCTAAGTGGTGCGAGGGTTCAGTGCTCTTGATGGGCGACGCCTGTCATCCCATGACGCCTTACATGGCCCAAGGTGCTGCCATGGCGCTAGAAGACTCGGTGGTTTTGGCGCGGATCATGGCACAAGCCGACACCAAGGATTGGCCCCAAGCGTTCAAGCTCTTTGAGCAATGCCGCAAACCCAGAGCCTCAATGATCCAAAAAGCCTCGAGTGCTAACCAATGGATGCAAAAGAAAACCAACCCGGATTGGGTTTATGGCTACAACGCTTGGAAAGTTCCTCTGGTGCCAGACTTGCAAGATGCGACCTAAGGGTGGGGGATTCCTTTGGTGATGGTGCCGATTTTGCTCAATTGAGCCATCAAATCGTCTGGTTTGAATTCTGGTTTATGCTTGGGTTTTGACGTCCGTTGTCACTTCTCACTGAGGATTGCATCGCTCCATTGTGGTGGGTTGGGGCGGTTTACCCTAGTGTCCAGTGCTTTGGTGACAGCGCTTTGGATGCAAAGCCTGCGCAAAAAGTCTCAACATTAGCACACAAGAGTGGAAATAGAGAGTCTAATGGGTTGAATAGATTTCATCATCTCTTCATGCAACTTCCCATTGCCTGAACTCAAATCAAGGCAATGCAAGGTATGAACAGTCCTACTCAACTCAAGGCCGGTTTTCATGGTGTTTGGCCCGATGTTGTCACCCCCGTCAAAGAAGATCACAGCCTGGACCTTCGTCGTCTAGAGTCCCACATCCGAACCCTGCTCTACAAAGGCGCAAGCGGTGTGGTGCTTTTTGGTGAGTGCGGGGAAGGCCCCTCGTTTTCTTATGACGAAAAAACCCAAGCACTGGCCCATTTGGTCAAGGAGGGCATTGCGAGCAATGCCATGATGCTCGCGTGCATGGGGTCCTCGGTGCCTGAGGTGGTGAAGTTGGTTCACTTGGCCGACTACTTGAAGTTGAACGCCGTGTTGATCTCCACACCGTTTTATTTTCAGGATTTGAGCGATGACGGTTTGGTGAATTATTTTGATTTTCTCTTCAGGCAGATCGCGAAGTCACCGACCCATTGTTACTTGCATTTGCTACCTGGCAAAATGCACCATGAGTTGCCCGATGGGGTCCTCAGCAATGTTGTTGAAAAATACCAAGAGCGCCTTTACGGCATCATCAACCAAACGGGTTCGAGCTCACTCAACAATGATCTCTTGAAATCTTTTGGCGAGAAAGTGCTCATCTACTCGTGCGCTGAGAGCGACATTAAGATTTTGCACTCGAGCGGGATCATCTCGGCCATGGCCAACGTCATCCCCAATGTGGTCCAGCTTCTCATGCAAGCCGATCAAGGGGTTCAGGCCATTCAAATTCCAGGCATGAAGGTTAAGAGCTCAGAAGACCGTCTCAATGAATTTCAAGCGGTGTTGGCCCAACACGCCAGCATCCCCACCTACAAATACTTGTTGTCGCAAATATACAAAAACCAAGCTTGGAAAATGGCCAGACCCCCTTTGAGTCACCTCGACTCCATCAGCATCACAGCTTTGGACAAAGCTTTTGCTGGTTTCGCTTTGCAAGCCAACCTGGAGTAAGACCGATTAAGTCTTACTCACCCAAACTTAGCCAATCTTAGCCAAACTCACCCACATTAACCTCAAGGATATTTCAATATGGATTTCACCAATTCTTGCTTCATCATCGATCGCAACAAGATGCACATGGTGGTTTCACATGAAGAGTTGTTGAAGTTGGATATTCACGCCTACACCCTGCTGCAAAACTTTAAAAGTCACCACGAGGCCACGGTCGAATTGAGTGAAATGCTCAAATACAGCATGACCACCATGAATAAAAAAGTCGATGACATGAAAAAATCACATTGATCGTCTTTTTTTAGGCTACAAGGCGCCTATTTGAAATTAAGTTTTTCGATCAGTGTTTCACCTCCAACAACGATGAGACTTTAGGCCAGCGCATTGTCCCCACTCATGTAAACAAAGACCTCATCAAAATCATGACCTTTGAACTTGAAGAAGTTGCAGTTGTTCTTCTTGATGAGGGGGGCGCCCAAGCGTTCATTGCGGACTTCAAATCGACAAGCGAGGCGATCAGGAAAAGAGATCAGGTGGTCAAAATGGCCATGGTAGATGGTGTCGTATCGGCTGAAGAGACGGGTAAACATCCCCGCGATTTCGGTGTCGCGTCCACGAAACGTGGTTTCATAAGTGGCGATGGTGAAACTGGCGTCTTCAGTGAAGAATGACAACACGCGCTGCAAATCTTGGCGGTCCACGGCAGCAAAGTACTGCTCCACCCGTTGCTGAAGTACTTCATTGCCCATGGGGGTTCTAGTCAAGAATGTGAAGATTGGACTTTAAACTAAAAAGCGATCCGCCATTGAAAAAAATCAAGCCTTTTTTGGAGGACTTGATTTTTCCAAGCTTGGGCGCAGGATGGGTCCTTCAGGTCAAGCTTCAAAAATCCTCACGCCTAGGCAGCAAGAATTGTTTGACAAGAATGGAATAAGGGCTTTGTTTAGAGCCCACCGTGGGACTGTGCCACCATCATGTAGAGCATGGGAATCGATAGCAGGGTGTTGGCTCTGGAGGTCAACATGGCCATTTTGCCAGCGGCGGCTTTTTCTTCGGGGGTGACTTCGAGCATGCCGAGCGCCTTTTGCTGATTGGGCCAAATGATGAACCAAACATTAAAGGCCATGATGAGCGCAATCCACATGCCGATGCCAATGGCCAAATAGGGGGGTGTGAGGGTCAGTGCTGCCCAGATGTAACCGTTCATGGTGGCGACAAGCAAGCCCGTGACCACCGTGGCCAATGCGGCATAGCGAAACCAGAACAAAGCTTCCGGGGCGATTACTTTGCTGATGGCGGGTTTTTGTTCGTCCGGAATTTTGGGCATGGAGGGGATTTGTACAAAGTTAAAGTACCAAAGCAAGCCAACCCACATGACCGCTGAGGTCACATGCAACCACCTCATGAAAAATGTTCCCCAGGCGTGGCTTAACTCAAGTGCTGGATTGGCGACGGCAACGATGATAATCAACAAGACAAAGCCGGCAATGATCGTTTGCAAAAGTGACTGGAAAATCTTGGTCATGGTGTCTGCCTATTGTTGTTGATGATTTTTGACTCTAATCTGAATATGATCAATGTCAATAAGAAAACTTGGATTTGAATGCAAGGTGGCATCGTTGATCAAAATATTACAGGCTTAAAGTTTTACAAACACGCGAGAGACGTTGAGTCAGGTCTAACTGCAAGGGTATGTACCGATATGCACTTAAAGATTGATAAAAGCTAGCCAAAGCGGCTCGCGTGAACATGTGTTTAAATTGTATCTGGGCAGGCCGAATTTTTAGGTTTTCCCTAGTTCGTCAGGGTTTAATTCTGATTATCCTTGGCCTGCATTGTCTTCATCGTATTTATTGAGGCGCTAAATGTTATTTCCCACCACCATTGTTGGCAGTTATCCCCAACCCGAATGGTTGATCGACCGGGTGAAGTTGGTGGGACGTTTTCCCCCGAGGGTCAGGGCCAAGGAGCTTTGGCGTGTTTGAGGGCACCCCCAAACCCAGCGGACTCAGAAAAGGCCTGACCTCCTATGGGGATGAGGGTTTTTCACTTTTTTTGAGGAAAGCCTTCATCAAAGGGGCGGGCTTCACCGACGAGGCGCTTGATCGCCCGGTGATTGGCATAGCCAACACGGCCAGTGCCTACAACGCTTGTCACGGCAATGTCGAGCAACTGATGGTGGCCTTAAAGCGCGGCATCATGCTCGCTGGTGGCTTACCGATGGAGTTTCCAACCATCTCCGTGCACGAGAGCTTTGCGTCTCCCACCAGCATGTATTTGCGCAACCTGATGTCAATGGACACGGAGGAGATGATTCGCGCCCAGCCGATGGACAGTGTGGTGCTCATTGGTGGCTGCGACAAAACCGTACCCGCCCAGTTAATGGGGGCGGCCTCGGCTGGCATTCCGACCATTCAACTCATCACGGGCTCGATGCTGACGGGTTCACACCGCTCTGAGCGCGTGGGGGCCTGCACCGACTGCAGGCGTTACTGGGCGAAATTCAGGGCGCAAGAGGTGGACGAAGAGGAGATTGCCCAAGTCAACAACCAACTCGTGGCCAGTGTTGGGACCTGCTCAGTGATGGGCACGGCCAGCACCATGGCGTGCGTGGCGGAGGCGCTCGGAATTGCGGTCACTGGAGGAGCGAGTCCGCCAGCGGTCACGTCAGCGCGCATGCGGGTGGCGGAACTCACGGGCCAGCGGGCCGTCGAAATTGCGAAGTCGAAGTTGGGCATTGAGAAAATCTTGACGCCAAAGGCTTTTGAAAACGCCATGCGGGTGCTCTTGTCGATTGGCGGATCCACCAATGGGATCATTCACTTGACGGCCATTGCTGGCAGAATGGGGATCGATCTTGATCTTGCGCGTCTGGACCAAATGAGTCGCGAGACGCCGGTGCTCTTGGACTTGAAACCTTCGGGTCAGTTTTACATGGAGGACTTCCATGCGGCCGGTGGTATGCCCGAACTTCTGCAAGAACTCAGACCCTTGCTGCACCTGGACGCGATGACCATCAGCGGTAAAACTCTCGGCGAAGAGATGGCGCTCTACCCCCCAAGGTTTGCCCAAAACGTCATCAAAACCGTGCAAAACCCAATCTTCCCCCAAGGCGGGATTGCGGTACTCAAAGGCAATTTGGCGCCCGGTGGCGCCATCATCAAGCAGTCGGCGGCCCGGCAAGACTTGATGGAGGTCGAAGCCCGCGCGGTGGTGTTTGAGAATGTCGCCGATTTGGTGGCCCGTTTGGACAGCCCCGATCTTGATGTCTTGGCAACGGATGTTTTGGTGCTCAAAAACATTGGCCCCAAAGGCGCGCCTGGTATGCCCGAGGCGGGTTACATCCCGATACCGCTCAAGCTCGCACGTCAAGGTGTGAAAGACATGCTCAGAATTTCAGACGGGCGCATGAGTGGCACGGCGGCAGGCACCGTGGTGTTGCACGTCACCCCAGAAGCGGCCATTGGAGGACCCTTGGCCTATGTGCAAAGTGGCGACAAGATTCGCTTGAGTGTCAAAAATAGAGAGCTGACACTTTTGGTGTCTGAGGCCGAGCTGGCCCAAAGGGTTAAACGCCACCCCGTGAAAGAGCCCAGCGCCCCACGCGGGTATTTAAAACTCTTTTTGGAGACCGTCAACCAAGCAGACAAAGGCGTTGACTTTGATTTTCTTCGCGCGAAAAAATGATGTTGATCTGGTGCTCCTCAGTTCTGTCAAGACAAGGGGGCGTGAAGCTTTCGGGTTTGTCCTTGGTGTCCTCTTCCAGGTAAACCATAGAATTTGCTTTTTCAACTCTACCCATCACGACCGTGTACAAGATTGCATTAATCCCAGGAGACGGCATTGGCAAAGAGGTCATTCCGGCGGGTCAACAAATTCTTCAGGCCCTGAGTGGCATGGAGTCCCATTTGGATTTTGAGTTCAGCGCTTTTGACTGGGGAGGGGACTACTACCGCTTGCACCACAAGATGATGCCCGATGAGGGTCTGAATGCCTTGAAGGGCATGGACGCCATCTTGTTTGGCTCAGCGGGTGACCCGGATATTCCCGACCACATCACGCTTTGGGGTCTGCGCCTCAAAATCTGTCAGGGCTTTGATCAATATGCCAATGTCAGGCCCACCCGCATCCTGCCAGGCATTGAATCGCCCTTGAAGCTCAAACACCAAGCTGACCTGGACTGGGTGATCATTCGTGAAAACTCCGAAGGCGAGTACTCCGGTGTGGGCGGCAGGGTCCACGCCGGGCTCCCCATCGAAGTGGCCACCGATCTTTCGATGATGACGCGCGCGGGGGTGGAGCGCATCATGCGCTACGCCTTCAAAGTCGCCCGTTCTCGAGCCAAGAAACATTTGACCATCGTCACCAAGTCCAACGCCCAGCGCCACGCCATGGTGATGTGGGATGAAATTGGTATGCAAATCAGTCAGGAGTTCCCCGACGTGCGTTGGGACAAAGAGCTCGTGGATGCGGCCACCGCTCGAATGGTCAATCGCCCCCAAACGCTCGACACCATGGTGGCTACCAATTTGCATGCCGACATCTTGAGCGACTTGGCCGCCGCCTTGGCCGGTAGCCTCGGTATTGCGCCCACGGGTAATATCGACCCCGAGCGGCGATACCCCAGCATGTTCGAACCCATCCACGGCTCAGCCTTTGACATCATGGGCAAAGGGTGGGCCAACCCGATTGGGACGTTTTGGAGCTGCGCCATGATGCTCGAGCATTTGAATGAACAAGCCTCGGCCAAGCGCTTGATGCAGGCCATCGAGCGGGTCACCGCGCAGACGCGCTTGCACACCCGAGACCTCGGGGGTCTGGCCACCACCGCACAAGTGACCCAAGCGGTGATTGATGCGCTCCAACCTTCGCCTTGATTGCAAAAGAAAACCACCCCATGAAAAAACTCATTAGACTCCTTAGACTCCTTAGACTTCTTGGCCTCATGTGTTTTTTGGGGATGTGTTTTGCGCAATTTGCGCTAGCCCAGGTCTGTCCGGACAAGAACGTGCAGTACTGGCAAGCGTTTCCACCCGGCGGTGAGTCCGACATTTCGGCCCGCCATCAGCAACTTCTCTTGAAGAGAAGATGCGCCAATATCGAGACCATCATTCAATACAAGGCCGGGGCAGGTGGGGCCTTGATGTGGTCGCAGATGAATTTGTTGCCAGGCGACGGCCTCAATGTCGTGGGCGTCAATTTGCCCCACATCGTGTTTCAGCCCATTGAGGGCTTGGTTCAATTCAAAACCAGCGACATAGTGCCAGTGTATTGGTTCCATTACACGCCCGACATCTTGGTGGTGCCGGTGACGAGTTCGATCAAAACCTTTGCCGACTTTTTGGTGGCGGCCAAGGCGCGTCCCGGGCAGATGTCCCTGGCCGGTTCAGGATTGAATTCGGCCAACCATGCTGCGCATGAGCGACTCGACGCCGCCTTTGGCGTCAAAACCATTTATGTCCCTTTTAAAGGGACTGGCGACTTGACCAACGCCGTGATTGGTGCCCAGGTGGACGGGGCCATGACCTATACCCCCTTTGCCATCAACAACTCGCAGCGCGTGAGAGCGCTTGCTGTTGCCATGGACAAGCGCCATCCCTTGATGCCCGATGTGCCGACCTTCAAGGAGTTGGGTGTGAACTGGGTCGATGGCGCCTACCGCGGCATTGGGGTACCCAAGTCCACCCCGCTAGAACTCAAAAAACGCCTCTCTGACCTGTGGTCGACCATGAACACCGACCCCGAAATGGTGGAATTGGCCGCGAAAAACGGTTTTGAGTTGATTGATGTGGGTTTGGACAAAATGGATGGCTTTATGCGGGAAAAAACCCAGCTCTATACCGAAGGGGCGGCCCGCCTGGGTTTGGGTAAAAAATAGGTCGACCGCGCCAACGCTCATGTTTGATCCCTTGAAAAAAGAGTTTTTTATTGAGGACTGGTGTAAACCATTATTGGTAAAGCTTGGGTTTCTTGTTGAAATGAAAAGAAAGGATAGACCCTGGTGCCTCCTGAATCTAGGGCAAGTCTTTCTAGCAAGCCTTTTAGGGCTAGCCTCCTTCACCTCTCCAACCCTGAATCGTCGACATGGCCACTGTTTCCATTGAGAACGTTTTTAAATCATTCGGGTCGACTCCCATCATTCGTGGCGTTTCGTTGGAGATCAACGATGGCGAATTCTTGGCCTTGGTGGGGCCTTCGGGTTGCGGCAAGTCGACGCTTTTGCGCATGCTCGCGGGTCTGGAGGAGATCACCGACGGTTTGATCAAAATCAATGATCGCGTCATCAATCAATTGGCGCCCAAAGAGCGCGATATTGCCATGGTGTTTCAAAACTATGCGCTCTATCCCCACATGACGGTCAGACAAAACATGGAGTTCTCCTTGATGTTGGCCAAACTTGAGCGCTCGCGCATCGACGAGAAGGTGGGCAAGACAGCGAAGATCTTGGACATCGAAGCGCTCTTGGAGCGTTTCCCAAGACAACTCTCGGGCGGTCAGCGCCAGCGCGTGGCCATGGGCCGTGCCATTGTGAGGGACCCGCAGGTCTTTTTGTTTGATGAGCCCTTGTCGAATTTGGATGCGAAGCTTCGTGTGGCCATGCGAGTCGAGCTCAAAGAGCTTCACCAGCGCCTGAAAACCACCTCCATCTTTGTCACCCACGACCAAATCGAAGCCATGACCATGGCTGACAAAATCGTGGTCATGCGCGACGGTCATTTCGAGCAAATTGGCACACCCTTGGATCTGTATGACCACCCGGTCAACCAGTTTGTGGCGGGCTTCATTGGTTCTCCGGCCATGAATTTTTTGCCCGGCGTGATCTCTAAGGGTCAGGTTTTGCTGGTTGGCGGTGGGGTTGTTCAATTGCCCTCCAAAGCGAAGGTACAGGAAAACCAAGCGGTCATTTATGGCTTTCGCCCAGAGAACACCGTGATTGCGTCTGATGGCCAGGGCTTGAAGGGTCAAGTCGTCGTGGTGGAGCAAACGGGATCAGAGACGCAGGTGTTTTTCAAGATGGGGGCCATCCAAATCACAAGCGTGTTCAAGGAGAGAAAGAACTTCACCCCAGGGGAGAATTTCTTTTGGAGCGTGGACCCCGAACGCAGCCATGTGTTTTGTCAGCAGACGACCCAAAGTCTGATGGTGTGAAGGTTTTTGTTGAGGATGGTGTGGGCTTTTTAATAAATACAAGGAGACAGACATGACGAACTCAATTCGCCGCAAAATACTCAAGGCGTCAAGCGCTGCAGTGGTGGCCTCGGCCACGTCGCCCCTTTGGTACATCGGGGACGCTTCGGCGCAGTGGAACAACACCGTGGAGAAAGGCGCCAAGCTCAGGGTGTTGCGCTGGAGTCGATTTGTTCAAGGTGACATCGATGCCTACATGGAGAATGTGCGCAAATTCACCGAAAAAACCGGCATCGAGGTTCGTGTCGACAACGAGGGCTGGGAAGATGTGCGGCCCAAGGCGGCGGTGGCGGCCAACACCGGAGCTGGACCTGACATCATCTTGTCGACCAATGACGACGCCAATTTGTACCCTGAAAAACTCCTCGATGTCACCGATTTGTGTGAGTACTTGGGCAAGAAGTACGGCGGCTGGTACCCGTCTTGTGAAGGCTATCTCAAGCCAGATGGCAAGCATTGGATCGGCGTGCCACTCGGTGCCACTGGCTCGATCATGGTCTACCGTGAGAGCCAAGTCAAAGCAGCAGGATTCAACACCTTTCCGCGTGACACCGATGGTTTTTTGCGAATGTTCAAAGCCCTGAAAGAAAAGGGCACCCCAGGCGGGCTGGCCCTGGGCAACGCCACTGGTGACAGCGGTTGGACGCATTGGCTGGTGTGGGCTTTTGGGGGTTCCATTGTTGACAAAAACAACCGCGTCGTCATCGACAGTCCCGAGACCCTCAAGGCCTTGGAGTATGCAAAAGAGCTCTATGCGACCTTTGTGCCGGGGACCCTCTCTTGGCTGGACCCCAACAACAACAAGGCTTTCTTGGACGGCCAAGTGAGTGCCACCAACAACGGCATTTCCATTTACTACGCCGCCAAGACCTCGAGCGACCCCAAGCTCAAAGAGTTGGCGCTTGACATCAACCACTCTGTGATGCCCATTGGACCCGTGGGTGTGCCCACCGAGTACCACCTCTTTTTCAACCAAATGGTGATGAAGTACACCAAATACCCTAAAGCGGCAAAAGAGTTCATCCGTTTCATGATGGAGCAAGAGCAGTACGACAAATGGCTCATGGGCGCAGGCGGCTATATTTCACAACCCCTGAAAGCTTATGAAAGCAACGCGGTGTGGAGCATCGACCCCAAGCACATGCCCTACCGCGATTCGGTCAAAAACTTGCGCCCTGCCGGTTACGCTGGCAAATTGGGTTATGCCTCGGCTGGGGCCTTGGCCGACTTTATCATCCCCAATATGGTCGCCGAAGCCGCATCAGGGGCGAAGACGCCCAAAGAAGCCGCTGAGCGGGCACAAAAAAGAGCCGAGCGGTATTACAAGGTCTAAGCCATTCGCAACGGCGATAAGCCGTCGAGACGCAGAGCTCTTCACCCCTGGGGTGGGGTGCTTTGAGGCTTGAGACTTGAGTCTTTATTGGCCATCAGACTGCATTCACCATTGATCCATGTTCAAGAATTTACAAAACAACCGAAATGCCCTGGGCCTCTTGTTCATGCTGCCCGCGGCCATCGTGTTGGTCATGTTCTTAACCTATCCCTTGGGGTTGGGGGTGTGGCTTGGCTTTACCGACACCAAAATTGGTCGGGGGGGGGAGTGGGTCGGTTTTGAGAATTACGAGTACTTGTTTGGCGATGATGTGACCCGATTGGCGCTCTTTAATACGCTCTTTTACACCATTGTCGCGAGTGTCTTGAAGTTTGTGTTGGGACTGTGGTTGGCCATTCTCTTGAATGAAAAAATGATCTGCAAGACATTTTTTCGCACAGTGATTTTGCTCCCCTACATTGTCCCCACCGCGTTGTCGGCGCTTGCCTTTTGGTGGCTTTATGACGCTCAGTTTTCCATCATCAGTTGGGTCTTGATGCGCCTGGGTTGGATTGACTCTTATATTGATTTTTTGGGCGACCCTTGGAACGCCCGAGTCTCCACTGTGGTGGCCAATGTCTGGAGAGGGGTGCCCTTTGTGGCGATCACTTTGCTCGCCGGTTTGCAAACCATTTCTCCCACCCTCTACGAGGCCTGTGCGATTGATGGGGCGGTTGGGTTCAAGAAGTTTCGCTACATCACTTTGCCCCTCCTCACGCCCGTCATTGCCGTGGTGATGACCTTCTCAGTTTTGTTCACCTTCACTGATTTCCAACTGATTTATGTGCTCACTCGTGGGGGGCCCTTGAATGCCACCCATTTGATGGCGACTTTGTCGTTTCAACGGGCGATCTCAGGCGGTGCCTTGGGCGAGGGCGCGGCGATTGCCATCGCCATGGTTCCTTTTTTGTTGGTGGCCATCTTGTTTAGTTTTTTTGGCCTGCAAAAACGCCAGTGGCAGCAAGGAGGACAAGACTGAATGGCATCCCCCACGCAAGACTCTCCAGGACTTGACTACCTGAAGTCGACCCCGCAGCGACTCGTAACGGTTTATTTGCCGATCGTGGTGTTTTTGATCGTGCTTCTTTTTCCGTTTTATTGGATGCTCATTACCTCGATAAAGCCCGATGCCGAGCTGCTGTCGCGAGATGGAAACCCTTTTTGGGTGATCCACCCGACCTTGATTCACTTCAAAAAACTGCTCTTTGAAACCGAATACCCACAGTGGTTATGGAACACAGTGCTGGTGTCGGTGGTGGCGACGGCGCTCTCCTTGATGTGCTCGGTCTTGGCGGCGTATGCAATTGAGCGACTTCGCTACAAGGGCTCCAAGAGTGTGGGCATGTCGATTTTTTTGGCGTATTTGATCCCGCCCTCGATCCTCTTCATTCCTTTGTCCACCATCGTCTTCAATTTGGGCCTCTTTGACACCCGTTGGGCCTTGATTTTGACCTACCCGACCTTTTTGATCCCGTTTTGCACTTGGCTGCTGATGAGCTACTTTCGATCCATTCCCTTTGAGCTAGAGGAGTGTGCACTCATGGACGGGGCCACCCGCTTTGAGATCCTCACCAAAATCATCCTGCCCTTGTCGGTGCCAGGTCTCATTTCGGCCGGTATTTTTGCCTTCACTCTATCGTGGAATGAGTTCATTTACGCTTTGACTTTCATCTCCTCGTCGGAAAACAAGACCATTCCGGTTGGGGTGGTGACGGAGCTCGTTGATGGTGACGTCTACCACTGGGGCTCCTTGATGGCGGGCGCCTTGCTCGGCTCCTTGCCGGTGGCTTTTTTGTACTCCTTCTTTGTCGAGTACTACGTCTCGGGGCTCACAGGGGCGGTGAAGGAATAGATCCTGAACGAAAAAAACCTCAATAGGTGGAACGACCTCCTGAGATGTCGACCACCGAGCCCGTGGTGAAGGAGCACTCTTCGCTGCTGAGCCACGCGACGACGGCGGCAATTTCTTCAACTTCCACAAAGCGTCCCATCGGTATTTTGGAGAGCATGTAGTCGATGTGGGTTTGCGTCATCTGGGCGAACATGTCGGTTTTGGCCGCCGCGGGTGCGACGGCATTGACCAAGATGCCTTGGGTGGCCAACTCCTTGGACAAGGACTTGGTGAGCGCAATGAGCCCGGCCTTGGAGGCGCTGTAGTGGCTGGCATTGGGGTTGCCGTCTTTGCCCGCCACGGAAGCAATGTTGACAATTCGCCCATAGCCTGTCTTGATCATGCCCGGTACCACCGCGCGTGAGGTCAAATAGGGGGCAATTAAATTGACCTCAATGACTTCTCTCCAAACCTTGGGCTCGAGCTCCCAGGTCAGTGCATTTCCGCCGGTGATGCCGGCGTTGTTGACCAAGATGTCAATTTGACCGTGGTCTTTAAGGGTTTGGTCGCAAACCGCTTTCACTTCCACTTCATGGGTCAAGTTGACTCGGTAGCTGTGGGCCTCGCCCAAAGGCTTCAGGGTGAGGGCGGCAGCGGCCATGGCCTCTAGGTTTTGGTCCCAGATGATGACCTTGGCGCCAGAGTTTAAAAACCGCTTGGCAATGGCCAAACCGATGCCTTGGGCGCCACCTGTGATGACGGCCACGCGGGCTTTGAGATCAATGTGGTTCATGGGGTGTGCTTTGCTAAAAAGGTTTTTAAAACGGAGGGATTCAGGCCTTGCAGGGCCAGGGGATTGGCGGACTTGTTTGCTTTGTCGCTCGTGTTGTGATCGATGTTGTCGTTGATGGCGTCATGGATGTACTGATGGATGATGTCATCGAAGGTTTTTTCAACCTGCAGACCCAACGAGGCGGCGCGGTTGGCACGAACCGCCTTGGGCCAGCGCGCCACAATTCCTGAGATCACGGGGTCCTCCTTGAACGTCACCAAACGCCGCACCCGCTCGCCGGCCACCCGGGTCAAGGCGTCGAGCATTTCTTGCACCGTGACGTTCAACGCCGGCATGTTGACCGCGATGCGACCTCCTAATTGCTCTGGGCTACATTCAAACACACGGATGAGCCCCTGAACGGCCGATTCGGGGGATGCCACCGGGTGTGAAACGCTGGCGTCCACAGGGCAGACGCTGGCCGTGCCGGCCAAGGGTTCGCGAATGATGGCGCTGAAAAACGAGGACGCTGCGCCATTGGGTTTGCCTGGACGCACACACACGGTCATGAGTCTGACACTGCGCGCGTCGATCAGGCCTTTGCGACTGTAGTCGGCGATCAAATGCTCACACATGAGTTTGTGCACACCGTAGGAGGTTTGCGGTGTGGTGAGGGTCGACTCTGAGACGGTGTCAGGAAGGGCGACGCTGGCATCGGGCCCATAAACAGCAATCGAGCTTGAAAACACCAAGCGCGTGAGTGCTTTACCGGGTTTTTGCTGGTGCCGCAAGGCTTCCAGGAGACCCATGGTGCTCTTGAGGTTCGAGTTGAGCCCCAAATCAAAATCCGCTTCACACTCGCCCGAGACCGCCGAGGCCAAGTGAAACACCCCATCAAGAGGTGTTTTTTTGAGCCACGGCTCGAGCTCGAGCAAAGTCCCGGTTTTGCACTCAACACGGGGATCGGCTTGCAAATCCAGTGGAATAGGGAACTGATCCATCAGCGTCAAGCGAGTGATCGTTTGATGGTTGAGCGTTGATTTTTTGAGCAGGGTTCTGGCCAAGCGCGAACCCAAGAATCCAGCCCCCCCTGTGATCAGAATATGCATGGACTTCAATGACCTTTCTGTCGCCTAACTGTCTTTTCACACTTGCTGCACTGGGGCCGATTGCGCGAGCCCAGTCTTTGACTTCAAGTCGAACGGATTGGGAGGTCCAGCTGGACTTCCCACATAGGGCAAACACGGTTTATCCAGTGGTTGATTCAACCTATTATCATGAGATCAGCAACACCCCTTGTCTCGGGTAAACCATTAAAGCATCCATGACTTCAACTAAAAAAAAACGTCCTGAAGAATTGCGCTCCCAACAGTGGTTTGGCCGTCAAGACCGAGATGGCTTCAATTACCGCAGTTGGGTCAAAGGCAAAGGTGTTCCTCACGATCAATTCGATGGTAGACCCGTGATTGGCATATGCAACACCTTCAGTGAACTCACGCCTTGCAACTCCCACTTTCGCGGTCTTGCTGAGCAGGTCAAAATTGGCGTATACGAGGCGGGTGGCTTTCCGCTGGAGTTTCCCGTCATGTCGCTGGGTGAGACCTTGCTCAGACCCACGGCCATGCTTTACCGCAATTTGGCCAGCATGGATGTGGAGGAGAGCATTCGCGGCAACCCCATTGATGGGGTCGTCTTGCTGATGGGCTGCGACAAAACCACCCCCAGCCTCTTGATGGGGGCCTCCAGTGTGGATTTGCCCACCATCGGGGTGAGTGGCGGGCCCATGCTCAATGGCAAATGGCGCGGTAAAGAATTGGGATCGGGCACCGGGGTGTGGAGCATGAGCGAGCAAGTCAGGGCCGGTACTTTGAAGCTCGAAGAATTCTTTGAAGCGGAGAGCTGCATGAGTCGCAGCCACGGCCACTGCATGACCATGGGAACGGCTTCCACCATGGCAAGCATGGTGGAAGCCCTTGGTATCGGTTTGCCGGGCAACGCGACCTATCCGGCAGTTGATGGGCACCGCAATGTCTTGGCGCGGGATGCGGGTAGGCGCATCGTGCAATTGGTGCACGACGATGTCACCATCTCGCAAATTCTCACCAGAGACGCTTTTGAAAACGCCATCCGGGTCTTGGCCGCCATTGGTGGCAGCACCAACGCGGTGATCCATTTGATTGCGATCGCCAAGCGCTTGGAAGTCGCTCTCAATTTGGAGGACTTTGACCGCTTGGCAAGTGAATTACCGTGCCTCGTGAATCTGCAGCCCTCGGGCCAATATTTGATGGAGGACTTTTGTTATGCAGGCGGTCTGCAGGTGGTGATGAAAGAGTTGGGTCACTTGCTGCACCGAGACGCCATCACGGTCAACGGGAGCACCCTTGGGGAGAACTTTCAGTCTGCGGAAAACTTCAACCCCAAGGTGATCAAAAGCTTTGCCGAGCCCTTCAAAGACCATGCCGGGATTGCTGTCCTTAAAGGCAATTTGTCACCCAACGGTGCGGTGATCAAGCCGTCGGCGGCCACCCCGGCCTTGCTCAAGCACACCGGGCGTGCGGTGGTGTTTGAAGACAGCGACGATTTTCACAGGCGCATTGACGACGAGGATCTCGATGTCGATGAACACTGCGTCCTCGTCATGAAAAACTGCGGACCCAAGGGCTACCCCGGTATGCCCGAGGTGGGCAATATGCCCTTGCCCCCAAAAATTTTAAGGCGGGGCATCACCGACATGGTTCGCATCAGCGATGCGCGCATGAGTGGCACGGCCTATGGTACTGTGGTCCTGCATGTGTCGCCCGAAGCGGCACTCGGTGGCAACTTGGCTTTGGTGCAGAGTGGCGACATGATTGAGCTCGATGTGGGTGAGCGCAAATTGCAGCTTCTCGTGAGCGAAGAGGAACTGGCCTTGAGACGCAAGCGCTGGAAAGCGCCTGAACCGATCTTAAAGAGCGGCTACTGGAAGCTCTACACCGACCATGTGCTGCAAGCCCATGAAGGTGCAGACTTGGACTTTTTGGTGGGCAAGCGGGGTTCCTTCGTGCCCAAAGATAACCACTGAGCGATGTGCTTGGGGTCAATCCAGTGTTGATGGACATTCATAAGGGGTAGAAAGACATGTCAAATCGTTTGTCGGGCAAGAAAGCCCTCATCACCGCGGCCGGACAAGGCATCGGGCGCGCAAGTGCCATTGCCTTTGCCCGTGAAGGAGCCAAGGTCTATGCGACCGATATCAATGGGCCAGCCCTTGAGTCCCTCCAGAAAGAGTGCGATTGTGAGACCCATCTCTTGGATGTCACCAAGCCGCAGGAGATTCAAGCAATACATGGCTTGACCGGTCGCATCGATGTGCTCTTCAATGTGTCGGGCTTTGTGCATTCGGGCACGATTTTAGAGAGCACCGAAGCCGAGTGGGAGATGGCGATGGGTTTGAATGTCATGTCGCACTACCGGCTTATCAAAACCTATTTGCCACAAATGATCGAGGCCTGCTCGGGCTCCATCATCAATGTGGCGTCTGTGGTGGGCAGCATCAAGGGCGCCCCCAACCGATTCATCTATGGCATGACCAAGGCGGCGCTGATAGGACTCACCAAATCGGTGGCCGCAGACTACGTGAACCTCGGTATTCGCTGCAATGCCATTTGTCCAGGCACGGTGGACACGCCTTCCTTGGACAAGCGCATCGAAGTCCAAGCACAGGCCACGAAAAAGACCACCCAAGAGGTTCGCTCCATGTTTGTCGGTCGCCAGCCTCTGGGTCGATTGGGC
Organism: uncultured Burkholderiales bacterium; assembly: GCA_903838355.1. Lineage (GTDB taxonomy): Bacteria > Pseudomonadota > Gammaproteobacteria > Burkholderiales > Burkholderiaceae_C > Limnohabitans. The sequence goes on along the minus strand of CAILYC010000055.1, from coordinate 19,541 downwards.
ACCGCCGCCGAGATCGCTGCACTCGCCGTCTATTTGGCCAGTGATGAGTCGGTCTTCACAACCGGCACCACCCAAATCATCGATGGGGGTTGGTCGATTTGAACCCCGCTGTTGATTGGTCACTGCATTCCCTTGTGTATTTTTTAAACCTTTTTTGCTGAGAACTGTCATGGCCATTATTGAATCCGTTGAAGTCACCGCTGTTGCCGTTCCCTTGGACCGGGTGACGTCGTTTTCGACGAGAACGGTGAGCGAGCGTCACTATTGTCTGGTCAAGGTGCGCAGTGTGGACGGTGTCGAAGGCATTGGGTTTTGCTATGTGGGCAGTGCCGCTGGGGGTATTGCCAAGCTCGCGGTTGAGCAGCTGCTTGCTGCCAAATTGATTGGTCAAAACAGCCACCGCACAGAAGGTTTGTGGGCCGAGATGTACAACGAGTCGATTTTGCAGGGACGATCGGGTTGCGTCATGCGAGCGCTTTCGATTTTGGACATTGCGCTTTGGGACTTGAATGCACGGACGGCCCAATTGCCCTTGCACCACTACTTGGGCTCGGTGGTTGAAGACAAGGTTCCCGCTTATGCCAGTGGAGGCTATTATTTGGCGGGCAAAACACCTGCCAAACTCGGCCATGAGATGGCCTCTTATGTGAAGGCTGGATTCAAAGCGGTCAAGATGAAGGTGGGGCGTCTCTCGCCCAAAGAAGACGAAGCGCGGATCAAAGCGGCCCGTGAGGCCATTGGCGAAGACGTCTTGTTGACCCTGGATGCCAACAATGCCTGGCGCGATTTGCCCACCGCTTTGGAGCACCTTCGCCGCTATGAGCCTTACAAGCCCTTTTGGATTGAGGAGCCTTTTTCGCCCGATGCCATTGATTTGCATGCGGCTCTCGCACGCCAGACCCGGATCAATGTGGCGAGCGGGGAGATTGAAGTGGGAAGGTGGCGGTTTCGCGAGTTGATGGATTCGCAGGCGGTGTCCATCGTTCAGTCCGATGCTGCTGTTTGTGGCGGAATCACTGAGTGGCGCCGCATTTCAGCTTACGCTGACTGCAAAGGGCTCACCATTTACCCGCATTGGTTCCATGACCTGCACGCCCCCTTGGTGGCCGCAACCCCGAATGCGCGGATGGTAGAGTTTTTCACAGACGATCAGGTGCTCAATTTCAGAAGACTCATCAACAAACAACTGGAGTTTAAAAAAGGGGATTTGTATCTCCATCAGTCACCCGGTCTGGGTTTCGAGTTTGATGAGGCCGTTATTCGCAAGTTGAATGGTAAAAAAGCGTGGACCAAAATCAGTTGATGTCCTTAAAACGAGGAGAGAGCATCAATTGCTCGCCGAATGAAGAATTCACCTTCTTGGCCCATCTTACCGGCTCAAAACAATTGCAGTGCTTGTGGGCGCCTAGATCAAGCATTGAAATAGTAGTTTAATGACCCATGTCCTTGGGTTTTTTCGTGTTGGTGATGCTGGGCTTTATGGAATATGATTTTATTGGGCGAATTGATGCATATGTTTTAAAGGTCTTGAAAGCCGACCGGTTGAGGTCCAGAGCATTTCATCAACTCACCAATTTTGGATTGAGTTTTTTGTGTCTCAATATTTGTGTGGCGAGCACAATGGCAAAACCCACGAAGCCCACCATGTCTGCCGACGTGTCGGGGTAGGCCAAGGCAACACCCGCGATCACCATCACCACGCGTTCAAAGAGATTGGTTTTTTCGATGAACCAGCCTTGCAGGCCGCCAGCCAAACACACAATGCCCATGATCGCCGTGAAGGTGATCCAAGCAATTTGTAGCCAATCGGCTTGCATAAGTGCCTTCATGGAGCCCATGAGGAGCAGCGATGTTCCCGATTTGTCCAGGACAAACATGAAGGGCACCAAAATTGCAGGGGCTACGTATTTCCAAGTCTGTAGTGTGGTTTTGTAAGGGCTGCCCTTGCAAATGGCCGCTGCCGCAAAGGGCGAGAGAGCCGTGGGTGGGGAGACCTCCGAGAGCACAGCGTAGTAGAAGATGAACATGTGGGCGGCAAAATCTGGCACCCCCAAGTTGATGAGGGCAGGGGCCGCAATCACCGCACAGATGATGTAGGACGCCGTCACCGGCACGGCCAAGCCCACCACCCAAACCACAATGGCGGTGAAGATGGTGGTGAGAAGGAGTGAGCCCCCAGCATAGGCAATGACGATGGAGCTGAATTTCAGGCCCAGGCCCGTCAGGGTGACGGTGCCCACGATCAGACCCGCCCCAGCGCACGTTACCGCAATGCTCAGCACCCCAGTGGTCCCAGATGCCAGCGCTTTGGTCAGTCCCGAGTCATACAGTCGGCTTAAAAAGCCACTCGAATTTTTGAATAAGTCCCAGGGAATAATGGCAGTGTCGCGCCGCAAAAGACTGGTGAGTGCCGAGACCACCGTTGCCCAAAACACCGCCATGGTGGGCGAGTAGCCATAGATCATGAAGACCACAATGGAGACCAAGGAGAAGAAATGAAACCAATACTTCTTGCTCAAACCCCAAGCCGATTCTGCGGCCGGAAAAGTCACATTGCCCATGCCATATTTGCGAACATCAATCTCGACCATCACAAATAGGCCAAGGTAAAAGAGGATGGTCGGGATGGTGGCCATCAAGAGCACTTCAAGGTAGGAGATCTTCAAAAAGTCAGCGATCAAAAAGGCTGCAGCGCCCAGAACCGGGGGCGAGATAATGGCGCCAAGTCCTCCAGCCGCCAAAAGCCCTCCGGCAGCATTTCTCTCGTAGCCGACTTTCAAGAGCATGGGGGCCGCCACCGAGCCCACCGTGACCGTGGTGGCCACCCCTGAGCCCGAGGGGCCGCCGAGTAAAAATGACGACAAGACGATGGTTCTCCCCACCCCTGAAGACTTGCCCCCCATGGCGGCGAATGAAAAGTCGATAAAAAACTTACCCGCACCGGTGTGCTGTAAAAAAGCACCAAAGATGGTGAATAGAATAATCAAAGTGGCCGAAACGTCGATGGCGGTGCCGTAGACACCTTCCAAAGTCATGTACATGAAGCCCACCAGTCGGTCGAGCTCATAGCCTTTGTGCGTCCAGGGTTGGGGCAGGTGGTTGCCAAACAAGGCATACAAAATAAAGCAGGCGGTCACACTCACCAGCACCAGGCCATTGGTGCGCCTCACCGCTTCTAAGATCAAGAGGATGAGGCCAATACCAAACAGCATATCGAGTTGATTGGGCTCGGTGTTTCGATCGGCAAAATCGTCACCTCCAGAGAGCGCGTAGTAGGCGATGGCAATCGAGAAGAGGGCAAGGAGAACGTCCCACCACATGAGGCGATTCTTGAATTTAGAAGCGATCGGGAAACTCAAAAACACCAAAAAGAGTACCACCCCCACGTGGATCAAGCGCAGGTACTGGGTGGGCACAATTGCATAGGCGGCGTAGAGGTGAAACAGCGACATGCCCACCGCCATGAGGCCGATGACTTTGGCCAAGGCGCCCACGTAGTCGTTGGCATTGCCTTCTTCCTCTTTGATGAAAGCGTCGAGCTGCTGCTGCGTTTGATTGTCAACGTTGTGCTTGTCCATGGGGAGCCCAAGTGATGTAAAAAGACTGATGTGGGTCTGGATCCTTTATTCCGTTTTAACGCCATTTTCTTTGAAGTATTTCAAAGCCCCTGGGTGAAAGGGAATGGAGGTGGCAAGGGATTTTTGATTTTCCAGCTTCACGCTTTCAAATTCACGGTGGGTTTGAATCAGCTCTGTTTTGAAGTCAAAAATGGCTTTGATGATCTTGTAGGCATCGGCGTCGGACATGGATTCGCTCACGAGCAAGATGTTGGAGACTGCGGCCACCATGTTGTCTTTGGCCATACCGCTGTACATGGTTTTGGGAATGACAGTGGAGAAGTAAAGATTGCCGTACTTTTTGTTCATGGCGGCAATGCCTTCGGTGTTTTCAATCATCTCGATTTTCATGCCCGGTGTGTTGGCCAAATCGGTGACGGCCGCGGTGGGCAGACCGCCCACCCAAAAAAAGGCGTCGATCTTTCGGTCCTTGATGGCGTTGACCGACTCGGCCACACTGAGCCGCTCACGCGAGACGTCTTTGTCCTTGTCCAAGCCCGCGGCTTCGAGCTCCCGAAACGCCATGATTTCGGTGGCACTGCCCGGTGCACCTGTGCTGATGTGCTTGCCTTTGAGGTCTTTGAAGGACTTGATGTTGGTCGACTCCACCGTCACCACATGCATTAAATTGGGGTACAAAACCAACAGGGTGCGCAGTTTGATGGGTTTACCTTGAAACTTGCCGTCCCCGGCCTGGGCCTCTTTGGCCGCATCGGACATGGAAAACGCGATGTAGGGCTTGCCAGACCCCACGAGCTTCAAGTTGTCAATGGAACCCCCCGTGACCTCGGCCGTGGCCGACATGCCGGGGATGTGTTTGGACAACACCGCCGCGAGTCCTCCCCCCATGGGGTAATACACCCCGCCAGTGCCACCGGTTGCGATGGACATGTTTTGTGCCTGGGCCGCAAAAACGCTTAGAGCTGAGCTCAACAAAAGGATCTTGAATGTTTTCATGTCTATTTTCTGGTGGAGTGGGAGGAGGAGTGACTTACAAGCCTTGAATTGAAAAACCAATGTCCTCAAGTGCCAAGAGTAAGCCTTCGGTTTGCGCTGGGTTGAGCGCCATGAGGGGGGGCAGAACCCGTTGCCACTCAGGGTCGTGGCCAAAATGGGCAACCGCGGACTTCATGGCGGGAATCATCGGGAATTTGGCAAAGGTGGACCTCACGCGGTCCAAGGCGGCTTGTTGCGTGGGGGCATCCGACTGCTGCCAAGTCGCTGCCAGTCTGGCAATGGCACTGGGGTTGATGTTGGCTGTCGCCGAGATGCAACCGGCACCGCCTGCTCGCAGGGTTTGCAGCAAAAAGGTCTCACTGCCAGCGTACACCTGAAAACCTGTGGGCGCAAGTGCTTGGATGACGGCCTCGGTGTAGGCCCAGTCACCCGAGCTGTCCTTCATGCCCATCACCGTGTTGGGATAGGCTTGTCTTAACCGCGTGAGAAGGGCGAGACTGAGGGGTATCTTGGTGACTGGGGGAATGTTGTAGAGGTACATTTGGAGCCGATCGTCGCCGACATGCTCAATGACTTGGGCAAAAAAAGCAAACAAACCCTCGTCGGACACATCCTTGTAGTAAAAGGGCGGCAACACCAAAACACCCGCACAGCCGGCCTTCACCGCTGCTTGGGTGAGGACGCTGGCCTCATCAATGGAGCAAGCCCCCGTGCCGGGCATTAAAAACCCGGGATTAAGCCCCGCGCTTGCCAAGGCGTCCAGGAGACTCATTTTCTGGGCACTCGACATGGAGTTGGCCTCGGAATTGGTCCCGAAGATGGCTTGGCCCACCCCGCAAGTGGTGAGCCACTGGCATTGTTTGATCAAGCGCTGAGCATCAGGTTGTCCATTGGCCTTGAAGGGCGTGAGAACAGGGGAGAGGACTTTGGGTAGGGCCGAGCTGGGTTTCATGGTCTAGCATTCAGAGCGGTATGGGAGTTTTGAGGGCTTGGTGCCGGTAGTGGGCTTGCAAATTGTCCAAGGTGAGCTCAATCATGGCGTGGCGAGTCTCGGTGGTGGCACTGCCCAGGTGAGGAAGGACCAAGACGTTGTTGAGGGTCAAGAATTCAGGGTTGATGTTGGGCTCGTTGTTGAAGACATCGAGGGCGGCGCCCGCAATCCCTTGTGTTTTCAGGGTCTCAATCAAGGCCGCTTCATCAACCACGCTGCCGCGGGCGACATTGATGAAAAACCCTTGGGGCCCGAGCGCCTTGAAGACCGCCGCGTTGGCAATTTTTGCCGTGGCCGCACCCCCTGGGCAGAGCATGATCAAGAGATCCGATTGTTCGGCCAATGCTTCAATGTGCCCGACATAGAGGTAGGGGAGGTCTTTGGGTTTGGGGGTGCAGTAAGCAATGTGCACATCAAAGGCGATGAGCCGCTTGGCCAAGTCCTGCGCAATGCGGCCCATGCCGACAATGCCGACGCGTTTGCCCGCTAGCGAAGTGGTGAGAGGAAAGGCTGCGCTTGGCCAGCGCCCCTCAAGGACAAAGGACTGGGCCTGAGGGAGCTTTCTCAGGAGTGCAAACACCATTCCAAACGTTAACTCACACACCGCGGCATTCAAAACGCCCGGTGTGTTACTGGCCACAATGCCTCGCTCTTTCAAATAGGCCAGGGGCAAATTATCGTAACCAACACCGCAGTTGGCGATCATCTCCAACTTGGGGAGTTGTTCTATGAGACTGCGGGGGATGGGGGTGCTGCCGGTGGTGAGGATTGTTTGGTAGTGAAAGCTTTTAGGAACCGTGTTGCCATCGGGGATTTTGTCGGCTTTGACCCTTTGATCAACGGCCGACTGCATGGACGGCGTGAAGAAGCCCACTTGGAGTACAGAATTTTCTGAAAGCATAGCAAGACCGTATGGGTATGGAGGGTCAATCCAAAGCGGGATTGAAAGGGGTAAATTCACACCATCGCCACACGGCGTGCGATGGTCAATCCATTATGTAAAAGAAACCCCGCCCAATAGTATTAGGGTTAACTCTTGAAACCCATGCTTTTTGAGCTTGAAGGGCGACTGTTCTCACTCGCCAGTGAAGATGGATGGCAGGGGTGTGCTGGGCTTCAGATTGCATTGGCAAAGCAGAGGCGTCATGGTGAGGCGTCATGCTGCGGCGTCAAGCTAAGGAGGCTATCACTTTTAGCCAAGATAGAGCCTGTTTTTGTGCCCATCTTGATGGTGTGGGTCTTGGACTGCGCTTTGGCGGCCTTCAACGCTGCAATGGTCGTGAGCTCTTTCCAGTTCTTGGCGGCGGCTTCTCGCTTGGGATGGTGCAAGATGTAGGCCAAGGTATTGGGTGGGCCTCGTCGCAATCCAGCAGTCGATCCTCACCATTGGGTGATTGGCAAAGAGCCCGTGAAGTTTAGTTCTTGAAGCGACTGGCAACGTCACACAAGCGGCCTTCATGGGCGGTGTAGCATCTGTGTTCAGCAATGCGCTCATTGGATTGCGCAAAACTGGCCGTTGGGCTCAAAAATCCCAACACAAAAACCTCGAGGGCCAAATTTTTTTGAGGGGCAAAAAGTGGAAGGTTGTTGTTGAGCTGAGGCCTGTGTTGAATGGGTTGGGATTGAGGCAAGGACTTTTGCGTTTGCAGGATAAACCACTTTGCCATTGACAAAGGTCATGAGCGAAGTAATGTCGCCAATTTCTTGGGTTGGCACTGAAAAATAATCCCGATCGAGCACCACCAAGTCTGCCCAAAAGCCAGGCGCAATGCTCCCGCGTGTTTGATCTTCAAAGCTCATCCAAGCACTCTCACGGGTATACATCTGCAGGGCTTGTAGACGGCTTGGGCGCTCCAGAGGCGAGCCTGTGGTCGTTCCACTGATGCTCAGTCCCGAGACCAGCCACTGCAAGGCCACAAAGGGGTTGAAGCTCATGACCCGGTGCGCATCAGTCCCCGCTGCCGTGCGCAGCCCGAGTTGCTTTGCGGTATTGAAGCGAGAAACTTCCAGCAAAGAAGGGTTCCCGCGTTGCAAAGCAAAGCGCTCGGCCTGGTAGTAAAGGCTATTTTGTACCAACCAGCCGATTTGAAGACTTTTCATTGCCACGAGCGTTGAGACAGACGCGTCGTTCAAATGGGCAATGGACCAGCGACATGGGGTGATGTCTGCAATGGCGTTCACCCGCTTCAAGACGTCCAATAACTTGTCCACCGATGACTCGTTGTTCCAGTGCAGGGTGACATTGAGGTGCTGGCGTGCGGCCCACAAGAGCACCGTGAAGAGTTGATCTTGATCTTCCTGGGTGGGCGCGTCATTGTTGTACATGCTCCAGCTCACGTTTTCACCGAGGCCGTTGAATTGGAGGAAGGGCGGGGTGTCATCCTTTGCAAACGTTTTCACAATCCCCTGAAAATCCACGAGCTCATAACCTCGCCTTGGCGCACTGATGTTGTAGCGAACCTTCAGGGTCAACTGCGCGGTTTTACCCAAGAGTTTCACGCCACGGTAGGACTTGAGGGGCAAGTTGTAGCCGCCAGGGTCGTTCACACCCGTGAGACCTAGCCGGTTGAGTTCGGTAAAAAAGGCGCGGGTGCCAATAACTTGCTCTTTGAAGCTCGGTTGCGGCAGCCGATCAAAGAGTTCGCTGATGGTTCTGCTAGATCCCTCGTACCACCCGCTTGTCTCAGCGCTTTCAGAGGCTTGAACGGTCAAGCGAGAAAGCAATTCGCTTGGAAGCCGAGTTTGCGCCCCATTGGAGTTTTTGTTTTGTTTTTTAGCAACCGGTGTCAACCCCCAGGCCTGGGCTGCATTGCTTGACAACAACACCGCCGAATAAAGCAGTTGAACATACACCGGATGGCCGTGGGCGACACCATCAATCTCGGCCTGGGTGGGCCTGCGGTGCTCTTTGAATTGGGCTTCAACCCAGCCGCCCGCGACGATGAGCCAGGTGTTTCGGGGGGCCTTGAGCGCTGCGCTCTCCAGTCTTGACAAGGCCTCAGGGATCGATCTCGTGTCTATCCAACTCACTTCGCGTTGGTAGGTCAAACCCGCCCGGATGGCATGGATGTGGGAGTCAATGAGGCCGGGAATCACGGTCTTGCCCTGCAAGTCAAGCGTGAGCGTTTGGGTTGTCGCCAGTGCGAGGATGTCCTGGGAGTCGCCCATGGCGCTGATTTTGCCGTTTTGAATGGCCAGGGCTTCTACAAAAGAGCCGTCGCTTTGCACAATCTTCGCGTTGTAGAGGAGGGTATCGGCTTGTGCCAAGGCCTTGCAAGCGAGTGTGCTCAAGAGCGCGATGAAAAGAAGTGTGTAAAGGCACCCAACCGAGAGACTGGACTCAGCTGTTTTGAAAATCCGCTCGTACCTGGCCTGCATCAGCGACTCATTTTTTTTGCATGATGCAGTCGGCTTCGATGACACGTCCCGAGCTGTTGCTGCGTTTGACGATTCTGACTTGTTGGTAGCCATCTTTTTCACACAAGAGGCTCACGTCCTCGGGTTTGATGTCTTTGGAGATGTGGCTGCGGTAGACCCCGAGGACATTGGATTTGATGTCAACTTTGATGCCACTTTTGCTGAGCAAGGTGACCTTGGCTGCGGCCAAGTTGCTGCCCTTGTCGTCCCTTACAAAGCCAAAATAAGCTGGCCCCGCGTTTTCACTGTCATCGGCCCCTTCGTATTCTCCACCGCCGGCTTGTGAGACAGTCACAAACGCCAAAAAGCATAAAAGGGCGAATAACACGGTTTTGATGATCTTCACAATAAAGGCCTTGCAGAAAAAGTCAGCGATGCAACCAATAAAATTTCAAAGAATAGACGATGACGGGCAGCAAAACCAAGGGGAGGATCCACAGGAGGTGAAGCACGTGGGGCAAGAGCTTGGACAAGAGAGGGTTGGAGGTGGGGTTTTTGAGCGCGCTTGAGAGGCCTGCCAGGCCTGCCAGGCCTACTCCCAAGATCAAGGTGCTCAGCAACCAGCCATACCAGTACATGGCTGGGCCTTCATCGTCGGACATCGGCGCCCAACCCCAGGTGAGGTGATTGGTGGCCGGGAAAAACGTGAAGAGTGGCCAATGGTACAAGTTGCATGCCACATAAATGCAGGGCGCCAAGACACTAAAGACCATCAACGCTTGTCCTTGGGTTTGACCTTGCCTTGTCGCTTCGTTTGATTCTAGGCTTTTGGTTGTCATGATCCAAATCCTCGGATGTTGTTGAGAACATGGCCCACCAAAAAAGAAAACCAGCAAATGGCCGCCAAGAGCGCGGTGGTGTATTTGCGAGTGAGGTCAAAGGCGGGCTTGTCCAGATTCTTCCAAAGCGCCCAGTAGCCCGGGATGAGGAGGGTGCCGATGCTCACCATGTGTTCTTTGATTTCAAAAAATCCTTGGCTCCACCAGTAGCCTTGTTGCTCCAAGGGAATGCGCACTGTGATTCGGTATTGAGCGTAAATCCAACCGCCCATGAAAAAAGTCACCAGCCACAAGATACAAATGGTGCGGGTGTAGACCTCAGGCCTTACCGATTGAAACCGTTTCACCAGACTTTGAGGTGCGGACTGAAGGTTTCGAAATAGCGCCAAAGATTGGTGGGTGATGGCGCCCAAGAGTGTCACGGCCAGCAAGCCGTGAATGATCAGTAAGATTGACCAAAATACATCTGAATGAATCCAGTTGAACATGTTGAATTGATCGCAGACTATAGGATCGGCGCTTGAATCTCACCCCTCTCCTGGGTTCAATTGTTTCGCCTGGGATCCTTCACGTCTTTGATGTCTTGGAATTCAACGTTGTAGAGTTCGCCGTCACCTTTGACATTTTTTTCCACCCGGCGAATGTAGATGCTTTGCACAATGTCGCGGGTGATGGCATCAATGTAGATTTGTCCTCTGGGGCTTTCAAAGATTTGCCCCTTCATGGCCTCGAGCAATTGATCCCCGTTGCCCGCTCCATTGGTTTTCTTGATGGCTTCGTAAATCACCCGCATGCCGTCATAGCCAAACACAGCAATGGCATTGGGACGCATTTGGGGATTGGCTTTTTTAAAGGCTTTCACAAATTTTTGATTCATGGCCGAAGCGTGCGAGGTGGAATAAGGGTAAGAGGTGATGATACCGATCGTGGACTCACCCATGGCATTCAAGTCGCCGTCATCCACCACGTCGCCTGGCCCAATGAGTTTGATGCCCGATTTATCGAGACCGCGTTCATTGAATTGCTTCATCAAGTTGGCGCCCAGACCGACTGGCACAAAGATAAAGACCGCATCGGGCGCGAGATCCTTGACTTTTTGAAGGTAGGGAGAGAAATCGTTGCTCTTCAATGGAACACGCAAGGAGTCCAACACTTTGCCGCCGTTGAGAATAAAGCGGTCTTTGAATGAGGTTTCTGCATCGATGCCTGGCCCAAAATCCGACACGAGGGTGACAGCCCTCTTGATGTTGTTGTTTGAGGCCCAGTCGGAAATGGTGACGCTCGTTTGTGGCAAAGTCATGGACACCCGCACCATATAGGGTGTGGCGTTGATGATGGACGACGTGGCCGCCAGCATGTTGACCATGGGAACTTTGGCCTGTGTGGCAATCGGTGCAGCAGCGAGGGCGAGAGGGGTGAGACTGAAACCAGCCAAGACCTCCACCTTGTCATTCACCACGAGTTCTTGTGCCGCGCGCTTGGTCAATTCGGGTGTGCCATTGTCGTCTTTCACGACCAACTCCACCTCACGCCCTGAGACCTTGTTGCCGTGCTCGGCCATGAACAGTTTGGCGCCTGCCAGCATCTCCACGCCCGTGGAGGCAAAGGGACCCGACATCGCCACCACAAAGCCCACTTTGAAAGGTTTGGAGGCTGCTTGCGTGCTCGCTGAAAAGTTGAGCAACAGTAAAAAAGCAAGGCTCGTGGGTATGAATTTTTTCATGTGTACTTTCAAACTTTTTCAGCCAAACGAATAACCGACTCATCGTAGGAGCCGTGACCCTCTTTGTCAGAAGCAAAAATCCCTCGCTCCTGTACCCACTGGTGGGTTTTTTCATAAATTTCTTTGCTGTAGGGCTCAAAGACAAAGCGCTCACCAGGACCAAAACGCCTGACATCAACGAGTTCAAGATGGCGTTGTGGGATTTCTTGGGCATAGTAGTGCGCGAAATTTTGGTGCATCACATCAATGTCGGCTTGGGCCCTTCGAAGTGCGGCAAAATATTTTCTCGCATCCTCAATGGAGACGTCTTTGGGGATGATGGCGGCGATCATGAAGGTGCAATCGAGTATTTTTCGGTATCCCAGTTGTTCGAGGATGTAGTATTGACCACCAAACACCGTGACCGCTTGCGCACTTCGGTCGAGCATTTGGTCAACCCGGGCCGCTGGCGAGCCACTGAATTTCAATTTGATCTCTTCTTTTTTTAGAAAGGGCTCCAAGGCCTGTATGGTCGTGTAGTGACTCCCCGACTGATAGCCGACATGGACCTCAATGTTGGCCAAGTCTTCGGGCCGCTGGATGGGGGATTCGGGTGCCACAAAAATCGCGCAAGGGGTGATGGTGTAGCACTCGCCCCATAACTTGCCGTGATCGGCCGATGCGGCCATGTTGACCGTCCAGTGGCAGGCGCAACTCACCGATGCTTCGCGACCCTTTTCATAGCTTTGGAACGCACCGTCTAAATTTTCTTTGACTTCGGCTTTCTTGGGGGTGTCGGCGCCCGTGCTCGCTGACAACAAAGCGTGCGACGCGAGTTCGTAGTTGTTCAGACCTTCGGCCTTGAAATAGCCCTTTTCTTCAGCGACCCATTCTTGAAGGCGACCGTGCTTGTGAATGACAAATTTTTGCATGCATTGCTCTCTTGTTTAAAACACTCTTTAGCCCACCGAGCAATGCTATTGGGGCGGGTGTGCAATGCAATAAGCGTTATCCCTAAAATGGTGGGCAGGGTTTTTTATCCCCAAAAATCCATCGGTGGAGTGCTGCGTTTTTCTCATGCTACCGCTTTTTATCGGTGCGTTTTAAAGCGACCCCAACATGAGGACCATTGAACGGGTCTGTGGGCTTTCAGCCTTTGTTCAGGTGATGGGCGCAGAGCTCGATTCAAAGGCAAGGCCAGCATATTGTTCTGCCAAAGCGGCTTGCGCGTGGTGAGACGATTTGAGGTAATCCAACTCATGCTCTTGGGCGCGTTGATCAAAATCACTCCCCCCTGGAAAGCGGTGCAGCAGATTGGTCAAATACCAGGATATTCTGACGGAGCTCCACACACGGCGCAAAGCCGTTTCACTGTATTCATCGAGCAATTGGGTCATGCCTTGGCGGTAAAAGGCAGTCAATGCACGGGAGAGGTAAAACACATCGGAGACTGCCAGATTCAAGCCCTTGGCTCCTGTGGGCGGAACGATGTGGGCGGCATCCCCTGCCAAGAAAAGTTGTCCATGGCGCATGGTCTCGCAGACATAGCTGCGCAACGGGGCAATCGATTTCTCGATGGACTTGCCGGTGACCATCTCATCGGCCATTTCTTTGGGGAAACGCGACTTGATTTCGCTCCAAAAGCGATCATCCGACCATTCCTCGCAAAGGGTGCCAGTGGGGACTTGGATGTAGTAGCGGCTGAGTGTGGGACTGCGCATGGACGCCAGCGCAAAACCACGCGGATGATTGGCATAAGTAATGTCTCTGAGCGGGGGTGTTTGCGAGAGGATGCCAAGCCAGCCAAAAGGATATTCCTTTTCAAATTCCTCACGCAGGTGTGGTGGGATGCTTTGGCGCGAAACGCCGTGGAATCCGTCGCACCCGGCAATGAAGTCGCAGTCCAAGCGCGAAGCGTCTCCATTGTGCGTGAAAGTCACATGGGGATGGGTGCTGGTCAAATTCATCAATTGCAAATTTTCGACTTGAGTGAGAACCTTGGCACCACGTTGTTCAGCCGCCAGAAAAAGATCCTCCTGAATGTTGGTCTGTCCATAGGCCATGAATTGCTTGCCCAAGTGTTTTTTAACGTCAATGAAAAAACTCTCTCGTCCCGCCCAGACAATTTTCATTCCATCATGCACATGGCCTTCTTGGTCCATTCTCTGCCCCAAGCCATATTGTCTGAGCAGCTCCACGGTGCTTTGCTCCAAGACACCGGCGCGGATGCGTTCGAGCACATGGGCGCGGGAGTGTTTTTCCAACACCACGCAGTCAATACCGTGCTGGGACAAGATCTCGCACAGCAGCATGCCGGCTGGGCCTGCGCCAATGATGGCTACTTGCGTTTTCATGGGTTGATTTTTCCTTGAGGTCACTGGTTTGAAAGGGGTAGGGGATATTATGGACGATGGGCAGGCGCTGGCCGAGCCCAGAGTCAAGCCACTTGGCCAAGACCCTTGCTTGAAGCAAACGCCCAGGCTTGTGGGGTATATTCAAGCCATTGGAGCTCAAAAATGAGGGGGAATACTGTGCCAACCATTCGCGAAACCTTGCAGCCATTGCGGCTACCCGTGATTGCCTCACCCCTCTTTACCATCAGCAACCCCCGTCTCGTGATTGAGCAATGCAAAGCTGGCGTGGTGGGTGCCATGCCGGCCTTGAATGCCAGACCCGCTTCGCAACTGAGCGACTGGTTGGCCGAGATCACCGAAACCTTGGCCGCCTACAACGCCGCCCATCCGAACGCGCCTGCGGCCCCCTTTGCCATCAACCAAATTGTTCACAAATCCAACGACAGGTTGATGCAAGACATGCAAGAGTGCGTCAAATTCAAGGTGCCGCTTTACATCACCAGTTTGGGTGCTCGCCAAGAAATCAACGACATGGCCCATGCCTCGGGTGCCCATGTCTTTCACGACATCATCAGCAACCCCTTTGCCCGAAAGGCCATTGAGAAAGGCGCCGATGGCTTGATCGCGGTGGCAGCAGGAGCGGGCGGTCACGCGGGCACCAAAAGTCCTTTTGCCCTGATTCAAGAAATTCGCGAGTGGTTTGACGGCCCCCTTATCTTGTCGGGTTCGATGGCCACGGGCAAAGCCATTTTTGCCGCTCAAGTGATGGGTGCAGACTATGCTTACGTGGGCTCGGCCTTCATTGCCACGCTGGAAGCCCGGGCCGATGACGCCTACAAGCAAGCCATAGTGGATGGCACTTCAGACGATGTGGTCTACAGCAACTTTTTCACGGGCGTTCACGGCAACTACTTGGCACCCTCGATACGCAAAGCCGGCTACGACCCGGACCATTTGCCCATCTCTGACGCGAGCGCCATGAATTTCTCTGGCGACAAACCCAAGGCTTGGAAGGAGATCTGGGGCAGTGGCCAGGGGATTGGGGCGGTGAAAAAGATCCAAAGCACGGCCGACCTGGTCGCGCAGTTAAAGCGCGAGTACGATGTGGCACGCAAGACGTGGTCGCTTGGGTCTGATGATGGACCACACTAGACTGACTGAGGTGACTGAGGTGACTGAGCTTACTAAGCTGACTCACCTGACTGCGCTTACTTGACTTCCATCATGATGGGTTTTGTTATTTTTGTTGAAACTAGAAAGTACGCCATGATCAATGCTTCCTTGTGCGATGAAATTTTGGTTCTCGAGTTTGCCAGACCGGAGAAGAAAAATGCGTTCACCGTCGCGATGTACACCGAGCTCAGTCAGGCCTTGGAAGCGGCCGATCAAAACCCGGCGGTCAAGGTCATCGTCTTGCACGGTGCCGGGGATGCGTTCTCCGCGGGCAATGACTTGCACGACTTTTTGGCGGTGGACCGCACGATAGAAGCCTCCCCAGGGATCAAGCTCCTGCGCACCTTCTCGCGTCTTGAAAAACCGCTGATTGCTGCCGTCAACGGCATTGCGGTTGGCATTGGGGCGACCCTGCTCTTTCACTGCGACTTGGTCTATGCACAATCGAGCGCGCGTTTGATTTTCCCCTTTGTGCCCTTGGGACTCGTGCCCGAAGGGGCCTCAAGCCTACTCTTGCCCCAATTGGTGGGTCATCAAATGGCCAGCGAAATTTTCTTTTTTGGCGAGCCCGTCTCAGCCCAAGCGGCGCACACCATGGGACTCGTGAACAAAGTTTTGACCGACACACCGGTGCTGGAATTTGCCCTTGAGCAAGCGGCAAGGATCACCCACATGTCCACGGGTTCGATTCGACACACCAAGGCTTTGCTCAAATCCCGCGTTGCACCTTTGAAGAGCGATGTTCATGACCGCATCGAGGCCGAGGGTGTGATCTTCAATGATCGGTTGAAAGGGCCCGCGGCCCAAGAGGCCATCGCCGCCTTCATGGGCAAACGAGCCCCCAATTTTACCGGCATGGATTGAGCAAGGCGTCTGGCAGTGCTTGATCCTCAGTCTTGAGAGGAGCTTTTTTTCGTCTCCAAGTCTTGCAGTTCGCGCCACAAGATTTTGCCCGATGCGGATTTGGGCAAGTGGGTGACAAATTCCATCATCTTGGGCGCCTTGTAGGCGGCCATTTGTTCTTGGGCCCAGGCCATCATTTCTTCAATGCGAGCACTTTCTCGGTGTTCGGCTTTGAGCACCACCAAGGCCTTGACGGTTTCGCCTCGGTAGGCATCTTTGCTGGAGATCACGCAGGCTTCATGCACATGGGGGTGGCGGTAGAGCATGAGTTCCACCTCAGCGGGCCAGACCTTGTAGCCTGAGGAGTTGATCATGCGCTTTAAGCGGTCCACCATGAAGAAGTAACCTTCCTCATCCTCACGCCCCAAATCCCCCGTCCTTAAAAAGACCCGACCCCGCCAATGGATCAAAGCCTCACGGCTCGCGTCGGGCTGCTGCCAGTAGCCTTTGAAGGTTTGCGGGCCACTGATGATGATCTCACCGGTCTCACCATTGGGCAACTCCTCCAGGGTGACGGGATCCACGATGCAAGACTCGACGCCAAAGATGGGTATGCCCAAGCATTGCTTCTTGGCGCGATCGGGCGGGTTGTAGTGCGAGGGGGCAATGGTCTCTGACAGACCATAGCCCTCGACATAGGTGAGTCCCATGTCCAAGAGTTTTTGCGCAATGGCTTCGGGCATGGCAGCCCCCCCGCCATGCAGTCGCTTAAGCGAGCTCAGGTTGCATTGGGCGATGTGGGGGCTCGCGAGCAGGTCCACGATCATGGTCGGGATGGCACTGAAATTCGTCACCTGGTATTTCTCGATGCACTGGGCGGCAAGATCGCGGTCCCAGCGCGAGAGGAGAACCACGGTGGACCCGGTGTAGAGGGGGCTGTTCATGCCGCTTTGCATGCCCGTCACATGAAAGAGGGGGAGCACGGCCAACTTCACATCGTCGGCTTTGGCGCTGAACCAGGCTTCGCTCGCACACAGCGTTGACATCACCGTTCGGTGGGTGTGCATGCAGCCTTTGGGTGTTCCCGTGGTGCCTGAGGTGTAAGGCATGACACACAAGTCATCGGGCCCGACCGTCAAGACGGGTGGCTTGGCCGCAAGGTCTAGCGCTTGGCGCCAGGCATACAGCCCTGGGCCAGACAAATCCTCTGCGGGAAGTTTTAAAAAGTCTGGAATGGGCAGGTCGCTTGGGACACGCAAATAGTCTGAATAAACGCTCACCACGGCGTGCTGCAAGACGGCATGGGTTTTTTCCAAATGCGGCCTCACCTGGGCCAAGAGTTCTTGTGACGCGATGATGGTGTGAGCCAAGGTGTCCTGGATATAGTGCTCGAGCTCATGCTGGCGGTTCATGGGGTTGATGGGTACCACCACCGCATTGGCGCGCAAAATCGCGTAGTAAGAGACCATGAATTGCGGGCAGTTTTGCATGTAAAGGAGCACCCGGTCGCCGGATTTGACGTGGCAGACCTCGCTCAAGAAACCGGCGAGCGCATCACTCTCGGCTTTGAAAACGGCAAAGCTGATGGGGGTGTCGTAGTACAGGAGAAAGGTCTTGTCGGGATAGCGCTTGGCCGAGACCTCGGCGTTGTAGCACAGTGTGGTCTCGGGCAAGGTCAGTTCTCTTGACAACTTCTGCGGCCAAAACGGCCAGTGGCGTGACGACATGGGGGTGTCTTGAGTTGGTTTGGGGTGATTGAGCTTGATTGGGCTTGGTTTTAGGATGGAATCAGGTTTGGGATTGGATTCAAATCCTCAATCCAATTTCACCAATTGCTTGCCCCAATTCTCACCCTTGAGCATGCCGATAAAAGCCTTGGGGCTCGATTCAATACCGTGGGCAATGCTTTCTTTGTATTTCAATTCGCCGCTCAGCACTTTGGCCGTGAGGGACTCGATGATGGCGGGCCAGGTCTGGGGCTTGTCTGAGACGATGAAGCCTTGGAGTCGGATGCGGTTAAAGAGCAGTGTGCGCAACTGTTGGTTGCAATAAGGCTCGGTGTTGTACTCCGAGACCATGCCGCAAAGCGCAATGCGTGAAAACGCATTCATGTTGGCCAAGACGCTTTCAAACACCGCGCCACCCACGTTCTCAAAAGCGCAGTCAATGCCCTTGGGCGTGGTCGCACGCAGCTGGGCCTTGAAGTCCGGGGCTCGGTGGTCGATGCAGGCATCAAAGCCGAGTTCCCCCACCACATAGTCGCATTTCTGAGCTCCTCCGGCAATGCCCACGACGTGGCAGCCAAGGCTTTTGGCGAGTTGGCCAACGATGGCGCCCACCGCGCCGCTTGCCGCGTCCACCACCACGGTCTCGCCCGCCTTGGGCTCACAGATGTGGATGAGGCCCGTCCAAGCGGTGACCCCTGGCATGCCCAAAACGCCGAGGTAGGCGCTTGCGGGTACTCGGGTCGTGTCGATGCGTTTGACAAGCCCTGCATCCACGGCGGCGTGGGTTTGCCAGCCGCTGTAGGAGAGGACTGAGTCGCCCGCTTTGAATTTCTCACTCCTGGAATCGATCACCACGCCCGCGGCCTGGCCCACCATCACCTCCCCAATGTTGGCCGACTGGGCATAAGACTTGGCCGAGCTCAAGCGCCCGCGCATGTAGGGGTCGAGCGAGAGCCACTGGTTGCGCACCAAGACCTCGCCCGCTTTTAAGGTGGGCAGTGGTGTTTTGCGCAGTTCAAAATCGCTTTCTTGCACCCAACCCTCGGGGAAGCGTTTGACAATCAGTTGAAGGTTTTGTTCGTTCATGGTGAGTTTCTGGAGTGAGTTTCTTGTTCTAACAAATGACGGACCCGCCGTCGACCGCAATGGCCTGGCCGGTGATGTGTCTCGAGGCCTCGGACGCCAAAAACACCACAATGCCTTTCAAGTCTTCTTCCCCGCCGATGCGCCCGAGTGGGGTTTTGCTGACAATGGCGTCCATCGCGGTTGAGAGCAGGCCGTCGGTCATTTTGGAGGGAAAAAATCCCGGACAAATGGCATTGATGTTGATGTTGTACTTGCCCCATTCGGCCGCGAGTGCACGGGTGTGGTTGACCGCTGCCCCTTTGGAGGTGTTGTAGGCAATGGTTTGCATGCTGCTGTCGCAGGGGTTGCCCCTGAGACCCGCAACAGAGGCGACATTGATGATCTTGCCTTGGCGCCTGGGGATCATGGAGCGACTCGCCACCGCTTGGCTCATGAAGAACATGGCGTTGATGTTGAGATTCATGAGCTTGTGCCAAGCCCCCGCGGGGTAGGACTCCGCCGGTGCACCCCAAGAGGCCCCGGCGTTGTTGACCAAGATGTCCACGCCCGAGAGTTGTTCAATGGCCGTTTGCGCCACCGCTTTGATTTGATCCTCGTCTTGAAGATCGGCAGCCATCGAGTGGGCTGCAATACCCAGTCCCCTCAAGTGAACAAGCGCCTCATTGAGTTCTTGGGCCTTACGGGCCACCAAGAACACCTCGGCACCCATCTCTCCCAAGGCCTGTGCCATTTGCAGGCCCAAGCCGCGCGAGCCGCCCGTGATCAATGCTTTTTTACCGCTGAGATTGAATAAATCCTTGACGCTCATCGCTCGCCCTCGCTTTGTTCATTGTTGGGTGTTGGTTGGACTGTGTTGGTTGGACTGTGTGTTTTGGGGTGTTGCTTTTTGGGGTGT
>CAILYC010000054.1 GCA_903838355.1 uncultured Burkholderiales bacterium | reverse complement strand
TATGTCCAGGTCTTTCGGGCCTGGGTAAAGGCAATAGCGAACAGCACGGCAAAGGGGTGAGTCAAAAGTCTGGTGTGAACCGCGCCATCCTCGATCAAGGCTGGGGCGAGTTCAGGCGGCAACTGGGGTACAAAATGGCTTGGAACGGCGGCATTTTGCTGTCCGTTGCGTCCCTTCCCACCAGTCAGACTTGTCCGTGCTGCGGCCAGGTCGCCAAAGAAAACCGGCTCAAAGAAGCCGAGTTCTTGTGTGCCGCTTGTGGCCACGCAGACAATGCCGATGTGGTGGGCGCAGTCAATATGTTAGAGCGCGGGCAGCGCTTGTTGGCCTGTGCAGAGGAAGGCTCTGGCCGGGGTCGTAAGACCACGATGAAACCCGCCTCAGTGAAGCAAGAACCCACTGAAGTGACTGCGCATGAGGTTTCTCATGCCTAGCACCGTAGGAATCCCGGTCTCTTCAAGGTCGGGAGGATGTCAAAGTGAATGACTACCAATTGATGCTGACCTTTTGTACGCATCAGTGTCTTTTTAGTGAAGTGACTTTGGTGCATCTGCCACAAACGGTTTTACATGAATCATTGAATAAATTTCGTTTGGAACAATGACGTTGCCTCTGGTCAACACCAGGGTGATCTTTCTCAAATCTTCAATGGACTGAGTCGGGTGGCCTTGGACCATGATGAGGTCAGCCAACTTCCCCTCTTCTATGCTTCCCTTGTCGTTCAAAGTCCCGGTAATTTTTGCGGCATGATAGGTTGCGATCTGTATTGCTTGGGACGGTGTCAATCCTGCCTTTACATAAAGGGCAAGCTCGCTGTGCAAACCAAAGCCTGCAAAAGTGTCTGTACCAGCCACAATAGAGATGCCTTCATTGTAAAGGCGTCCCGTAAATTCAACCATTTTTTGATATGATTTCTTATAACGATCAGAGGTCTCGTCGTCAGGTATTTTCATGGCGCCAACTCTAAAACTTCTTTGAATATCGATTGGCATATGAGTATTGATGGACAAGAAAGGCTCGGCAATTTCACCGTCGCGCTGTTTTAAAAAATCAAATCCCGCCAGAGTTGGATCGATGGTGACGTGTCGCTTTTTCAATAAGTCGATGAGATTGGTGATCTCCTCAGTTTCAAAATCCAAAGCATGAAATTTTTCTGCAGGAAGATAAAACCGGTCAACCGTTCGGGTGTCTGTTTCTGGTGTTGAAACCAAATACAACAATAGTTGATTCATATGATTAATTTCATCGTAACCATTTTCAATGGCCTCTTTGGATGACATAAAAGCGGGCACATGTCCTCCCACCCTCATGCCCTTGCTGTGGGCGTAATCAGCAGTGGGTTTGACGTATTCTTTAGGAAAACTGCTGTAGAGTTTTATATGCCTGTAGCCAGAGTCAAAATAAGAATCGACCGCTTTTTTGGCTTCTTCAAGCGTGGTGATCAAGATGCCATCAGAGTTGGAGTATTCACTTTTGCCTTCAATCAGGCCTGCTGGGATGATGTTGGGAGATAATAATTTGCCGTCTTTAATTTGCACGAGCATTTGTTGGAGTATCTTGTTTTGATTCCCCATATCACGCACTGTGGTGACACCGTTGGCCAAGTTGTAGGCGCCTGACCAGTCATTGACGTGTGCATGCATATCAAATAAACCAGGAAATAGTGTCTGATCACTTCCGTCTATGATTTTACTAGGGCTCAAAAAATTTTCAGTGGTATTTGTTATTTTGTAAATTTTTCCATTAAGCACGTAAACATTTTTTGGTGAGCTGACCTCGCCATTGAGGCTGTCAAAAATGGAAATATTCTTAATCATCAACAAGCCTTCAATTGGATGCTGAATATTTTTGGCCCGTTTCTCGAGGATGCGCGCAGTCAAGGAATTTTGTTCTATTTGAAGGCTCTTGATTGAAGACTCCCACTCGTTTAAAAAAATAGAGTAACCAGAACTGATGTAGGCGAAAAATTTCGGATTTTTTCCGGTCGTAGCCCAAATGAAATCGGGCTTTAATCCAATGCCATTGAGCATCAACAATTGAACTTTTGTCGAGTTGCTGCCATTTTTAATGGTTTTTTTGAGTAAAACATCTTGAGTCAAATATCCAGTAGGGATTAATTTAACTTTTTTAATGTTGGATCGATTGAGCTCTGAAATCATCAAGGAGTTTAAGGCAAACGTGTAATTCATCGGCAGATAAAGTGAACCATCGCCCACCTTTTGACTTCCCTCCTCAGAGGTAGAGATCCACCGAGCAATACCATTGCGCAATTCAAACTCTTCATGAATTGTCGCCCCCATCTCTGATTCACCAGTCACCTGGTAGTGTATTAAATGCCCTGAGGGGGAAAGCTTGATTTGCTCAAAAAGATTTTCGCCTCGACCATTTTCAACGCATTGATAATGCACTTGAATTCGATCTGCACGAATGTACTCAACAGTGTGATGGCCACAGACCTCACCATTTTCTAATTTAACAATGAAATCCTCTTTGGAGTATGAGAATGCTTCATGGGTCAATAAACTGGCGAGAATAAAAATGGCCAGACGAAACGGAAGTTTAAACATGCAATGCAATTTTTTTGGGTCAATCAACACCGGTCAATTAATTCAATTCAACATTGCGGTATCGAAATGCTCAAATCAAAACAATCAAATTCCAATATTTGGGTAAGCAATTATAAAACAGTAAAAAAATTCTTTTGAGCTTTCAAGCGAACATTCCCAAAGCTTGCACATCGGTCGCTTTAAATTTTGGGGCTGTGCAGGTGTTGGGGTGGTTGCCAAACAAATCCACTCAACAAATCTTGAGATCTATGAACTCAACTTAATCTGTCTATTAAACAGGGTCAATTTGGGGTTTGACAAGATGCCACATGGTGCCGCTGAGCGGAATCGAACTGCTGACCTTTTCATTACGAATGAATTGCTCTACCAACTGAGCTACAGCGGCTTACCAAAATTATACAAATAAAACGTTTCTTTAAGAATGATGGGTATTCAAGTGATATTGTGTAACTCTGTCAACTTCACTCTTAGAGCCCAAAATAACGCTGACTCGCTCATGCAAGCCTTTGGGCTGAATGTCCAAAATGGCCTGTTGTCCGTTGCTGGAGGCGCCACCAGCTTGCTCGACCAACCAGCTCATGGGGTTGGCCTCGTACATCAGTCTGAGTTTGCCAGGTTTGTTAGGCTCTCGTTTGTCCCAGGGATACATGAAGATGCCCCCGCGCATCAAAATACGGTGCACATCGGCCACCATGGAGGCGATCCAGCGCATATTGAAGTTTTTGCCCCGCACGCCTTCGGTTCCTGCCAAGCACTCATTGACGTACCGTTTGACCGGCGCATCCCAATGGCGCATATTGCTCATGTTGATGGCAAACTCTTGCGTCTCCGTGGGAATTTGTACGTTTTCTTGTGTCAAGAAGAACGCACCTTCTTCCTTGTCCAGGGTGAACATGCAGACACCGTCGCCCACAGTCAAGACCAAGGTGGTCTGTGGTCCGTAGACGCAGTAGCCCGCGGCCACTTGTTGGCGTCCAGCTTGCAAGAAGTCTTGCGTGGTGACATCACTGGCGGGGGTGGTTTTTTTCAACACACTGAAGATGGTGCCTATGCTCACATTGACATCAATATTGCTCGATCCATCCAAGGGGTCAAACAGCAGCAAGTACTCACCTTGTGGATAACGATTGGGTACCACGTGGATGTCATCCATTTCCTCTGATGCCATCGCAGCCAAATGTCCACCCCATTCATTGGCTTGAATGAGCTCTTCATTGGCGATGATGTCGAGTTTTTTTTGAACTTCGCCTTGTACATTTTCGCTGCCAGCACTCCCCAAGACGCCACCCAAGGCGCCTTGGTTGACCGCACGGCTGATGCTTTTGCAAGAACGCGCAACGACTTCGATCAAGAGTCTGAGTTGTGGGGGGATGTTGCCTTTGGCACGCTGCTGTTCGACCAAGTAGCGGGTGAGGGAGACTTTCATGATCCAGTGACTCCAAGTGAACGGTTAACGACTTCACGCACATCGTTGCTCAGATCGCTTTTGGCTGCAACTCGTTTGATGGCTTCTTGTGCTGCATGCTGATAAGGTTGGGCGAGTTGGCGCCAGCGGTCCAAGGCTCTTGCCAAGCGGGCTGCGACCTGGGGGTTGAAGGCATCAAGTTCAAGCACCCGTTCGGCCCAAAACACATAACCCGAGGCGTCGGTTCTGTGAAATCCGCCTGGGTTGGCCATGCAATAGCTAAAGAGCAAGCTACGGGCGCGGTTGGGGTTCTTGATTTGAAAATCCGGGTGCTGCATGAGTTGCTTGACCCGGGGCAGAATTTGGCCCTGGCGGTCTGTGGCGCTGGCTTGCAAGGCAAACCATTTGTCGATGACCAAGGCTTCTTTGGCGAATTGATGGTGAAACTGATCGAGGCAATTGTCACCGAGTGGGTGAGCACAATGGACCAATGCACTCATGGCGCCAAAACGCTCAGTCATGTTGCTGGCGTCTTTGAATCGTTGGTAAGTCCTGCCAGGCCAGACAGTGTCATTGACTTGGGTTGCATGCAAACACAAGTAGTGCAACGCCAAGGTGTTCAAAGCCCTCTCGCCCATTGCCACAGGGTCCGTCGAGTAGGCGCTTGAGCGGGGCTGTGATTCGACTACCCAGGCCCAATCGGCTTGCAACTCATGGGCCAATTGATTTCGCATGGATTCACGAACCGCATGAACCTTGGCCGGATCGACCACGCTCAGTTGCTCTGAAATGTAGCTCTCGCTGGGCAGGGTCAAGACCAATTCTTTCAAGGCACTGTCGAGTTCGGGGTGACGCAAGACTTGCCTCAGGCTCGCAATCAAAGCGTCAGACAGTGGGCCTTGGGACGTGGGCGTGTTGGTGTCCTCGACCGCGGCCAAGGCAGCTTTAACACACAATTTTTGTGCGGCTTCCCATTGGTTGAACGCATCGCTGTCGTGGGCCAACATGTTCAAGAGGTCGGCTTCGCTTGCGTTGTGCTCCAAAATCACCGGGGCACTGAAGCGGCGCAATATTGAAGGTGTAGGAGGTGCAGTGACACGTTGGAAAGTAAATGATTGCTCACTTTGGGTGAGCACCAAGAGCTGTGTTGGGTGAGTCTCTATTCCTTGAGCGTTCAACAAGCCTACTTCCACGGGGATCAAAAAGGGCTCATGCTCCAGATGATTGGCAGGCGGTGTTTGGCTCAAATGCAAGGTATAGGTTTGGCTCGGCTCGTCGTATTCTGAGTGAACAGCCAGCCTAGGAGTGCCCGCTTGCGAGTACCAGCGTTTGAAGATCTCCAAGTGCTCGCTCAAGGCAGAACTTGGATTGGCGTCTGAAATGGCTTGCACAAAGTCATCACAGGTGACGGCTGAGCCGTCGTGGCGCTCAAAATACAAGGCCATGCCCTTTTTGAACCCCTCGCGAGTGACCAATGTTTGCATCATTCGAACCACCTCGGCACCCTTTTCATAAATGGTGACGGTGTAAAAATTGTTGATCTCCATGTATTGGTCGGGGCGTACCGGGTGTGACATGGGGCCAGCGTCCTCGGCAAACTGCACGGTTCTAAGGAGTCGCACGTCTTCAATGCGTTTGACTGCCCTGGCCGATGCGGTGTGCGCCAAGTCTTGGCTAAACTCTTGGTCTCTAAAAACCGTAAGGCCTTCCTTGAGAGAGAGTTGAAACCAATCCCGACAGGTGACCCGGTTGCCGGTCCAATTGTGAAAATACTCATGCGCCACCACACTCTCCACATTGGCAAAGTCGGTATCGGTTGCGGTTTGTGCATTGGCCAGTACAAACTTGGTGTTGAAGATGTTGAGCCCCTTGTTTTCCATGGCGCCCATGTTGAAGTCGCTCGTGGCCACAATCATGAAGCGATCCAAGTCCAAGCTCAAATTGAAGCGTGCCTCGTCCCAAGCGATGCTGGCGATGAGGGAGTTCATGGCATGTTCGGTTTTGTCCAAGTCGCCGCTTCTCACATAAATCTGCAGCAAGTGCTCTTTGCCTGAGCGCGTTGTGATGCGCTGCTCACGGGTTACAAACTGACCGGCCACCAAGGCAAACAAATAGCAGGGCTTTTTATGCGGATCCACCCAGTGCGCAAAATGGCGCCCGCCCTCCAATTCGCCTGAGTCCATCAAGTTGCCGTTAGAGAGCAAGACCGGATAAAGCGCTTTGTCGGCCCTGATCATGACAGAGTAGGACGTCATGATGTCGGGGCGGTCTAGAAAATAAGTGATGCGCCTAAATCCCTCGGCCTCGCACTGGGTAAAGAAGGACGATTGACTGACATAAAGCCCCATCAGTTTCGTGTTTTTAGACGGGTTGCAGGTGGTGAAAATCTCCAAGTCAAAGGGCTCAACGCCATCGGGCAAGTTTTCAAGGACGAGATCGTCACCGTCCATTTTGAAAGAGGTGCCTTGGCCGTTGACCAACACCCTGGAGAGGTTCAACTCTTCACCTTTGAGGCGCAAGGCCTCGGGGGCAACGCCTTCGTTGCGGCGCACCCGCATTTTATTGAGCACCCGGGTTTTGTTCGCGTCAAGATCAAAGCTCAAGTCGACTTGTTCGATCAAGTAAGCGCTGGCTTGGTAGTCTTCTCTTTTTACGATATGGACTGAATTGTCATTCAACATGCATAAACTCCGACGATGGATCAATGATTGATGGTTTTAGAAATATCTGGTGAATCGGCTCAGATGCCTTGTTTGAGAGAGGCTTCAATGAAGGCATCAAGGTCGCCGTCCAAGACTTTTTGGGTGGCCGACGTTTCGACCTGGGTGCGCAAGTCCTTGATGCGACTTTGATCGAGCACGTAGGAGCGAATTTGGTGACCCCACCCTACATCGGTTTTGGTGTCTTCGAGTTTTTGTTGCTCGGCCATGCGCTTTCTCATCTCAAAATCATATAAGCGACTCCTGAGCCTTTTCCACGCCACGTCTCGGTTGCTGTGTTGGCTTCTGCCATCTTGGCATTGGACCACAATGCCTGTGGGCAAGTGGGTCAAGCGCACTGCCGAGTCGGTTTTGTTGATGTGCTGTCCACCCGCGCCCGACGCTCTAAAGGTGTCAACACGCACGTCGGCGGGGTTGATGTCAATTTCAATGGAGTCGTCAACCTCGGGGTAGACGAAGACGCTCGCAAAACTTGTGTGCCTCCCACCCGAAGAGTCAAAGGGCGACTTCCTCACCAAGCGGTGAACACCCGTCTCGGTTCTGAGGAGTCCAAAGGCGTATTCGCCCTCGATTTTGATGGTGGCGCTCTTGATGCCGGCGACGTCGCCAGGGGACTCGTCTTCAAGGCTGGCCTTGAAGCCTTTTCTCTCCGCATATCGCAAGTATTGGCGCAGCAGCATGCTCGCCCAGTCACACGCTTCGGTTCCTCCCGCGCCCGACTGGATGTCTAAAAAGGCATTGAGTGGGTCTGCTGGATTGTCAAACATGCGCCTGAACTCCAAGCCCTCAATGGTTTTGGTCAGTTGGGCGGTTTCAAGCTCCAGCGTTTGCAAGCTTTCCAGGTCAGCCTCGTCTTTGACCATCTCATAGAGTTCCAAATTGTCATGGATCTCAAGATCGAGCCGCGTGAGGGTGCTCACCACATCTTCAAGGGATTTTTTCTCCTTGGAGAGTTCCTGTGCCTTTTTGGGGTCATTCCAAACCAGCGGGTCTTCTAAGGAGGCGTTGACGGTGCGAAGGCGTTCAGCTTTGACATCGTAGTCAAAGATACCCCCGAAGTTCTTGCGTTCTGTGCTGCAAGTCTACGAGCGTGGTTCCAATCAAATTGATTTGTTCTGCATCCATATTTTTCTGGTTTCCAAAGGCTAAAGTGCTGCATGCTTCAAGGCGCGCAAGGGCAGTCGTCCTGGGGGGTCCCAAGCTCAGACTATGCCGTATTTTCGCACGCCTAGGCCTCAATTGAAGCCAAAGGGCCAATTACCAACCAGAGGATCGCATTTTCAAGCGATTTGGGCCTGAAGGCTCTTTAGCCCGAGGCAAGCAGGCGTGTCTTCCAAGTCCAGAGCTGGCTTGTGGTTTTGTGCCAACCAAGACTGCAGTCCCAGGAGCACATTGCCCACCACGATGATGGAGGGCGACTTCAATTGGTAGAGACTTGCTTGACTGGACAATTGCGCCAAGTCCGTGAGTATTTGGCGTTGTTGGGGGGAACTGGCGCTTTCAATGATGGCTGCGGGCGTTTGGTCGGGCAGTCCTTTAAGAAGGTAGGCTTGGATCTCTTCCAAATGGGTCATGCCCATGTAGATCACCAAGGTCAGTTTTGAGGTATGGGCGCATTGCGCCAAGCCAACCCAGTCTGTAGGAGCATGTCCTTTTTGTGCGTGACCGGTGATGAAAATGACGCCATGGGCGTGATCGCGTTGGGTCAAGGATACATCCAAGGAGCTCAGTGCCGCCAAACCCGAGGTGATGCCGTTGATCACCTGCACACGAATGCCCTGGGCTTTGAGGGACTCAACCTCTTCGCCACCACGGCCAAAAATAAACGGGTCCCCTCCCTTGAGTCTGACCACTTGCTCGCCAGACAAGGCCGATTGCACCATGAGTTTTTCAATGAAGGCTTGAGGCGTAGAGCGGCATCCGCCGCGTTTACCAACATAAATCACACGACAACTTTTTGACGCGAGTTGGACAATGTCTTTGGACACCAAGTCATCGACCAGGAGCACACTCGCGGCCCTTATGGCTTTGTGGGCTTTGAGGGTCAACAGGTCTGGGTCGCCGGGACCCGCGCCAACGAGTTGGACCAAAGGCCAAGAAACGGGGCAAGCCAATTGTTGTGGATCAATCAGGGCCATAGAGGGGCTTTCATTATGAAAGGGACTGTTTTTTCATGAGGAGACTCAGATCAAGCAAAGCCTGGACTTGGCTCTCAATGGGCAAGGGACAGGGGATCAGTCCCGCCAAAACGCACTCGATGTAATTGGCCGTGCTTTTGGGGTCGATGTGTTCAGGAAAAGTGGGGACTTGATTCAAGGCGCCAACAGACAACTCTTGCAGCACGTGGGGCACACCCTTTACAAAACCTACCATTTTAGGCCTTCTGCGAGCATCTGCCACGGCTTCACCTTCTGTGCCTCGCAATAGCAATGCATTGGCCAAGCTCTTTTGTAGGGTTTGAGTCATCGATATGTCGTACTCGGGGTGGGTGAAATTGGTCACCAAGATGGCCCTTGAAGGGGCGGACAAGGGGTTGATGAGTTTGGCCAAGCTGTGACTGGAGTTTCTCAGCCCAATGGAGCGGCGGATATTGAGTAAGCGCGTAAGTCCCGAACTCAAGCGTTGGGTGCTCACAAAAAGCACCTGGCCGGGGACAAGCGTTAAAGCTTCGCCCGCGGTCGGCCAACCCAAGGCTTGGATCACCGACTCACAACTCACGCGTTGATCCTCTGAGGCGTGACCATGGATCAAAACAGAAAACCCCTCACGTTGCAATAAACCCGCCAAAAGGGGGGTGAGCAAGGGCAAACGGCGCGCCCCGTTGTAGCTCGGTATCACGATCACGGGTTGGTCTGCGCCTGGCTCTGAGGGGCAAGCGACGGTGTTGATTCGCGCTTGAATGGCCGCTAAAAATCCCAAAATTTCCTCACACGTTTCCCCCTTGATGCGCATGGCCATGCAAAAAGCACCCAGTTCCAAATCGCTGACCTCACCTTGCAAAATGAGCCCCATCAGATCCGTGGCTTGCTCGCGTGATAGCGCCCTGGCCCCTTCCTTGCCGCGTCCAATTTCTTTGATGTAGTGACTGATTCCCATGGCCTCATTGTCCCTTTTTTTGCTGCAAACAATCAATAGAGCTTTATGAAAGAGCCAGAGCAGCGTTGAGAGGGGGTTTTTCAATCATGCGCTTGAGTTGGGGTACGCAAGAGCCACACTCGGTGCCGCAATGGAGGTGTCGCTGCAAGTCCTCCAAGCGTGACAAGGGGGTCCAGTCCACACCCGTTTGTTGCCTTTGCAGCTCCAGGTGTTGAGCTATCTCATGGCTCTGGACTCCCACGCAAGTGCAGATGAAGGGGCTGCTGCGTGAGAGTGAGGCGGCGTGCGAGTCACTGGGTTTTTTCCCCTGCAGCAATGCGCGACTGAGTCCTTTGACACTTTCTTGGCTTTGAAGGAGCTCTTGAATCCATGACTCGCCACTGGCCATGTTCTTGCCGCTGATTAAAAAACCATTGAGTTTCAGGGGGTCTTCGGTGGAGAGCAAAAAGCGTCTTCGAACACTTTGTTTGGTGTCCACGTATTGGATGGTTTGGTCACCATTGAGCCCCAAGAGGTGTTCGATCTTTTCTATCCATACCACTGGCACAGGCTCACTGTTGGCCGCTCTAAAAAGTAAGCCCGTTTGTTCCTGGCCAAAGGGTACGCATGTGCTAAAGTCAAATTGGGCCATGAGTTCTCGCAATTGATGTCTCAAGCTCAGCATATGCTCTTGAGGTACCCAAACGGCGGCCAAGAGGCTCCATCCCATTTCTGCTTTGACAATCCGAACGGCCGAGTACTTGAGCTCAGGCTGTTTGGAGTGCGGGCAATAGCTGGAGGTGGTGAGCGCGTTGACCCCAGCCAAGGGCTCGCCCGTGTTGGAGCGCCCCGAGATGAATTCTTCCCCCCAATGCATGCCCATGAAGGCCTGGGTGAGACCCACTTCGGTGGAACTTTGGGCTTTGATCACAATGGAGCCTCGCTTGCTGGTGACGTGCAGCAAGTCACCCGTGCGCCAACCGTTCTTGTCCATGTCTTGGGCGTTGAGTTCGATCACAGGTTCTGGTACGTGCCCAAAAAGCTTGCTCACCAGTCCGGTTCGACTCATGCCATGCCACTGATCCCTCAAGCGACCTGTATTGAGCGCAAACGGGTAGCGCGACTGTCTGAGCTCTGCGGTGGCTTTGTAAGACACATTGGCAAATCTTGCTTTGCCGTCTGAAGTTGGAAAAATGCCATCTTCGTACAGTCGTTTTTTACCCTCTTGAGCTTGTTCAGGGTAGGGCCACTGCGTGGGGGCTTTTTCAAGCTTTTCATAGCTCAGGCCCGTGATGTCCAAATCACGGCCTCGAGTACTTTCTCGGTGTTCAAGCCAAATTGATTCGGCGCTTTCGTAAGGGAAAAGCGAGCCCATGCCGCTTGTGTGGTGTTGAAACAAGGGCTCGCGCTCCAAACGCCTGGCCAACTGAACCACAATGCGCCAGTCGTCCATGCTAAGGCCTGGTGCGGACACTGCCTGTCTTACGCGGGTGATGCAGCGCTCGCTGTTGGTGACCGTGCCGTCTTTTTCACCCCAAGTGGTGGCTGGCAAGACCAGGTGGGCAAAGGGCATCGTGGCGGTGTTCATGAAGGCTTCTTGCAGCACCACGAACTCACAGCGCTCGAGCGCGCGCCTGACCGTCTTTTGATCGGGCATGGATTGAGCAGGATTGGTGCAAGCAATCCACAAGGCTTTGATCTCGCCGTCAGCCGCCGCTTGGAACATCTCCACTGCGGTTTTGCCTGGCTTGGTGGGGACCGATTTCACGCCCCACAATCTCGCCACCTCCGCACGGTGCTCTGGGTTGGCCAAGTCACGGTGTGCGCTGAGCAAATTGGCGAGTCCCCCAACCTCGCGGCCTCCCATGGCGTTGGGCTGACCGGTTAAAGAAAAGGGGCCTGCACCAGGTTTGCCAATTTGTCCGCAAGCCAGGTGCAAGTTCACCAAGGCGGCGTTTTTATCGGTGCCGCGACTCGATTGGTTCAAGCCTTGGCAGTAAAGACTGAGGGTGGCAGGGGATTTGGCAAACCATTCGCTGGCTTGGTAGAGGTCTTGGACGGTGATGCCACAGACCTGTGCCACGTGTTGCGGGGTGAGGTCTCTCACACCCTGCTTTAAGTGCTCAAACCCTGTGGTGTGGCGCTCAATGTAATGGCTTTGTGTCCATCCTTCCCAGAGCATGATGTGCAGCATGCCATTGAAGAGGCAGACATCGGTGCCAGGCAAAATGGCCAAATGCAGGTCGCTCAATTGCGAAGTGTCGGTTTGGCGAGGGTCTACGCAAATGATTTTAAGGTCTGGATTCTTTTGCCGAGCCACTTCGATGCGTCTGAACAGAATCGGGTGCGCAAAGGCTGCGTTGGAGCCCGCAATGAAGAGGCAATTGGCATGATCAATGTCTTCGTAGCATGCGGGGGGGGCGTCTGCACCCAAAGTCATTTTGTAGCCAGCAACGGCTGAGCTCATGCAAAGGCGTGAGTTGGTATCAATGTTGTTGGTCCCCATCAAGCCTTTGACCAGTTTGTTGAAGACGTAATAATCCTCGGTCAAGAGTTGGCCTGAAATATAAAACCCGACTGAATCTGGGCCGGACTCTTCAATGATGTTGACCAAGCGTTTGGCACTAAGATCGATGGCCTCGCTCCAAGAGATGGCTGTCCAGGTTTGATCCCTTTGTCCCCGCAATAATGGGGAGAGCAGGCGTGAGCTTGTGGTCAAGGAGGGCCGCGCACTCAGGTGAAGGCTTGAGCCTTTGCTACACAATTTGCCTTGGTTTGCAGGGTGATCAGGGTCGCCTCGAACAGAAACAATTTGCTGGTCTGTCGAGCCAATGATCACGCCGCAGCCCACGCCACAGTAGGGACACGTTGATCGGGTTTCTTGGATGGTCATGGCTTATTGATACGCTTAGGTTTCAATAACATTGATTTCAAGGGCGTTCAAATATAGATGCTCACCCTCTTTTTTGACCTGAAACTTTTTGACGCAACCCTTGTCCGGCGCACGCGCACAACCGTCTTCGAGCTCAATGGTCCAGTTGTGCAAGGGGCACGCCACGGCGTGACCAAACACGATGCCTTGGCTCAGTGGTCCGCCCTTGTGAGGACAGGCATCGAGTACAGCATAGACCTGGTCATCTTGGGTGCGAAACAAGGCGATTTGTGGGCCTTGAGGCTGATCCACGCGACGAGCACCCAATCGAGGAATGTCCTCCAGTTTGCAAATGCGAATCCATGGGGGGTTGTTTTCAGTCATGGTCAATGTGGGGTGTTGTGGTGAGACAAACGGTGAATGTTCAGAAAAGGGGTTCAAGGGGTCGAGGGGGCAACGAGTTCAAGGGCCTGAAATTGACGGGTGTCAACACGGGCTTGGGCGTGCTCAAACCACGGGTCTGGCTCACCGTCGAGGCTGAACTTCAATTGCTCCCAAAGCGCTAGGCGAGTATCCGCTTGCGTTAATATTTTTTCTTTGACGTGGTCCATGCCGACTCGCGCGACATAATGGCAAGTCCTCTCCAGGTACCAACCCTCGAGTCGATAAAGCTGTAAGAAAGCGCCTGAATATTCCAGTACTTCCTCAGCCGTTTTGAGTTTGACAAAGAATTGGGCAACCTCTGTTTTGATCCCGCCATTGCCCGCAATGTAGATCTCCCAGCCACTGTCCACGCCAATCACACCGACATCTTTGATGCCTGCCTCGGCGCAATTGCGTGGGCAGCCGCTCACCGCAATCTTGACTTTGTGGGGGGCGTACATTCTCCACAAGGCTCGCTCGAGGTCTTTCCCCATTTGGGTGCTGTCTTGGGTGCCAAAACGGCACCACTCTGAGCCCACACAGGTTTTGACCGTGCGAAGCGCTTTGGCATAGGCGTGACCGCTTGGCATACCGATGTCGGTCCAGACGTTGACTAAATCTTCCTTTTTGACGCCGAGCAAGTCGATGCGTTGACCACCCGTGACTTTGACGGTCGGGATTTGGTACTTGTCGACGGCGTTGGCGATGCGCCTGAGTTCATCGGCAGTGGTCTCGCCACCCCACATTCGCGGGATCACACTGTAGGTGCCATCCTTTTGAATGTTGGCGTGACTTCTTTCATTGATGTAGCGGCTTTGTGGGTCGTCTTGGGCGACTTTGGGCCAAGTGCTGATTAAATAATAGTTCAAAGCGGGTCGGCAAGAGGCGCAGCCATTGGCGGTCTTCCAATTCATTCTCTCCATGACGGCTGCGATGGTGTGAAGCGACTCTGCTGCAATGGCGTCTCTGACCTCTTGGTGGCTGTGCTCGGTGCAGGCACAAAGGGCTTTCTTCTTCGGTGTGGCCGAGTAGTCGCCACCGGCGGTGAACATTAAGATTTGTTCAACCAGTCCAGTACAAGAGCCACAGGATGCACTGGCCTTGGTGTGTTTCCTCACCTCGTCCAAGGTGAAGAGACCCTTTTCTTTGATGGCTTTGCAAATTTGACCTTTGTTCACGCCATTGCAGCCGCACACCTCGGCGGAGTCGCTCATGCTTTGAGCGCTGGTTTGACCTTCATGACCTACATCGCCCAGATTGGATTCGCCAAACATGAGCTTGTCTCGAATGTCTGCTATGTTGCGAGCATCGCGCAAGAGCTTGAAATACCAACTGCCATCGACCGTATCGCCAAACAAGCAGGCCCCAACCAATTGATTGTTCTTAATCACGAGCTTTTTATAAACACCGTCGTGAGGGTCGCTGAGCACAATTTCTTCAGTGTCAGAAGAGCTTTCTAGGTTAGCGGCTTTTTGCACAGGCGTGTTTGCACTCCCGCTTCGACCCATAAAGTCTCCCGCACTAAAGAGATCAATGCCCGTGACTTTGAGCTTGGTGCTGGTGAGTGAGCCAACATAGCGCGAGATACCCATTTGGGCCAAATGATTGGCCAAGACTTTGCCTTGTTCAAACAATGGAGCCACCAAACCATAGGCAATCCCCCTGTGATTGGCGCATTCGCCCACTGCATAGATGCGTGGATCGGTCACGGTTTGCATGGTGTCGTTCACGACGATGCCGCGTTCGCAATGCAGTCTACAAGCCTGCGCCAAAGCAGTGTTGGGTCTGATGCCCACAGCCATCACCACCAAGTCCGCCTCAATGCATTGTCCGTCCTTGAGCACCACTTGGCTCACACGACCTGAGGGTCCTGCCACGAGGCTTTGGGTTTGTGCGCCAATGCAAAATTTCAACCCACGCGCTTTTAGGGACTGCTCCAAAAGTTGACCTGCTGTGGGGTCGAGTTGCCTCTCCATGAGCCAATCGGCCACATGGATCACTGTGACTGCCATGCCGCGCTTTGATAGTCCGTTGGCCGCTTCTAGTCCCAAAAGTCCGCCCCCAATGACCACCGCGTTTTTGTAGACCTTTGCCGCTTCTATCATGGCCGTGGTATCTGCAATATCTCGGTAGGCCAACACACCATCGAGCTCAACGCCAGGTATGGGAAGCATGAAGGGGGTCGAGCCCGTGGCAAAAATCAATCGATCGTAGTCGGCGGTGATTTCCTCTCCCAAGTCTGTCTTTGCGCTCACCCGCCGTTTGATACGGTCGACCTCAAGGACGGTCGTGCTCAAGTAAAGGGTGATGTGTTCCTCGTCGTACCAACTCAGTGGGTTGAGCACGATTTCATCGAGTGTTTGCTCGCCTGAGAGCACGGGTGAGAGGGCTATGCGGTTGTAGTTGGGGTGAGGCTCATTGCCAAAGACCGTGATGTCGTAGAGATCGGGGTCTAACTTGATGAGTTCTTCTAGCGTGCGCACGCCAGCCATGCCGTTACCAATCATCACGAGTTTGAGTTTGGAGGGAATATTCATGGTTTTTTGTCTTTAAAAGTGACGATCAAAAAGTCGAGTCTGAGACGTTCAAGCCATTTTTTCTACATGCTGTTGTCGGGTGTAGAGAAATTCAATCACCGCTTTACGGTAGTCTTGGTAATGGGTGTTTTGTGCCAAGCTCAGTCGCGAACGTGGGCGGGGTAGGGCAATGGTCAATACGTCGCCGATGGTGGCGGCTGGGCCATTGGTGAGCATGACAATTTGGTCGGACAAAAGGACGGCTTCGTCCACATCATGGGTGACCATCACGACCGTGCTTTGGGTTTGCGCCACAATGCTCAAGAGCTCATCTTGCAACTTGGCTCGGGTCAATGCATCCAAGGCGCCAAAGGGCTCGTCGAGCAATAAAACCTGAGGCTGCATGGACAAGGCTCGAGCAATGCCAACGCGCTGCTTCATGCCTCCCGATATCTCTCCAGGTCTTTTTTGTGCGGCGTGAGAAAGTCCCACCAGTTCGAGGGCTTGCTGCGTTCTTTCGATCAGAGATGACTTGCTCTCAGGTTCCTTGCCAATTTTTTTGCTTGGCGGACCAAAGACGCGTTCGACGGCGAGGTAAACATTTTCAAAACAGGTGAGCCAGGGCAGCAAAGAGTGATTTTGAAACACCACGCCACGCTCCGGGCCTGGCCCCGTGATTTCTTTGTTGGCGCAAATGAGTGTGCCGGCGCTCGGTTTGGTCAAGCCCGCGATCAAGTTCAATAGGGTTGACTTCCCGCAGCCCGAGTGGCCAATCAGACTCACAAACTCACCCTTTTGTACCGTAAGGTTGATGTTTTTGAGGGCCACGAACTCTCCCTGAGGGGTGGGAAAGGTTTGAAAGACCTGGTCGATTTCTAGGTACTTGCTGGTGTCATTCATGGTGTGTTCTCAATGGGAAAAACGTCAAGCGTTGATGTCTTCAAAGGTAAAGGCGCGGGCCAAACGGATCAATAAGAATTCGAGCAACAGGCCCACCAAGCCAATGATGAAGATGGCAATGATGATGTTCTTGACATTCAAGTTATTCCACTCATCCCAAACCCAAAAGCCAATTCCCACACCACCGGTCAGCATTTCTGCCGCCACAATGACCAACCACGCAGTTCCCACTGAGAGCCTCACGCCAGTGAGCATGTAGGGCAACACGGCCGGGAACAAGATCACACTCATGATCTTCCACTCTGAGAGGTTGAGCACCTTGGCCACATTCATATAATCGCTGGGGACGCGTTGTACGCCCACCGCTGTGTTGATAATCATGGGCCAGATGGAGCAGATAAAAATAGTCCAAATGGCAGCAGGATTGGCGCCTTTGAAGACCAGCAAACCAATGGGCAACCAAGCCAAGGGGGAAACTGGGCGCAGCAGGCTGATCAAAGGATTGAACATGCGTGAGGCCCATTCAAAGCGCCCAATGACAAAGCCTGCAGGGATGCCGATCAAAGCTGCCAGCCCAAAACCCAAGGCCACGCGTTTGAGTGAGCTGTAAACATTCCATCCAATGCCCTGATCGTTCGGCCCGTTGTTGTAAAACGGATCCTTGAATATCTCGTAGGCCTGCTTGATAGTATCCCAGGGCGTAGGAAAGGCATTGCCACTTTTAAGGGCCACCATGGACCACACGCCCAATAGCAAAGCAAAGCCAATGAGCGGGGAGATCCACGTCAAGAAAAAAGCGCGCTGGCGCATTTTTTGTTGACGTCGCTCAATGCTCGCGGTGCTCGAGGAGACTTTGGTTGCGGCGGGGTTGGCCGGGGAATGGAAAACTGCACTCACCATGATGGAACCTTTGGTTAAACAACTAGGCATGAACGGCAAAACTGTCGGCGTATTTTTTGGGATCTTTGCCATCCCATACGGATCCATCGAGCAGTTTGCTTGTGCGCATCACGTCCTTGGGCACAGGCGTGTTGGTCATGGATGCGGCTTGTTTGTAGATGTCAATGCGGTTGATTTGCTTGGCGGTGGCCAAATAGTCGGGGTGTTCTTTGATCAGGCCCCAGCGTTTGTGTTGCGTTAAAAACCACATCCCGTCTGAGAGGTAAGGGAAATTGACCGCACCATCGTCGTAAAACTTCATGAAGTTGGGGTCGTCCCAAGTCTTGCCCAGTCCGTTTTGGTAACGACCCAAAATGCGTTGATTGATGACGTCGACACTGGTGTTGACATAGGATTTGTCAGCAATGGTCTCGGCCATTTTCAGTTTGTTTTGAAGGCCAGCATCAATCCATTTGCTGGCCTCCAAAATGGCGGCTGTTACTGCACGCGCCGTGTTGGGATACTTGCTGACAAACTCAGCGGTCGTGCCCAAAACTTTTTCGGGATGGTCTTTCCAGATGTCTTGGCTGGTGATGGCCGTGATGCCAATGCCATCGGCAATGGCTCGGTGCCCCCAGGGCTCTCCCACGCAATACCCGTCCATATTGCCCACTCGCATATTGGCCACCATCTGTGGGGGTGGAACGGTGATCACTTTGGCGTCTTTGATCGGGTTGATACCGACGCTCGCCATCCAGTAATACAGCCACATGGCGTGGGTTCCAGTGGGGAAAGTTTGTGCAAAGGTGTAATCTCGTTTTTCTTGCTTCATCAATTTGGCCAAACTCGCGCCGTCCACAGCACCTTGATCGGCCAGTTTCTTTGACAAGGTAATGCCTTGGCCGTTGCGGTTGATGGTCATGAGAGCCGCCATGTCCTTTTTCGGACCTGCAGTGCCCAAATGCACGCCATAGATCAGTCCATAAAGCACGTGTGCACAGTCGAGCTCTCCCGTGATGAGTTTGTCGCGCACACCCGCCCAGCTCGACTCCTTGGTGGGGATGATTTTGACGCCGTATTTCTTATCAAAGCCCAGAACTGACGCCATCACCACGCTTGCACAATCGGTCAAGGGTATAAAGCCAATCTTGACCTCTTCCTTTTCTGGCTTGTCTGAGCCTTGGGCATAAACGGCAGCCCGCAGTGCGGGGTCCACCCCTATGGCGCCCACCGTGGCGGCTTGCAATACCGTGCGTCGGTTCATCGATTGTTGAAAAAATGCAGTCATGGGGGCTCTCTTTCTTTGACCAGTAAAAATAAAAAAACAAAAAAAAACGTCCAGGCTCAGCTGTGTTCATCACACAGATGGCTTGGACGTCTTTGCCCTGATGCGCCGACCTTCGTTGGTCAGGCATAACCGCCTAGGGTTTGTACTGACTATGCAATTTATATGCCTCCCATCAATTCTCAGGTTTGGCGCAAGGTAGACGCTTTATTGGTAATTTAATGAATACTTAATGGTTCAATTCATATAAATCTGGGTGGATTTATGGATGATCTTGGTTTCGACTCGTGCCCAAAATGGGGATCAATGCACTATTTTCATGCGTGCTTTGATTGATTTATCTCGGATTTTGCGAGTCGCGCAATTCTTTGAGCGAAACTTTTATGCCCAGAGTTCAGAGATGTCGAGGATGTGTTGGGCGACTTCAGCGAGTTTGAGGCCTTTGTTCATCGCAATTTTTCGTATCTTGGCGTAGGCCTCAGGCTCAGTGATGTTTTGCCGTTTCATGATCAGTGCTTTGGCTTGGTCCACCACATTGCGTGAGACCAGAGCTTGTTGCGCTTGGGTGAGTTCGGTGCGCAGTCGCTGTTCGTGCTCAAAGCGCGCCATGGCAACGTCCAAAATGGGTTTGATTCGACTCGGAGCCAATCCGGAGACGATGTAGGCGCTCACCCCAGCAGCGACCGCTTCGTTCACGTGGCTGGTGTCTTCATCATCAGTGAAAAGCACAATGGCGCGCCGCTCGTCTCGGGTGGCCATCACCACGTGCTCCAGCGCGTCACGGGCGTCGCTTTCTGCGTCCACGATGATCAAATCCGGCTGCAGTTGTGAGATGCGGTCGGCCAAGAAGACATCGGCGGGCAAGGTGGCGATCAGGTTGTAGCCGTTTTCCAATAGACCAATGCGAAGTGTTTTGGAGCGCTCTATTAAAGCCAAGGCGTGCTCATCTTCGGGGTCTTCGGTGACCAAATCGGGTGCAACGACGATGATTCTCAGCTGGGTTTGCATACTGCCCTGGTAAATGCAAGAAAAGATCAGTGTTTTAAGCCGCTTGAGTCGAGTATGGACTTAACAGCAAAGATCATGCCCGATTCATACTGTATTTTAGAGTGCGTAGTTCTTGGCTCTAAAATAAGTGGATCGCGCACCCAAGTCGTTTTTGTGCTGCTGCCTCGTTCAGCAGAGAGCTTGCTTTGGCGCTGAAGTTAACAACCCCACAAAACATGAATATTCTTGGCATCGAAACCTCTTGCGATGAAAGTGGTGTGGCATTGGTTCAATTGTTGCCAATCCAGTCTTGGCGTGAGGTTGATGGCCCGCCAATCAACACGCTCAAGCCCTTTGAGCTCAAAGCAACTTTGGCCGCTCACGCTTTGCACACCCAAATCGCAATGCACCAGCCCTATGGCGGGGTGGTACCTGAATTGGCTTCGCGCGATCACATCCAGCGCGTGGTGCCATTGATCCAAGAGGTCATGCGTGAGGCTGGTTTGGGTGTGGACGCCCTGGACTTGATCGCTTACACCAAAGGGCCAGGGCTTGCAGGTGCTCTATTGGTTGGTGCTGGCGTGGCGGCTTCGCTTGCAGCCGCCTTGGACAAACCCTTGATGGGGATTCACCATTTGGAGGGGCATTTGCTCTCGCCATTTTTAAGCAATACACCACCAAGTTTTCCGTTTGTTTGTTTGCTCGTCTCAGGGGGGCACACGCAACTCATGCGAGTGGGCAGTATGGGTCACTATGAGTTACTGGGTCAAAGTGTCGACGATGCTGCAGGCGAGGCGTTTGATAAATCGGCCAAATTGATCGGTTTGGACTATCCCGGGGGTGCTGCCCTGTCGCAATTGGCCTTGAACGGTAACCCCAAGGCCTTTGCATTTCCGCGCCCACTTCTTCACAGCAAGGACTTGGACTTTTCCTTTGCGGGCCTTAAAACCTCTGTGCTCACACAAGTCAATAAATTGGGAGAACAGATGATGTCACACCGTGAGGACTTGGCCGCCAGTGTGCAAGCGGCCATTGTCGAGGTGTTGGTTAAAAAATCCATGGCCGCTTTGGCGCAAACTGGGGACCGTTGCTTGGTGGTGGCCGGGGGCGTGGGGGCGAATCAACTTCTCAGGAGCGCACTGCAAGCGGCCTGTGAGAAACAAAGGGTAGAGGTCTTTTTCCCGCCCCTTCAGTGGTGCACGGACAATGGCGCCATGATTGCTTTGGCTGCGGCCATGCGTGTGCAGTATGGTCTGGAGCAGGGGTCAAAAGAATATGGGTTTGAGGTCTTGCCACGATGGAGCCTTACCGATTTGGTGCAGTAAGGCGCAGGCTTGGGCTTCATTCCCATCGTCCAAGGGAGAGTGAATAGCTCAAAAAAAAGGCGACCCCTAAAGGTCGCCACAATCCCGCATTTCATCTTAATTCTTTGCAAAAACCAAGGCGCGCCCAGCGCCATGACAAACCTTGCTGATTTACTGAATGTTCAGTGTGGTGGCTCTGTCCAAAGGTTTTCTTTTGCTCAATTCCATACTCAGCACGCCCAACTCCAGTTTGGCTTGGCTGGTGGCGGGGTCGATGGCAACGGGCAGCTCGTAACTCAAGTTGTACTTGCGAGCCGCCTCAGCAGTCGTCTCAAGACGCACCACTTGGTCCTCCACTTTGATGATCAAATGCTCTTTGGCCACACCTGGAACGTCGATTTGTAATTGATAGCCAAGATCATGCTCTTTGAATTGGGTGTGTGTGCCTGGAGACTTCACCACGTCGCCCAAGAAACGCTCGAAGGCTTGAACTGAAGGGCGACGTTGTGCCTGTGCAATGGCCGTGTTGATGGGTGTGAAAATCATGATTTACTTTCTGAAAAATTGTTGAATGAAGATACAGTCAATGTTTGGCTGCTGCATGGTTAACAGATGGAGCGCAGGGTTCATAAAACAAGAGTTTTGTGCAAAACTATATTTTTTTTTAATCCCCTTGAATTCGATGACAGCAAACCCAATGTCAGCGATTTTTTTTCTGGATGAAGAGACTTTTTTTGTCATGTGGTCTTGAGAATTTTGGAAATTGACCCGTCAGTTTCATGGCGCACTGAAATTGATCATTTTTTTTGATTTGCCCGCCATGTCAATCATGCGCTATGTGCAACACAAAGGATGGGGTGACTGGTTTTATAGCCAGTATTGGATGAACGCTTGATCCCATCGGGATTTTTGTCTTATAATCTCAAGGCTTTGCCCCATCTTGGGGTGACAGTGCACGCTTCTCGTCTTTCCACGGGTTTGCGCAAGTTTGATCAACCTTTTACAAGGAAACAGGAAATGGATTTGAATACCACAGCGCAAGTTGTTGCGCAAAACGCCCGTTCAGTGGGTGACACTGGAAGTCCTGAAGTGCAAGTTGCACTTTTGACGGCTCGCATCAACGAGTTGACCCCCCACTTTAAAACCCATGCCAAAGACCACCACGGCCGCCGTGGCTTGCTGCGCATGGTGAGTCGCCGTCGTAAATTGTTGGATTATTTGAAATCCAAGGATTTGGGCCGCTACACTGCCTTGATTGCGAAATTGGGCTTGCGCAAATAATTGAGAATTTCTGACAAAGGCGTCTGAGTTATTTCCATAGCTCAGACGCCTTTATGCATGATGGGTAGCGATGGTTGGCATTGCGCCCCATGAGAGTAGATTGGAGAGGTTCGTCATGGATCGAAGCTGTGTCATTCCACCAAGTGTTGAATTCTGAGCCTGAAGGCGAAGACCCACATTTGATGGAATGGCATTCTGTTTCATGAGGTATCTCCTGGCTTCGGCGGCATGGCCTTCATGCCCCAAATCATGATGGAGAAGACGAAAAATGTCGTTATTTAATAAAGTGACCAAAACTTTTCAATGGGGTCAACACAAGGTGACCATGGAGACGGGTGAAATTGCCCGTCAAGCCAGTGGTGCTGTGCTCTTGAACATGGATGACACCGTGGTGCTTGCCACTGTTGTGGCATCCAAATCGGCCAAACCAGGGCAAGATTTCTTCCCTCTGACGGTGGACTATATTGAAAAAACTTATGCTGCAGGAAAAATTCCAGGCAGTTTTTTCAAGCGCGAAGCCAAACCCAGTGAACACGAAACACTCACGAGCCGTTTGATTGACCGCCCCATTCGTCCGTTGTTTCCCGAAGGTTTTTACAACGAGGTGCATGTGGTCATCCACACGCTCTCCTTGAACCCCGAGGTGGATGCCGACATTGCGGCTTTGATCGCTTCCAGTGCCGCCTTGTCATTGGCGGGTATTCCTTTCAATGGCCCTTTGGGCGCGGCCAGGGTCGGTTACATCAATGGTGAATACGTTTTGAACCCTGGACAGACTCAGCGCAAAGAAAGCACCATGGACTTGGTGGTGGCCGGAACGCAAGCGGCCGTGTTGATGGTCGAGTCAGAAGCGCTGCAACTGAGTGAAGAACTCATGCTCGGTGCCGTCGTGTTTGGTCACGAGCAAGGCAATATTGCCATTGAGGCCATTCATGAACTCGTCAAAGAAGCGGGTCACCCTGTGTGGGACTGGGCGCCAGACGCCAAGGATGAGCCTTTGATTGCCAAGGTCAATGAGATTGCTGAAGGCCCTTTGCGCGAGGCTTACCAAATTCGCAACAAGCAAAGTCGCACCCAAGCGTGTCGCGTGGCCTACAAAGCCACCATGGAAGCCTTGACCGCCCAAGCCGTTCCTTATGACGCGGTGAAGGTTGAAAATCTTCTCTTTGACATTGAAGCGCGCATTGTTCGTTCGCAAATTTTGGCCGGTGAGCCCAGGATCGATGGTCGTGACACCCGCACGGTTCGCCCGATTGAAATTCGCAACAGCGTGTTGCCCCGTACCCACGGTTCGGCACTTTTCACCCGTGGTGAGACCCAAGCTTTGGTGGTCACCACTTTGGGCACCGAGCGCGATGCCCAACGCATTGATGCCTTGGCCGGTGAGTTTGAAGACCGCTTCATGTTCCACTACAATATGCCTCCCTTTGCCACTGGTGAGGTGGGTCGCATGGGCAGCACCAAGCGTCGTGAGATTGGTCACGGTCGTTTGGCCAAACGTGCCTTGGCCGCTTGTTTGCCCAAGAAGGAAGATTTTCCCTACACCATGCGCGTGGTCTCCGAGATCACCGAGTCCAATGGTTCTTCATCGATGGCCTCGGTATGCGGCGGTTGCTTGTCCTTGATGGATGCAGGCGTTCCAATGCAAGCCCATGTGGCGGGTATTGCCATGGGTTTGATCAAAGATGGCAACCGTTTTGCGGTTCTGACTGATATTTTGGGTGACGAAGATCACTTGGGGGACATGGACTTCAAAGTGGCCGGGACCACCAACGGCATCACAGCGCTTCAAATGGACATCAAAATCCAAGGTATCACCAAGGAGATCATGCAAGTGGCGCTGGCGCAG
This sequence comes from uncultured Burkholderiales bacterium, assembly GCA_903838355.1. Classification (GTDB taxonomy): domain Bacteria; phylum Pseudomonadota; class Gammaproteobacteria; order Burkholderiales; family Burkholderiaceae_C; genus Limnohabitans. The sequence goes on along the minus strand of CAILYC010000054.1, from coordinate 22,157 downwards.
GCCAAAGAAGCGCGCATGCACATCTTGGGCAAGATGCAAGAGGCCATGGGTGAGGCCAAACACGAGGTGAGTGACTTTGCTCCTCGTTTGTACACCATGAAAATCAATGCCGACAAGATTCGTGACGTGATCGGCAAAGGCGGTGCCACCATTCGTGCCTTGACCGAGGAGACGGGCACGCAGATCAATATTGCCGAAGACGGCACGATCACCATCGCTTCCAACGATGGCGCCAAGGCGCAAGAAGCCAAGCGTCGCATTGAAGAGATCACAGCCGAGGTTGAAATTGGCAAGGTCTATGAAGGCCCCGTCACCAAAATTCTTGACTTCGGTGCATTGGTGAACTTGCTCCCTGGTAAAGATGGTTTGCTCCACATCAGCCAAATCAGCCACGAGAGAATCAATAAAGTCACCGACGTTTTGGCCGAAGGTCAAATCGTTCGCGTGAAGGTGCTCGAGACCGATGAGAAAGGCCGTGTCAAGTTGTCCATGAAGGCCCTGAGTGAGCGCCCCGCTCAACAAGAAGAGCATCATCACTCACCTGAATAAAGGCGTTTGAACTCAATCTGGCGTTAACGTTGGTGGTGCCCTTGGGTCAACAGCCCAAACTCGAAGTGGCACTTCACGTTGACTTCAGGGTGATGCATTCGGGTGTCAGATTGAGGACAGCCTTTATTTTATTTTGATTGATCTGTTGAACCATGCAAGCCATTGAAATTTCTGAATTTGGCGCCCCCGAGGTCTTGAAACTCGTCGAGCGAGCCAAGCCTGTTCCTGTCGCTGGCGAGGCCCTCATTCGCGTGCATGCCAGTGGCGTGAACCGTCCCGATGTTTTGCAAAGAAAAGGCCATTACCCTGTGCCTGCTGGGGTGTCAGACATCCCAGGTCTCGAGATCGCGGGAGTGATCGAGGCCGGCGAGCCGCAAGCCTTGGCAGCGCAAGGGTTGAAATTGGGCGACCGTATTTGCGCCTTGGTCGCTGGAGGGGGCTATGCACAGTGGTGCGTGGCACCCATCGCTCAGTGCTTGCCAGTGCCCAAGGGGCTGAGTTTGAGTCAAGCAGCGAGTTTGCCAGAAACCTTCTTCACGGTGTGGAGCAATGTGTTTGATCGTGGTCTTTTGAAAGAGGGGGAGTGGTTGTTGGTGCAAGGCGGCACAAGCGGTATTGGCGTCACTGCCATACAAATGGCCAAAGCCATGGGTGCTCACGTGATTGCAACCGCGGGTTCTTTGGCCAAGTGTGATGCTTGTCTTGCTTTGGGTGCGGATCACGCCATCAATTACAAAACCCAAGATTTTGCCCAAGAGGTGCTCAGCATCACCCAAGGTCGTGGAGTGAACGTGATTTTGGATATGGTGGCCGGCGACTACGTTGCCAAAGAAATCGAGATTTTGGCTGAGGATGGCCGCTTGGTCTTGATCGCCGTGCAAGGCGGTGTGAAGTCTCAAGTTAATGCCGGCTTGGTGCTGCGCAAACGACTCACGCTAACCGGCTCGACCTTGAGGCCACGCGATGTGGCCTTTAAGGCCCAGATTGCACAAAAGCTGCACCAAAATGTTTGGCCGCTGTTGGAGCGCTCTGTCATCAAGCCTGTGCTCTTCAAGACTTTTGAAGCCTCGGATGCCGGCGCGGGTGCCCAAGCCCACGCCTTGATGGAGTCCAATGAACACATCGGAAAAATTGTCATCCACTGGTTGGGAGAGCCGAATTGACGAGTAGACGCAAACTCATTGCTGGAAACTGGAAAATGAACGCCAGTTTGGCTGGCAACGAAGATCTCTTGAGAGGTTTAATCGCTGGGCTTAACGCACTCAAGGCCGAGGTTGGTCAAGAGGCATTGCCCGAGATCTTGGTATGCCCTCCCGCGCCTTATTGGAGCCAGGTCGGTGCGTTGCTTGAGAGCTCAGGTATCGTTCAAGGCGCACAAGACGTGAGCGAACACCCCAAAGGGGCTTACACCTCTGAGCTCTCGGTGTCCATGCTTCAAGACTTTAAACTCGAACATGTGATTCTCGGACACTCCGAGTGCCGGCGAGATCAGTTTCAAACCGACAATTTAATTACCCGCAAAGTTGCAACAGTCTTTCAAGCGGGTTTGATCCCTGTTGTTTGTGTGGGCGAGACGCAGCAAGAGCGCGAACAAGGTCAGACCCAAGCCGTCATCAAGCGCCAAGTGCTGTCTGCTTTGTCTTTGCTCCCTATGGACTTTGATCGCGTGGTGATGGCCTATGAGCCTGTTTGGGCCATTGGTACAGGCTTGACTGCGACGCCGCCCATGGCTCAAGAAGTGCACAGTTTGATTCGGGGTTTACTGGCGTCACGCACCCATCACGCCCATGCTTTGAGAATTTTGTACGGCGGCAGCATGAACGCATCCAATGCTCAAACCTTGCTGGCCCAACCCGATATTGATGGTGGCTTGATCGGATCTGCTGCCTTGTCCTCGAGCGATTTTTTAAGCATCATTTCAGCTGCCGTTGCTCGCAACCCTTAGGAAACCTTGACCATGAATATCATTACCAATATTATTTTGCTCGTACAAATCATCTCGGCTTTGTCCATGATCGGTTTGATTTTGATCCAGCACGGCAAAGGTGCAGACATGGGCGCAGCGTTTGGCTCGGGCAGTTCCGGTAGTCTTTTTGGTGCCTCCGGTGGTGCCAACTTCTTGTCGAGATCCACTGCGGTCTTGGCGGCGGTCTTTTTTATCGCCACCTTGGCGCTGGCCTATTTGGGCGGGGCCAAACGACAAGCTCCCACGGGCAGTGTGCTCGAAGGCGTGCAAGTCCAAGCGCCCGCGGCTTCCAAGGCCCCTGACGTTGACGCGTCAATTCCAAGCTCCAAATCGGACGCGCCGGCAGCGGCCAATTCCACATCGGGTTCCACTTCAATTCCCACCAAGTGAAAAAGGGTTTCATAATTTTATAAAGCATCTCAACAAGTGGGATGAAGAGTCCTTTTATAGGGTAAACTCCAAGTCTTATTCGAGGGTCTAGAATGATGATTCTGGGCACTCAAATTTTTAGCCGTCGTGGTGAAATTGGTAGACACGCTATCTTGAGGGGGTAGTGGCGAAAGCTGTGCGAGTTCGAGTCTCGCCGACGGCACCAACTTGATGCATCCAAGCTGCACTCTGGGCAATGGGTTCACATTGAGTTGGAGAGAAACTTTTTAAAAGGTTGAGATGAACCTGGAAACCTATTTGCCCGTTTTGTTATTCATCCTGGTGGGTCTCGCCGTGGGTGTGGTGCCTCAAGCATTGGGCTATTTGCTTGGACCTCAGCGGCCCGATGCGGCTAAAAATTCCCCCTATGAATGTGGATTTGATGCGTTTGAAGATGCACGCATGAAGTTTGATGTGCGCTACTACTTGGTGGCGATTTTATTCATTCTCTTTGACCTGGAGATTGCCTTTTTGTTTCCTTGGGCAGTTTCACTCAAGCAAATTGGTTCAACTGGCTTTTGGGCCATGATGATTTTTTTGGCGATCTTGGTGGTCGGTTTTGCCTATGAGTGGAAAAAAGGCGCACTCGATTGGGAATAAAGCATGTCAATGGACGGCATTTTAAAAGAAGGTTTCATCACCACATCGGTTGACTCTGTGGTGAATTGGGCCAAAACGGGTTCCCTGTGGCCCATGACATTTGGTTTGGCATGTTGTGCTGTGGAGATGATGCACGCAGGTGCTGCGCGTTATGACATGGACCGCTTTGGCATGTTGTTTCGCCCCAGTCCTCGTCAAAGCGATTTGATGATTGTGGCGGGAACCTTGTGCAACAAGATGGCGCCTGCTCTGCGCAAAGTCTATGACCAAATGTCTGAGCCGCGCTGGGTCTTGTCCATGGGGTCCTGTGCCAATGGCGGAGGCTATTATCACTACAGTTATTCGGTGGTTAGAGGGTGTGATCGCATTGTTCCTGTTGACGTCTATGTGCCGGGTTGTCCTCCCACGGCCGAGGCCCTTCTCTATGGGGTCTTGCAGTTGCAAAACAAGATTCGCCGTGAAAATACCATCGCGCGGTGAGATGCATGAAGACACTGCAACAACTTGAAAAACGAAAGCCCCAGTCATGAGCGCCTCTCTTGATCGATTGAACGCTTTGATTGACCAAATCTTGGGGGACAAGCTCACCAAGCACCAAACGGCTTTGGGTGAAGTGACCTTGACGGTTTCGGCCAAAGTTTATTATGAGGTGGCTCAAACATTGAAAGAGCACCCGCAATTGTGTTTTGATCAATTGATGGACCTTTGTGGGGTGGACTACATGGACTACAAGGAAGGCCAAGAGAGCGCCTTCTCATCGGGTCCTCGGTTTGCCGCTGTGCTGCACTTGCTTTCGGTAGAACACAACTGGCGAGTGAGGCTTCGGGTTTTTGCACTCGACGATGAATTCCCGATTTTGCCAAGCGTCACTCCCCTGTGGAGTGCTGTGAATTGGTTTGAACGGGAAGCCTTTGATCTTTATGGCATTATTTTTGAAGGTCACGAAGATTTGCGTCGACTGCTCACCGATTATGGTTTTATCGGTCACCCCTTTAGAAAAGATTTTCCGGTCTCCGGTCATGTCGAGATGCGCTATGACACAGAGCTTGCCCGTGTCATCTATCAGCCCGTCACCATTGAGCCGCGAGAAATCACGCCGCGCATTGTGCGTGAAGAGCACTATGGCGGCTTGTAAGCAAAGAGCAACATGGCTGAAATTAAAAATTACACTCTCAACCTTGGACCTCAGCATCCTGCTGCGCACGGGGTCTTGCGCTTGGTCTTGGAGCTCGATGGCGAAGTCGTCCAACGTGCTGACCCGCACATTGGACTGCTGCACCGTGCCACTGAAAAACTCGCCGAAAGCAAGACCTTCATCCAGTCCTTGCCCTACATGGACCGGCTTGACTATGTCTCGATGATGTGCAATGAACATGCGTATTGCTTGGCCATTGAAAAACTGCTTAAACTTGAAGTCCCCGTTCGAGCGCAATACATCCGCGTGATGTTTTCTGAAATCACGCGCCTCTTGAATCACCTATTGTGGCTAGGGTGTCACGGCTTTGATTGCGGGGCCATGAATATTTTGATTTATTGCTTTCGCGAGCGAGAAGATCTTTTCGATATGTACGAAGCCGTCTCAGGCGCTCGAATGCACGCGGCCTATTTCAGACCTGGTGGTGTTTACCGCGATCTCCCAGATAGCATGCCCCAGTACCAGGTGAGCAAGATCAAGAACGCCAAAACCATTGCGCGCATGAACGAGAACCGCCAAGGCTCCTTGCTGGACTTCATCGAAGACTTCACCCGCCGTTTCCCTGGTTTGGTCGATGAGTACGAGACGCTACTCACCGACAACCGAATTTGGAAGCAACGCACGGTGGGAATTGGTGTGGTGACTCCTGAGCGTGCAAAAAATCTAGGCTTCACCGGCGCCATGCTGCGAGGCTCGGGCGTGGAGTGGGATTTGAGAAAGCACCAACCCTATGACGTTTACGACAAAATGGATTTTGATATCCCAGTGGGTATGACGGGCGATTGCTACGACCGCTATTTGGTGCGCATTGAAGAGATGCGTCAATCCAACCGCATCATTGAGCAATGCGTGGCTTGGCTGCGGGCCAACCCTGGCCCCGTCATCACCGCCAACCACAAAGTGGCACCCCCAAGCCGTGTGGGCATGAAGTCGAGCATGGAAGAGTTGATCCATCACTTCAAGCTCTTTACCGAAGGCTTTCATGTGCCAGAAGGAGAGGCTTACAGCGCAGTGGAACACCCCAAAGGCGAATTTGGTATTTATCTGATCAGTGATGGTGCCAACAAGCCTTTTCGCATGAAGATTCGCGCCCCAGGCTTTGCCCACCTGGCTGCCATGGATGAAATGGTCCGTGGTCACATGATCGCTGACACTGTTGCCGTCATTGGGACCATGGATATCGTGTTTGGAGAAATAGACCGATGATCTTGTCCACACCCCTTACCCCTGCACACGCTCATCAAGTGGTCAAAAGCTACACCCTGTCGGAAGCGATCTTGGCCAAATTTGAGCAGGAAGTGCAAAAGTTTCCTGCCGAGCAACGCCAGTCTGCCGTCATGGCTTGTCTGACCCTTGTGCAGTTTGAGCATGGCTATGTCTCTCAAGACCATGAGATGGAAGTGGCTCAGTTCCTGCGAATGCCCGCCATTGCCGTGCACGAAGTGGCCACTTTTTACAATATGTACAACTTGTCACCCGTGGGCCGCTTCAAGCTCAACGTTTGCACCAACTTGTCTTGTCAGCTCAAAGGAGGAGAAGACGCTTTGAGCCATGTGTGCAAAAAATTGGGGGTGCAACCCGGTGGCACCACGCCCGACGGGCTCTTCACTGTGCAACCTGCCGAGTGTTTGGGTGCTTGTGCAGATGCACCAGTGCTTTTGGTCAATGATCGTGCCATGTGCAGCTTCATGACGCCAGAAAAGCTCGATGAGTTGATCGATGGATTGAGAACCCTGAAAGAGTTATCATGAGTCTATCCACCTTGCTCAAACGTTTTGAGACCACCGGAGGGCAAGCCTCTTTCCATGGTCGCCACATCAACCCGCAAATTTTGGCTGGGTTGGATGGACGCAATTGGTCCATTGAAGATTACGAGTCTCGAGGCGGCTATCAGGCCTTGAAAAAAATCCTAGGACTCGACGGCTCAGGCGAGCCGCCGATGACCCAAGAGCAAGTCATTGCAACGGTCAAAGACTCAGTTCTGAGAGGTCGAGGCGGGGCGGGTTTCCCTACAGGCTTGAAGTGGAGCTTCATGCCCAGAACGTTCCCTATCCAAAAATACCTCGTTTGCAATTCAGATGAAGGAGAGCCTGGAACTTTCAAAGACCGAGATATTTTGGAATTCAATCCACACATTGTGATCGAGGGCATGGCCATTGCAGCCTACGCCATGGGCATCAATGTGGGTTACAACTATATCCATGGTGAAATATTCCAGACCTACGAGCGTTTTGAAGAAGCTTTGAATCAGGCTCGCAGCAAGGGCTATTTGGGGCAGCGGATCTTGGGCAGTTCGTTTTCTTTTCAGTTGCATGCCTTCCACGGCTTTGGTGCCTACATCTGCGGCGAAGAGACCGCACTTTTAGAGTCCTTGGAGGGAAAGAAAGGGCAACCACGCTTTAAGCCCCCTTATCCAGCAAGTTATGGTCTGTACGCCAAACCCACCAACATCAACAACACGGAAACTTATGCGGCCGTGCCTTGGATCATTCGCAATGGCGCGCAGGCTTACTTGGCTGCCGGCAAACCCAACAATGGGGGCACCAAAATATTTTCCGTCAGTGGCGACGTGGAGCGTCCTGGTAACTATGAAATCCCCATGGGAACACCTTTTTCCAAACTGCTTGAGCTCGCCGGTGGCGTGAGCGGTGGACGCGCCTTGAAGGCTGTGATTCCGGGTGGCAGCTCGGCCCCAGTGGTGCCTGGTGAAGTCATGATGGATCTCACCATGGACTACGACTCCATCGCCAAGGCGGGCTCTATGCTGGGCTCGGGAGCGGTGATTGTGATGGACGAGCGGCGCTGCATGGTCAAAAGTCTGATGCGCTTGAGTGCGTTTTATATGCACGAGTCATGTGGACAGTGTACCCCTTGCCGAGAAGGTACAGGCTGGTTGTGGCGTGTGGTTGAGCGCATTGAAAAGGGTCTTGGCCATGAGAGTGACTTGGCACTTTTAGATTCTTTGACCGCCAATATTTCGGGTCGCACCATTTGCGCATTGGGCGATGCAGCGGCGATGCCTGTGCAAGGCATGCTCAAGCATTTTCGCCATGAGTTTGAGCACCACATTGTGCACAAGCGTTGTCTGGACGGTGTGAGCGTTGAACATGGACTGTGATCATGGTTGAACTACAAATTGATGGCAAAACCGTCGAGGTGAAAGAAGGCAGCATGATCATGCATGCCGCAGAAGCCGTGGGCACCTATGTGCCACACTTTTGTTATCACAAAAAACTCAGTATTGCGGCGAACTGCCGCATGTGTTTGGTTGATGTCGACAAGGCGGCCAAACCGCTACCCGCTTGTGCAACTCCCGTGACCCAAGGCATGATCGTGAGAACGCAAAGCAAGAAAGCACTGCAGGCCCAAAAGTCTGTGATGGAATTCTTGCTCATCAATCATCCGCTCGATTGTCCCATTTGTGACCAAGGCGGTGAATGCCAGTTGCAAGACTTGGCGGTAGGTTATGGAGGCTCAGCATCGCGCTACGAAGAAGAAAAACGCGTGGTATTTCACAAAGACGCAGGTCCCTTGATCAGCATGCAAGAGATGAGTCGGTGTATTCATTGCACAAGGTGTGTGCGCTTTGGTGAAGAGATCTCGGGCTTGAAGGAGTTGGGCTTCACGCACCGCGGGGAGCACGCTGAAATTGAAAGTTTTATCGGCCTGTCTGTTGACTCTGAGCTCTCGGGCAACATGATCGATATCTGCCCCGTTGGCGCCTTGACTAGCAAGCCCTTTCGATTCCAGGCCCGCACTTGGGAGCTTGGGCGTCGCAAATCGGTGAGCCCGCACGACTCCACAGGCACGAATTTGATCATGCAAGTCAAGAACCACAAAGTGTTGCGCGTGGTCCCTCTGGAAAACGAAGCGATCAATGAGTGTTGGATTGCGGACCGCGATCGTTTCTCCTACGAAGCTCTGGGCGCCAGTGATCGACTCACCACCCCCATGATCAAGCAAGCCGGTGTTTGGCATGAAGTGGACTGGAACACGGCTTTGAGTTTTGTGGCCGAAGCCTTACAAGACATCACCCAAAAATCAGGCGTCAAATCCATCGGCACACTGATGTCGCCGCACAACACCACTGAAGAGTTATTCCTTGGTGGGCGTTTGCTTCGCGCCTTGGGCAGTGACAATGTCGATGCGAGACTCAGGCATGCTGATTTTCACCATGAGGCACGGGTCCATTGGCTCGGTTGTGCCATTCAAGAGCTCTCCCTCATGGACAATGTGTTTGTGGTGGGTGGCAATTTGCGCAAAGATCATCCCATATTGGCCCAGCGTCTTCGTCACGCTATCCGCCATGGCGCTCAAGTCTTGAGTCTCAACGCCAAAGAGTCGGATTGGGCCATGCCACTGTCTTTTGATTGGGTGCAAGGTCCAGAGGACTGGGCGCAATGCTTGGCCAATTTATGTGCGACCGTGGCCCAGGAGTCCTCCAAGGCCCCACCGCTTGGTCTGGGAGAAGCGAATGACGCCTTGCGCCCGATGGCGCAAGCCCTGTTGAGCGGAGAGCGCAAGACCATTTTGCTTGGCAATGCGGCCGCTCACCACCCTCAATTCAGTGTCTTGCTCGCTTGGGTCAATGCCTTGGCCGAACTCACTGGTGCCAAATCTGGCGTCCTGGGTGAGAGTGCAAACACTGTTGGTGCGCAGTGGGTTCAAGCCCGGCCCAGTCATTCATCTGGCGGGTTGAATGCTCAGCAAATGCTCGAGCCTGGCGCCTTGAAAGCCATGATCCTCATGAATGTGGAGCCCGAGCACGATTGTGCGCAACCGGCCAAGGCGGTGAAGGCCTTGTCGACAATGGATTTGGTGGTCACGCTCTCGCCTTTCAAAACCAATGTGGCTTATAGCGATGTGCTTTTGCCGATGTCGCCCTTTAGCGAAACGGCTGGTTCGTTTGTCAACACCGAGGGCAGGTCACAGAGCTTTCACGCGGTGGTGCGCCCCTTGATTGAAACGCGACCTTTGTGGAAGATTTTGCGTGTCATGGCCAACATTCTGGACTTGCCAGGTTTTGAGTATGAGACGATTGAGGAAGTCCGCTCTCTCATGGCGCAAAGCTTGCCTGAACTCTCTGGCCAACTCTCGAACATGAGTGCCACCGTGCCCACCCTTGAAGGACCCCAGGTTTTTCAAGCGCCGTGCGTGGCAGCCAGTCTTGCCTTGGATGGTTTGGTGAGGCGATCTGCAGCCTTGCAATCCACCCACGACGCACGAGCAGGAATATGACATCATGATCGATTTTTTATACAACACGGGGTTTGATGCTATCCACACAGCATGGTGGAAGCAATTGGCTTGGCCTGTGATTTGGAATTTGATCAAAATCGTGGTCTTGCTCTTGCCTTTAATGCTTTGTGTGGCTTACTTGACCTTGTGGGAGAGAAAAGGCATTGGTTTTACTCAAATTCGAGTAGGACCCAATCGCACGGGGCCCTTTGGTTTATTGCAGCCCATAGCCGACGCATTGAAACTGCTGACCAAAGAGATCATTGTGCCCACGCGTGCACACACGGGTCTGTTTTTACTCGGCCCCATCATGACCATCATGCCCGCATTGGCGGCCTGGGCGGTGGTGCCCTTTGGGCCTGAAGTGGCGCTGGCCAATGTGAATGCTGGCTTGCTTTTTTTGATGGCCATCACCTCGCTAGAGGTCTACGGCGTCATCATTGCGGGTTGGGCATCGAACTCCAAATATGCTTTTTTAGGAGCCATGCGGGCGTCTGCGCAAATGGTGAGTTATGAGATTGCCATGGGTTTTTGCTTGGTGGTGGTGTTGATGGTGTCGGGCTCATTGAATTTGAGCACCATTGTTGGGGTTCAAGGGCAGGGCTATTTCGCGTCTCATGGTTTGGGTGTTTTTTCATGGAATTGGTTGCCTTTGCTGCCGATATTTGTGGTGTATTTCATTTCTGGCTTGGCCGAGACCAATCGACACCCCTTTGACGTGGTTGAAGGGGAGTCGGAAATTGTGGCGGGTCACATGATTGAATACTCTGGGATGTCTTTTGCCATGTTCTTCTTGGCCGAATACGCCAATATGATTCTGGTCTCGATGCTGGCGGTGCTCATGTTTCTGGGTGGATGGCTTTCGCCGTTTGCCTTCCTTGACTGGTTGCCTGGATGGATTTGGTTGGGGCTGAAGACCTTTGTGGTCGTGACCATGTTCCTCTGGGTTCGTGCGACCTTCCCGCGATTTCGTTACGACCAAATCATGCGCTTGGGCTGGAAGATCTTCATCCCGATCACTTTGGTGTGGTTGGTGGTGGTGGGTCTTTGGATGCAAACGCCATGGAATATTTGGACTTAAAAGACAACAGGATGCATTGCGCATGAACACGATGACTTTGCCCTCGAAGCGCTTGGAATTTTCCCTGCGAGATTTCCTGTCGAGCTTTTTGCTCCTGGAGCTCTTTAAGGGCATGGCCCTCACGGGCAAGTACATGTTTGCTCGCAAGATCACCATTCAGTTTCCTGAAGAGAAAACACCCGCGAGTCCGCGCTTTAGGGGCCTTCATGCTCTTCGTCGTTATGAAAATGGTGAAGAACGTTGCATCGCTTGCAAATTATGCGAAGCGGTGTGTCCAGCCATGGCCATCACCATCGAGTCCGAGGTGAGAGAGGACGGCACCCGGCGCACATCTCGCTATGACATAGATTTGACGAAATGTATTTTCTGTGGGTTTTGTGAAGAGAGCTGTCCCGTGGACTCGATTGTGGAGACCCATATTTTTGAGTACCACGGCGAAAAGCGAGGGGATTTGTACTTCACCAAGGAGATGCTCCTGGCCGTTGGCGATCGCTACGAAGGTGAGATTGCCAAGCTCAAAGCAGCTGACGCACCCTACCGCTGAACCCTCCACTTCCACAGCCCCGCACCCTCAACCCAAACCACAGCATGGATCCACAAGCCGTCCTTTTTTATGTGTTTTCAGCGATTTTGCTGTTTGCCGCGTTTCGCGTGATCACGGTCAGCAATCCCGTGCATGCGGCTCTTTTTTTGGTCTTGAGTTTTTTTCAAGCCTCTGGGATCTGGATGCTGTTGGAGGCGGAGTTTTTGTCCATTACCTTGGTTTTGGTCTATGTGGGCGCGGTTATGGTCCTCTTTTTGTTCGTGGTGATGATGCTCGACGTTGACTTGGAGAGTTTGCGAAAAGGTTTTTGGCGAAATTTCCATTTGGCCGCGACCTTGGGTGCTGTGGTCGCGCTTGAGTTGACCGCCGTGCTGATGGGTGGTTTTCGACTCAGCCAGCCCGCGCGCGCTGTCGGTGCTGTCGTTGATGCTGCACCCATTCCCAACACCCAGGCACTCGGTATTGCGCTTTACACGGAGTTTTTGTACCCATTGGAACTCGCTGCTGTTATTTTGCTCGTGGCCATCATCGCCGCCATTGCGCTCACTTTGAGAAAACGCAAAGACAGCAAATTCCAAGATCCGTCTGAGCAAATTCGTGTTCAGCCCAAAGACCGCATGCGCTTGGTCAAAATGAAGTCGGTGGTTGAAGTCGGTGAGGTCGTTGAGCCCATGGCGACAACACAGCCCACCCAGTCCACCCCTGCACAGGAGAAGAAATGACCATCACCCTTGGACACTTTCTCACCTTGGGGGCGATTTTGTTTGCCCTGTCTGTGACGGGAATCTTTCTCAACCGCAAAAACATCATCGTCATTCTCATGGCCATAGAGCTCATGCTCTTGGCGGTGAACATGAATTTTGTGGCCTTCTCACACTATTTAAACGATATCCAAGGTCAAGTGTTTGTTTTCTTTATCTTGACGGTGGCAGCGGCCGAGTCGGCCATTGGCCTGGCCATATTGGTGCTGCTCTTTAGGAACCGCTCCACCATTCACGTCGATGAGCTCAACACGCTCAAAGGCTGAGTCCCTTTTCGTTTTAATGCCCCAAACTACATGTCCATCAACCCAATATGGCCCCTTTGTTCATGAGTCCACACTTAAGTCTTCATCTTTTGCTGCTTGCAGCCCTGGCCCCTTTGTTGGGAGCGGTTTTGGTGGGATTGTGGGGGACGAGTTTGGGTGGCAATGTGTTGGGCCGGCGACTATGCCATGGTCTGGCCATCCTGGGCGTCTTGGTCTCCTTTGTGCTATCGGCTTGGACGCTGTGGGTTGTGAGCACCACGGGGGAGCGATTTGAACAGACGCTTTACTCCTGGATGCAAATTGGCTCCCTCAATATGGAAGTGGGTTTCCTTATTGATGGCTTGACGGCCTTGATGATGTGTGTGGTGACTTTCGTCTCTCTCATGGTTCACATCTACACCATGGGTTATATGGAGGAAGATGAAGGCTACAACCGTTTTTTCGCTTACATCTCCTTGTTTACATTTGCCATGCTGATGCTGGTGATGAGCAACAATTTGTTGCAGCTCTTCTTTGGTTGGGAAGGGGTGGGGCTGGTGTCTTATTTGCTCATTGGTTTTTGGTTCAATAAACCGAGTGCGGTCTTTGCCAACATGAAAGCCTTTTTGGTCAACCGTGTGGGTGACTTTGGTTTTATCCTGGGGATCGGCTTGATTGTGGCCTACACGGGGAGTTTGAACTACACCGAGATTTTTGCCAAGTCAACTGAGCTCAAGGGCTTGTTGTTGCCCGGCACCGATTGGTCGCTGCTGAGTGTTGTTTGCATATGTCTTTTTATTGGTGCTATGGGCAAGAGCGCACAGTTTCCCCTTCATGTGTGGTTGCCCGACTCCATGGAAGGCCCCACACCCATTTCTGCCTTGATTCACGCCGCCACCATGGTGACGGCCGGTATTTTTATGGTCTCTCGCATGTCGCCTTATTTTGAACTCAGCGACACGGCCTTGAATTTGGTGCTGGTCGTGGGATCCATCACCGCACTTTTTATGGGTTTTTTAGGGATCATTCAAAACGACATCAAGCGCGTGGTGGCCTACTCCACGCTCTCGCAGCTCGGCTACATGACCGTGGCCCTGGGTGTGTCGGCTTACCCCATTGCCATCTTTCACCTGATGACGCATGCATTTTTCAAGGCCTTGCTTTTTTTGGCCGCAGGCTCGGTCATCATGGGTGTGCACCACAACCAAGATATCCGCTATATGGGGGGTCTTAAAAAACACATGCCCATTACATGGATTACCTCCTTGATCGGTTCTTTGGCTTTGATCGGCACACCCTTTTTCTCGGGTTTTTACTCGAAGGACAGCATCATTGAAGCGGTCTTGGCCTCTGACTTGCCGGGTTCGGGTTTTGCCAAATGGGCCGTCATGGTGGGCGTATTTGTGACCGCTTTTTATTCGTTTCGGATGTACTTTTTGGTCTTTCACGGCGAGGAGCGTTACCACTTGGTGCCCCAAGTTGAAGGCGAGCATGGTGATCATGGTGACTCGCAAGATCACCATGGCTCGCATGTGCCACATGAGTCACCTTGGGTGGTGACTTTGCCCTTGGTGCTCCTGGCTATTCCTTCTGTTTTTATCGGTTTTTTGAGTATCGAAGGCGTGCTCTACAGCGACTTGCTGCACAGTGCCCTCACGGTCCTCAGCGATCATCATCCTGTCATGCACGAGTTGGCCAGTGAGTTTGAATCTCCCTTGGCCATGGCCGTTGGGGCGTTCACTGGTTTGCCCTTTGCCTTGGCCTTTTTGGGGGTGCTCAGTGCTTACTACTGCTATAGGGTGAACCCACGCGTGCCCGATTGGGTGGCGCACAAGTTGTCCTGGGTGGTGCAGCTCCTCGAGCACAAATATTACATGGACTGGTTCAATGAGCAGGTCTTGGCCCGTTTCACACGACTGTTGGGTCGGTTTTTGTGGCAAGAGGGCGATCAACGTGTGATTGATGGGTATTTGGTCAATGGGTCTTGGAGGCTGATGGCCTTGGCCTCGAGATGGATCAAGCCGTTGCAAACGGGCTACCTCTATCACTATGCGCTGGTCATGATCCTGGGTGTATTTTTATTGATGACCTGGTTCGTCTGGATCAAGCCTTGATGAGGCGGCGCTTTGCAGTGGACAACATAATGAAAGAAATGCGAACATGGGACTTTTGAGCCTTTCCATCTGGACACCGATCTTTTTCGGCTTGGTGTTATTGGTGTTGGGTCGCGAACAACACGCCCGTGCTGTGCGTTGGGTGGCCTTGATTGGTAGCGTCGTGTCTTTTGCCGTCACCTTGCCCCTGCTTGACAAATTCTCCAATTCGTTTTTGGGCTTGCAGTTCGTCGAGCATGTGTCTTGGATTGAGCGCTTCAATGTTTTCTATGCCTTGGGGATCGATGGGCTGTCTTTGTGGCTCATCGTTCTCACCGCCTTCATGACCGTCATTGTGGTGATTGCTGGCTGGGAGGTGATCACCGAGCGTGTTCACCAATACATGGGGGCCTTCTTGATTTTGAGTGGGCTCATGATCGGGGTGTTTTGCGCGCAAGACGGATTGCTCTTTTACGTCTTTTTTGAAGCCACCTTGATCCCGATGTACCTCATCATTGGGGTGTGGGGAGGGCCCAGAAAAATTTATGCGGCGTTCAAATTCTTTTTGTACACCTTGACCGGCTCAGTCTTGATGCTGGTGGGTTTGATTTATTTGTACATTGATTCAGGCGGCAGTTTTGAATTGGCGCGTTGGTACCAGTTGCCACTTGAAGCCTGGGTGCAGGACTTGCTCTTTTTTGGCTTCTTTGCGGCCTTTGCGGTCAAAGTGCCCATGTGGCCCGTGCACACCTGGTTGCCCGATGTTCACGTGGAGGCCCCCACCGGTGGCTCGGCCATTTTGGCGGCCATTATGCTCAAACTCGGCGCTTACGGGTTTTTGCGGTTTTCCCTGCCCATCACGCCCGACGCTTCCCAACATTTGGCGCCTTGGGTTTTGGGGCTGTCTTTGGTCGCTGTCATTTATGTGGGTTTGGTGGCTTTGGTGCAAGAGGACATGAAAAAACTCGTGGCCTATTCCTCGGTGGCCCACATGGGTTTTGTGACACTTGGCATTTTTATCTTCACTCCGCTGGGCCTTACAGGCGCCATGGTGCAAATGATTGCCCACGGTTTTGTCTCTGGTGCCATGTTCTTGTGCATTGGGGTGCTTTATGACCGCATGCACTCAAGAGAGATTAAAAGTTATGGGGGGGTCATCAACTCGGCGCCTAAGTTCACCGCCTTTGCGATTTTGTTTGCCATGGCCAACTGTGGGCTGCCCGGCACGGCTGGGTTTGTGGGCGAGTGGATGGTCATCTTGGGCGCCGTGCAACAATCCTTTTGGCTTGGCATGGGTGCTGCCACGGCCTTGATTTTTGGAGCGGCCTATACCTTGTGGATGGTCAAACGCGTGTATTTGGGGCCTGTTGCCAATGAGCAGGTCCGCTCCCTCACCGACATCAACTCACGTGAATTTTTGATGCTGACACTCTTGGCCTTGGCGGTCCTAGGGATGGGGCTGGATCCCAAACCCATGACCGACACGATGGGGGTGTCGGTCAATGAGCTCCTGCGCTTGGCGACGGTGAGCAAGTTGGGACACTGACCATATTTGATGACAGCCATGTGCAGCACCTCCACCTTTGAATTTCAACCATAAAGAACACGAACGATGATCGATTCCAGTGCTTGGTTTAGCATCAGTCCAGAGATCTTTCTCTTGGTGATGACTTGTCTCATTTGTCTGGTGGACTTGGGGGTCAAGTCTCCCAAGCGAGACACCACCTTCGTGTTGTCACTCCTCACTTTGTTGGGTGTTGCGGTGATGGAAGGATTGTTGGCCAAAGGCGGTGAGGTGAGCTATGGTTTTTCACGCATGGTGGTGTTTGATGCCATGGGCCACTGGCTCAAGTGTTTTTCTGCCTTGGCGGTTTTGGTTACCCTCGTTTACGCACGAAGCTACAGCGCCGACCGCGGCATGCTTGCTGGCGGTGAGATTTTTAGCCTGAGCCTTTTTGCCCTCTTAGGGATGATGGTCATGATCTCTGGCAATCATTTTCTTGTCCTTTACTTGGGGTTGGAGTTGTTGACCCTGTGCAGTTACGCCTTGGTGGCCCTGAGGCGCGACAGTGCCCAAGCCAGCGAAGCGGCGATGAAGTACTTCGTCCTCGGTGCGTTGGCCAGTGGTTTTTTGCTCTACGGCTTGTCGATGCTGTATGGTGCCACGGGCAGCTTGGAGATTGGGACCGTTTTCAATAGCGTGCTGTCGGGCCAGATCAACCACCAAGTGTTGATCCTTGGATTGGTGTTTGTCGTTTGTGGCTTGGCGTTCAAATTGAGCCTTGTGCCTTTTCACATGTGGGTGCCCGATGTCTACGAGGGCTCACCCACAGGGGTGACGCTGATGATTGCGGGTGCCCCAAAGTTGGCCGCCTTTGCTTTGGCCATTCGTCTTTTGGTGAGTGGTTTGCTCCCGCTTGCAGAGGATTGGCAGCAAATGCTCATGATTTTGAGTGTTTGCTCTTTGTTGGTGGGCAACTTGGCCGCCATTGCACAAACCAACCTCAAACGCATGCTAGCTTTTTCCACCATTTCACAAATGGGGTTTGTGGTGATCGGCCTCTTTGCCGGGGTGGTCAACGGCCAAAGCTTGTCTGCGGCCAATGCTTACAGCTCAGCCATGTTTTACACCATCACCTATGTGCTTACCACCTTGGCCGCTTTTGGGGTGATTTTGCTCTTGGCCCGAGAGGGGTTTGAGAGTGAAGAAATTGCTGACTTGGCCGGGTTGAATCAGCGCAGCCCCCTCTACGCTGGCATCATGTCCATCGTGTTGTTTTCCTTGGCAGGCGTGCCCCCACTGGTGGGTTTTTATGCCAAGCTCTCGGTACTCCAAGCCTTGATGGCGTCGCAGATCACCGGCTCGGTTCCCCTGGTCGTTTTTGCCCTCATCATGTCATTGCTGGCGGCTTTTTACTACATCCGCATCGTCAAAGTGATGTATTTTGATCCCCCCATCACCGCTTCGACCGTTTCTGCTGGCAACGATGTGAAGTGGATGCTCGGTGTCAATGGCTTTGCGATTTTGGGTCTGGGCTTATTCCCAGGCGGCTTGATGAGTTTGTGCTCTGAGGCCATTTTGAAGTCTTTGGGCTGAGTGTGCTCGTGCCTTTAAAAGCGTGAGGGCTTGCATGTTGGCTTTGAGGCCTATTCAATCCCAACTGTGCTTCAAGCAAGCTTCTTTGGGGACCTTCTTTCCAATGCGCATTTTTTAGGTCATAATTTCGTCATGAAAGTACTTGATCTGCATTGTCCCCAAGAGCACCAGTTTGAAGGCTGGTTTGCCTCTGAAGATGATTTCCAATCCCAAAACGCCCGCGGCTTGATCGAGTGTCCCATGTGTGGTGCTCAAGAGGTGAGGAAAAGCTTGAGTGCGCCAAGGCTCAATTTGCTCTCCTCCAGATCATCGCGAACACAAGGTCTCTCGCGGGATCCCGCGCGGTTGTCCCATGATGCTGGGGCTGTAGGCGGGGAAGGCGGGGCAGGTGCAATGTCCAACAGCAGCGCCCAAGTGGGATCTGCGCCCCCTCAGGCTTCTGAGGGAGGTGCTCAAGACACGGCCACGCCAGCATTAAGCCATGCCATGCAAGACAACACCCATCGGCATCTGGTGCAGCATCAACTCCAAGCCCATTGGCTCAAAGTGGTCCAACAGGTTTTGGCCAACACCGAAGATGTGGGCAGCCAATTTGCCAGTGAGGCTAGAAAAATTCATTATGGTGAGGCCGAGGAAAGAAATATTCGGGGCCAAGTCAGCGCGGACGAATCCATGGCCTTGCTTGATGAGGGGATTGCAGTCGTGCCACTCATGGTGCCCGCTTCTCTCAAGGGCAGCGTTCACTGAGGTCTGTTGCCAGTTGTCCTTGACTGTCAACAGACCTGCCCAAGGGCCAGCCTTTTTTTATGGCGCAGCCCAAGAGTCTTTAAGGCCAGTGGTCTTGTTAAAAACCAATGCATGGCCAAGGCTTTCCAGGCGGTCAGCAACAAAATACCCAATCCGCTCAAATTGATAAGACTCAGAAGCCTTCGCGTTCATGAGTGACGGCTCCACCATGGCGTGGACCACCGACATGCTCTTGGGGTTCAAGCTGCTTAAATAGTCTTGCCCTCCTGCATCGGGCTGAGCTTGCGTAAAGAGTCGGTCGTAAATGCGCACCACAGCAGGCAGCGCATCCAAGGTGCTCACCCAAGTGATGACGCCCTTGACTTTGACCGAATTGGCCCCGGGGGTGCCACTTTTGGTGTCGGCAATGAGGCGAGCATTCACGCGAATGACGCGACCCGAATCGTCTAAATCTGCGTCGACACACTCCACCACATGGCCATACTTCAAGCGCACTTTGTTGCCGGGAAAGAGCCGGAAAAACCCTTTCACCGGTTCGTTCTCAAAGTCGCTTCTCTCGATCCAGAGCTTGGGCGAGAACAAGAACGCACGCTCACCCATTTCGGGGTGGTGCGGGTGAGCAGGCGCGCCCACACGTTCAGAGTCGATGTCGCCCATCACCTGCGCCCAGTTGGTCAGTACGAGCTCCACGGGGTCGAGCACCGCCATGGCGCGTGCGGCCTTGCCCTCCAAGTCTTCTCGCAAACAAGCTTCCAGTGTGCTGTAGTCTATCCAGCTGTCGCTTTTGGTGACCCCAATGCGCTCTACAAAGAGGCGAATGCTCTCAGGCGTGTAGCCGCGTCTTCTGAGCCCCACCAGGGTGGGCATGCGCGGGTCGTCCCAGCCCGCCACATGACCGTCTTGAACCAACTGCGCGAGCTTTCTTTTGCTCGTGATCACATAGGTCAAGTTCAGTCTTGCGAACTCATACTGTTTGGGCGCAGGAGAGGGCAATAAGTTGAGTTCCATCAACCGCGCCAAGAGCCAATCGTAAAAGGGTCGCTGATCCTCAAACTCCAGTGTGCACAGGCTGTGGGTGATTTGCTCGAGCGCATCTTCAATGGGGTGGGCAAAGGTGTACATCGGGTAGATGCACCACAAGTCTTGTGTGCGGTGGTGGCGGGCTTTGCGGATTCGGTAAATGGCCGGGTCTCTGAGGTTTAAATTGGGTGAGGCCATGTCGATTTTGGCGCGAAGAACCGCCGAACCATCCTCGAGCAAACCGTCTCGCATGTCCTTGAATCGCTGCAAGTTCTCGCTCACGCTTCGATGGCGAAACGGACTGTCCTTGCCTGGGGTGTTGAAGTCACCTCGGTTTTCTCGCATTTCTTGTGCGTTTTGCTCGTCCACGTAGGCCAAGTTGGCCTCAATGAGCGCCACCGCGCAGCTGTGCATGAAGTCAAAATAATCGCTGGCTTGAAAAAGGTGGGAGACGTTGCGTCCATTGATCTCACTCTCCCAGCCAAAGCCCAACCACTTGACCGCATCAAGAATAGAGTCTACATATTCTGTGTCTTCTTTCTCTGGGTTGGTGTCATCAAAACGCATGTGACATACACCTTGGTAGTCTTGTGCCAATCCAAAGTTGATGCAAATGCTCTTGGCATGCCCAATGTGCAAGTAGCCATTGGGTTCTGGCGGAAATCGAGTTCGAATGCGAGCCGTGTCCAGGGGGCCCTGGGCTTGGTGCGCCCGCCCACCAGGCGAGCCCGCCCAGTGGCGAGCCGCGTAGGTGCCTTGGGCCAAATCTTGCTCAATGATTTGACGCAAAAAATTGCTGGGTTTCTCCAGTACTTTGACCGGTCCATCGTGGGGCTGGGTGGAAGGGAGATTTGTGCTCATGCGGTGATTTTAGGCGCTTCAGAGCCGTTTGCACCGGTCAGGGAAGTTGGTGTGTCATAAATCTTACTTTTTTATGGCAATAGGCCATCTTTTGGTGTGGGAGATTTTTAGAGTTTTTTATCGCCACTGAGCTTGGCGTTGATGTTCGCCCCTGAGCCCAAGGGGCACAAACGCGCATTGCAATATTGACGATAATGTGGAGCTTGAGGGCAGCACAGCCTTCACTCATGCCTTTCGGACTTTGAAGGAACCTATGTTGGATTTGATACTTTTTCTTAAAGCTTGCGCGATGGGTTTGGTGGAGGGATTCACTGAATTTTTACCCATTTCTTCAACCGGCCATTTGGTCTTGTTGGGCTCCTTGTTGGGTTTTGATGATGAGCGTGCCAAGGTCTTTGACATTGCCATTCAATCGGGCGCGATCTTTGCCGTGGTGCTGGTGTTTTGGCAAAAAATATCCCAAACCTTGGTGGCCCTTCCGCGCTCTCGCATGGCCCAAGAGTTCACCCTTCACATTGTGATCGCGTTCTTGCCCGCTGCCGTCTTTGGCCTCCTGCTGGGCCACTGGATCAAGGACCATTTGTTCACCCCTCAAGTGGTGGCGAGCACTTTTGTTTTGGGTGGCTTTATTATCTTGTGGGCTGAAAAACGCAGCAGCTCCAAATCAGCAGACCATCACCCCAACGACGATGTAAGGATTTTGAATGTCGAATCCATGACCCGCAAAGACGCCTTGAAAGTGGGTCTGGTGCAGTGCCTGGCCATGATTCCGGGCACGTCTCGCTCGGGCGCCACCATCATTGGGGGAATGTTCTTGGGACTCAGTCGCAAGGCGGCCACCGAGTTTTCGTTTTATCTGGCCATCCCCACCCTTTTGGCGGCCGGCGGCTACAGCTTGTTCAAAGCGCGGCATTTGCTCAGTCTCGCGGATGCGCCGCTATTTTTAACCGGCCTGATCGTCTCCTTCGTGAGCGCCTGGGTCTGCGTCAAGTGGCTGTTGCGCTACGTGGGCTCCCACAGTTTCGTGCCCTTCGCCTACTACCGCATTGCATTTGGTGTGTTCATTTGGGTGAGTGTGAGCTCAGGCCTGATCAACTGGGGAGGTGCTTGAGTTGGTTGAGTTGGTTGGCAAAGCGTGCCCGTTGTCTGGATGAACCCATGGATCACAGGGTCACCCCAATGTCGTCTTCACGCAACACGACAGGCCATAAAGCCAATTCTTTGGTATTTGTATTTTTCATTAAATCGTTGAATACAATCCTACACGGTAATTCAGTACTGTGTTTTTAAGCGATTGATCATTCTTGGCGAGTTTTTTTACCCATGAGGAGTCTATCCTTGACCTCGGATATCCCTCAAAATTTGGGCCAGTTTTTGCTGCTTGTTGTGTCGATCGTCATGACCGTTTTTGGCAACCATGCGACTTTCACCTTGGCACCCAAGTCCTTTATCTGGACAACGGGTCTATTATTTTTGCATTTGAACTTTCGCAGCCGAAGACAAAGGACCGCGTTCAAGCGCGATCCATTCAACCCAAACCCGTTCACGCCTTATGGGACACTTTGTTCATGGATGTTGGGCTTTAGGGGCCTATTGGGCGCAGCGACGTGGAGTGTGATGTGTTTTTTCAATGCACAACGCGACAGCGGGCCATCTGTTGAGCAATAGGTTGAGATTGTCACCAAAGACCTCAACCAAACACCCCAACCAAACACCCCAACCAAACACCCC
>CAILYC010000053.1 GCA_903838355.1 uncultured Burkholderiales bacterium | reverse complement strand
TCAAAGCCTTCGGCATGCCTGTCGATGTTTCTGATGCTGCTGCATTGGCCGCTTGGGTTGACGCTGCAGCCGCTGAGTTTGGCGGCTTGGACATCGTTGTGGCCAACGTGAGCGCGTTAGCGATCTCCGCAGATGAGGCTGCATGGCAAAAAGGTTTTGAAGTCGACATGATGGGTACCGTGCGCTTGGTCAATGCCGCCATGCCTTACTTAGAAAAAAGTGCTAAGCCGTCGATTGTCACGATTTCGAGTGTTTCTGGTCGCGAAATCGATTTTGCCTCCGGCCCTTATGGCGCGTTCAAAGCGGCGATCATTCATTACACCCAAGGCCTGGCTTACCACCTTGCTGGCAAAGGCATACGGGCCAACTCAGTTTCACCTGGAAACACTTACTTTGCCGGTGGGGTGTGGAATCAGATAGAGGAAGGCAATCCGGAGTTCTTCAAAGTGGCGCTGGGCATGAACCCGACGGGTCGCATGGGAACACCGCAAGAAATGGCCAACGCCGTGGCGTTTTTGTCCAGCCCTGCAGCGAGCTTTATTACCGGCACCAATTTGGTCGTGGACGGAGCTCTGACCAAAGGGGTTCAACTTTAGGCATCGCTCATCTAACTCAAGGACATACACGTCATCGAAAAAACCCATTGCTATCGGAATTGATTGCGCCACCCGCGGCGTGAGGAGCGTGTGAAGTTTTTTGAAGGCGAGTTGGCCGCCTTGTTGCGACTGATGAAAGACCCTGTCCTGGGACAAGCGCCCTTGTTATCGAGTTATGCGGGTGCCATGGGCATGGCGCAATTCATGCCGTCCAACTGGCAGCGCTTTGGCGTGGACTTTGACGGGGATGGGCGCGTTGATTTGATGCATTCGCCCAGGGATGCGATTGGCTCGGTGGCGCATTACCTGCAGGCCTATGGCTGGACAAGAGGATTGCCCACCCATTACGAGCTCTCACCGTCTGACCCGACGCTGCATGCCCTCCCGGCGGGCCATTGAGAGACTTTGCTCGCCCCCGATATTTTGCCCAGTTTCAGCGCCGAACGGCTCGCACAATTGGGTCTTGAGTTGAGCCCTGCAGTGCGCGCTCACCGTGGTCCCTTGGCCTCGGTGGCCTTGGAAAACGGCGACGCCGCGAACTCCTATGTTTTGGGGAGTGAGAATTTTTACGTGATCACGCGCTACAACTGGAGCAGCTACTACGCCATGGCAGTCATTGAGTTGAGTCAAGAAATCCAGGCTGCACAACTTCGCTGAACCAGCCCAGAACCAAGGCTCTTGAGAGGAGCACGCCTGCAAGCGAAGATCTTTGCGCCACCAGTCCACAAACCAACATTGCGTGGTTGAAGTGCGTTTTGCGTCTCTTTTGGATGGACATATTGCTAGACCTCAGCCAAAAGTTTCTCCTCATTGGCGCCACCTGTGATCGGCTTCAATGAGCGTTGATGGTTTTCACGCTTTTGGTTCTGGGGGGCGACCAACATCATCTCACGCACCTCCAGAGACTCATCCTGTGTGTGCGTGTTATTCATTGGCCTTCTAGAGGAGCTATCTGGCCACGAATCCAAGTTGCCAAGCCTTCCTCACTGAGCTCGCCTGCAGCAAGCGACAAGATCGTTTGCGTTGCCTCTGGCTGCGAGGCGGTAAAGCGATAGCCATTCAGACGCAAAGACAAACCCAGCGCTAAAAAAGCAGTCCTCTTATTACCATCGACGAAGGGGTGATTTTTTGCCAATCCAAAAGCATATGCGGCAGCAATATCAGCCACATCTGGCGAGCCGTAATGGGCCCGTTGTTCTGGGCGTGAAAGAGCGCTGCCCAGTAGCCCTTCATCACGCAAACCTGCAAGTCCTCCAAACTGCACCAAGGACATGGCGTGTAAACGCACCAATGCTTCGCGCTGTATCCAGCGCCACTGAGTCACTTGGCCAGCACCTTGAATGTTTCACGGTACTCATTCATAAATGCTTGCCCCATGGCTATTTCAGCCTCCAACTGCGCGTTGTAGGGGGAAACTTCAAGCCCGTTGGGCGACAGCGTGACAAAAAGGGTGTCCCCTTTACTCACGTGCAAATGATTGATCATTTCCTTGGGCAAAATCACCCCCAAAGAATTGCCAATTTGAGTAACGCGAAGTGGCTGCATATTGGGCTCCGGGCAAAAATAGTTATAACCTAAATTATAACACCTCGATGAATCGCCCAGGACGATGACTAGGCATTGGCTCGATTGAAATCTCAGGCTAAGATGAAGGTGTTCGCTCTTTGATGCCAGCTCTGGACACGGTTTTGAACCCGAAAATCGCGCCTATGGACAGCCAATTCATTTTTAAGTACGCTTAAAACTGGAGCAGCGACTAAGCCATGGCGGTGATCGAGTTGTCACAAGAGATGACGCCCCACTGGGCTCATCGCCACTGAGCCCCATCACCCCCAAGCTTCAACACCCCAAGCATTGATCAAGACACCATGAATCCCCTGAGTCCGAAGAAACTGTTGTTGAGCAAATGGACGGCGGTCAAGCCCGTGGACAAACAAAAACACTTTTTGGTGAGCCGAGTGATTCATCCGGCTTTACCCGACGATCCCATTGAGTTGGTGGAAATCCAATCGGTGTTTTCCAACGCCACGCAAATCATTGCTTGGCGTGAATTGCAAAACGACTCAGTGTGGCGTCAAGGCTGGGTTTGAGATGCAGGGGCTTGGCGCTGAAAGTCAC
>CAILYC010000052.1 GCA_903838355.1 uncultured Burkholderiales bacterium | reverse complement strand
TCAGGCGGCAACTGGGGTACAAAATGGCTTGGAACGGCGGCATTTTGCTGTCCGTTCTTTCCCATCACACCAGTCAGACTTGTCCGTGCTGCGGCCAGGTCGCCAAAGAAAACCGGCTCAAAGAAGTCGAGTTCTTGTGTGCCGCTTGTGGCCACGCAGACAATGCCGATGTGGTGGGCGCGATCAATATGTTAGAGCGCGGGCAGCGCTTGTTGGCCTGTGCAGAGGAAGGCTCTGGCCGGGGTCGTAAGACCACGATGAAACCCGCCTCAGTGAAGCAAGAACCCAGTAAAGTGACTGCGCATGAGGTTTCTCATGCCTAGCACCGTAGGAATCCCGGTCTCTTCAGAGCCGGGAGGATGTCAATAAGCAGCACGCTCTAACGAGCTCCTGCGCAAAAGGTTCGCGCTTTGCGCGTTCTGCCTTGCTATTAACGCGTCATGATGAAATCATAGTCCAAGGTATAGAACTCACTGCTCATGCTTTTGCCGTCTGGCGCTATGCCGGCATCATGGTGCACAAAGTCGGCAATGAGTGAGGGGCGCACACCAAACACCGCATCGCTGTTGAGGTGCTCGCTGTTTTTGTCAAATATGTGGGTGATCAAGGTGCGGTGGCCCGGAGCTTGAAGTCTAAAGTGCAAATGCGCTGGCCTCATGGTGCGGTTGGTGGTGGCTCGAAGCATGCGAATGGCCGTGCCATCTTGGGGAATCGGGTAGTCAACGGGCAAGACCGACCAAAAGTGGTAGCGACCATCGGCATCGGTCTTGAGCTCGGCGCGGGCCCAGGCGCCATTTTTCTCCAAATCGTCTTGCACATCATAAAGACCGCGGTCGTCTGAGTGCCAGACATCGATCACGGTGTGGGCAACGGGTTGGCCTTCGGTGTCGCGAATCACGCCCTGGGCAAACATGGGCGTTCCTGCAGCCCCACCGCTGATGTCGGTGCCCATCTCAAATTTGGGGGCGTTTTCAAGCAAAAAGGGTCCCACCAAGGTGGCCTCGGTGGCGTGGGCGGGTTTGGGGTAGTCCTGTGTGACGGTGAGCATGGACAGACCCAAGGCGTCGGAGAAAATCATGAACTCGCTGCGTCCTGGCATGCACCATTTGCCCGATTCCTCCAGGTACTGAATGGCAAAAAGCCACTCCTCGGAGGTGAGTTTCACCTCCTTGGCAAAGCTGTGGATGTGCTTGATGAGCGAGAGCATGATCTCTTTGAGGCGTGGGTCTGGTGTTTGCTCGTAACGCGCCAGCACCTCTTGGGTGATGAGGTCGGTCGCGTCGTAAAGGTTCTCGATGGTGTGGGCGTTTTGAGGTTTTGAGCTCATGGGCATGCTCCTAAGGTTGGGTGAAAGATCAGTGAAGGAAGGGTGAAAAAGTCAGGCTTGAAAGTCGGTGGCGAGTTCGAGCAATTGCTGGGCGGGTTTTAACTTAAATTTGGCGATTTTCATCGAACCAGTGTGGGGCAAGCTCTCCACCAGCACCACGAAGCGCGGCCATTTTAAAGGCGACAAAACTTTTTTTGCATGTTCATACACGGCCTCTGGGGTGAGTGTACTCCCAGGCTTGGGGACGATCGCAATGAGCACCTCCTCCTCTCCAAGCTCTGCGGCTACGCCAATGCTGGCACACTCTTGCACGTCAGGGTGGGAGGAGATGGCGGTGTCGATTTCAGCCCCCGAGAGGTTTTCGCCTTTTCTTCGTATGATGTCTTTTTTGCGGGTGAAAAAGAAAAAGAAATCATCCGCGTCACGGTAGCCCAAGTCGCCCGTCAAAAACCAACCCTCTTTGAAGCTCGCGGCCGTTTGTGCCTCGTCCTTGTAGTAGCCTTGCATGATGGTGGGGGTTTTGACCGCGATCTCGCCCACTTCTCCCACGGGCAACTCCAAGCCCGAGTCGTCCAAGACGCGCACTTGGGGCGTTTGGATTTTGGGGCTTGGGTGTGGCGAGATGCGGCCCATGCTGCCGAGCTTGTGCGGGCCCAAAAAGGGGTTGCTGAGCACGCCCGGAATTTCGGTCATGCCGTAGCACTCGATCAAAGTGGGCACCAAAAAACGGGTGTGGAATATATCGAGAAGGTCTTGGTTCAAAGGCGCCAAAAACATTTTATGAATTTGGTGACCCGCTTGGAATTCTGACATTGGCCTTCGCGACAAAATGGCTGCCGCCGACATGATCACATTGACTTGTGTGGCACGCGTTTTGAGCGCGACGAGCCAAAACTCCGACGCAGAAAATTTGCGCACCAAGATCAAGGTGCCCCCGCACGCCATGGCGCCGCCAAGAGAGTACATCAAGGCGTTGATGTGAAAGAGTGGCAAGACGCACATCATGCGCTCATCGGCTTGAAGGTAGAGACGGTGGACAAAGGCCTCGGCGGTCAGCAAATAGCTTCTTTGTGAGTGCATGACACCTTTGGGAAAACCCGTGGTCCCCGACGTGTAGATGATCAAGCACGTGGTGTCGGCGTTGCTCTTGATCGTGAACAGATCCGGGGACACGCCAAGCCAGGTATCGATCAAGGACGGCTCGGCTGCATCGTTGACCACGTTCCAAGGGGTGGGGTCCATGTGAGAGACGGCCAAGAGGACCTTGTCCTTGACTTGGCCCGAACAAATCACGGCGCAGACTTGGGCGTGCTCAAAGATATATTGCGCCTCTGACGCGGAAAACTCAGGGTTGCAGGGCACCAAAATCACACCCAGGTCACAAGCGGCCAAGAATAAAACGACGGTGCTCGGGTGGTTGTAAGACATGAGGCCGACCCGGTCCCCAAACTCGACGCCTTGAGCTTTGAGCCAGGTGCGGGCGCGCTCTCTGAGGTCTAGGCAGGCAGACCACGGCATCGCCTCGCCTTCGAACTCGATCATGGCCTTGTCACCCAGGGCCAACGCCCGGCGCGTGAAAAAATCATGCACCGAAAAATCGTGCTCACCAAAGCGCTCGATCACCGCGAGCGGCTCCATGGGGCGAGTGCCAGCGCTCAAGTGCGCAGCCTCAAGCCTTGGGGCCCGTTGATGCCGGCAAAGCTGGCATGGGGCCATCATACGCAATGGCGTCTTCGGCGGCTTGGGCGAGCTTAAAGCCAATCGGCCTGACCTGCTCTTCGAGTAAATGTGCCACCAGTGAGCCGGTTCTGGCCAAAAGGGGAATGCCGCGCAAGGCACCCGCGGGAAAGCCCGCATCCAGCAGCACGGCTGGAATGGCACCCGAGACGTTCAAGGGCAAAACGCGCCCATAGACCGAGGGCACTTGGCCCGCGACGCTCTCCAAGGCCTTCACGTGGGGGCCAGCAATCCCCCATTCATGCGCCAAACTCAGCAGTTTGTGGGCTCTGGGGTCCCCAGCCTTGTGGGTGGGGTGGCCAAAGCCGGGCAAGGTTTGGCGGCTCGATTTGAGGGCTAGAAGTTTTTGTTGACAGACCTCTTCAAGGCTTTGGCCAGAGGACTCGGTGAGCGACAAAATTTCAATAAGCAACTGTCCTGCTGTTTCTGCCGCGCCCAAAATCACCGAGCCACAACCCAGTAGACCTGCAGCCACCGCGCCTTGGATGGCATCGGGTGCGGCGGCCAAGGTCATGCGAGAAGCCACGACCGAGGGGACCAAGCCGTGTTCGGCAATGGCGATCAAGGTCGCATCGGTGGCGCGAATGAGGGTGTTGCTGGGTGTTTGACCGGTCAGCAAAAAAAGGAAATAGGCGGTGAAGCTGTGCTGGCCAATGAGCTCCTCACACAAATCTTTGCCGCGTACCGTGACCGAGTCGGCTTGCACCAAGGCCATGTGAGTCTTGCCGCCTTCAGCGCTGAAGGTCTTGGATTTGGGGGTGAGCGAAGTGTCGGTGTGGGGTGAGTTCATGGGGAAAATCATTGGCGAGTCGGTGGATCGATGGCGCGGCTTAAAACTTAAAAAAGGTCCTTCACGCCCCAGTCCGCGCGCAGGCGGGCGGACTGGCACATTCAATTATGGTCTAAAAACCGGCAAAAGCCTGTTTGCACTCAGTTGGGGTAAGCACTCATGGGTTTGACTGGGTGCTTAAGTAAGAATTGCTCAGGCCTATAAATTGAAGGGCGGTGTTGACCGCCTGGTTGTAAAATTGATATTGGGTTTGTTGGATGCAAAAAAGACCATTTCTTCTGAGTATGGTGGCGGCTGCGATGTTGGCCAGCCCTAGACTTAAAACCTCGGCGCAAACCTTGGCCTCGGCCAAGCCCATCCGAGTGGGCAGCTCCTTGTCCTTGACCGGTCCTTTGTCGGGGACCGCTGCACTGCACCGCTTGGCGGGCGAGATCTTTGTGGAGCAATTGAATAAAAAGGGCGGTCTCTTGGGTCGCCCTGTTGAGTGGATCATCAAAGACGATCAATCCAAGCCCGATTTGACTCGCAACTTGTATGAGGAACTGATCTCAGGCGAACACGTGGACTTGCTCATGGGCCCCTATGCCACGGCCAACACCTTGTCGGCGATGGGGGTGGCACAGCGCTACGGCAAGGTCTTGGTCAGCAACTCCTTTGGCATTCCGTCGCTGGCCAAATACGATATGCATTTTCCGGGCTACGTGATGGGATCCGATCCCGGCACGACGGCCCCCAATACCGTCTTGGATGCCGTGCTCGCCGCAGGCGCCAATCCCAAAACCGTGACCTTGGTGAGCAGCAAGTTCCCGTCTGTCATTTTCATGTCGGTGGGTGCGCGCGAGGTCTTCAAGCGCCGCGGGCTCAAAGAGTCGTTGTGGCTCGAATGGGATTTCGGCAACAAAGACTTTGGCGCCATTGCGGCACGGATCAAGGAAGCCGATGCCGATTTTTTGTGGGTGGGCTCGATAGGTCCTGAGAGCATTCAACTCTTGGAGGCGATGGACAAAATCGATTACCACCCCAAGCTGCATTTTCACCTCTACCCGTCTCCTGGTCCCATGGCCCAATCAGCGCTGGCCGCACGCGCCCTCACCTTGACCACGTTTGAGCAGCACCTGCCCTTTACCAGTCACACCGAGTACTCGCAAGTCATCTCGACGTTCAACGAGCGCGCTGGCAAAGCCAATTTCCCCGACACCGTGTTTGAGCTGCAAGCGGCCAATGCCTTCACCGGTTGGCAAATTTTGCAAGCCGGTGTGGTCGGTGCCAACTCCTTAGAAGACCGAAAAATCGCCAATTGGCTCAAAGCCAATAAAGTTGACACCATCGTGGGTCGGGTGCGCTTTGATGGCCCCAACAACTATGGCGATGACTTCAACCGGGTCAAGCAACTCCAAGCGGGGAAATGGGTGGTGATCCACCCCAAAGAACTTGCCATGCCAGGCAGTAAAATGATGGTTTGATGCAGCGGCCAACGACCCGGTCCCTGTCACTGTTCAACTGGTCTGCTTTGCTCAACATCCTCATGTCCATGACCCTGTCCCTGTCCCTGTCCCTGTCCCTGTCCCTGTCCCTGTCCCTGTCCCTGTCCCTGTCCCTGTCCCTGTCCCTGTCCCTTTGGGCGCTCACCGCTTAGCGCCATGCCCAGTTTAAATTTATTGCTCCAAGCCTTGGCCGCAGGTGTCTTCATGGGCGCACTGTATGGTCTCATTGGCCTTGGACTGGGCTTGGGTTGGGGGATCTTAAAGCAGATCAACTTGGCCCACTTTGCCTGGGTGTTTTTGTCGGCCTATTTAACCTATGAATTTAAAACCCGCTTTGGGGTGGATCCCTTGCTGAGTTTGTTGATGTTGGTGCCCGCCTTTGCACTCCTGGGTGCCTTGCTGCAGGCCGTGCTCTCCAAGTTCGCCATCACCCCGTTTAACTCCCTCATGGCCACCTTTGGCATCGCGGTCTCGGTGGAGGCCTTGCTGCAGTTGTTTTGGAGTGCGGACTTTCGACGCATGGCCAGTCCCTACGACGAGATGAAGTTTCGCTTTGGTGGCATCATCGTCACCTACTCCGAGTCCATCACCATTGTCTTGGCGGTCTTGGCGTGTGCCTTTGTGAGCTGGATGCTCTACAAAACCGATGTTGGTCGATCGGTGAGAGCGGCGGCCGAAGACGCTGAAATCGCCCAAGCCTTTGGCATCAATGCGCATCAATTGTCCTTGGCGCTTGCAGGCGTGTGTGCCGGCTTGGCCGCCTGTGCGGGTGTTTGCGTGGCCCTCACCTTCACCTTGGCACCGTCGCAAATCTTTGCCTGGATTGGGGTCATTTTTGCAGTGGTGATGATGGGGCGCTTGGCCTCGGCTTGGGCACCACTTTTTGCCGGTCTCGTGGTCGGGATCAGTGAGTCCATGACCATGGCGATCACGGCACCAACCTGGGCGCCTTTGGTGTCGTTTACTTTGCTGATTTTGATTTTGCTCTTAAGGCGTGGACATGACTGAGGCGAGCAGTCCTTTTTACTCTCGCCAGGCGCTCACCACCGTGGCTTTCGGTTTGGCCGTCGTGGCGCTGGTGGCGGCGCCCTATGGGGGCTTGCCCAACTATTGGCAGTCTTTGCTCTATATGGTGTTTTTTTGGGTGACCTTGTCCACGAGCTGGAACATGCTCTCTGGGTATTCGGGCTACTTCTCTTTTGGCCACGGGGCTTTTTTTGGTCTAGGGATGTACGGCATGGCGACCTTTGCCACCCGGCTTAATTTCGGATTCGTGAGCAGTGTGCTGCTCTCGGGTGTTGTGGCCTGCCTCTTGGCGTTGGCGGTGGGGGCGGTGGTGTTTCGTTTGAAGAAAATTCGCGGTGAGTCGTTTGCCCTGATCACCTTGGCCGTCACGTTTGTGCTCTCCACCTTGATTGTGAACACGCCCATTGATGGCGGCCCCGGTGTTTATTTGATGGGCGTGCACGTCCCCGAAATTGGCCCCAGTGCATCATCGAGCTTTTACTATTTGGGGCTCGGGCTGGCGATGTTGTGTTTGCTCTCGGCCAGAACCCTCTACTTCTCCAAAGCCGGTCTGGGTCTTTTGGCCATTCACGACGATGAGGATGTCGCGCAAGTCCACGGCGTGCCCACCTTTGCCCTCAAAATGGCCGCCTTTGCCGTGTCGAGTTTTTTTGCCGGCATGATGGGAAGCGTTCATGCGCTTTATGTCTCCTATGTGACGGTGGGTGAAACTTTCAACATCACGGTCCCTTTGACAGTGGTGCTCATGAGTGTGCTCGGTGGTGCACGCCATTGGGCTGGCCCCATGGTGGGTGCCGTCTTGATCACCTTTTTGCTCAACGCCTTCACCGATGGGGCGAGCGCCTTGATGGGCCGCATTGTCATTGGTTTGATCCTCACCTTCTCGGTGCTCCTCATGCCCCAAGGCATATGGGGGACCTACCAATCTTGGCGCAAGGCGCGTGTTAAAGCAAAGACCAAAGATGTGTCTGCTTTGGCGCCCGAGCACGAGCGCGGCGCTGTCGCTGATGACGCGCTGGCTTCTTTGGGGCTTGTCGCGCGCGAGCCCATGGATTGGAGTGATGTGCCGCTCGCGCTCGAGGTCAAAGGACTTACCAAACACTTTGCTGGCATCAAGGCGCTTGATGGCGTGGATTTGAAGCTTTACCAAGGTGAAATCTTGGGGCTTCTGGGGCCCAACGGGTCGGGCAAATCGACCTTCATCAATGTGGTGACGGGGCATTTTTCTCCCACGAGTGGTTCGATCCAACTCGCCGGTGTGGCGTGTGAGGGCTTGCCTTCTCACCAAATCCGACGCCTCGGTGTTTCACGCACCTACCAAATTCCCCGGCCCTTTGCTGGACTCACGGTGCTGCAAAACGTCATGCTCTCGTCTCAGTATGGCGTGAGCGACACCGACCAGACCCGAGCTCGCCAAGAGGCTTGTGTCTGGCTTGAGTTCACGGGACTTTCGGCACGGGCGAACGACTTGCCCGATGAGCTCAATTTGCACCAGCGCAAATTCTTGGAGTTGGCGCGCGCCTTGGCGGCCAAGCCCCGGGTTTTGTTGCTCGACGAGGTGCTCTCTGGCCTCACCCCTGGCGAGATCGAGGTGGCGGTGCAGACCATCCGCCGTATCCGCGACCAAGGCACCTCCATTGTCTTTGTGGAGCATGTGATGCAAGCGGTGATGGCCTTGTCCGATCATTTGCTGGTGCTCGATCAAGGCCGGGTCATTGCTTACGGTTTGCCGCAAGCGGTCATGCGCGAGCCGCAGGTGGTCACCGCCTATTTGGGCGAAGGCCACGGCGAGCTGTCTTTGCCCAACGCACAGTGAAGTCTATCCATGCTTGAGCTCCAAAACGTCCACGTCAATTACGGTGCAGCACCGGCCCTGTGGGCGGTGTCGATGAAGATCGAGCCAAAAGAGTTGGTCTGTGTGATCGGCCCCAATGGCGCGGGCAAAACCACCTTGATCAATGCCATCATGGGGTTGAACCGCACGCGTGTTGGGAAAATTCTCTGGCAAGGAGAGGACCTCACCGGACTGGCCGCGCACCGTTTGTGTGAGCGCGGTCTCGCCTTGGTGCCGGAGGGCAGGCGTTTGTATGGATCCATGACGGTGCAGGAGAATTTGCTCTTGGGTGCCGTGCACGCGAAGGCCCGCTCAAAAAGAGCCGACACTTTGGAGTGGGTGTGTGAGCTTTTTCCCGTGGTGAAGACCAAGTTGAAGCAAGTCTCTGCAGAACTCTCGGGAGGGCAGCAGCAAATGGTGGCCATCGGGCGCGCTTTGATGGCCTTGCCGCAACTGCTCTTGCTCGATGAACCGTCTCTCGGTCTTGCCCCCGCGATTGTGAGTGAGATGTTCAATGTGATTCAATCCATCCACGAGCGCGGGACCTCGGTGCTTTTGGTCGAGCAAAACGTGAGTCGCGCGCTCGCAGTGTCTGAGCGCACCTATGTGCTGGAGAACGGTCGCGTGGTGAGCTCGGGGGCCTCGAATGAGATCGCCAGCCAGCCAGAGATCAAAAAAGCCTATTTGGGACTTTGACTGGAAAGCGGTTCACAGCGACGCTTGCACGCTTGCACGCTTGCACGCTTGCACGTTTGCACGTTTGCACGTTTGCACGTTTGCACGTTTGCACGTTTGCACGTTTGCACGCTGGGCCAATGAGGCCCAGGGACAGCTTCATGGTATTCTTTCTCCCACCAATTCTTAAAGGAATGGATCCATGAGGCTTTCCATGATCAACGCATCATCGCTGATGTTTAAATTCAGACGGCATCTCCCTTGGGCTTACTCTGTCGCGGCGCTCATGTCGCTCACATTGTTCACGTCGCTCATATCGCACAATGCTTTTGCTGCAGACCCCTATCCCAACCACGCCATTCGCGTGGTGGTGCCGTTTGCGCCGGGGGGGGGAGGGGACTTCATCGCCAGGTCATTTGCCGACAAGCTCTCCGAAGTGTTGGCCCAACCGATCTTGATCGACAACAAGGGCGGGGGCAACACGGTGGTCGGCACCGAGCTGGTCTCCAAAGCGGTCAATGATGGCTATACCCTGGGTTTGGTGAGCACGAGTTTGGCCACCAACCCGAGCCTCATGCCGCAAATGCCTTACAAAACCCCCGAGGATTTTGCGCCGATTTCTTTGGTGATCACTTATCCTTTTGGATTGGCCGCTAGGCTAGGGCTGGGGGTGAGCAATGTCACGGAGTTGATCAATTACGCCCGGCTCAACCCTGGGAGACTGAGCATGGCCACGTCGGGCGACGGCTCAGGCTCACACTTGGCGGCGCTCATGCTGCAAGAGGCGCTGGGCAGTCCCTTGGTGATGGTGACCTACCGCGGGGCTGGACCTGCGATCAACGATGTTGCGGCGGGCCATGTGGATTTGCTCTTCACGGGTATGTCCCAGATCAAGCCCTTGGCCGACGCCAAGCGCCTCAGAATTTTGGCAAGCTCTGGGATCAACCGCATTCAGTCCGAGTCGGACGTCAAAACCATCGCCGAGCAAGGCTTCAAGGGCTTCAATGCGGTGGTGTGGTGGGGCGTGATTGCACCCGCTGGCACACCCAGCGCCATCGTGGACAAACTCAACGCGGCCCTCAAAGTGGCCTTGTCGCGTCCTGAGGTGAGCAAACGACTGCAAGTCGTTGACGGCGAGGTGTCGCCCTCCACGCCACAAGAGTTCGAGCACATGATTCGCCAAGAGGTGCAGCGCTGGAAAAAACTCTTGGTCAAAAATCCTGAAAAATCATCAGACTAATCATAAGATTAATCCAGCGCCGCCCCACGCAGCGATGCTGCACTAGCGCTCGATGGTGCTAGAAGAGACTGAGCTCATGGATCTTGTTCACAATCTCCCCAGGCGTGATGCGGTTAAGGTCTTGATCAACGCTTTGGAGAGCTTGGCCAATCAAGTCTTTGGGCAAGCGGTACTCGGGATCAATGCCCTGGGTAAAGAGGGAAATGATGTGGCCCGTGCCGCTTGAAATGGCCAAGTGCATCATCCCGCCGTCAGCGGTGATCAAGAGCTTCGTGCGTGCCAGAATTTGAGCGCACTCGATCAAGGTCGTGCGGTTGATTTGGTTGTCAATGCGCATCCAATCCTGGTTCAAGTCCTCAATGTCTTTTGCACTCTTTAAGGCCACTTCGCCCTTGCCAATTAGGCTGCAAGAGGTGAATCCAAGGCCTGACAAGAGCACCAAGAGTTCGGGCCAGCGGTGGTAGGTGCGCACCGGATCCACGCCGCCCAAGGCCAGCGCCAGTTCATGGGTGGGCGCTGGGTGGGCCGCAGTTGTGTAAGCTGCCTTTTGGATCTGGATCTGGATCTGGATCTGGGTCTGGGTCTGTAGACTGGGCACTGCTGGCGGCAGCCAGAGTTTTTGCCGGGCGTGGGCTTCAAAGCTGAGCGCATCCTCAACGCTGCTCGCATCCCCAGGCCTGTCAAACCAATCCATCAAGCGCTGCGTGCTCCAGCGCATGCGCGAGAAGTCAGGCACATCGTAAAACCCCTGAATGCAAAGCCACGGCAAATCCCGAAAATACGTGATCTTCTTGATCAAGGCGCGGTGGTGAACACTTTGCACCACGACAAAATCATAACGATTGAGTTTTGCAGCTCGCGCATCGGTGAGCACGTGGCCAAAGCAAGGATCGAATTCAAAGAGTTGGGCCAAGTGCGGCAAGGTCAACAAATCCATCTCCAAGCCGTGTTTTTTCAAGAGACTTCTGGGTGCCAAATCCATCAAACAGTCGCCAATTTGCGCTGTTCTTTCGTAGATCCACAAGCCTTTTTTCCACTCCGCTTGGGCGCGCTCGCACATCAAGTGGCGCTGCGAATGCAGTTGCAGGTAGACGAGTTTTCTCAACTGGCGATAGCCAAGTTTGCGCAGTCCCTCGCTTTGCTGGTAGTTGCGCTCATTGCCAGGCACCGGTTTTGACAAGGGCTGGGTCACGACCATGAGGCCCAAGCGTTCAATCCAAGACGGGCTTGAGGTCGCAAGGGTGAACATCGCCTTAGGCAAACCCAGCGCCTCCTTGAAGTCAGAGTGGGCTGGGCCTGAGTGGTTGAGTGTCGGGTGACCCAAGACCCGGTGGGTCTTCATTCCAGGCTTGCCCAAGGCCAAGAGGCAGGCAAAGATGATGAGAAAAAACTCCCCCATGCCCGCACCGTAAAACGGGCAATTAAAGAGGCTCACCATGAGGGTGATGGCCCAAGTTGCTTGCATGGCGCTTTGGGCAGGTTCTTCCAAACGCCGGGCGTCTCGCCACATCGCTACAAAAATCAGCCCCATGAAGATAAGCCCGACCACGCCTGCCTCGACCCACCAGAGCAAAAACTGCTCATGCGGGTTGCTCGGTGGGTTGGGCTCATCGCCGCCAAAGCGGATGTACTCTTGCCGCCAACTCCCCACCCCATGCCCCATCAAGGGAGCCTCGGCCAGGGACTTGATGGACTGGTGCCAATAGTCCAGCCGGTATCCCTGTGAGGTGGCATCAAAGCCTTGGGTGTAGAGCTCCACGTCGTGCACCCCCTCGGTGATGCGGGCGTAAAATCGCGGCGAGACCCACCCCAGCGTCATACTCAAGACAACGGGTGTGATGAGCACCCAGGTGATTTTGTGTTTCAAGGCGCTGGGGCTGTGCTTGACGAGTATCAATGTGACGGCCACGATCATGGCAATGAAGCCTGTGCGCCCGGTCATGACAAAAAGCACATTGCCCACCGTCATGGCGCAAGCGAGGTAGATCCAAACGGCGCTCACACCTGGGAAGAGCTCTTCCTTGAAATGCCACAGCACCACCAGCATCAAAGTGCTCATGATGGGTTGCTCCAAGTGGCCGTTGATCACCAGGCCAAAATTCATCGGGTAAACCGGGTTGTGCAGCGGCACGTCAACACCGAGCCAGAGCAAACAAGACAGCACCACAATCACGAGTTGTGCCAGCACCAAGGCACGCAAGACCGCCATCACATCGGCGCGCTCGTTCAAGCAAAACATCCCCAAGGGCAAAACCAAAAAGCGGGCGTGGCGCAGCAAGGCGGTGGTCCAAGTTGGGGTGGGTGCTTCGGTCCAAAGCACCGACAAGGCCATCCAACCCAGTGCGGCATAAATGGCCCAGTGAGTCTCAAAATGGACTGGGATGGGTCTGGCAAGTCTGGCTGGCTTGGATCGGCTCTGATCGGTGCTGGGGTGCGCGCCGCGGCCTTGGGTCAGCCAGATACTTTGCACGAGCAAGGCGACAAAGGCCAGCAACAAGAGCGCCTTGGACAAGGACACCAACGCCACGCCAAGGCTCACCGAAATGGCCAAGGCGCAAAGGCTCAGGCGACAAAAGGTGCGCACGGGGTTGGAAGCTTCAGGGTCAGTCATCTCGAGTGGCAGTTCTGGGCATTTCTAGGCATTTCAAAATGTTTCTTGGTATTTCTAGGTATTTCTAGGTGTTTTTTAGCCCTCGCTTGCTGAACCCGGACTCTGATCGTGAGGAGATTCTAGACGGGAACAGCGGCCTAGATCTGTTGAGATGGGTCTAGATCGGTCAAGGCAGAGCCTCCCCGCTGTCAAGCGCGGGTGTCGCTGATCGTTTGGGCAGACTTTATGCGGTGGGCAGGGCGTGCGACTGCTCGATGTGTTCGCCCAGCATCAGCCATTTTTCTTCCAAGTTGCTCGCCTCTTCTTGCAAGGACTTCAGGGCTTTGCCGTTTTGGGCGCGCTCTTGTGGGCTCAAGTCTTGCATCAAGCTTGCCTCCAAAGTGAGCACTTGGGCTTGCACGGTTTGCAGCCTCAACTCAGTGGCTTGTAGCTCTTTTTTGAGGGGCTGAATTTGCGCTTGGAGCGCGCGTTCACGCTCTAAACGTTTTTGTTGTTCGAGTTTTTTGTCCTCGCGGCTCAAGTTCGCGGGCGCCAAGTCCCCAGTGCGATTGGGCGTCATGCTGAGTAAACCCTCAGAAGTCTCAGGGGGCTGGGTGCTGGACTTGGGGTTGCGTTTTGAGTTTGGGCTTGATTTGTTGGCCTTTTTGCCAGACTGCTCGTCTTTCATGGCTTTTGACTGCTCGAGCAAATAGCGTTGGTACTCGTCCAAGTCACCCTTGAAGTCGGCGATGCCTGAGCGCGAAACCAGCCAAAACTCCTCGCACACGGATCGCAGGAGTGAGCGGTCGTGGCTCACCAGCATCACGGTGCCATCAAAATCGTTGAGCGCCATGGCCAAGGCCTCTCGGGTCATCAAGTCCAGGTGGTTGGTGGGCTCATCGAGGAGCAGCAAATTGGGGCGTTGCCAAACGATCATGGCCAGCACCAAACGCGCTTTTTCTCCCCCAGACAAGGTGCCCACGGCTTGGTGCACCATGGTGTCGGCAAAGCGAAAGGTGCCCAAAAAGTTGCGTATCTCTTGCTCCTTGGAGCTGCCGATGCCTCGGCGAGCCAGGTCTTGCATGTGCTCCAAGGGCGACTGGCCCGGGCGCAAGACATCGAGTTCTTGTTGGGCAAAGTAGCCAATGTTCAAACCCTTGCCTTGCACCATCTCGCCACTCACGAGGGGGATGCTTTGCGACAAGGTTTTGATGAAAGTCGATTTGCCTTGTCCATTGGCGCCCAAGATTCCAATGCGTTGTCCACTCAAGACGGAGCGGCCGACACCGCTCAAAATCACCGTGGACTCGTCATCGTTTTTGTAGCCAAAACTGCCGTTTTGGATGGCAATCATGGGGTTGGGCAGTTGCAAGGGCTCTTTGAAGGCGAAGGTGAAATCGGCCTCGTTGAGCATGGGGGACATTTTCTCCATGCGCTCGAGAGCTTTGACGCGACTTTGCGCTTGTTTGGCCTTGCTCGCCTTGGCTTTGAAACGGTCGATAAAGTGCTGCAAATGGTTGATGCGGTCTTGCTGCTTGACAAAGGCGGCTTGCTGCAAGATCAGTTCCTGGGTTCGCAAGGTCTCAAAGCCTGAGTAGTTCGCGCCGTAGCGGCTGATTTGTCCGTGGTCGATGTGCAAGGTGATCTTGGTGACCGCATCCAAGAATTCGCGGTCATGGCTGATGATGACCAAGGTGCCGCTATAGCGCTGCAGCCAACTCTCGAGCCAGACCAAGGCGTCCAAGTCCAAGTGATTGGTGGGCTCGTCGAGCAGCATCAAGTCTGAGGGGCACATGAGTGCACGCGCCAGTTGCAGTCGCATGCGCCATCCGCCTGAAAAGCTGTTGACGGGTAAATCCAATTCATGCGGCTTGAACCCGAGACCCAAAATCAAAGACTGTGCTCTTGATAGTGCATCGTGCACGCCCGCATCGGCCAGCGCCAAGTGGGCCTCGGCAATGGCCATGCCGTCGTTGCTGGCCTCGGCCGCTTTGAGCGCCTGAGAGGCCACTTGCAGTGCCGCATCGGACTCCAACACGTAGTCGCTTGCAGAACTGTCAGTCTCTGGCATGTGCTGCTCGACTTGGGCCAGTCTCCAGTGCTCGGGGATCTCAACCTCACCCTTTTCTTCTTGGAGGTCGCCGGTGAGGAGGGCAAAGAAGGTGGACTTGCCCGCACCGTTGCGACCCACCAGGCCAATTTTTTCGCCCGGGTTGATCACCAAATTCACGCCCGAGAGCAAGGTGCGCGTTCCGCGACGCAGTTCAATGTTTCTAAAAGTGATCATGGGGGGAGTGTGGGCGTGGGTGCAAAAAAATCAAAAAAAAGTGCCAGCCCCATCCCCTAGGAGGGCGCTTGCGTTTCATTGGATAGAGGGGTTGAGGAGGAGGTTTGATTGGATCTGTGGTTGGAGGTGGTGGTGGTGGTGGTGGTGTTGGTGGAGGTGTGCGTGAGGGATGGCGAATAAGCACGGATAAAGGGCGTTGATCAAGGCAGTCGTCGCTAAGGGGTCAAGAAAAATAGGCCTTGAGTTCGGCCACCGTGAAGAGGAGCACTTGTTCTTCGCTTTCTTGGGTGGACATGCTCACCCAAGTCAAGCGCGGGTAGTGGCGGGCAAAGGCGTCAATTTCGTGACCGATCTCGAGCACCAATAAGCCCTTGTCGGTCATGAGTCGGTGCACATGGGGCAAGATCGATTGGATGAAATCCATTCCGTCTTCTCCACCCGAGAGAGCCAAGGCAGGCTCGGCCTTGAACTCGGCGGGCAAGGACTGCATGTGGGTCTCGGGGACATAAGGTGGGTTGCAAAGCACCAGGTCAAAGCGGGTCTCGTGGGGTGCGTTGTGCGCGTTGGAGTCTACAGTTGCTGCGGTATCGAGATCAAAGGCCTCAAGTCCATTGGACACACGCCACTCTATGCGGGAGGCCAGTCCGTGGCGCTGCGCGTTGATGCGTGCCACTTCCAAGGCCGCTTGGCTGACATCACTGCCGACCACCAAAGACTCAGGCCAATGAACGGCACTCAATACCCCCAAGCTGCCATTGCCGGTGCACAAGTCCAAGATGCGGTGAGGATCATGCGGCATCCACGGCAGGAGGCTGTCGGCCATCAAGACTTCGGCAATGAGGCTACGCGGGATGATGGTGCGCTCGTCGACGTAAAAGGAGAGGCCTTGCAACCAGGCCTCTTGGGCGATGTAGGCCATGGGTTTTTTGTCGTTCACGCGGACGTGGAGGGCCGATTCAATGGCCTGCGTTTGCGCAAGGCTCAGCTCAAGGTTGGCAAGCGCAGTGGGGGCATTGGCAGCAACGGCAGCTACCGTTGCTGTCGTTGCTGTCGTTGCTGTCGTTGCTGTCGTTGCTACGGGTGATACAGGTGCACCATTGACATACCCTTTTTGCGGCGTTTCCAAAGGTGTATCCAAGGGCGTATCCAAGGGCCAACCCAATGCCCACAGCACCAGCCATGCGGCCTCATCCCAGGTGTTGGTGGTCCCTTGCCCAGTGTGCGCGCCGCCCTCATCGAGTGCCCTTGCGACGTGTTCAACCCAGGCCAGAAGTTTCATGGACTAGGGGCTTTAGTGGGGCGCATGGGGCGCATGGGGCGCAAAGGGTGCTTGTGCCCCATGTGCAGCACCCGAGCTCGTGAGCACTTGCAGTCGTTCTAAAACGCCCAAGTAAATGTTCTTGAGCCGCTCGATGTCGGCGATCTCAATGTGCTCATCGACTTTGTGAATGCTCGCATTCGGTGGGCCCAGCTCAATCACCTCGGGGCAAATGGTGGCGATGAAGCGTCCATCACTCGTGCCCCCCGTGGTGGAGAGCTCAGCGCGCTGATGGATGACGGACTCGATGGCCGACTGTACAACTTCCACCAAGGCCCCAGGAGGGGTGATGAAGGGTTGCCCCCCGAGCGTCCACTGTAAAGCGTACTCCAGTGCATGGTGGTCCAGCACCGATTGGAGTCGTTGCTGCAGGCTTTGCACCGTGGACTCGGTGCAAAAGCGGAAATTGAAATCGATCACACACTCGCCCGCGATCACATTGCTTGCACCCGTGCCGGCGTGGATGTTGCTGATTTGCCAACTGGTGGGTTGGAAGAACTCGTTGCCTTGGTCCCACTGTATGGCCACCAATTCGGCCAAGGCGGGGGATACCAAATGGATGGGGTTTTTGGCCAGATGCGGATAGGCAATGTGGCCTTGCACGCCTTTGACCACGAGCTTGCCGCTCAAGGTGCCGCGGCGACCATTTTTGATCATGTCTCCGCAAATCTTCACCGAGGTGGGCTCGCCCACAATGCACCAATCCAAGCGTTGTTTTTTCTTGGTGAGCCAATCGCAGACGGCGACGGTCCCATGGGTGGCGGGGCCTTCTTCGTCACTGGTCAATAAAAAAGCCACCGAGAATGCGGGGTTTTTGACTAGGGCATAAAACTCCTCACAAGCCACCACCATGGCGGCCAGGGAGGACTTCATGTCGCTGGCTCCTCGGCCATAGAGTTTGCCCTCGCGCTTGGAGGGTGAAAAGGGGTCGCTCGACCAGTTCTTCATGGGCCCCGTTGGCACCACATCGGTGTGACCGGCAAAGACCAAGACCGGGGCGCTGGCGACCTCAGCCCCAGGAGCAGCGAGCAGCGGCGCGGCTTTGAGTGCCCAAAGG
Organism: uncultured Burkholderiales bacterium; assembly: GCA_903838355.1. Lineage (GTDB taxonomy): Bacteria > Pseudomonadota > Gammaproteobacteria > Burkholderiales > Burkholderiaceae_C > Limnohabitans. The sequence goes on along the minus strand of CAILYC010000052.1, from coordinate 21,096 downwards.
TTTTGCACCTCAAGCTCCCTCGAACCTTCTGGTGCATGGGGCAAGTGCTCACACGCAAACCCCAGGGCTTGGAGGCGCTTGGCGATGACGCTCTGGCACTGCTCGTCAAGCGGCGTGATGGAGGCCTTGGAGATCAGCAGTTCAGTGAGTTCGAGGGTGTTGCTCATGCGGCGAAGTGAGTGGCAAAGTATGTGGCAAAGTGAGTGGCAAAGGGCTGGGGTGGGGGCATGCAGGGTTCAGGCTCGGTTGAGTTTGAACCTTGCGCGAGTGACTTCAGTCTCAGTCTCTGAGGAGTTCATTCAAGCTGGTCTTGGCACGCGTTTGGGCGTCCACCCGTTTGACGATCACCGCGCAGTAAAGGCTGTGGCTGGCGTCTGCGCTGGGCAGACTGCCCGAGACCACCACCGAGCCCGCGGGGATGCGACCATAGCTCACGGTTTTGGTGGCGCGATCATAGATTTTGGTGCTTTGTCCAATGTAGACGCCCATGGAGATCACCGAATTTTCTTCCACGATCACGCCCTCGACGATCTCGCTTCTCGCGCCAATGAAGCAGTTGTCCTCAATGATGGTTGGGTTGGCTTGGAGCGGCTCGAGCACGCCGCCCAAACCCACACCCCCCGAGAGGTGGACGTTTTTGCCCACTTGTGCACACGACCCGACGGTGGCCCAAGTGTCGACCATGGTGCCCGAGTCCACATAGGCCCCGATGTTGACGTAGCTGGGCATCAAAATCGCACCCGAGCCAATGAAGGCGCCGTGTCTGGCGACTGCGGGGGGCACCACACGCACACCACTTTGGGCCATTTGCTCGGCCGAGAGTTTGGAGAATTTGGTTTGCACTTTGTCGTAAAACCCAAGGCCTCCGGCATGGATCATTTCATTGTCTTTGAGACGAAAGGACAGCAGCACGGCTTTTTTGATCCACTCATGGGTGGTCCATTGGCCCACCCCTTGGCGGGTGGCCACGCGAAGACGCCCTGCGTTCAATTCACTCACCACGTGGTCGACCGCTTCAATGGTTTCTTTGGGTGCCTTGGCCGGACTGAGCTCGCTTCTGTGTTCCCAGGCTTGGTTGATGGTGGATTCAAGAGTTGTGGTCATGGTGAAATGAAGGATTAAAAAATTAAAAAAACAAAATTGAGAAATTAAAACAAGAAATTAAACCGAGAAAGCAATCTTTTGAAGCAAAAACTTGGGGTCTTGAGCTCAATGCGCGAGGTTTCCAGCGAACCACGCGCTCAGGGCCGATAGCCACGGGTGAACTGCACAATGCGCTGGGCCGCCTCAACGCACTCTTGGGTTTGAGCCACCAAGGCCATGCGAATTCGGCCGCGGCCAGGGTTGAGTAAATCCACGGTTCTGGCCAGATAGGAGCCTGGGAGAACCGTCACATTGTATTGGGCTAGCAATTCTCGGGCAAACCGTTCATCGTCTTCGCCGGGAACTTTCGCCCAGAGATAAAATCCCGCGTCCGGGAGCGCCACCTCCAGAACCTCTTGCAGCAAGGGGGTCACCTGGGCGAACTTGTCTTGATACCAGGCGCGATTATCCATCACATGGGCCTCATCGAGCCATGTTGCAATGCTGGCGTGCTGCACCATGCCACTCATGGCCGAGCCGTGGTAGGTTCGGTAGAGCAAAAAGGATTCGATGAGCCGCTCGTCTCCCGCCACAAAGCCACTCCTGAGTCCTGGCATGTTGCTGCGCTTAGAAAGACTGGTGAAGGCCAATAAATTCTTAAAGTCCAATCTGCCGAGTTGGTGGGCAGCCTCCAATGCGCCCAAGGGCGGCTCGGGTCGGAAATAAATCTCGCTATAGCACTCATCCGAGGCAATCACAAAGCCGTGGCGGTCAGACAGCTCAAAGAGCTCGGCCCACTCCTGGAGGGGCACCACGGCGCCTGTCGGGTTGCCGGGTGAACAGACGTAGAGCAGTTGGGTGCGGGCCCAAATATCGTCGGGCACGCTCGCCCAGTCCATGGCAAAGTTGTGCTCGGGCAAAGACGGCACGTAATGCGGTTGGGCCCCAGCCAAGATGGCCGCCCCTTCGTAGATTTGGTAAAACGGGTTGGGGCACACCACCACAGGGGCGAGGTTGGTATGTCCGCGTTGGCCACGCCACTGCGGGTTGACCACCGTTTGGGCGATGGAAAAAAGCGCCTCGCGCGAGCCGTTGATGGGGAGTATTTGCCGCTTGGGCGAGAGCGTCAAGCCGTAGCGCTTGGACAGCCATGTGGCACAGGCCTCGCGCAAGGACAAGTCTCCTGCGGTCGGCGGGTAGCTGGCCAAGCCGCCAAACCCAGCCAAGAGTTCTTGCTTGAGCCACTCGGGCGTGGGGTGCTTGGGCTCGCCGATCCCCAGGCTAATGGCGCGCAAGTCAGGGTTGGGCTTCACCCCTTCAAAAAGGAGTCTGAGCCTCTCAAAAGGATAGGGTTGGAGATCTTTGAGCAAAGGATTCATGCCGACATTATCGCTTTGAATGGGGATTGTTGTCGTGCAAGGGGCGCGCAGCAGTTTGGTGGACCGCGGCTCGGTTGCAGATCGGGGCGAGGGGCATACTGGCGTTATACTTTAGTTAACATTCTAAAAAAATTGTCCATGACCCAGCCATTGAGCGATTTCCCCCGATGTTTTGACCCTGAACGTCTGGCCCATTTTGAGCTGCAAGCCCCGCAGTCACGGGCCTTGTTGGGCAGTTTTTTGGACTCCTTGGGGCCTGAGCTTGGGCGTTTGTCCCGTGCCTTGCTCGGTGGGCTGGCTTGCTGCGCCAAAGGCGAGCAGGCCCCCTCGAACCCAGAGATGGGCGCGGCCATGGGGGAGGCCTTGGAGGTGGTGCACCGATTCAAGGGCTTGGTGGGCCTTTTTGCCACGCCGCTCGTGTTGGAGGCGGTGCGAGGTCTGGAGGCGACTCTGCAAGACCTCATGCAGGCCCGGCGGGTGAGGGCAGAAGATCTTGAAGCCTTGTGGGCGCAGTATCAGGGCTTGGCGCGCCTCACGGAGCAACTCGAGCGTCAAGTCCAATTGGCTCATGAGGAACTCTCAGGCTCAACGGGTTGATCCTTCAAGGGCACCCTTTTTCTCTCAAAATGCGCTAGACTCTCGCTTCGCCCAAGGACGCTTACTTCAACGGCTTTCTCGACTTTGGGCCGTATTTTCACACTACCTTGCAGGTTTTAAGGCTTTTTCGGTGCGTCTCACAAATATCAAACTCTCGGGCTTCAAGTCCTTTGCCGATGCGACCCAGTTGTTGCTCCCGGGTCAATTGGTGGGGGTGGTGGGGCCCAACGGATGCGGCAAATCCAACATCATGGACGCGGTGCGCTGGGTCTTGGGTGAGAGTCGAGCGAGTGAGTTGCGTGGCGAGTCCATGCAAGACGTCATCTTCAACGGCACCAATTTGCGCAAAGCCTCCTCAAGAAGCAGTGTCGAGCTGGTGTTTGACAATGCCGACCACCGAGCGGGCGGGCAGTGGAGCCAGTACGCGGAGATTGCGGTCAAGCGCGTGCTCACCCGGGAAGGCTCTAGCAGTTACTACCTCAACAACATGCCGGTGCGTCGCCGCGACGTGCAAGACGTGTTTTTGGGCACCGGTTTGGGCCCTCGTGCTTACGCCATCATTGGCCAAGGCACCATCAGCCGCATCATCGAATCCAAGCCCGAGGAGTTGAGGCTCTTTTTGGAGGAAGCCGCCGGGGTCTCTAAATACAAAGAGCGTCGGCGTGAAACCGAAAACCGCTTGAGCGATACGCGGGAGAACTTGACCCGTGTGGACGACATCTTGCTCGAGCTCAACGCTCAACTCGAAAAGCTCGAGCTCCAAGCCAGTGTTGCCCAGCAGTTCAAGGACTTGCAGCTCGAGGTGAGTGTTCGCCAGCAGCAACTGTGGTGGCTCAAGTGGCAAGAGGCCAAGCTCCAGCAAGAGCAGTACAAAACTGAGATTGAAAAAAACACCCTGGATCTAGAGGCCAAAGTGGCCGATTTGCGCCACATCGAGTCCGAGATTGAGACCTTGCGCCAATCGCATTACGCCACCGGTGACGAGGTCAACCAAGCCCAAGGGATTTTGTACGAATCCTCGGCCGAGGTCGGTCGCTTGGAGGCGCAACTGCGCTTTATCGAGCAGTCCCGCCAAAAGACTGAGCAGCGCTTGACGGTCTTGGCCGAACAGCGCCAGAGTTGGCAGAGCAAAGAGCTCGAAGCGAGTGCGGAGCTCGAGGGTTTGGACGAAAAAACCCTCGCGCAGTCCGAGCGTCTTGAGCAACTCAATGCGCAAAGCGAAGAGGTGACGCTCTTGGGCGAGCAGCTTCGCGAAGACTGGACCCGCCAGCAAGGCGTCGAGCGCGCTCAGCACCAACGCGTGATTGATGTTCAGCAGCAACTCCAAGTCCTGGCCTCTGAGCAGCGCTCGGTGCAAAGCCAAATGCAGCAATTGCTTGAACGCCAAGAGCGCTTGGCACTGGAAGTTTCTGGCCTCAATGCCCCTGACCCGATGCGTTTGGAGCAAGTGCAAGAAAAACTGTTGTTGGCCCGAGACCAGGCTTTGAAAGCGCAAACGGATCTCGCGCGGTTGCAAGAAAAAGTCCCCCTCCTTGAAGAAGAACGTCGACTCGCCCAAGAGCGCGTCAACCAAGAGCGAGCCAAATATGCTGATTTATCGGCCCGGCTCGAAGCCTTAAAGGAGCTCCAAAGCCATGTTCTCGACAATGGGCGCTTAAAGCCGTGGCTGACCAAACACGGTCTACAAGACCTGCCCGCACTTTGGAGTCAGTTGAAGGTGCAAGAGGGCTGGGAGACCGCCGTCGAGGCCGCCTTGAAGGAGCGCATGCGCTCCATGCAAGTCGGCCGCTTAGAGAGCATTCAGTCGCTCGATCAAGATCCACCGCCCGCCAAGGTCACGTTCCACGAGTTGCCCAAAGACCACCCCACACCGGTCAAGCACAAATTGCCCCGATTGGTCGACAAGGTGCATTGTCACGATGCGGCCCTGGCCGCGCTCTTGGGTCACTGGCTTTCTGGCGCCTACACCGCAGACCATCTCTCCCAAGCCTTCGCTGCGCGAAGTCAGTACCAACTGAGCCAAGAGGAGTTCATCTATACGCAAGAGGGTCACAGTGTTGGCGCGCAAAGCGTGATGCTTTATGCCCCCGATGATGAACAAGCCGGGGTGCTCGAGAGGTCCCAAAAAATTGAGAATTTGGAGCGTCAACTCAAAGCCCAACAATTGATGCGCGAGGAGTCCGACCAGGCCCTGCTGCGCACCCAGGCCAACGCCAGCCAAACTCTGCAAGCGCTCGAACAAGCGAGGGTAGAGACGCTGCAGGCGCAAAAACTCGCCCACGACACCCAAGTCGAGTCCTTGGGTCTGGCCCAGCTCTTTGATCAAACGCGCATGAAGCGTGAGAACTTGCTGCTCTCCCAAGAGGAGGTGCAGCAGGGCTTGACCCAGTTCACGCGCCAATCCGAGGAGCTCGACGCGAGTGTGGAGACCTTGGACATGCAGCTCGCCGATTTGCAAGAGCACCATGTGCGGGTGCAAGACCAGGTGCAAAGCGCGCAAGTGCGTTTGCAGCAAGCGCAGGAGCAGTCCCGCAGCCTTGAGCGGGAGACTCAAGAAATTGAGTTCGCCTTGAGAGAGGTCAAGACCCGTGAGGCCGAGCTCCACCGTGTGTCGCAAACCGCGCAAGAGCAAATGCAGTCGATGGCGGCTGAGCGCGAGCAACTCCTGAGCGAGCTCGAGCTCACCAACATCGATACCACCCAGCTCGCCTTGCAAGAGGCCTTGGCCTTGAAACTCGAGCGCGAACGTGTCCTGGCCGCCAAGAGAAGTGCCTACGACGATTTGACCGCCAAGTTAAGGGCGAGTGATGAAAGGCGTTTGAGTCTGGAGCGCACGCTCGAGCCCTTGCGTCAACGCGGCTCGGACTTGCAACTCAAAGAGCAAGCGGCCAGACTGAACTTGGAGCAGCACAGTGCCAGTCTTCAAGAGGCGCAAGCCGATCTCGCCGCCCTTGAGGCGGGCATCATTGAGCAGGCGGTCAAATTGACGGGTTTGTCCTTCGAGATCGACCGCTTGAACCGTCAAATCGCGCAACTGGGCGCTGTGAATTTGGCGGCTCTCGATGAGCTGCAACACGCCAGAGAGAGAAAAGCATTTTTGGATGCGCAAACGCTCGATTTGACCCAGGCCATGCAAACCCTCGAGTCGGCCATTCGCAAAATCGATGGCGAGACGCGCGACCTCTTGGGTGCGACCTTTCACAGCGTCAATGAGCATTTTGGGCGCATGTTCCCGGAGCTTTTTGGGGGCGGCAACGCCAAACTCGTGATGACGGGTCAAGAGATCTTGGACTCTGGGGTGCAGGTGTGGGCACAGCCCCCGGGCAAGAAAAACCAAAGCATCCATTTGCTCTCCGGTGGCGAGAAGGCGCTCACGGCGATCGCCTTGGTGTTTGCGATTTTTCAGCTCAATCCTGCGCCCTTTTGTTTGCTCGATGAGGTCGATGCACCACTGGATGATTCCAACACCGAGCGCTACAGTAAACTGGTCAAGAGCATGTCCAAAGAGACGCAGTTTTTGTTCATCTCTCACAATAAAATTGCCATGGAAATGGCCGAGCAATTGATTGGCGTGACCATGCAAGAGCAAGGCGTATCGCGCATAGTGGCGGTCGACATGGAGTCGGCCATCTCCATGGCCGAAGCGGCTTAGGCAACGTCGTTGGTGTCCTTGAGTTTTTGTCTTTGGGTGTCTTGGCATGAGGTTTTAGAAACCCGCTTTGAATTTTTCTGCAATTACGCTTGCCGCGAGGACTGACGCTGATCCATGAGTACTTTTCAAATTGCTTTGTTGCTCTTGGGTGTTGTCGCATTCATCGCTTTGGTGGCACAAGGCATCTGGGCATCAAGACGCAATCAGCCCCGACAGGCAGACCCTTCTCTACGAGCCCAGCCTAAAAGCCAAGCCATGCCCCCCGACGGTTCAAGTGCTGAGCAAGATGCGCAAGGATCTGCACTTCGTCGTGAGCCCAGTTGGGAGTCCCACACTGGCGCTCAAGCCATAGAACCTGTTGGCGAGGGCCAAGATTCCCAAGGCCGTGCTCTGGGGTATCCCCCGGGCCATTCCTCGAGCCATTCCCCAGGTCAGGCGTTGGGAGAGTCCTCCCCACACCCCGGCGAGCTTCAAGCCCACCCAAGCGGCACTGAGGGGGGGCAGGGTGGCGCCGACAACATGGATTTTGAGGTGAGCCAAACCCTGCACAACCACGACCGATGGCTTGCTTTGGACGCCTTGATTGATGCCATCGCGCCCATTGAGATTGAGGGCTTGGTCTCGGCCCAGGCCGCCTGGGCGGCCTTGCCCCCTACACGGCGAGTGGGCACCAAGCCCTTCATGATCGAGGGCTTGAACGCCCAAAGGGGCGAGTGGGAGAGTTTGCGCATGGGCCAGCAGTACAGCGCCTTCCAAGCGGGCATTCAATTGGCCAACCGCTTGGGGGCCATGAATGAGATTGAGTTCTCCGAGTTTGTCATGAAAACCCAGCGTTTTGCCGATGCCGTCGGGGGGGAGGTGGAGTTCACCGACATGCTCCAAGAGGTGGCGCGGGGCAAGGAGCTCGATGCCTTCGCCAGCGAACACGACGCGCAACTCATCTTTCAAATCAAAGCGCAACGCTTGGCCTGGAGTCCAGGCTTTGTGCAGCAGCATGCTGGGGTCCTGGGCTTTGTGGCGGGGGTGATTCCGGGGCGCATGGTCATCCCAGCCCAGACCCATGGAGGGCCGCCTATTTTAGGATTGAGTTTTGATCCCCAAGCGGCCTTGGCCGATGACCCTTCGAGCTCGGCCATCCGTTTGTTGAGTCTCACCTTGGATGTGCCCCAAGTCGAGTCAAGCGACGAGCCCTTGCGGCGCATGTGGTTTGTCGCCCAAGAGCTCGCGCAAAGCATGGAGGGGACCATCACCGATGACCAAGGCTATGTCCTCACCTCCAACGCTTTGGCCAACATCGAGCAAGACCTGTTGGCGCTTTATGCGGTCTTGTCCTCGAGAGACTTGGCCGCAGGCTCACCCCAAGCTCGGCGCCTTTTCAGTTAATCCTTCAACACTCATTCCATGCCATTGAGTTCGACCGATCCCAATTTGTACGAGGGTGGATTGCTTGCCGAAATGCGCAATTTGGTGAGGGTCCTCAACGACCACGCTCACCGCTATTACGTCCTCGATGAACCCAGTCTTCCCGACGCCGAGTACGACCGACTCTACCAACGCTTGGAGCGTCTTGAGGCCGATCACCCCGAGTGGCTCCAGACCGATTCACCCACCCAACGCGTGGGCTCGGGGGTGCTCGAGAGTTTTCAAAGTGTCGAGCACGCGCAGTCGATGCTCAGCATCAAAACCGAGACCGATACCCAGGCCAGTGGTGCGGTGTCCTTTGATGATCGCATGCGCCGAGAGTTGGCACTCGCAGAGGGCGACCCTGCCATTGAATATGTGGCGGAGCTTAAATTCGATGGATTGGCCATGAACTTGACCTACCACCATGGGCTGCTCGTGAGAGCGGCCACAAGAGGTGACGGGCTTCACGGCGAAGACGTCACCCACAACATTCGCACCATTCGACAAATACCGCTGCGTTTGCAATCGGCTGCAAGCAAGCTTGGATCGGCCCCAAGCCAACCCCTGCCCGCACCCGAGTGGCTTGAGGTGAGGGGTGAGGTGTACATGGCGAGAGCGGATTTTGAGGCGCTCAACGAGCGTCAGCGAGCGCGCATTGCCAAGGGTATGAAGCAAGAAAAAACCTTTGTCAACCCGCGCAATGCCGCTGCGGGTGCGGTGCGCCAACTCGACAGCGCCATTGCAAGCGAGAGACCCTTGAGTTTTTTTGCCTATGGGGTGGGGTTGTTCACCGCGCCTTCAAGCCTCTCTGGCCCCGAGCTGCAACCCCCCTTGGATATATTTGACACCCCTGCACAGATACCCCATTCGCCCGAGCTGCCCCAATCGAATGTGCAAAACCTCCAAGCCCAAGGACTGCGCGAGCACTGGCAAGTCTTGATGGCCTTGAGGGCTTGGGGTTTTCCGGTGGCCGAGCAGTCCCGGCGTGTGCTGGGCGCTCAGGGCTTGGTGGCGTTTCACCAAGAGATGGGCTTGGTCCGAGAGCAACTGCCCTATGACATCGATGGGGTGGTCTATAAAGTCAACCGGCTTGATTGGCAACAGCGCTTGGGATATTTGACGCGCGAACCCCGCTGGGCGGTGGCACACAAATACCCCGCCCAAGAGCAGTTGACCCAGGTCTTGGCCATTGATGTGCAAGTCGGGCGCACCGGTAAATTGACCCCAGTGGCCAAATTGGTCCCCGTATTTGTGGGTGGGGTGACGGTGACCAATGCCACGCTGCACAACGAGATTGAAGCGCAACGAAAGGACGTTCGCGTGGGCGACACCGTGGTGGTGCGCCGAGCCGGCGACGTGATTCCTGAGGTGGTGAGTGTGGTGCTTGAGCGCCGCGTGCCCAGCGCTCAGTCCTTTCGCATGCCGACTGAGTGTCCCGTGTGCCACAGCCCGGCTGTTCGCGAGGACGGCGAGGCCGATCACCGCTGCAGTGGAGGACTGTTTTGTCAAGCACAAAGAACGCAGGCCTTGTTCCATTTCGCGTCAAGACGTGCCATGGACATTGAGGACTTGGGAGAAAAGGTCATTGAACAAATGGTGCACGCGCAACTGGTGCAAACAGTGGCGGATTTGTACCGGCTTGACTCCGCGGCACTGATGGCGCTCGAGCGCATGGCGGAAAAATCCTCGGCCAATTTGCTCGCAAGCATCGAGAAATCCAAAAGCACCACCTTGGCGAGGTTTTTGTTCGCCTTGGGGGTCCGCCATGTGGGCGAGAGCACGGCCAAGGATTTGGCGTCTCACTTCGGAAGCTTGGATGCGGTGATGGGGGCGAGCCGTGAGCAACTTTTGGCAGTGCGCGATGTGGGCCCCGTGGTCGCGAGCAGCGTGCTCGATTTTTTTGCCCAAGCCCATCACCGCGAGGTGATTGAACAACTCCGGGCCTTGGGGGTGACTTGGCCTGAAGAGGTCGACAAGGCCCAGCGGCACTTGCCGCTCATGGGGCAGACCTTTGTGATCACGGGAACCCTCGCGCGACTGAGCCGAGACCAAGCCCGCGACCTCTTGGAGGCCTTGGGGGCCAAGGTGGCGTCAAGTGTCAGCAAGAAAACCACCGCGGTGATTGCCGGCGAGAGCGCGGGCTCCAAACTTGAAAAAGCACAGTCCCTGGGTGTAAAGGTGCTTGATGAGGCAGCTTTTGAAGCTTGCTTGCAAGACTGGCGTGCTCAACCCGATCCCTTGCCTGCTTTGGCTGCTTTGGCCGCTTTGGCCGCTTCAGAGGGACCCCTGCGTTGAGCTACTTTTTTTAAACCCCACTCCAATCCAGATTCATGGCCATCCAAGACATTTTAAAGATGGGAGATGCGCGGCTTTTGCGCGTGGCCCAAGACGTCGAGACGTTTGACACCCCCGAGCTCCATGCCCTGGTCCAAGACCTCTTGGACACCATGAAAGCGGCCCAAGGGGCGGGATTGGCAGCACCCCAAATTGGGGTGAACTTGCGGGTGGTGATCTTTGGATCTGGCAAAGCCAATCCTCGCTACCCCGATGCTCCCATCATTGAGCAAACCGTTCTCATCAACCCTCAACTCGAGCCATTGGGCCCAGAGATGGAGTCGGCGTGGGAGGGGTGTTTGTCGGTACCAGGTCTTCGCGGTCTGGTGCCCAGACATGTGGCGCTCAGGTACCGTGGCTTTGATCTTCAGGGTGCGGTCATCGATCGGAAAGTGGAGGGCTTTCATGCCCGTGTGGTGCAGCACGAATGCGATCACTTGGACGGTGTTTTGTATCCGACGCGCATTGAGGACATGACCCAGTTTGGCTACACCGAGGTGCTGTTTCCAGGGCTGGATGCTGCAAGCGAGGACGATTGAAGCCCTTGCTCTTTTTGACCCTTTACCTGAGGGTTGCACCGCATGGCGTGACGCTTGTTCTTTTCGGACAATGGGTGAGGCTTCACGTTGAAGCCTCACCCCATGTGTCAATATCCTTTTGACCCCACTTGATTGAAACCGACATGACGCAAGACCTTCACACCCTGGTTCAAACCTTCAATCCAACACCGAGCGTGCCACAACTGCGTTTACCCAAAAACGCCACCGATTCGCATGTGCATGTGTTTGGCCCCCAAGCCTTGTTTCCATTCACGCCTGAGCGACACGTCACACCGCACGACGCCCCCAAAGAGGCGCTTTTTGCCATGCACGCCAAGATGGGAATTGAGCGTTGTGTGATTGTGCAGTCTGCGGTGCATGGGCAAGACAACCGAGTTCTCGAAGACGCCTTGATGGCCAGACCGGGGCGCTATTTGGGGGTCGCCTTGCTGCCCACCAACGTCTCGGATGCGGAGCTCAAGCGTTTGGCCGGCCTAGGGGTGAGGGGTGTGCGTTTCAATTTCATGGCCCATTTGGGTGGCAATGCCCAGGCGATAGAGGACATCATTGCCCTGACTCATCGACTCAAGCCGCATGCGATGCATTTGCAGGTGCACTTTCAAAGCCAGTTGATTCATGAGCTCTCAGCGCATTTTAAAAAAAGCGCAGTGCCTGTGGTGATCGATCACATGGCGCGCGTGGACGCCGAGCTCGGTGCCGAACACCCAGACTTTGCCGCCTTGATGGCACTTTTGGAGTCGCCACAGTTTTTTGTGAAAGTCAGTGGCATTGACCGCGTCGATTCTCGCTTTCCTTTCAAGGACCCGGCCCATCCCTACCGTGCTGGCATTGCTTTGGCCAAATTGCTGGTGCAAACTTACCCGCACCAATGTGTTTGGGGCAGCGACTGGCCCCATCCCAACCACACCCACATCCCAGACGATGGATTGCTGGTGCAGGCCTTGGCTGAAATCGCCCCTTTAAACGCTCAGCTCGAGAGCCTCTTGGTGAGCACACCCCAGAGCCTTTATGCGTTCAAGGATTGAAGTTTCAGATTTTTGACCCAATAATTCGCGCAAGCCCCTCGCTTTGGCTTTTGGGTGAGCGAAGGTATTTTTTATTGTCTTATCGCAAAGGGCTCTGTACAATCGTGTTGCGTCAAAATACAAAGTCACCTAGAAGTCGAATAACAAGGTGGTAACAACGTGGTGTACGCCTCAAATACCCTGTTGTCTGGTGTCCAAAGTGCCGCAAAGATGTGCTCAAAGGCGTTGCACAAGTGCGTCTAAAAGAGATCATTCAAGAAGTCAGCAACGAAGGTCGCTCAGAGATTGATGAAATGAAAATCAGGCCTGATCATGTTCACCTTCTTGTCAAAGTTGATCCACAGTTTGGGATTGCAAAACGCGTGACCGCGATCAAAGGTTGGCCTCGTTTCAAGGGGTCACATCGTCCCTTGCATTCGATTGAAGGTAAAAGCAATGTGGTCAGTATTTGCTGGGACACGGCCACGGCCTCGGTTTCGGTTTCGGTTTCGGTTTCGGTTTCGGTTTCGTGGGGCAAGGGCTTTGTCCTGCCTGTGATCGTGCCTGGCAAGTCAAAAGACCCTTTTCTTCATGCGCCCCTGCTCAGTGATAGCAAGTATTGCCGGTTGGTGTGGCGTGTGAAAAAAAGGCGTCAAACGCTGGTTTGTGCAATGGGTCCAAAAAGGCAATGCACCGGCCAAGTCCGAGTTTCTTTCCAGTCGTCTAAGCACGCTCGGGATGTTGTAGCAGCAATGCGAGAGCCCGGATACCCTGCGAATGCGTGTCTCCAAACCCCCCGGATTTATCCGCGGGGATGGTTTAGACGAGAGCGTTGAAACCCGAGGCATTTTTTTATTTTTTCAATGACAGACAGGCCTCCCCACGATGAGCACAACACCCGCTTTGCACCTTTTACCGCTTGAGCAGCGCCGATTCAACGACCGCGTGGTCTTCATCAGTGGGGCGGGCTCGGTCGGCGCGGGTTGGGGCAATGGACGCGCCATGGCGGTCTTTTTTGCCCAAGAGGGCGCCCATGTGTTTGGCCTAGACGTCAAGGGCGAGAACATGAAAGAGACCCAGGACTTGATCCAGGGCTTTGGTGGGAGTTTTCAAGCGCGCGAGTGCGACGTCACATCTAGCACCGCCATGCTCGACGCGGTCAATGCGTGCTTGGCCCATTGGGGCCGAATTGATGTCTTGATCAACAATGTCGGGGGATCTGCCAAAGGCGGACCCGTCGAGATGAGTGAAGAGGTGTGGGACGCGCAAATTGATCACAATTTGAAGAGCGTTTTCTTGGGCTGTAAACATGTCTTGCCCCACATGGTCAAAGCCCAAAAAGGCGCGATTGTGAACATGTCCTCCACCTCCGGTATACGCTGGACAGGTTCGGCCCAAGTGGCCTATGCGGCAACCAAGGCGGGTGTGCTACAAATGTCCAAGGTGCTGGCCGTCCAGTACGCCAAGCAAGGCATTCGGGTCAATTCCGTCGTGCCTGGGCAACTCCACACCCCAATGGTGGAGACCCGGTTGGCCGGGCAGCGCACCGGTGGTGACGTCTCCACGCTTTTGGCCCAGCGCCAGTCGCGAATTCCCTTGCCCTTTATGGGCGACGGTCGAGACAGTGCACACGCCGCACTATTTTTGGCAAGTGACGAGGCTCGCTTCATCACCGGCACCGAAATCGTGGTCGATGGCGGCATGTCGGCGCGCTGTGATTGAGCCCTTAAAAACTTGAGACTTGATTGTTTGCTATTTTTAAATCTTTTAGAAATGAGACCCCATGAGAATCCCACCCATTGAACCCGGAACCCGCCCAGAGTTGGCTGAGCACGAGGCACGCATCACCGCCGAGCGCGGTCGTGTCTCTCATCTTTATCAAGTGCTCTTGAACAGCCCGCCCATTGCCCACGGTTGGGAGCAAATGCTCTCGGCGGTGCGCAATCGCTCGAGTTTGTCGGGTGATGTGCGTGAACTGATCATTTTGCGGGTGGCGGCCTTGAACGATGCCCTCTATGAGTTCAACGCCCATGCCCCCATCGCTTTGAAGGAAGGGGTGTCTCAAGCGGCCATTGATCATGTGAAGGCCATGCCTTTTGATTCACATCACAGCGCCATTGAAGCGGCCCAGCATCTCTACACACCCATTCAAATCGCCGCCCTCAAGATGACCGACACCATGACGCGAGAGATCAAAGTACCCGATGCTTTGTTTGATTCGATCAAAGGGTTTTTCAACGACCAGCAAAAAGTGGATTTGGCCGCGACGGTGGGGGCTTACAACATGGTCTCTCGCTTTTTAGAGGCCTTGCATGTCGGGCATTGAGCGATGAAGCCCAAGCCCAGTGCCCTCACGCACCGTTTGTCGTTGAGCTTGCGCTTGCCCCTTGAGGGGCAATTCTTGTTGGATGGCGGCGCATTGTCATCGGTATTGGGAGGGGATTTCCTGGCTCGAAGCACTCGGGCCCTCGACGTTGAGCCAGCAGTGTCACTTGCCAAGACGGGTCTAGCGCCCGAACTTGCCTTGGTTTTGTCTTGCGTGGCATTTGTTAGGACCCAGACCCAAGATGCTGGTGAGCATTTATTGGTGTTGATTCAGCTTGATTTGAGTCGTTCGCAAGAGCTTGGCTTGGCGCAGTTGGCGGCCTTCGAATCCTGGGTCTATGGCGTCGTGTTAGAAGCCTTGCAGGTTTCCTGGGCGGTCAAAAAGCCAGGGCAGCCTTTTGCACTTTCCTTGAGTGCGTCTCGCCATGAACTTAAACTTGATCTAAAGGGCCACGCTTGGGGTCAAGAGCCTCGGGTGCACTACGTGGTGCAAACCGATGTTCAAGAGGGTTGGATGCCGGAGATCGAGGCCTGGTATGACAATGAGCACATGCCTGGCCTGGCTGGCGTGCCCGGTTGCATAAGCGCCAAGCGCTTCATCAACCACGATGGGGGGCCTTTGAGTGTTGCTTGCTATGATTTGGACAGCGCCAGTGTCTTGACGTCCGGGCCGTGGATGGCTGTGCGCGGCACCGCTTGGAGCGCATTGGCCAGGCCTCATTTTGTCAATCCTGAGCGTCATGTGATGCACCGGCTCTGAAACCCAGTCTATTGCGGCAAAGCGCTAGAGAGAATTCAAAACAATCGAGAGTTCAAATCAATCGGGCAGAAGGGCTTTGACGGCAGAGGTGGTGGCATGCACACCGACGGAAATCACGTCCACAGTGCCAGACACCACCGCATCGGCCACACTCAAGACGGTGCATCCTTGCAGCACCAAAAGGATGGCACCCAGTGTGGTCAAGCGCAGAAGTTTTTGGCAAACGGGTGCGGCGGGTTTATTCATCATCGGTGGGCTTTCTATTGACAAAGCATGGGCAAGTGAGGATAGGCTGACATCAAGGACGTCAAAGGGTCAGATGACAGGCGCGGCGATCTTGTTCCCAGTATTTTCTCTGGGCGTGGTATTGGAATCCAATGATACTGGATTTGGTATGGGGGGTTGTTTTGCCAGTGCGAGTGGGAGGCGAGAATTTTCTTGCCCCAGCGGCCAAAGACTGACCACTAAAACGTTAGAATCCTTTATTTGGAGCGACAAGTTATGCGCCTACTAGGAAAAGCGCTCACCTTTGACGACGTCTTATTGGTGCCTGCTTACTCTGAAGTCTTACCCAAAGACACCCATCTCAGCACTCAATTTTCACGCCGAATACCCCTCAACTTGCCCTTGGTGTCTGCCGCCATGGACACGGTCACCGAGTCGAGGCTTGCCATCGCCATCGCCCAAGAAGGTGGCATTGGGATTGTGCACAAAAACTTGACCATCCAGCAGCAAGCGCTCGAAGTCTCCAAGGTCAAGCGCTACGAGAGCGGTGTCTTGCGTGACCCGGTGGTCATTGCCCCTACTTTTACCGTTCGCGAAGTCATGGAGCTCTCCGAGCAACTCGGGGTCTCGGGCTTTCCGGTGTGCAATGGTGGGGTGGTGATTGGCATTGTCACAGGACGTGATTTGCGCTTTGAGACTCGTCACGATCTCTTGGTGACTGAAATCATGACGCCACAAGACAAATTGATCACCGTGCCAGAGGGGTGCACCCCCCAAGAGGCCAAGGCGCTGCTGAACAAATACAAACTCGAGCGCTTGCTTGTGATCGATGATAAGTTCGTTTTAAAAGGCTTGATCACCGTCAAGGACATCACCAAACAGACGAGTTTTCCCAACGCGGCAAGAGACTCATCGGGGCGCTTGCGCGTGGGGGCTGCTGTTGGTGTGGGCGAGGGAACTGAGGAGCGTATCGTGGCTTTGGTCAAAGCCGGCGTCGATGCCGTGGTCGTGGACACGGCCCATGGGCACAGCTTTGGCGTGATCGAGCGGGTTCGTTGGATCAAAGCGAACTACCCTGATTTGGACGTGGTGGCGGGCAATATCGCAACGGCCAGCGCGGCGCGCGCTTTGGTGGACGCGGGAGTGGATGCCGTCAAGGTGGGCATTGGTCCGGGCTCCATTTGCACTACCCGAATCGTCGCGGGTGTCGGTGTACCGCAAATCACCGCCATTGACAATGTCGCGCGAGCTCTCGAAGGCACGGGTGTGCCCTTGATTGCCGATGGTGGTGTACGCTACAGCGGTGACATTGCCAAGGCCATCGCAGCCGGCGCCTCCACGGTGATGATGGGGGGCATGTTTGCCGGGACCGAGGAGGCCCCGGGCGAAGTGATTTTGTACCAAGGTCGAAGCTATAAAACTTACCGCGGCATGGGCAGCATTGGTGCTATGCAGCAAGGTAGCGCCGATCGCTATTTTCAAGAGTCGAGTCGCACCAATCCCAATGCTGACAAACTGGTGCCCGAAGGCATTGAGGGACGTGTGCCGTACAAGGGCTCGATGGTGAGTATTGTCTATCAGATGGCGGGTGGACTGCGCGCGAGTTTGGGCTACTGTGGTTGTGCCAGTATCCAAGACATGCAGGCCAAGGCCGAGTTTGTCGAAATCACCACAGCCGGTATTCGTGAGAGCCATGTGCACGATGTTCAAATCACCAAAGAAGCGCCCAACTACCGCGCCGATTGAATGATTTTGTGCGCGCACAAAATGCCTGGTGAACCAGCCCTACAGAATCCAAGGTAAACCAGGCGTACCTTCATGTTGAAGCACATTTCTTCGTGACTTGAGCTTCATTGATTCCAATGTTTTATTGATTGATCCATTTTTAAATGCAACATCAAACCTTATTGATCCTGGATTTTGGCTCCCAAGTGACCCAACTGATAGCAAGACGAATTCGTGAAGCCCATGTTTACTGCGAAGTCCATCCCTGTGATATTAGCAACGAGTGGATTTTAGAGTTCTCCCGCACCCATGAGCTCAAAGGCATTGTGCTATCGGGCTCTCATGCCAGTGTTTATGAAGCCGATTCAGACAAAGCCCCCTCAATCGTGTTTGAGCTTGGTGTGCCTGTCCTTGGGATTTGCTATGGCATGCAGACCATGGCATTGCAGATGGGCGGTCGAGTCGACCGGGGAGATCAACGCGAGTTTGGCGCAGCGCAAATCAGAGCGCATGGCCACAGTGCTTTATTGAACGGTTTGGCCGATGTCACCACGCCTGAGGGCCACGGCCTCTTGGACGTCTGGATGAGCCATGGTGACAAGGTGGTGGAGATGCCGGTCGGGTTTCAATTGATGGCCAGCACACCCAGTTGTCCCATTGCAGGCATGTTCGATGCCAAGCGCGGCTTTTATGGCGTGCAGTTTCACCCTGAGGTCACGCATACTCATCTGGGGCAACAAATTCTTGAGCGCTTTGCTCTGGAGATCTGCAAGGTCAAGCCCGACTGGATCATGCGTGACCATGTGCAGGAGGCCGTCAAGCTCATTCGGGAGCAGGTGGGCAATGAAGAGGTTATCCTGGGACTTTCAGGTGGTGTGGACTCATCCGTGGCGGCAGCGTTGATTCACCGCGCCATTGGAGACCAGCTCACCTGTGTGTTTGTTGATCACGGGCTGCTCCGTCTCAATGAGGGCGACCTGGTCATGGCGATGTTTGTCGGTCGCTTGAATGCCAAGGTGGTAAGGGTGGACGCAAGCGAGCTCTTCTTGACTGAGCTCAAAGGCGTGAGCGACCCAGAGCAAAAGAGAAAGATCATTGGAAGAGAGTTTGTGTCGGTCTTCAAGCAAGAAGCGGCCAAGCTCAAAAGCGCTGGCGCCAAAGGGGCGAAATGGTTGGCCCAAGGCACGATTTATCCCGATGTGATTGAGAGTGGTGGGGCCAAAAGTAAAAAGGCCGTCACCATCAAGAGTCACCACAATGTGGGGGGCTTGCCTGAGCAATTGGGATTGAAACTTTTAGAGCCCTTGAGAGATCTCTTTAAAGATGAGGTGCGCGAATTGGGGATCGAATTGGGATTGCCCAGAGAGATGGTTTACCGCCATCCATTTCCAGGGCCTGGTTTGGGTGTGAGAATCTTGGGGGAGGTAAACAAGGAATTCGCAGATCTCTTGAGAAAAGCCGATGATATTTTTATCCATGAGTTGAGGGAACACATTGATCTACAGACGGGCAAGTCTTGGTACGATTTGACCAGTCAAGCGTTTGCGGTTTTTTTGCCAGTCAAAAGTGTTGGTGTGATGGGCGACGGCCGAACCTATGAATACGTGGTGGCATTGAGAGCGGTGCAAACGAGTGATTTCATGACGGCTGATTGGGCTGAATTGCCCTACGCATTGCTCAAAAAAGTATCCTCACGCATCATCAATGAAGTCAGGGGAATTAACCGCGTGACGTTTGATGTAAGCTCAAAACCACCGGCAACCATTGAGTGGGAATGACGGGAATTTTTAAGTGATTGATTGGTAAAGATTTTTGATTTTTGAGTGGGATTAATTTATCGACGTAAGTTCATGATTTATATATTTTTTCTCTAAAAAATAATGATATTAAATATTTCTTCATTTTATAATTGAGTCTTAGCAATAAAACCAGTTGTAAATCCTTGTAATTGATTGCATAATATGTATAGATACGTAAATTACGAGGTGCTTAAATGCCTACAATTAATGCAACTGAACTTGCTAGAAACACTAGAGAAATTTTGGACCGTGTAAGTAGCCATGGAGAAACAGTAACAATTCTGCGTAATCAAACCTCGATTGCTCAAATTGTTCCATCACCACGAACCATGAGTGCAACTCAAGCTCTCCTAGGCTTGGGTCTTTCTATGCTATCGCCAAAGCAGTCAGATGATTGGTTAATCGATAGCAAGGAGCAATTTAGCGATGCGGTGCTTGATCCATGGGCATGATTTTGGATAGCTGTGTCTGGATTGGACTTGCCAGCAACCAAGTTAATCGACAGGCAGTAATTGAAGTTGCTGGCAACTTGCCCGTATTTATATCTGTTGTCTCACTCGGCGAATTGAGTTTTGGTGTCGAATCTTGTAAAGATCCTTCCGAACGTGCCTTGCGTGCTGCTTACATGCGTCAACTTGAGATTCGACCTACATTAGAAATAACTAAACAAACAGCTGCGAGTTTTGGGGTGCTGGCTGCAACTGTAAAACAGTCTGGACGATCTCCTCGGCCTCGTTACAATGATTTATGGTTGGCAGCACAAGCCATCGAACATGGTTACGAGTTGTTAACTTTGAATACCAGAGATTTTGAAGACCTTCCTGGATTACGTTTAACAAGCTTACAACCTTAAACATAGAGTCCATAAAGTTGGCCTTTTTCAATTTTTTGCAGAACTACTTTACTCCGCTTATTAGTTAACTAGAAAAAGTTGGTATGACTTAACAAGCCAAGCTTTTGCGGTGTTTTCACCAGTCAAATCAGTAGGTGTTATGGGTAATGGTCGAACTTATGAGTACGTTGTTGCACTTCATGCTGTTCAAACACTTGATTTTATGACTGCCCACTCGGCGCACTTGCCCCATGATTTATTGGGGAAAGTGTCAAAACAAATCATCAACGAAGTCAGAGGTATTAACCGGGTAATTTACGATATTTCTGGTAAACCACCAGCTACGATTGAGTGGGAATGACGGGAATTTTTAAGTGATTGATTGGTAAAGATTTTTGATTTTTGAGTGTCAATCTAAGAAATAACTAAGTCATTGATTTTATTGAGTTCTGAAATTTTAGTTACACATAAACTTACACACTGGTGACACTACTCGAAATCATAGTTACGCAATAGAGGAAATAGATGAATTTCAGTTTGTTGTTTGATACATCTGCTTTTATACAAATACACTTTTTTTTCGCAATAAGTGCCTTTTTAATTGGTGCTTTACAGCTACTAGGAAGAAAAGGAACAACTCCACATAAAGTATTGGGTAGATTGTGGGTTGCGATGATGTTAATCATTTGCGTAACTTCTTTTTGGATAAAAGAGTTAATGCCAGGTGGTGTTTTTTGGGGTTACTCGCCTATCCATTTGTTGAGCATTTTTGTGCTTTTCCAAATTACTTTAGGCGTTTATTTTGCTAGAGTTGGTAACATCATAGGACATAAAAAATGTATGACTTACACATACATTGGCGGTTTGATAATCGCAGGTGCCTTTACTTTTTACCCTGACAGGCTTCTTTATAAAGTTTTTTTATCAACATATTCTTAAATTTTTAAAGGAGCCGCAAAGTGTGTAACTTCAATTTGCTTAAGTCGTTGATTAAGAAGAGAATTAGGAAATGAAATTTGCTAACAAATTCTGTCGCGACTTACACAAAAGTTACACACTTGGTTTTGGATTGCTTGAAACCCGCATAAACACTGAGTGGGATAGCACCGTAGGTTGCAACAGCTCTGATCATATCGTGTCCCAAACCACCTTCACCAAATTGTGTTTTACCCTGACGTAAAATATAATTGTTTGCTTTTTCGAGATAGATATTTCTAACCGTGAACATTTCGCTCAGATCAATATCAGTTTTATTTTTTCTGTTGCTTTCGCTTTCAACAAGCGATGTAGTTGCAAAGCACCAGCAAGTGCCAGTCATTGCCTGATTCTTTACTGAAGTAGCTTTTAGTTTTTGTACCTGCAAAAATTCAGGTACAACTTTAGTTACTGTTTGAGTAAACGAAGTAAATGAAACGAT
>CAILYC010000051.1 GCA_903838355.1 uncultured Burkholderiales bacterium | reverse complement strand
CCGTAGATGGCCTGCAGCAACCATTTGGCCTCAGCAGCTGATGCAGCTTTGACTTCAGTCTTTACAAGTTTTCTGGAGTTGCCAACTTGGGCGGCGACAAGTGCGGTGTATGTGTTCATCACTTATTTATCTTGCATAAATACTTTATGCAAATGGAGATAAATGATGCGATTCAATAACGATCTTTACTGGGCCTTGGCAGATCTTTATCCTGAAATGACTGTGCGATCGTTGAGTCGCATGATGGGCAAGAGCGATGGTTATTGGAGCAGCGTAAATTCACAAAAAATGGCAGTTCCAAATGCTGCACTTGTCCAGCTTCTTGACGCTTTGGAGTTCCTAGACGGTAGGACTGATCCTTATGCCCAGAAAAAGAAAAGAATTGATGAAGTCAGAGCATTCATTACAGATGAATTGATTGCTCGTTTTCACGAAAAGACAGGCATTGATCAGACAGGATCATTTCAATCCGCACAAAAAGACCCTGCTACACATTACGGCGCATTGCCATTTGTAGTTTCAAACTACTAAGCAGACAGCAGAGCAAAGCTGATTTCTTTTTCCAACTCACGCATGGCCATTTCAGCAGCCATTTTGGTTTTCTCTGTGGTGAAATCAATCTTGAAATTCTCACCCGCAGTTTGAATGTTTACCGTAATAGCGCCAGCAGGGCACTTGTAGAACAGGGCCTGTGTCACACGAGGAAGATGCTCAAAGGGCTCTTTGTGCATGTCCAGGGTTACCTTGCCAATCTTGTGCACCTTGGATGAGAAATTCCATACAGAGGTTTCTAATGCTTCGTTTTCTGCGATGGCTTCCTTGACCACTTGCAAAGCGCCAGCATTTCCCACCTTGGCAATAACAGGCAACTCGCCACTAAGGTCCTCACCCTTGCTCAGACGCAACTCCAAGCGCTTGTAATAGCTCTGAGCTTGCAGTGCTGCTTTCATGCCCTCAATGGCCTGAGCGGCATGGCCAGCAAAGTAGTCGTGGAGGTATTGCGTCATGCTGAATTTCCAGTCGTGGCGGTGCTAGGGTGGGGCAGGGGTTAAGTTGATTTCTTGACCTTGGCTTTGAGGCGTTGCTCAAAGTCTGTGGTCAGTGTCTGGCTTTGCAGCACCAAGGGAATGGTCATCTCAGTGCCCAGTTGCACAAGGCTGAGAATGTTGTTGTTGACCATCTGTGCAGCCATGATGGCTTTGATCTCCGCTGACTCAGAACTGCCATCCGTGGACAAGGAGCCTGCAAACTGAGTTGCCTTCATCAGTGGGGTCAAGTGGCTGTAGTGCTTCTGGATCATCAGCACAGAGGTTCCCATTTGCTGGGCCAAATCATGCACAGGGATGCTCTCCAGCAGTCTTTGCGTGGCGTAGTAGTGACGCAGGCTGTACAAGCTTCGTTCTTTGTCTGTTACGGGGCACTTGAGCAATCCACTGTCTTCCAGCATTTGACGGAATGGTTTGTTCCAGTTGTCTGGTACAGAGCCATCTGAAAGTCTGAACACTTTCTTGGCAACTCGTTGTTTGAGCACTTCCTCTAGTGGGATGTCATTCAAATCTGGACTGATTTGTCGCATCACTTCCAAAATGCGCCAGCAGCTGTTGTGAGCCACAAAGTTGCGAGGGCCTAGCTTGCCCTGCTGCAAACGGATGTGCAGCACTGGCTGTCCATTCACGACTTCAACATCAATGTGTCGCCACTCAAGGTTTTCTGATTCAGTGCCTGCTCGTATGCCAGTAGCTGCCAAGAAAGGCAGGTATGCCTGCACCAGCACTTGGCGGATCATTTGAGTCCTATCTGTGCGACCCTCAGAAATGAATTGGGGACCGTACTTGATCAGCGCTTCCAACTCCTCATGGCTGAACTCAGCACGACGATCACTTTCTGCACCTGTATTCTTGGTGCTAGGGCGGTGATAGTCAGTTAGATAGCCGCGCTGGATGGCTTCGTCCATCACCAAATTGAATGCTGCGTTGTGATTGTTCTGCGCACTGCCAGACAGCTCGCGTCCAACCTTTTGTTTACGCCACACGTGGAATTGGGAAACAGTGGCTGGTTTGATGCTGTCTACGTTGAAGTTGCCGTAGAAGGGGATCAAGTAAAGATTGATCGCAGAGACATAGTCCTTGGCGATGGGTTTGGCTGTTCCAGCCTTGATTTCCTCTTCCAAGCGACGCAGCACGACCTCTGCAACAGGCTTGAACTTCTTGCTGATGACAGGGCGACCTTCCTCATGTTCAAAAGTTGCCTTCATCCACAAGCGTTCAGCCAGCTGGACGGCTTTGTCAACGTCAGTGGTCTGGACGCTCTTGCGAAACCAAGTTTTCAGGCCTTCTATCTTGTAATGCACTTGCCACTTCTTGCTGTGTTCACGACGAACCAAACGTATCTGTTCTGGTCTTACAACAACGGTTTCAAGGGCTGGTACACGCATATGGCTATTTTACAAGCGTCCAGAGTGGTGTGTCTATGGCATTTATGTGCAATATATGTGCAATTGACACTTAAAATAAAAACAACGAGGTAAGTCGTTGTTTTTATTAGCTTTTGTTGCTCCTCGACCTGGGCTCGAACCAGGGACCTACGGATTAACAGTCCGCAAGCGTTGGCCAGGTAACGCAGGGTGGAGGTGCTGGCGTATTCTTCAGGGGCGAGGGAGGCGGTTGTCGGATTCAAGTGAAAGGTCTCGAACTTGACAAACTCAGGCGGCCATTGGGCTGCACTTTTCTGGGTGGGGGCTTGGGTGGGGTGGCGCAGCTGAAAACTCACCCGAGGCTCATGCCCCCAGCCGGTGTCCTCGCCTTTTAAGAAGTGCCCAAAAAATTTCTTTTGTAAATCAATCCCTCGTTGGGTGTAAAACTCGGTCCAATGCTCGAGGCAGTGGAAATTGAGCCACTTTTGAGGGGATGCGGCATTGAGATAGCCTTCGACATTGCCCCTCAAGTGCAGTCCCTGGCCGCCCCAGTTGGCGCTCGAGAGCAGTGGGACTTGGATCTTCACAAAATCGGGCAAACGGCTTGTCCAAAAGTCATCGCTGGCCAACGGGTTGGCCCTGGTCGCCTCACGCCAATCGTTGCGGTTGGCCGCCAACTCGGCGTCGCTCAGTGGGTTGGGGCCAGAAACCCATTCGCCGTTGATGTTGCTCTTCCAGCCGCGCTCGCCCAGGCCATGCTGGACGGGCAAGATGTATTTGTTGTACCAAAGGTCGCCAAAGAGGCTGTGGATGCCGCCTTGGCGGTAAAACTCTCGGTAAAAGTCCGAACAGCCTTCCCAGACACACATGGCCGACAAGTGAGGAGGGGCCAGAGCTGCGACTTGCCACTGGTTCATCGCTAAATAAGACACCCCATTGAGGCCGACTTTGCCACTCGAGAGTTTGATGATCTCGGGCTCTTCATTGCAAAGCATTCTCCACTGCCCACCCCAAACCTCGTCTTATAAGGAGAGCCATTTCCCATAGGGCCCATGGGCCATGATGACCGGGTATGGGCCGTCGCCATCGGGTCGAAAGACATCACAGCGCAGCACCACGCCGTTGCTCATCACGATGGGACAGTCCCAGTCGATTCTCATCCCGTCTTTGACTTCAGTCCACGTCGAGTGCGCATTGGTGTAGGTCATTATTTTCTTAGACTAAAAGGTTGAAGGTCTGCTTTTATGCGTTTGTTTTTTGGTGCTGATTTTGAAGGCGATCATGGGGGGCGCGGCCTTTGAAGACGACCTGGGTGGGATGAGCACAGCTCGGTTTGGGGCGCTGGTTAAATCCCATCACCAAGCCGAGCTGCCGGGTTCGCCCTTGAAGGGGCCGGCCAAGTCGTGGGTGATCCAGCCGCCATAAAATCCACCCGGCTGGGGCAGCACCTGTGCGCCGCCCACCGTGCAGTGGAGCTTGTGCGCGTAAAAGGCGATGTGATGGGCAATCGAGCGGGCTTCTTCTAGCGGTTGAAGGTAGCTCCAAGCGACCCCATTCAAACGCTGGTCTGGGTTCACCAAATCCCAGTACTGCGCCGGCCCTTTCCATTCACAAAACGAGCCTTGACCGGCCGACTGCAAGAGGCCTGGGCGCACACTGCTCAAAGGCAAGTAATAGGTGGGGGGGTGTGCTGTCTCCAGCACCTTCCAGGCTTGGGTTGTGCTGGCCACTTCGAGGTCGCCCCAGAGCACCACGATTTCCCGCTTCTCTGGCACCAAGGCGGGGGGGCGAGGGAAATCCCAAACAGAGACTTGGTCTTCTAGAGGGGTCTGGGCAAAAGCGGGGCGTGCTTGGCCTGTCCATGTCCACTGTTCACGAGCGCGCGCGAGTTGTTCGGGGGTCATCTTCATGGAGTTCATTTTAATGGCTTTGAGTCTGCCCCTTCAATGAACTTAAACCCCTTGAAAGACCTTTATTGGATACTCACCATTGGAGGCAGGCCCCCAGTTCGGTGCTCAGCGCGGGTATCATGTGCGACTTGGAAGCAGCCTTGTTCGCCCAAACACGGAACAATATTGGAGTCATCAAGAAGACGCCAGGTGCTAATCGGTTGCAACGCGTTTCAAACGCAAAGGAGTGCGGAATTGAAGTTTGCTGATTTTCATGTCGGCCAGGTGCTGCAGGCCGGGCCTTATGCATTGAACGAGGCCGAGGTCTTGGCTTTTGCCCAGCAATGGGACCCTCAGTGGTTCCATGTAGACCCTGAAGCGGCGTCTCGCGGCCCCTTCAAGGGACTCATTGCCAGCGGTTGGCACACCTGCGGCATCGCCATGAGGCTGGTGGTCGATGCTTTTTTGGCGGGTTCAGAGTCCTTCGCTTCACCGGGCTTGGCTTATATCAAGTGGCCACACCCCTTGCGTCCCGACGACGAAGTCAGTCTTCAAGTGAGCGTTTTGGAAACCCGTGTCTCCAAGAGCAATCCAAGCCTGGGAGTTTTGCGTTGGCGCTGGCAGTTGCACACCGCAAAGGGCTCAGAGGTGTTGGATTTGGAAGCCACAGTGCTTTTTAAACTTCAACCCTGAGCGCACCCGATCAGGGGCCTGTATGGCCACGTGTGGATACCCATGTAAGTGCCCTGAATTGTTCTGTTTGAAACTGTAATTTAGACTAGTGAATTGAGATGCATTTCAATCCAAAATCGGGCGCGTTCTTGGTCGCCTTTGCTCAATACCAAATTTCATCGTTGTGGATGTCTACGCCTTTGGGCAAGTTGAATTGACCGGCAGGGTAGGCGTCCAAATGGACAAGTACATCGGGTGAAGGCAGCACGTTGGCATACTTGGCGTTCATATCGCACAAGTTGATGGCGTGGCTTGATTGGGCGCGGTCAAAACAAGCGTCTTCAACGACGGTGCAGCGTAAATTCAGGGAAAAGGCGTCGAGCACGGTCGCGCGAACGCAACCCGATGTGGTTGTTCCTGTGACGATGATGGAGTCACAACCCAAGAGTTGCAGGTAACTGGCCAAGGGCGAGCCAAAAAATGCGGAGGGCTTCTCTTTGCGAATCACCAGGTCTTGGGGTTGCGGGGCAATTTCCTTCACGATCACATTGCCGTCAAGACCCGTTTCGGTGAGCTTTGGGGCTTCCTTGCCGCGGGTGTTCTTCCAAAGCCAAGAGCCACCATTCCAGTTGTCGCTTCGGCGTGTCCCTGTGGTGTAGATGATGGGGATGCCTTTGCTGCGACAGCTGAGGATGAGTTGTTGGAGCACGGGAATCGCGTCCCAGCCATCTTCACCGCAGGAGTTGCGCCATTTTTTGATGGATTCGAGAATGGGGAGAGTCTTTTCACCGGTGAACGCGTAGTTGACGTCCACAATGATCAGGGCAGGGCGTTTGCCCCAATCGGCCAAGGCACCATAGCCTGATGCGGCAAACACCGCCTTGTCCCTTTCGGTGAGAAATTTGTCCCAAATGCGTTCGGTCATGGTGTGTTCCTTTGATGGTGAATCGTGAATGGTGAAAATGGATTTGAATGGGGGCAGTAGATGTCTAGGGTCTTTAAAGAAGAGTCGATGTGCACGCTGGGCTTTGGTGATGCTGGGCCGCCGCCTCATAGTCTTAGGCGAATTTGATCAGGGGACAATGGCTTGATCAAGATGGGGGGTAATAACCTTTGCTTTCAAAAGCGAATCTGCTCAATTCGTGTGAACTCAAGGTTTATTGCGTTGAGTTCAGCTGAAATGGGGGTGAATAGTAGCTCCTTTTTGTCAAGACGGATTGAGCACGGCACGCATGATTCGCTCAATACTCACCCCTTCTTCGTGATAACGATTCGGGGTAGGTCCGCACACTTTAAATCAGTACACACAGGACAGCTGCAAGAAATTTTGAGCTTTATTTTTCTAAAATGCGTTGCCTGTGTTCAGTGCCAGTGACGTCTTTGACTTCAACATCGACGATGTTTTCAGTTTCATTTTTGTTCGATGGCCAGAGATTGCCTTTTTTCCATTGATTGACGGCGCTCATGAATGAGACAATTTGTGGCTTTTGTCCTGTGAGTAACCACCTGAGCAATGAAAAAATTAAGAGCACAAAGCCGCCTGCGAGCATCGCCAGCAGTATCAGTGAGGTCACCCATATGAAAATCAGTTTAAGAAACCACTTCATAGGTGATACTCATAAAAGTCGAGCGCAGTATTGAGGTCCATCATTGCAACGATGATACTGCCAATTGCTGATCTTTGTTTCTCCAAGCACCTGGATCAAGGCGCCAGGCAGAAAAAGCTGTCCGTCTATGATGCGGCTTATTTGGAATTGGCCATGAGAAGTCAACTCCCGTTGTCAACGATGCACGCCGATTGGGCACAGGCGGCCAAGCAAGCGGGAGTGCCGATTTTCGGTAGGGACTGACTTTTCGCGTGATGACCGCAGGATGGGTCTCGGTCTCTTTTTAGGGGGGTGGCCACAATCCTTGGGGCATCTGATTTATTTGATCCACTCAATAGAGTTTGTTTTTTTTATGATCAAACCTTCACGCTCCATATTCGCAATAGCACGGTATAGAGCTTCGTGTGTGACTCCAATTTCAGAAGCGATCGACTTTAAATCCGATTGAAGATTCAAAACCCCTTGTTTCCCATCGGTTTGGATGAGATGAATTAATTTGTCTTTGATGCTTTTGAGTCCCAAGCGTTCAGCTTGAGTTCTCAATCGCATGATTTCTTTGCTCAACAATTGAATCCATTTCAAGGCAAATTCTTGATCGCTTAAGGATTTTTTGAATTCGATCATTGGCAGCTTAATCGCTTGTCCAGTTTGCGCAACGAGCGCATCGCAGTGGTACAAGTCTGTGAATAAACTGGCTTCGCTCAAGAACCCTCCTGTTGTTCTTTGCAATAGGGTGACTTCACCGTGACTACCTGTTCTCGTCAACGTGGCTTCTCCTGACACGATGTAAAACATATGGATTGGCCTTTCTCCTTGGCGAAAAAGATAATCCCCCTTTTTGAAGGCAAGCGCTTGGCATTGCGTCATTAGCCCACTGGGCAGTAGGTTTTTAAGTAATTCTGGAATATAGATGTTCATATGATCCTGATCATATGTCTTTTGATGCTTGGGTTTGATAATTGACACTTATTCAAGAAGGAAATGAGATGAAGACCATCAATTTAACTGTCAAAGGCATGACCTGTGGTAATTGCGTGAAGCATGTGGATCACGCCATTCGGTCGATTTCAGGTGTCCAACAGGTCGATATTGATCTCAAAAGCGCAATCGCTGTTGTTCAGAGCAGTGAAGAAGCGACCTCTGCTTTGATCATCAAGGCCTTGAATGAGGCGGGTTACCCATCAATGGAGATTGGCCCGGAGGTAAAGACCTCATTGGCTAACAAATCGTGTTGTATGGGTGAGTCCAATTGTTGTAATTGATATGAAAGTTTAAAATGAAAAATCTAATTAAATCTGTGATCGGTTTTTTTGCATTGGTTGGAATTGTTTTTGCGGTGATGACCGTTCACGCCCAATCTGGGCCCGTGGGGGCTAACGGCATGGGAGTGGGTAGGATGGGGCATGGAATGATGCAGCAAGGTTGGGTGATGGGTCAAGCGTCTGATATGAAAATCATTCGTGAGCTATTTACGCCCGCTGAAAGACTGGAGATGATGGATCAAATGATGGATGCAAAAACGTTTGAAGAACGGCAATCCATCATGGTTAAAAATCAAACTGAAGTTGAAAAACGCGCAAAAGAAAAGGGCATTCAACTCCCGTTTGAGCACCATTTTGAATTCATGCACCATCGGCATTGTGGATAAAATAAATAAGCCATCAAACCACCCAGAGGTGGTTTGAATCTGTGATCGAGAAGGACCCTGCGCACATGAAACCATTATTGACTTTCGCCAAATTGGCATTCTTTGCTTTTGCCCTTTTGCTAGGGTTGCCTGCATCCTCACAGCACGATCACCTAGGGGGCGCGGTGGAAGATCCGCGATTTTTAGCGCAGTTCCCTCCCATGATGCAGGCGCATATTTTGGCCAATATGCGGGATCATCTTTTGGCGATCTCTCAGATTCAAGAGGCCATGGCTGCTGCAAACTACGACAAAGCTTCTCAAATCGCCGAAGAGCGTCTGGGGCAAACGGCCCTGAAAACGCATGGTGCCTATGAAAATTCGCAATTCATGCCCCCCATGATGCAGGAATTTGGAAACCAGATGCACCGCAATGCCAGCAAGTTTGCCATTGAAATTCAGAATTCTTCAGCCACAGGGGACTCCAAGCCGGCTTTGTTGGCCTTGAGTAAAACCACACAGGCCTGTGTTTCATGCCATGCTGCATTTCGTCTCAAGTAGTCACCTCTTGGCTGCGTTGCCATCATGCTGGTCAATGGATGAGCAGATGAATAGGTTTGAGTGACGCCTGTGCCCTTTTTTTGATATGCTTTCGATTGATGTACATCAAAAGTGAAGACGCTTAATCTGCCAAAATTTTTGGTATTACTTTGGAGAATCTTCATGAAATTCACAATTGGCACATTTGACCAGACTTTCCGATTTGCTCTTGGACTCGCCTTGGTGCTCTGTACTTTGACCGACTTGATTGGGTCTTGGGGGTGGATCGGACTCATTTTGATTTCGACTGGCATGCTGCGCATTTGTCCTTTGTACTCAATGCTGGGGATCAACACACTGGGTAAAAATCAGTCACCATGATTGAGACGTCTGCTGCTGAGATTAAAAAAGAGCCAAGCACCGAGTTTTGTACGCTCGATGTTTCGGGGATGACCTGTGCCTCCTGTGTTTCTCGCGTGGAGAAAGCGGTGCAAAAAGTCCCCGGTGTGGAGTCTGCCGCCGTCAATCTTGCCACCGAGCAAGTGAAGATTCGCTACCAAAGTGATCTTTCCAACCCCATCCAAAGCTATATCCAGGCCATTGCAGCGGCGGGTTATCAAGCCCAGTTCAAGGACCCGGCGTCGCACAGCGACGTCTTAAAACAAATTGGTTTTTGGTCCGCTGAGGGCTTGTCTCGGGTCGTCTTGGCGTTTTTGTTGAGCCTTCCTTTGGTCACCCCCATGGTTTTGATGGCTTTTGGGGTTCACGTTCAAGTGCCTTGGCAGTTTCAGTTGGCATTGGCCACCCCCGTGCAATTCGTTCTGGGTTGGCGCTTTTATGTCGGCGCTTACCACTCGGTTCGAAACGGTGAGGGCAATATGGACTTGCTGGTCGCTTTGGGAACCAGTGCGGCATTTGGTTTGAGTTTGTATTTGATGGTCTCTGGGCAAACACGGGATTTGTATTTTGAAAGTGCCAGCGTGGTGGTGAGCATGGTGCTGCTGGGCAAATGGCTAGAGACCCACGCCAAGCGCAAAACCACGGGTGCCATCCGTGCACTGCAGCAATTGTGGCCAGAATGGGCCCATATCATTGATCATGGGGATGAAACACGCGACATTGCCGTGGAGTACGTCTTGCCCCATGACGTGTTGAAAGTCTTTCCCGGTGAGCGCATTCCCGTCGATGGCGTGGTCGTCACGGGCGAGAGTCAAGTCGACGAGTCCTTGATCACCGGAGAGAGTGCCTTGGTCTCCAAGAGTCTAGCCGAGCGGGTGATTGGCGGCTCGATGAACGGGGAAGGTCTTTTAACGATCAGGGCCACGGCGGTGGGAGCGGAGAGTACGCTTTCTAAAATCATTCATTTGGTCGAAGATGCACAAATGAAAAAGGCCCCGATTCAAAAATTGGTGGACCAGGTCAGTGCCATTTTTGTGCCGACGGTGCTGGTGATCTCTTTGCTCACCTTGGTGGTGAACTTTTACCTTTTTGGGTCTTACGCCGAGTCGATCTTGAGAGCCGTGAGTGTCTTGGTGATTGCTTGCCCGTGCGCACTGGGTTTGGCCACGCCGGCGGCCATCATGGTGGGCACTGGCATTGCCGCCAAGTTTGGGATTTTGATCAAGGACCCAGAAGTGTTGGAATTGGCACATCGCTTGGACACCGTGGTGTTTGATAAAACGGGCACCCTCACGCAAGGCCACCCGGTGCTGTTGGACGTGGTTGAGCTGCCCAGCGCGGGTGAGCGTGACTTGCCGTTGGGCTTGGAGACGGTCTTGTCTTTGAGCACTTGCTTGCAAAAAGGCAGCGAACATCCCTTGGCCTTGGCCGTCTTGCAATATGGCCAAACCCATCCCTTTGAAGTCTTGAATGGCAGCCATATCCAGAGCATTCCTGGCGTTGGCATTGAGGGCCTGATTGATCTCAAGGCTTATGGACCCTTGAGGGTCAGGCTGCAGAGTTTGAACTCCTTGGTGGGAAACCCCTCTTATGCGAGCATTTACAGAACTCTCGAATCTTCGCTCGCTCGCGGCCTCACCGTCTCGGTGTTGGTGCTTGAGTTTGAAGCCCATCGTCCAAGACCTGTGGCGGCTTTGGTGTTTGGCGATGAGGTCAAGCCTGAAGCGCAAGGCGTCATCGCGGCTTTGAAGGGCTTGGGGATCGAGGTGGTCATGCTCTCCGGGGACAACGCTTTTTCTGCCCAAGCGGTGGGTGAGCGTTTGGGTGTCGATCAGGTTTACGCCCAGGTGCTGCCCGCGCAAAAGAGCCAGCGCATAGAAAACCTCAAACTCAATGCCGATCACGACAGGCGGTGGGTGGCCATGGTGGGCGACGGGATCAATGACGCGCCGTCGTTGGCCAAAGCCGATGTTGGGATGGCGATGGGGACAGGAACGGATGTGGCGATGCAAGCCGCTGGCATCACCTTGATGAGGGGGGACTTGAGGCTGGTGGTCGATTGCATTGACATCTCCAAGCGGACGTGGAACAAAATCCGTCAAAATCTGTTTTGGGCCTTTGTCTTTAATAGTGTGGGCATCCCAATGGCTGCTGCGGGGTTTCTCTCGCCCATGGTGGCCGGCTCGGCCATGGCCTTGTCGAGCTTTTTGGTGCTGAGCAACGCTTTGCTGCTGAACTTTTGGCGCCCATCGCAAGCGCACAAGGGAGCCTGAGCCAAGACGCTCAAGAGGCAGTTGGTCTGAAGCACATTTGCGCAATAGGGATCAGGTCGATGCATGAACCAAGCTCGAGTCTGAATCCAACACGGTCAACGCCACGGGGATGCCCATTTTGACACTTTGTGTGACGGTGCAAAATTCTTCGAACTGAGACAAGATGCGATCGAGGTGTTCAATGTCTTGGCTTGCCTTGCCCAAGTGCAGGGTGACCTTCAAGCCCAAAATGCGGATTCTGCCTTGTGCATTTCTGCCGGTGCTTGCTTGGACCTGGGCGTGCAGCAAGCCTGGACTCGTTTTGAATTTCTCACAGGCAAACAAGAGGGATGCGCACAAGCAGTTGCCCACAGCCGAGCACAGCAACTGAACCGGCGAGGGGCCTAGGCCACGGCCCAAAGGAGCGGGCTCATCCGAGACCAGGCTATCAATACCGTCTCCATAGTGGTTCAAGAATTGGTAGTTTTGTTGCTGCTCCAGTTGCGTGGTGACGGTGTTGTTCATGGCAATTCCTAAACATGTGGGTGCAAACTTGTGGGTGCAGGCTTGCCGACTCTTTTGGCGTGATGCGGCGGCTGAGCTTTAAGGCCGAAGTTGTGCATTGACCTGGGCCAAGGCGGGCAGGTCGAGTTCACCCGTGAGCGAGGCAAGGTTCAATTGGTTGAACAAATAAGCGAGCTTGGCCTCCAGGAGTTTGATCTCGGTCGTGGTTTGTGCGTTTTGTGCATTGAGCAAATCGAGCGTCGTGCGATCGCCCACCTCGCGCGCGAGCTGGGTGGCTTTCAATTGGGACTGGCTCGAGAGCCAGGCCGCGTGCAAAGCGGCTATCCGATCGAGCCCAATCTTGAGGTCAAACCAAGCGGACTGAACGCCACGGTGTATTTTTTGTTCGGCGCTTTTGAGCTCAAACTTCGCTTTTTCTTCGTTGTTGAGCGCCTCTCTGAGCTTGGAGTGGGTCATCCCACCGGTAAAAATGGGCATGTTGAATTGAATCCCCACCATTTCTTCTGAGGCATTCGTTCTGGCTGCACCATAGTCGCCTAGACCCGCGAGGGTTTGTTTTTTGGCCTGGGCCACCAAATCCAAGGAGCTCGAAGCGCCCCATTGGAAACTGCGGGTTTCTTGGCTGGCGATCTCCACTTTGGCAGAAAGCATTTTGAGAAAAGGATTGGAATTCTTGGCTTTTTCCTGCCATTCATCTTGGGTTTTGAGCGCGAAGGGCTGCAAGGTGTCAAGGGGCTGCATCACCTGGAAGCCTTCGAGGGGAAGGCCACTGGCGTCACCCACGGCGCTGACGGCATTTTGTAAATCGTTTTCAAGACCCATGATGCTCGCGCGGATGTCCGCTTCCTTGGCCTGCGTCTCGTGGGTGTCGGTGATGGGGAGTTCTCCGATTTGAAATTGATCGCGTGCTTTTTGGGCTTCGATGCGGATGGCCTCATGTTGGTGCCTGAGCGCATTGAGCTTTTGCGTCAAGAGCAGCACGTCAAAGTATTGTTTGACACTGCGAAGGAGCAACTCATCGTTTCGGACTTGCCATTCAAACTCAGAGGTTTTGGCCAAGTTCCTGAGTTGTTGGGCGTGGGCTTGGCGCTCGGCGCTCAAGAGCGGTTGGGTCGCTTGAACACTCCAGGCTTGAGCGTTGCCGTTTTGAATGGCCGTGTTGAAGGCCGCACCACTCAAGCTGCCGAAACCGGGGGCGGTGAATTTGGCGCCGGCCAAGTCGGAGTTGCTCGTCATTTTGCCTGCACTGCCACGCACGTTGAAGCTTGGGCGCCACAGTGCGCTGGCTTGGTTTTTCTTTTCCTCACCGGCCAATTGGGCGGACAAAGCCGCCGCCATGTCGGGGTCATTGACCTTCACACTTTGCCAGAGTTCGAGCAAATCGGTGGCGCGAGCGCCCCCGGTGCAGATCAAGAGGCTCAAGAGTAAAACCTTGCGCTGGATTTTCATTGAACACCCTTGAGTTGGAGTTGTGTGGTGATCCAGCGAGAGAGATCGCCCTCGCCCATGGAGCCCGTCTGCCTGGCCACTTCCAAGCCTTGGTGAAACAAGATCAACGTGGGAATGCTGCGAATGGCGTACTGTTGGGACAATTGCGGCGACGCCTCGGTGTCCACCTTGGCAAAGCGCACTTGGGTGAGTTTGGCCGCGGCATTTTTGAAGTGCGGCGCCATGGCTTTGCAAGGCCCACACCAATCCGCCCAAAAATCCACCACCACGGGGAAATCTGTACCAGCGAGGTAGCGCGCGAGGGTGGCATCGCTGAGGGTAAAGGGTTCTGCTTTGAGCAGGTCCACACCACAGCGCCCACAGGCCAAGACGTGGTTGAGTTTGTCCTTGGGGACCCGGTTTTTGGCGCCGCAGGCCGAGCAGACAATTTGCATCATGGCGTTCATCGTTCAGTTCCCCGCTTCAAACCCAAGTTTGCGCAAGATAATTTCCATCAAGCACCATCGGGTGAGGGCGCTTTGCAAGAGGTTGAGTCCGACAAAGGCGGTGAACCCCAGCCACCACACGTTCACAAAGAGTGGGCTCTCGCTGATGCCCATGGCCAGGGAGATCAAAATAAAGCTTCCAGCGATGAGACGTGTCATTTGCCATGATTTCATGGGTTTGCTCCTTCAATATTAAACGAGATCGGGGTGAATGAGGCTTAAGCGGCGGCGATAGGCGATGAAATACAAAATCGGGATGACCACCAAGGTGAGCACGGTGGAGACCAAGATCCCAAAGATCAAGGAAATCGCCAAGCCATTGAAGATGGGGTCGTCCAAAATGAACAAGGCCCCCAGCATCGCCGCCAAGCCCGTCAAGACGATGGGTTGGGCACGGGTGATGGCCGAGCTCACAATGGCCTCCTTGAAGTCGACGCCTGCGCGCACTTGCAAGTTGATGAAATCGACCAGCAAAATGGAGTTCCTCACAATGATGCCCGCCAAAGCGATCATGCCGATCATGCTGGTGGCCGTGTACTGGGCACCGAGCAAGGCGTGGCCTGGCATCACCCCAATGATGGTCAGGGGAATGGGGGCCATGATGATGAGGGGGGTCAAATAGGAGCCAAACTGTGCGACCACCAGAAGGTAAATCAAAATGAGGCCCACGCCATAGGCGGCCCCCATGTCACGGAAGGTCTCATAGGTGATTTGCCACTCCCCATCCCATTTGATGGCATAGTGGTGCAAGGTGTCGCTGGGCTGCGAGATGAAGTATTCAGCAAGAGGGCCTTGGTTGGGCGTCTCGAGTTTGTTCACCGCCGTGCGCATGCCAAACATGCCGTAGAGGGGGCTGTCGACTCGCCCCCCCATGTCGCCAGTGACATAGACCACCGGCAACAAGTCTTTGTGAAAAATCGGCTGCTCTTGCTCGGTGTCGCGCTCATGGACAAATTCTCGAATGGGGGCCACGCCACCGGACGTGGTGTGGACACCCAGCTGCAGCAAGCTGCCCAGGCTTGCTTGGTCGGCTTCATGCAACTGCACCACGACCGGTGTGGCGTATTTGCTCAAGTCGTGCATATAGGTCACCGACTCGCCTGAGAGTCCTGCTCGCAAGGTGGACACGATCTCTTGCTGAGACACGCCCGAAGCAGCGGCCTTGGATCGATCGATCACGAGGATTTTTTTGGCGGTCTGGGCAATGCTCGAGTCGTCGACATCGACCACGCCGGGGGTTTTCTCAAAGACCGCCCGCACGCTTTTGGCAACAGCGAGACGTCCTTGGCGATCGGGTCCATAAATCTCAGCCACCAAGGGCGAGAGGACGGGAGGTCCTGGGGGGACTTCGACCACTTTGACGTTGGCCCCCAAAGAGAGTCCTATTTTTTGCAAGGCCGGGCGCAGTCTTTGGGCAATCGCATGGCTTTGCTCGTCCCTGTGGCCTTTGTCGAGCAAGTTGACCTGGATGTCGCCGACGTGCCCACCCGAGCGCAGGTAATACTGCCGGACCAAACCATTGAAATTGATCGGGCCCGAGGTGCCGGCATAGGCCTGGTAATGGGTGACTTCGGGCACGCTTGCGAGGTGGCTGCCGAGCTCGTGCAAGACAGCGGCGGTTTTTTCCACCGGTGTGCCTACAGGCATATCGACGATCACCTGGAACTCGGACTTGTTGTCAAAGGGCAGCATCTTCAAGACAACGAGGCCCGTGGCGGGCAAGACCAAGGAGATGGCAATCAAGGCGCCAATACCGAGACCCAATAGGGTTCGGTTTTTAGGGCCAGTTTGATCATCGAGCAAAGGCGCGAAGAGTTTCCTGAAAAAAGGATCCAGTTTGTGGCTGAGGGGCGGCGCTGCGTGGGCTTGCACGCCCCCATGCTCCTGGCTTCTTAACCAAAGGCCCGCCAGCCAAGGCGTCACCACAAAGGCAATGATCAAGGACAGGACCATGCCCATGCTCGCGTTCAAAGGAATGGGACTCATGTAGGGGCCCATGAGGCCGGAGACAAAGGCCATGGGCAAGAGGGCTGCAATCACCGTCAAGGTCGCCAAAATGGTGGGCCCGCCCACCTCATCGACGGCTTGCGGGATGATTTGGCGCAAGGTCCGGCTCGGATGCAGTTGTCGATGTCGGTGAATGTTCTCGACCACCACAATGGCGTCGTCGACCAAAATCCCAATCGAGAAGATGAGCGCAAAAAGCGACACCCGGTTGAGCGTGAAGCCCGCGGCCCAAGAGGCAAACAAGGTGGCGGCGAGGGTCAAGACCACGGCGGTTCCGACAATGGCCGCTTCTCGCTGCCCCAAGGCAAAGTAGACCAGGCCCACCACCAAGAGGGTGGCAAAGATCAGTTTTTCGATGAGCTTGATGGCCTTGTCGTTGGCGGTGACGCCGTAATTGCGACTCACCAGCACCTGCACATCGGCGGGGATCAAGGTGTTTTTGAGCTCATCCATTCGTGCAAGCACGGCGTTGGCCACATCAATGGCGTTTTCACCTGGTTTTTTGGTGATGGTGAGGGTGATGGCAGGGGATTCGTGGGCGTCTTTGCCCGTGCTGCCACTCCACACATACTGCGACAGTGGCGCCGCGCCATCTTCGACCTGTGCCACGTCGCGCAAA
This sequence comes from uncultured Burkholderiales bacterium, assembly GCA_903838355.1. Taxonomy (GTDB): domain Bacteria; phylum Pseudomonadota; class Gammaproteobacteria; order Burkholderiales; family Burkholderiaceae_C; genus Limnohabitans. The sequence goes on along the minus strand of CAILYC010000051.1, from coordinate 3,584 downwards.
AACACGGGTTTGCCTTGGTGCGCGCCCACCACGATGTCGGCCACCTCGGAGGCTTGCGCGAAATAGGAGCCGGCATCGATGGCAATGGCTTGGTTGCCCGCGATCAGTTGGCCCACAGTGGCGCCTTGGTTGGCCGATTGCAGGGCTCGTCTCAAATCCTGGACGGTGACCGAATGCCCTGCCATGAGCGCCGCATCGATGCGGACCATCACGGCGCGCCCAGGACCTCCGAGGGTCTGAACCTCGCGTGTGCCCTTGACCCTTTTGAGCTCGGTCTCGAGACTGTGGGCCACGCGTTCGAGATCAGATCCTGCCGTTGACGTCTGCTCACTCGTGAGCGTCAAGCTCACGATGGGGACGTCATCGATGCCTTTGGGCTTGATGATGGGTTCTTGCACCCCTAAGTTTTTGGGCAGCCAGTCTGAGTTGGAGCGCAGCGTGTCGTGCAGCCTCACCAAGGCCTCTGTTTTGGGCACGCCCACTTTGAATTGAATGGTCACAATCGACAAGCCTGGGCGAGAGGCGGACATGACATGTTCGGTGCCGAGCATTTGAGAGAGCACTTGCTCGGCTGGAATGGAGACCATTTGCTCGACATCGGCGACGGAGGCCCCAGGAAAGGGGATGAGCACATTGGCCATGGTCACATTGATTTGAGGCTCTTCCTCACGCGGGGTGACCATGACGGCAAACACACCCAATAAAAAGGCCACCAAGGCCAAGAGTGGGGTGAGTCTTGAGTCTTGGAATTGGGCGGCAATGCGCCCGGACATGCCAAGCTTGGGTGTTGAGGGCATATCAGCGATTCCGATTGGCGAGTTGGGGGTCGAGTAAAACCAAATCACCTTTGGACAAACCACTCAAGACCTCGATGCGCTCGCCTTGAACTTCTCCCGTCCTGATTTGCCGCAATTGAGGGGGGTGGGGTGAGAGGGGAGTCGGGGGTGCAAGGGGGTTGGACAAGACGTAGACCCCGACCATCTCCGAGTGCCTTAGAACTGCAGTTTTGGGGATCCAAAGGTGTTCGTGCTCAGGCGTCAGCCCGGCGCTCAACCCTGAGAATAGGATTCGCGCATAGACACCGGGTACGAGGCCTTTGATGCTGCTGGGGAGCGCAATGCGGATTTCAATGTTGTGGGTTTCTTTGTCGACATTGGGAATCCACTGCAGTGTTTTGACGCTTTGTGGGCCTAGACGGTCTGGGGTGTTGGGGATTTCAAAGTCAACACGGGTTTGAGGGGTCACGCGCGAGTGAAGACTTTGGGCCACGGCGGCGCTCAGCCGCAAAGTTTTGGGGTCGTAGAGGGAGAGCAGGGGGCGCCCCGGAGTGGCCAGGTCGCCTTGGGAGACATTGACCTCGCTCACCACCGCGTCATAAGGGGCTGTCAAGACATAGAAATTGGCGTTGTTGCGCGAGATGACACCTTGGGCCTCGAGTTGCTTGGCCTGGGCCTCAGCGGCTTCGTACTGCATTTGTGATTTTTCATAGGCCGATCGGCTGATGTACTCTTTCTCAAGCAACTGTTTTTTGCGATTGAGGTCATTCATGGCCAAGTCCATTTGTGTTTTGGCGGCCATCCATTGGGCGTTGCTCGCTTTGATGTCTTGGTCGGCATTTCGATGGTCGAGTTGCAACAAGACTTGGCCGGCGTGAACAAGGTCCCCAGCCTTGACGGGGATGCGAATCACCGCGCCCGACACCTGAGCGGCCAGAGTGCTTGTGCGCGTGGACTCCACCACGGCGTCCACCACCAGGGGAGCGCTCGATTCGGAGCCCGTCGACTCGACGGCAATGGTTTGGAATTTATTTTGTGCAAAAGCGCTGGTGAGGGCCATGGCTGAAACCAGGGCTGAAACGAGCGCTGTAACCCGGGCTAGGGGGAATGCCCGAGCTAGCCATGAATTGCTTTTTCTCATGTTCATTCCTTGTCCTGTCGTGTGGTGGTGAGGGTTTCATCATATGGAGCGCTCAATAGGGCCTTGGGGTTGCCGAAAAACGTGTTTTTTGCCAAAGACCGGCGGTGAAGGGGTCTGGCGATGAAAATAGTAAATGACTTCATGGGGTCTTCAATTGATACGGATCAAAAAGAGCGGGTCTACTCGGTTTGCTGGACAAGACCACGGGCCAAGTTTTTCAGCGGGAGATCATGGCCTTGAATGGGCAGGGGGTGACTTCAGGGTGGGTTTTGTTAAGTTTTAAATAGTATATTGAATAATATATTAAAAATCAATATAATATTAGAAAATAAATTATTAAGGTTGTGATGCAAACTGTTTCGATCAAACTGAGTGCCATGCAAGGCTTGGCCAGTCAAGCTTGCAAGCTCATGAGGGTGCTGTCCAACCCGGACCGTTTGATGATCCTGTGTCAGTTGTCCAAGGGAGAGTTGCGGGTGGGCGAAATTGAAGCCTTGCTCCAAATAGAGCAACCGACGCTTTCACAGCAATTGTCGGTTTTGAGGCAGGAGGGGTTGGTGAGCACACGCAGGGACGGCAAAAGCATCTATTACCAAATGCAAAGTGTCGTTGCCTTGTTCGTTATCAAAATTTTGTGTACGCCGTCCAGTCTCCAGCAGCCAACAAGTCATGGGCTACAGCGTTTTAAAGCCTAGAGCCTTAAACGTACTGTATTCGCCAATCGCCATTCGCCATTATTATTATCCATTGAATCCATTTTTTAGGACAAACCCCATGAGTCAATTCAAAGCTCCCCTTCAAACCTGGAATGAACGCTTTGCCGCTGAGGGCTATTTGTTTGGATTGGAGCCCAACGGCTATTTGAAATCGTGTGAACGATTTTTACCCAAAACCGGCAATGCGCTCTGCATAGCCGACGGAGAGGGCCGAAACAGTGTGTGGATGGCGCAAATGGGCCTTGCGGTGGATGCGTTTGACTTCTCGCCCCTGGCCATCAACAAAGCCAAAACCTTGGCCCAAGAAAAACACGTGGAGGTGAATTTTGCTTGTTCAGACTGGCAGTCTTTTGACTGGAAAAAACAGCACTACGATGTCGTGGCGGGCATCTTCTTTCAATTCGTTGAGCCAGAAAACTTCAAAACTTTGATGGGCCGACTCGACCACGCGCTCAAGCCTGGTGGTGTTCTCATCGTCCAAGGGTATGGCAAAGACCAGCTCAAGTTCAATACAGGCGGTCCCGGCAAGGCTTCCCATTTGTACGATGAGGCCATGCTGTTGGCGTGTTTCCACGGCTATGAGGTTGAGGAAATCAAAACCTACGAAGCCGAGATCAACGAGGGCACAGCCCACTGCGGGCAGTCTTCCTTGGTGGGCCTGGTGGCGCGAAAGCCCTAGCATTTTTTAACAGGGTGCGCGGAAATCCTCTGCGTTAAGGGGGAGGATGAAGAGCGCGGACACCGAAGGTGTTTCGGGTTGTCGGCTCTTTGGGTGTTTGCTGTTGTTTGATGTTGTTCGATGTTCTTCGGTGTTCTTCGATGTCTTGGCGAATGATCGCTACCGGAGCGCCACCACACGAGGCTGCAAAATCAGATGGCGACCCTAGCGCGTTACCCCACAACGATCAGCCAAAACCACGCGCTCGTCTGCATTGAGGATTTGCAGGTCGG
>CAILYC010000050.1 GCA_903838355.1 uncultured Burkholderiales bacterium | reverse complement strand
TTGAAGGATCTGAGGGGCTTGAAGGGTCTGAGGGGCTTGAGGGGTCTGATTTGGCCAAGCGGGTGTTGGCCGCTCAAGTGGAGTCCCCGAAGCTGCACAAAGTCCTGGCTCAAGAGGGCCTGGGCTCACGCTTGGAGATGGAGCGCATGATTGAAAGCGGCTTGATCACCGTCAATGATGAAGTCGCCCATGTGGGTCAACGCATTCAATACGGCGATCAAATCAAGGTCAAAGGCCGCGTCGTCAAGGTTCGCATCTTGCCCCAGACCGCACGTGTCATTGCTTATCACAAGCCCGCTGGCGAGGTGGTGACCCACGATGATCCGCAAAACCGCCCCACGGTGTTTCGCAAATTGCCTCGATTGCAAACTGGCAAATGGCAGTCGGTGGGCCGCTTGGATTTGAACACCGAAGGCTTGTTGCTGCTCACCAATTCGGGTCAATTGGCCAATCAACTCATGCACCCCTCCTTTGGGCTCGAGCGTGAGTATGCAGTTCGCGTTCTTGGGGCATTGTCCAAAGATGAGAAGTTAAAACTCACCACAGGTGTGGATTTGGAGGATGGCCCCGCCCACTTTGGCACTCTCGAAGACGGCGGCGGCGAGGGCGCCAACTGCTGGTACAAGGTCACCATCAGCGAGGGAAGAAACCGCGAGGTCCGCCGCATGTTCGAGGCCGTGGGCCACGCCGTGAGCCGCTTGATCCGCATCCGTTATGGCGTGATGGTGCTGCCTCGGGGCTTGAAGCGTGGCGCCTTTGTCGAGCTCGATGATGTGCAACTTCGCCAATTGATGAATGCCGCCGGCGTGCAAGAGGGCTCTAGCGCCGAGCGCGTGCGCTCAGGGTTGGCCAAGCCTGCTCGCGCAGTCAATCGCGCCAAACCCGGGCGCAAAGGGGCTGGGCCACGGGCTGCCTACCCCAAGGCGCCAAGCCTCGAGCGCCCCGCTCGAAGCATGACGCCCAGAATGATCAAAAAACCCCAACCTCAAGCAAGTCTTGAAGCGAGCAAGCCCCAAGCCTTGAGCGCCAAGGACTATGTCGGGGCAGATGCGGTCTCGCGCCTCAGAGAGTCTTCGGGTAAAGGCGCGCGCGCTGGCCAAAGAGCGGCCCCAGGGCGCGTGCCCTCCGGCGTGAAAAAACCGCGTCGATAGTGTTTTTGTTGCCATCATCGGTTAAAATCAGGGGTTTACCCCCCTTGTCACGTCTGGTTCTCATCTTGATCGCCTGTTTTGGGGGGCTGATTTTCAACCGCACTCATCCAAGGATTTCTCATCATGACTATTGAACGCACACTCTCCATCATCAAGCCTGACGCTGTGGCCAAGAATGTGATTGGTCAAATTTACGCACGTTTTGAGGCCGCTGGCCTCAAAGTGGTGGCAGCTCGCATGGCCCACCTCTCCCGTGGAGAGGCCGAGGCCTTTTATGCGGTTCACCGTGAGCGTCCCTTCTTTAAGGATTTGGTGGACTTCATGATCTCGGGTCCTGTCATGATTCAGTGTTTGCAGGGCGAGGGCGCCATTGCCAAAAACCGCGATTTGATGGGCGCGACCGACCCAAAGAAAGCCGCTGCGGGCACCATTCGCGCTGACTTTGCCGACAGCATCGACGCCAACGCCGTCCACGGCTCAGACGCAGCCGAAACCGCCGCGGCTGAAATCGCCTTTTTCTTTGCGGGCATGAATGTCTTTGGCCACTGAAATTTGACGCTGACTCGAGTGGGCAGATCCTGATCTGCCCCTGGGATGGCTGGGATTTTTGCGTGTGTGGGCCTGTGAGCGTTCTCAGGCCCTTTTTTTTGGCTGCAAGGCTGTTGAGGTTTGTCTTTGACCAATTTGTTGGGTTTTGACCGGGCAGGGTTGATCGGGTTTTGTGAAGGGCTCGGGGAGAAGGCTTTTCGTGCGACTCAATTGTTTCGCTGGATCCATCAAAAGGGGGCGGTCCAATTTGAGGACATGACCGACCTGGCCAAACCGCTTCGTGAAAAGCTCTTGACCTGTGCCACCATCACCCCCCTTCGCGTTTTAGAGCGTCACGACTCCAAAGACGGCACCATCAAGTGGCTCTTTGATGTGGGGGAGGGCAACGCCATTGAGACGGTGTTCATTCCCGAAGAGGATCGGGCGACCTTGTGCATCTCCTCCCAAGCGGGTTGCGCCGTGGGCTGCACGTTTTGCTCAACGGGCTACCAAGGCTTTAGCCGCAACTTGACGACCGCCGAGATCTTGGCTCAGTTGTGGTATGTCGAACACACCTTGAGGTTGGAGCGCGCCAAAGCCGCCGAGGTGCCCATGTCCAAAGGGGGCGTGGTGCTTGCCCTGAAGTCCCCGAACAAGGCGCTCAACAGTTCGAACAACAACGCCCAAGAGCGCATCATCTCCAATGTGGTCATGATGGGGATGGGCGAGCCACTGCAAAATTACTCGGCCTTGGTGCCGGCTCTTCGCGCCATGCTCGACGACCACGGCTATGGGCTCTCGAGAAGGCGTGTCACGGTCTCCACGTCTGGGGTGGTGCCCATGATTGAGCGTTTGGCCCAGGATGCTCCGGTGGCGCTAGCGCTCTCGCTGCACGCGCCCACCGATGCGCTCAGGGATACCTTGGTGCCCTTGAACCGCAAATACCCAATCGAGCAGTTGCTCGAGAGTTGCCGCGCTTATTTGACCCACGCCCCCAGAGACTTCATCACCTTGGAGTACTGTTTGCTCGATGGCGTGAACGACCACGAAGAGCACGCCTTGGCGCTCATTGAGTTGCTCGCGCCCAAAAGACTGCACGCCTTTCCTTGCAAAATCAATTTAATCCCTTTTAACCCCTTCAAAGAGTCGGGCATGAAGCGCTCCAAGCCTGATCAAATCAAACGCTTTTCTCAATTGCTCTTGGCTGCAGGCTTGGTCTGCACCGTGCGCAAAACCCGAGGCGATGACATTGACGCTGCATGTGGCCAGCTGGCCGGCGACGTGGTTGACCGCACCCATGTGCTCACCCGCAGAAGTGCGCCGCTCAAATCCTTGGGCGAAGAGATGTTGAGAACAACGCCTGCGGCGACCGAGTTGAAGTTGGACTGAGATTGCCCAAGCCCCAAGCCCCAAGCCCCAAGCCCCATGCCCTGGCTCAGGGACCAGGGCCCCGGCCCCGGCCCCAAGGGCAATTGTGGATTTACACGCTCCGCGCCATGGCTTAAAAAGGGTGACTGTTCTTTTTTTTCGTTGATGGTATTTTTTTTAATAAGAATGAGTTTTTGCGATGAACATCCAATCCACAGACCAAGCCATTGAATTTGCTGCCCCTAGCGTGCGCAACTCACTTCAAGCCCGGGTGCGATGGGGCGCGCGTGAGGTGTTGGTGGGCGGTGACGCGCCCGTGTGTATCCAGTCCATGACCAACACCGACACGGTGGACGCGATCGGGACCGCCATTCAGGTCAAAGAGCTCGCCCAGGCCGGCTCTGAGATGGTGCGCATCACGGTCAACACGCCCGAGGCGGCCCAGGCGGTGCCCTATATTCGTGAGCAGCTCGACAAGATGGGGGTGGACGTGCCCCTGATTGGCGACTTTCACTACAACGGACACCGCTTGCTCACCGACCATCCTGACTGTGCGCAAGCCCTCTCCAAGTACCGCATCAACCCGGGCAATGTCGGCAAAGGCGACAAGCACGACCGCCAATTCGCACAAATGATCGAAGCGGCCATGCGCTGGGACAAGGTGGTGCGCATTGGGGTCAATTGGGGTAGTTTGGACCAAGAGTTGCTGGCCGAGTTGATGGATGTGAATTCGCGTCGTCCTGCGCCCTTTGATGCTCGGCAAGTCATGTACGAGGCCTTGATCCAGTCGGCCACCCAATCGGCCGCTCATGCGGTGGAGCTCGGCATGGCGCCCGAGCAAATCATCTTGAGCTGCAAAGTCTCGGGCGTTCAAGACCTGATCGCCGTCTACCGTCAACTCTCCCTCAGAACCCGTCACGCCTTGCACCTGGGCCTCACCGAAGCGGGCATGGCCACCAAGGGAACCGTCGCCTCCAGCGTGGCTTTGTCGATTTTGCTGCAAGAAGGCATTGGTGACACCATCCGGGTGTCCTTGACGCCGCAGCCCGGCGAGTCCAGAAACCAAGAGGTGGTGATTGCCGCTGAAATCCTTCAAGCCTTGGGGATGCGCAAATTCGTCCCCAGCGTCACCGCCTGCCCGGGCTGTGGTCGCACCACCAGCACCACTTTCCAAGAGTTGGCCAAAGAAATTGACGACTTTTTGCGCGCCCAAATGCCAGTGTGGAAGACGCAGTACCCAGGGGTGGAGAACCTCAAAGTGGCGGTGATGGGTTGCATTGTGAATGGACCCGGCGAGAGCAAGCACGCCGACATTGGCATCAGTTTGCCCGGTTCAGGCGAAGCGCCCGCCGCCCCCGTTTTCATCGATGGTGAAAAGGCCATGACCTTGCGAGGCGAGGGCATTGCGCAAGAGTTTCACCAAATTGTGCAAGACTACATTGAGCGAAAATACGCCCATGCGTGATGTGCAGATGTGCAGGGCCCTCTCGCGTGTTGTCTCAAGCGAGTCCGCGTGGATTGATGAATTGAATTGAAAATTTTGTATGACTGAAAAAATCACCGCCGTCAAAGGCATGAATGACATTTTGCCGCCCGACTCGCACCTGTGGGAGTGGCTCGAGACCCGTGTGCGTGCCTTGATGCGCAGCCATGCCTATCAAAACATTCGCACCCCCATCGTTGAGCCCAGTGCGCTCTTTATCAGGGGTCTGGGCGAGGTCACCGACATTGTTGAAAAAGAGATGTACTCCTTTGAAGACCGCTTGAACGGGGAGCAATTGACCTTGAGGCCAGAGGCGACGGCGGGGGTGGTGCGTGCGGTCGTGCAACACAACTTGCTCTACGATGGACCCAAGCGCCTTTATTACACCGGCCCCATGTTCAGACACGAGCGCCCCCAGCGCGGGCGTTACCGCCAGTTTCACCAAATGGGGGCCGAGGCGCTGGGTTTTGCCGGTCCACAACTCGACGCCGAGCTCATTTTGATGGCCCATGCGCTGTGGCAGAGTTTGGGGCTCAAAGGCATTGAATTGGAGCTCAACAGTCTGGGTGAGCCCCAGGAGCGTTTGCAGCACCGCCAAGCGCTGGTGGCTTATTTTGAGGCCCACCAAGCCGAGTTGGACGAAGATTCGCTCAGGCGGCTGCATGCCAATCCTTTGCGGATTTTGGACAGCAAAAACCCGCAGATGCAAGACTTGGTCAATGCCGCACCGCGATTGATTGATTTTTTGGGCAGCCACTCGATGGCTCACTTTGAGACCGTGCAATCGGTGTTGAGGGCCAACGGGGTGGCTTACCGGTTGAACCCGCGCCTGGTCAGGGGCATGGATTACTACAACCTCACGGTCTTTGAATTCGTCACCGATCAACTCGGGTCTCAAGGCACCATTTGTGGTGGCGGGCGCTACGACTACTTGATTGAGCAGTTGGGCGGTAAACCCGCGCCTGCCGTGGGTTGGGCCTTCGGGGTGGAGCGCGTGCTCGAGCTCATCAAAGCCCAGGGCTTGGCCGTGGAGTCCTCGCCGCCCGATGTCTATGCGGTGGTGCCCGAGATGGCGCAGATGCCCTTGGCGATGAAAACGCTCACGCAGCTGCGCGCCGTGGGGCTCAGGGTGCAGATGCACAGCCCAGCACCACCCAACGCAGCCAGCCCTGATGGGCCAGGTGCAGGCAATGAATTTGGTGGTGCCCCCACCCCCACTTCCACTCCCTCTCCCTCTCCCTCTTGGATGGCCCTTGGCAGCATGAAGTCTCAACTCAAAAAGGCCGATGCTTGTCTGGCCCCTTATGCCCTGATTTTTGGCGCCGATGAGGCCCTCGGGGGCGAAGTGACGCTCAAAGCACTGCGAGATGGCGTGGGGGCCCAAAGAAAGATGCCCTTGGGTGACGTCGCAAGCTGGGCGAAGGCTCTACAATGCGAACTGCTCGACTTGAACACTTGAGCCCTTGAGGGGTCAAGATCCTTGGCGCCCAAAGGTGCGTTGGAGTCGTTTTGGCTTGGCGTTTGAATCAAGTCAAGAAGGCCAATTGCGGCCCCTTTTTTTTGCGTTTTGAACCCATGGCGTGCAACCCAAGACTGGGCGCGCTGTAGGGCTCAGCACCAAAATGCTTAATTATTTTTTAAAATTGATTTATGGCCTCTCACCTCGACCTTGAAGAGCAAGAACAAATTGAAGAGTTGAAACACTTTTGGCGCCGCTATGGTCCGATCTTGACCTGGGCCTTGATTGTGGTGCTCGGCGCCTATTCGGCTTGGACGGGTTGGCAGTATTGGCAGCGTCGCCAAGGCGTGCAGGCCTCGGTGCTTTACGCAACGCTTGAGGGTGCGGTGGCCTCTGGGGATCAGACCTTGGTCAGCCGAGCGCTTTCAGACATGCAGGATAAATTTTCCACCACCACCTATGCTTCCCATGCAAGTTTGATGGCGGCGCATTTCTTTTTGGAGCACAAAGCATCAGCAGACGCACAAAAGGCGTTGCAGTGGACGCTCGAGCACAGCGCCGATGAGGGCTTGGGGTGTGTGGCCAAACTGCGTTTGGCCGCCATCTCCATGGACAACAAGGATTGGACTGCGGCCAAAGCGGTGCTCGTGGGCAAGTGCCCCGCCTCGTTTGAGCCCTTGGTGCAAGACCGCTTGGGCGACATCGATGTGCTGGAGAAAAAACCCGTCGACGCGCTCGTGCACTACCGTGCAGCCTGGCATGCGATGAAAGACCGGGAACCCTATCGACAACTGGTCGAAGTCAAATTGGCCAGCCTGGGTGTTGATCCGCGCCAAGAGGAGAAAAAACCGTGAGCCCAAGCGTTGTAATCGGGCGCTGGCTTGGGTCTTGTTTGACCACGGGTCTTGTGCTTTTTGCAGGGGTGTTGGTGGTGGCTTGCTCCACCTCGCAGTCGCTCAAAACCCCCTTGGCCCAAGAGGTGGTGATCCCCGCGGGTGGACCCCAAGCGAGTGTTCAATGGCACGCCCAGGTCCCTCAAGTGGGGCCATGGTTGGCGCCCGTCATGGGGCAAGACGGCCTGATCGTGGCTTCCAGCAGTGGGCTGGTGAGCGCAATCGATGTGGCCACGGGTAAAACGCTCTGGTCGGTCGATCTGAAGACGAGCCTCCTCTCGGGTCTGGGCGTTGAGTCGGCGCGTGCGGGTCAGTTGCAGCACTTTGCCGTGGTTGCCCAAAACAATGAATTGATTTATTTCAGCCGCGAAGGCGAAATGTGGCGCTACAAACTCGGTGTACAAGCCATCACCACGCCCTATGTGGCGGGTGGTCGGGTTTTTGTCCTCATGAGCGACCGCTCGGTGATGGGTTTGAATGCGCAAAACGCGCGGCTTTTGTGGACCCAGCAAAAGGCGGGAGACCCCTTGATTTTGAACCAAAAGGGCATTTTGATGGGGGTTCAAGACACCTTGGTTGTGGGGTTTTCTGGGCGTGTCTTGGGGCTGAACCCTCTCACCGGTGCCACGCGATTTGATACGCCCATTGCCATCCCCAGGGGTGTCAACGATTTGGAGCGCTTGGTCGATTTGGTGGCCCCCGCCTATCGCCAAGGCGAGATGGTGTGTTTGCGCGCCTTTCAAGCGCAAATTGGTTGCGTGAATGCCATCAAAGGCACGCTCTTTTGGTCGCGTGCGGCCAAAGGCGATGTGGGCTTGAGTGGAGACGACAACACGGTTTTGGCCATTGAGAGCAACGGCATGGTGCTCGCCTATGACCGCGCCTCGGGTGAGAAAGCCTGGGAGAGTGAGAAATTGCGTTACCGCCATTTGGGTGCCCCCGTATTGTTGGACAAAGGCCGTTTTGCCGTGGCCGAGGCCGATGGGAGTGTCTACCTCCTGTCAAGCCTTGATGGCAGCTTGCTTGCCCATCTGTCCGCCTCGGGCCAAGGGCCTTTGGTGGGCGTGATTCGAACACCAGGGGGCTTGGCCACGGTGTCTTTGTCAGGGTCGGTGCAAGCTTACCGCTTACCCTGAATTGTTGTGAAGTTGAACCCTTAGTGAAACCTGTTATTGCCCTGGTCGGGCGCCCCAACGTGGGCAAGTCCACTTTGTTCAACCGCTTAACGAAAAGTCGCGATGCGATCGTGGCCGATTTTGCCGGTCTGACGCGAGATCGCCACTATGGCGACGGGCAGCTCGGTAAATACGAGTTCATCGTGATTGACACCGGTGGCTTTGAGCCCACGGCCGAGTCGGGCATCTACAAAGAAATGGCCAAACAAACCCGTCAAGCGGTGGCCGAAGCCGATGTGGTGATTTTTGTGCTCGATGCTCGCCAAGGACTCTCAGCCCAAGACCACGACATTGGCAACTATCTCAGGCGCCTGAGCAAGCCTTGTTTGTTGGTGGCCAACAAGGCCGAGGGCATGCAAGAAGGCCACCAGTTGGTGGAGTTCTTTGAGCTCGGTTTGGGGCCTGTGCATGCGGTCTCCGCCGCCCACGGCCAAGGTATTCGCAGCATGGTGGAGTTGGCCTTGGATCCTTTGCTGGCGGCCAATGAGGCGTTTGCCGAGGATGAGTCGCTCGAGCAAGAAGACGGTGTCATCCGTTTGGCAGTCGCTGGGCGTCCCAATGTGGGCAAATCCACGCTCATCAACACCTGGCTTGGCGAGGAGCGTTTGGTGGCGTTTGACTTGCCCGGAACCACCCGTGACGCCATCCATGTGCCCCTTGAATTCAAAGGTCAGCGCTACGATTTGATCGACACGGCAGGTCTTAGAAGAAAAGGCAAGGTGTTTGAGGCCATTGAGAAATTCTCGGTGGTGAAGACCTTGCAAGCCATTGCCTCGGCCAATGTGGTGCTCCTCCTTCTTGACGCCACCCAAGGGGTGACGGACCAAGATGCGCACATTGCGGGCTATATTTTGGAGAGCGGTCGTGCCGTGGTGCTGGCCATCAACAAATGGGACGCCATTGATGCCTACCAACGCGAGTTGGTGCAGCGCTCGATTGAGACGCGGTTGTCGTTTCTGAAATTTGCCAAATTGCACTTGATCAGCGCCAAGAATAGAACGGGTCTGGCGCCGGTGTGGGGCTCGATTGGGAAAGCCTACAAGTCGGCGTTTTGCAAAATGAGCACCCCCGTTCTCACGCGTTTGCTGCTCGAGTCGGTGCAGTTCCAGTCGCCCAAGCGCGGCGGCATGTTCCGGCCCAAATTGCGCTATGCCCACCAAGGCGGTATGAACCCGCCCATCATCGTGGTGCACGGCAACTCACTCGACAATGTGACCGAGTCTTACAAGCGCTTTTTGGAAGGGCGCTTTAGAAAAGAATTTGGCCTCGAAGGCACCCCTTTGAGAATTGAGCTCAAAACCTCACACAACCCTTACAAAGACGATTAGCCAATCCGTTCAAGCGAATTGGAAGTCAATCTAGGGTTTGCCCGAATTGTGGTACGCTCAAGTCTTCTCAATTCATTTTTAAACACGGAGAATATCGTGAACAACAAAGGCCAACTCTTACAAGACCCTTTTCTCAATTTGCTACGCCGCGAGCACGTGCCTGTTTCCATTTACTTGGTCAATGGCATCAAACTCCAAGGCCAAATTGAGTCTTTTGACCAGTATGTGGTGCTGCTCAGAAACACGGTCACCCAGATGGTCTACAAGCACGCCATCTCCACGATCGTGCCGGCGCGGGCCGTGAATTTTTCTGGCACCGAATTGGCGGAATTGGCGGCGACCCCTGAGGAGTGAGTGCCCTGGTGGCCCATTGAGCGCGTGCCTGACTGGCGACAGCCCCAAATGGCGCTTGGGGTTCCTGGGGTGTGCTGGCTTTGCCCACTTCTTTTGCGCCAGATCATCTCGGCATTCAAAGCCAGGGCTACCATGGAGCCTGCTGGGTGAATTTGCGCCATCGAGGCCAGACGTCATGCTCCAAAACGCCATGCTCCAAAATGCCATGCTCCAAAATGCCTCATGGGGTCCCACTTCTTTGATGCACCACACCTTTGTTTGATACCGCCCCACCATCAACCGCACGCGTTCTACTGGTGGGCGTGGACTTGGGCCGTGGGTATTTTGATACCGAGCTCAAAGAGTTGGGACTGCTCGCTCAGACCGCGGGCTTGGAGGTGGTCGAGCGTTTCGTGTGTCGCCGAAAAGCGCCCGATGCCGCACTCTTTGTCGGCTCTGGCAAGGCCGATGAAATCAAAGCCTTTGCCCAAACGGCAGGCGCACAAGAAATCTTATTTGACCAGACCTTGAGTCCGGCGCAGCAGCGCAATTTGGAGCGACACATGGGCTTGGCGGTGAACGACCGCACCATGCTCATTTTGGAGATCTTTGCCCAGCGTGCCCGCTCCCACGAGGGCAAACTCCAAGTCGAGCTCGCCAGGCTTCAGTACTTGAGCACCCGTTTGGTCAGGCGTTGGTCGCATTTGGAGCGCCAGCGCGGGGGCATTGGCAACCGAGGTGGTCCCGGGGAGACCCAAATCGAGCTCGACCGGCGCATGATTGGGCAATCGATCAAGCGCACCAAAGAAAAGCTCGAGCGCGTCAAGAAACAACGCTTGACCCAGCGCAAAAGGCGTTTGCGCTCAGACCACTTGAGTGTCTCTTTGGTGGGCTACACCAATGCGGGCAAATCAACCCTCTTCAACGCCTTGGTCAAGGCCCAAACCTACGCGGCCGATCAACTCTTTGCCACACTCGACACCACCACCCGGGAGCTTTTTTTGGCGCCTGAGCACCTCAAAAGCGTGGACGGCCCTGCACGTGATCTGGCTGGCGCGGTGGGGCTGCATCAAGGGGGCCATGGGCTCTTAATGGAGTCCTGCACTGAGTCTGCCCCATCGCCTCATGACGATCTTGCCCCAGGCGACCTCTTGCCGGCCTTCAAGCCCCACCTTGCCCGCCGTGCCTCGGGTCTGAGCGTATCAAGCGTGTCCTTGTCCGACACTGTGGGTTTCATTCGAGACCTGCCCCACACCTTGGTGGAAGCGTTTGAGGCCACCTTGCAAGAGGCGGCCCAGGCCGATTTGTTGCTGCACGTGGTGGACGCTTCAAGTCCTGATTTTGTGGAACAAATTGAGCAAGTCCAGCGCGTCCTTGAAGACATTGGTGCTGGGCCTGTGGAGCAGTGGTTGATTTTTAACAAAATCGATGCCATCGACCAGGCCTTGAAGCCCTTGGCTGAAACTGACTTCTATGAGCTCGAGCATCGCGAGTTTCCTCGTTTGTTTGTGAGTGCGCAAACCGGCTTGGGCCTGGGGAGGGTGCGCAGCCAATTGCTGGCCTGGGCGCTCGCGAAAGAGCAGGCCTTGTTGAGTGACGACTTGCACTAGCGCGCAGGGGTGAGGGGGCTGGGCTGCGGGACGAAGCGGAGTGGATTTGGAGACCGTCTTTGGAGGCTGGCATTGATGGCTTGCTCCCATTGGAAGTCTCCTTTTTTGAGGGCACCAATTGGCGCCCTGTGGGTGGATGGCCTGACTCAATTCGGGCCATGTCGCTCAGGGTGGGCCTGGGGGCCACTCTGGCGGTAAAATCATAGGATTCGCGCTAGACTCTCGGGGGCTTGACCAATCCAGTGGGCACGGGGACTGTTCTCAGAACTTGGGTGACCTTTGGGCTGTGTTAGGGCTGTGTTAGGGCTGCGCTAGCTCAACATGTTGGCGACATGTTGGCGATGTAGTCGACATTTTTGATTCGAACGAACACCATTACTTCAAGGCGGTTGAAACTACGATGAGAGCTTTTTTAGAAAAAGTAACAACAAGTCGTTTGCTCGGTTCAGCCCGTGCCTTCGGGAGTGCTATCGTGGCCAGCGGCTTTCATGTGCGAAAGTCTTCCCCTGGCGCTCAAATCGCCTTGTCCCAAGAGCATGAGAAAGCGCCCGAGGGGGGGGGGCCACCCGCACCAGGCGCGGGGTCTGGGTCGGGGTCGGGGTCGGGTCATGAGGCAACGCCTGGAGCGCCACAAGGAACGCAACAGGGAACACAACAGGGAACACAACAGGACCCCCACACGGGTGCACAACAGGGGCAACAGCCCACCGCACCGAATGGTGCAAACCATGACTCATCCAATCGCTCGCCCAATGGTCCACCGAACGGTCCACCTGACTTGGATGAGCTCTGGCGTGACTTTAGCAACCGCGTGCGTGAATTCTTTCAAGGCCCGCGATCCAAGGGCGGCGGCAACTCGGCCCCAGAATCCTCCAATCCCCAGGGGCCACGCGGGAGTTTGATCTCCGACATGCGGGCGGCCAAATTTGCCGTTGGCATGCTGCTTTTGGTGGTGTTTTTGATCTGGTTGGGCACGGGTTTCTTCATTGTTCAAGAGGGTCAGCAAGCCGTGATCACCCAGTTCGGTAGCTATCGCAGCACCGTGGGCGCGGGCTTTAACTGGCGACTGCCGTATCCCATTCAACGCCACGAGTTGGTCTTTGTCACCCAAATTCGCTCGATTGACGTCGGACGCGACACCATTATCAAGGCGACGGGCCTTCGAGAATCGGCCATGCTCACCAAAGATGAAAACATCTTGGAGATGAAGTTTGCCGTTCAGTACCGCTTGACCGATGCTCGGGCCTATCTTTTTGAGAGTAAAAACCCCACCGATGCGGTGGTCCAAGCCGCTGAGACCGCAGCGCGTGAGGTGGTGGGCAAGATGCGCATGGATGCGGCCCTGTCAGAAGACCGCGACCAAATCGCGCCGCGCATTCGCACCATCATGCAGTCCATTCTTGACAATTACCACGTCGGTATAGAGGTTGTGGCCATCAATTTGGAGCAAGGCGGTGTGCGCCCGCCTGAGCAAGTGCAAGCCGCCTTTGACGACGTCTTGAAGGCGGGTCAGGAGCGTGAGCGCGCCAAAAATGAGGCCCAGGCCTACGCCAACGATGTGGTGCCCCGTGCCGTGGGGGCGGCTTCTCGCCTCATGCAAGAAGCCGACGGTTATAAAGCGCGCATCGTTGCCCAAGCCGAAGGGGATGCACAGCGTTTTCGCTCTTTGTACACCGAGTACCAAAAAGCGCCTCAGGTGACACGCGACCGCATGTACATTGACACCATGCAGCAAATCTACACCAATGTCAGCAAGGTGTTGATCGACACCCATCAGGGTCAAAACTTGCTTTATTTGCCCTTGGACAAGATCATGCAGTTGACCCAGCAAGGTGGGGGTGGAGGCGCCGCGGCGCCGGGTGGGACAGGTGGGTCAGGTTTTGCACCGCCATGGCCAAACAGCGCCAACAATTACTCAAACTCCTCCTCCAATGGTCCTTCTGGTGCTGCGGGCGGCTCGCCTCAGGGCTACACCGGAGTCTCTCCCAATGGGCCCCCCAATGCCAACGACTATGGCGCGATGGGTGCTGGCGGTGCGAGCGCAGATGTGCGCACGCGAGACATTCGCAATCACGAGCGTGACCGAGATGGTCGATAAGTCAACAGGTTGCATTTATGAATAAAATCGGTTTTTACATCTCCTCCGCGCTCTTGGGCTTGGCCATCTTGAGCTCCACTTTGTTTGTGGTTGACCAGCGTCAGTTTGGTGTGGTCTACGCTTTGGGTCAAATCAAGAGCGTGATCACCGAGCCGGGCTTGAATTTCAAGTTGCCCCCGCCGTTTCAAAACGTGACCTACATCGACAAGCGTCTATTGACGCTGGACAATGCGGATACCGAGCCCATGCTCACCGCTGAGAAGCAGCGCATGGTGATTGATTGGTTTGTCCGCTGGCGCATCACCGACCCCACGGACTTTATTCGACACGTGGGCCTTGACGAGCAAGCGGGTGCCATTCAGTTGTCCCGAGTGGTGAGGAATGCTTTTCAAGAAGAGATCAACAAACACACCGTTCAGGAGTTGTTGTCTGAAAAGCGCGAAACCGTCATGCAAGATGTGAAGGCCGAGGTGATTAAAAAAGTGCACGGCACCAAATCATGGGGCATCGATGTGGTGGACGTGCGCATGACCCGAGCCGATTATGTCGACACCATCACCGAGTCGGTTTACCGCCGCATGGAGGCCGAGCGCAAACGCGTGGCCAATGAGTTGCGCTCAACCGGAGCGGCCGAGGGTGAGAAAATACGCGCCGACGCCGATCGCCAACGCGAGGTGACCATTGCCAATGCTTACCGAGATGCGCAAAAGATCAAAGGCGAGGGCGACGCGATGGCGGCGAAACTGTATGCCGAGTCATTTGGCAAAGATCCACAATTTGCCCAGTTCTACCGCAGCCTTGAGGCTTACAAGGCCACCTTCAACAAAAAGTCAGATGTGGTCGTGCTCGACCCAAGCAGTGATTTCTTCAAGGCCATGAAAAGTTCGGGCTCAGGGGGTGGGGCTGGGGCTGGGGCTGGCGCCAAAAAATGATCCTCCCGCTCAATGGGTGGCTTGGTCACCAAGCCTGCTCGGCCGCGCTTGAGCCCAAGCCATTGCCCATGCCCATGCCCATGCCCTTACCTGTACCCGCGCTCGCGACCGCCCCCGTGCTCACCCCTCATCCTGGGTCTGTCAGTTGCTTGAGCTCATGAGCGTCTATGATGTCTGGCTGGCCCTGGCCTTGGTGTTGATTTTTGAGGGACTGATGCCCTTCATTTCGCCCAAGTCTTGGCGAAGTCTCTTTGAGCAAATGCTCACGCTCGAAGACGGTCAAATCCGTTTTTTTGGCCTGATCGTGATCGCACTCGGCTTGGCTCTTCTTCTCCTTTTGACCCTTTGAATGCGAGGCTGTTGTGTTCGAGGGACCCTGCACCTTGGGGGCCCAATGAACCCGGTCTTGGCGGTTAAAATGGACGGCTTTTTGTTTTCTTTCAAAAGAAGGTGAATTTTTCTTATGTCTAGCGCTTGGGTCTTGCCCGATCATGTCGCCGACGTCTTGCCCTCAGAGGCGAGACTGATCGAAGAGCTGCGCCGTCACTTTTTGGACGCCGCGCGCAGCTATGGCTATGAGCTCGTGGCCCCGCCCTTGATTGAGCACTTGGAGTCGCTCCTGAGTGGTACGGGGACTCACCTGGACTTGCAAACCTTCAAGCTCGTGGACCAGCTCTCGGGTCGCACCCTGGGGGTGAGGGCCGACACCACTCCGCAGGTCGCCCGCATTGATGCCCATTTGCTCAACCGCTCGGGCGTGTGTCGCTTGTGCTATTGCGGGCCGGTCTTGCACACCCGACCTGAGCGGCCCTATGCCACGCGTGAGCCCATGCAACTTGGGGCAGAGCTTTATGGTCACCTTGGACTTGAAGCCGATTTGGAGGTCTTGGAGTTGGCGCTCTCAGGCCTTCATGTCGCCCAATGCCAAGGCGTTTTGGTCGACTTCGGTCACGCCCAGGTGCTCTCGGGTTTGCTCGATGGGGTCGGCCTCGAGCCCGCGGCACTCAACGCCTTGCACCAAGCGGTCGCCTTGAAGGACGCTAGGGGTCTAGAGCAAGTTTGCCAAGAATCACAGCTCCCCGTATCGCTCACCCAAGCCCTGGTGGCCTTGGTCCATTTGCATGGGACCACAGAGGTGCTCACCCAAGCCCAGCGCGCCTTTGCGGCTTGGCCAAAGGTGCTGGAGGCCATCGCTCAGCTCGAGTGGTTGGTGTCGCACTTGAATGTCCCCGTGAGCATTGATTTGGCCCATGCCTCAGGCTACGCTTATTACAGTGGTGTGCGCTTTGCCATTTATGTTCAAGGGGCCAACGATGTCTTGGTGCGCGGTGGGCGCTATGACCAAGTGGGCGCGGTGTTTGGACGCGCCAGACCGGCCGTGGGTTTTAGCTTGGATTTGAAGGCCTTGGTCGATGTGGTCCCCAAGAGGCCCAGGCGCGCGGCCATTCGCGCGCCTTGGGGTGAGGACGCACAGTTAAGGCTCGCGGTGAGCGATCTGCGCGCCAGTGGCGAGACGGTCGTCTGTATGCTGCCCGGTGCAGCTTCTAAGCTCGATGAATTTGAGTGCGATCGCGAGTTAAGGCAGGTCTCGGGTGCGTGGTCAGTCGTGGTGCTTTGAGTGGGCCTGAAGCGCTCATTGAAACGCTCACCGAAGCGCACAACGATGTGCTTGCAGTGAGGATTGTTCGGCCAGGGCTGGGTTGGTTTTGATTCGGCTTGGGCTGACTTTGGATTTTTAATTTTTTGCTTTCTAAGATGAGGTTTTTTGTCATATGAACATCACCCGAGGTCGTAATGTTGTGGTTGTGGGCACTCAGTGGGGTGACGAGGGCAAGGGCAAATTGGTGGACTGGCTCACCGAGAGTGCGACAGCGGTCGTGCGCTTTCAAGGTGGTCACAACGCCGGGCACACCTTGGTGATCAAGGGCGTGAAAACAGCGTTGCACTTGATACCCAGCGGCATCATGCGCCCAGGCGTGAAGTGTTTCATTGGCAATGGTGTGGTCCTCAGTGTGCCCAAATTGCTCGAAGAAATTGCCGGTTTGGAGGCTGTCGGGGTGCAGGTGCGAGACCGCTTGCGCATCAGCGAGGCCTGTCCTTTGATTTTGCCCTACCACTCGGCGCTTGACATGGCCCGAGAGGCTTACCGTGAAAAGAGTGGTGTGCACAAAATCGGCACCACCGGCCGTGGCATCGGTCCGGCTTATGAGGACAAAGTCGCGCGCCGCGCCTTGCGCGTGCAAGACCTTGCCGACCCTGTGCGCTTCAAAGAAAAATTAGAAGAGAACTTGGCGCTTCATAACCACATTTTGACCACCGTGCTCAATGCACCGGCCGTGGACGCGCAGAGTGTCTACCGTGAAGCCATGGACTACGCCAAAATCATCGCTCCCATGGTGGCCGATGTCTCGCGTGAGCTCAATGAGATGCACAAAGCCGGGGGCAATATATTGTTCGAAGGTGCCCAAGGCACCTTGCTCGATGTTGACCACGGTACCTACCCGTATGTGACTTCGAGCAACTGCGTGGCCGGCAACGCCGCCGCGGGCTCGGGCGTGGGCCCAGGGCTTTTGCACTACGTGCTTGGCATCACCAAGGCCTATTGCACCCGCGTGGGTGGGGGGCCTTTCCCAACAGAGCTTGATTGGGAAAAACCTGGGACTGCGGGTTACCACATGGCCACCGTCGGCGCTGAAAAAGGCGTGACCACCGGGCGATCAAGGCGCTGTGGCTGGTTTGATGCAGCACTCCTCAAACGCAGCGCCCAGGTCAACGGTTTGAGCGGTCTGTGCATCACCAAGCTTGATGTCTTGGATGGACTCCAAGAGGTGCAGTTGTGCACACACTATCTGAGCCACGGCGAGGTCGTGGACCTCTTTCCGATGGGGGCCGACAAAATCGCCCAATGCCAACCGGTCTATGAAACGATGCCAGGCTGGAGTCGTCCAACCGCTGGGGTCACCGAGTTTGCCGACCTGCCCCCCGAGGCGCGTCACTACTTAAAGCGCATCGAAGATATTTGTGGTGTGCCCATTCACATGGTCTCCACGAGCCCAGACCGTGCCCACACCATGGTGCTCCAGCAGCCCTTTGTGGCCTGAGCGAGCGCTCGCGTTGATGTTTCTTGTTTTCTATTAATCGACCTCCAAAGGACCCCACCCCATGCTCACCGAAGACGGCAAACACCTTTATGTGTCCTATGATGAATACCACAATTTGATCGAAAAGCTCGCCATCAAAATCCATCAATCGGGTTGGGAGTTTGACAACATCTTGTGTTTGGCCCGTGGCGGTATGCGCCCAGGAGACATTTTGTCGCGCATTTTTGACAAACCCTTGGCCATCATGTCCACGTCTTCTTACCGCGCGGGTGCTGGCATGGTGCAAGGGCACTTGGACATTGCCCGCTACATCACCACACCCCAAGGCGAGATTGCGGGCCGGGTGCTTTTGGTCGACGATTTGGCCGACACCGGTCACACCTTGCAAGAGGTGGTGAAGTTGCTCAAGACCCAGTACGCGCCCATCACGGAGTTGCGCTCGGCGGTCATCTGGACCAAGGGTGTCTCCACCTTTGAGTGCGATTACTCGGTTGAGTTTTTGCCCACCAATCCGTGGATCCACCAACCCTTTGAGGGCTATGACAGCATGAGGCCTCAGCAGCTCTTGGACAAGTGGAAGGTCTAGCCAAGCCCCAAGGTGCATCAAAAGGAGGAGAGTCATGACCGCAATACCGGCAAATCCAGTCACGCCTGCCTTGCCTGCAGCGTCGACCCCCTTGATCCATCACCCTTACCGCGCGCCCGAGGGTTTTCTTGCGCCGCAGTTGCCCATTTACCAGGCCTCGACGGTCATCTTTCCCCATTTGAAGGCGCTGCGCTCTCGAGACTGGCGTGAGCGCGACGGCTACACCTATGGCCTGCACGGCACGCCCAGCACTTTCACCCTTGAGTCCCGGTTGGCAACACTCGAAGGGGGTGAGCACTGTACCCTGGCCCCGAGTGGTCTCTCGGCCATTGCCCATGTCAACTTGGCGCTCTTGTCGCATGGCGACGAGGTCTTGTTGCCCAGCAACGCCTATGGCCCGAGCCTGGCGCTGGCCAAGGGCGAATTGGCCCAATTTGGCATCACCCACAAGGTCTACGATCCGCTTGATTTGAGCAGTTTGAAGTCCTTGTTCACTGAGCGCACCCGCTTGGTGTGGCTTGAAGCGGCGGGCTCGGTCACCATGGAGTTTCCTGATCTCAAGGCCATGACTGCCCTGTGCAAAACGCACGGTGTGCTGAGCGCCTTGGACAACACCTGGGGTGCGGGCTTGGCCTTCAACCCCTTTGACTGCGGCGTCGATGTGAGTGTTCACGCGCTCACCAAATACCCAAGCGGAGGCGGTGACGTGCTCATGGGCAGCATCGTCACGCGAGACTCGGTGCTCGCGCTTCAAATCAAGCTCAGCCACATGCGTTTGGGCACTGGGGTCTCGGGCCATGATGTGGCGGCCATTTTGAAAGGCCTGCCCAGCCTAGCGCTGCGCTACACCCAGCAAGACCGAAGTGCCCGCGCCGTTGCGGCTTACTTAAAAGGGCAAGCGGGCGTTGTCCAGCTCTTGCACCCCGCCTTTGAGGACTCACCCGGGCATGCGCATTGGCGCAACCACTGCGTGAACGAGGCCCAACCTCAGGGCCTGGCGGCGGGGATTTTCAGTGTCGTGTTTCGCCCCTCGATTGTGTTGGCCCGCGTGGATGCGTTTTGCGAGGGCTTGAAACTCTTCAAGCTCGGCTACAGTTGGGGTGGCCCCATGAGCTTGGTGGTGCCCTACGAGTTGGTGAGCTTGCGCGGCACCCAGCCTTCTGGCCTCTTACCCGGTCACTTGGTGCGGTTTTGCATTGGACTCGAGGACCCCCAAGACCTAATCGCCGACCTCGAGTCGGCACTCTTGGGCGTTGATCACTTCAGCTGAGCACGCCACTTTGTGGGTGCCGCTCTTGCAATAAAAAGCGGGCTGCCTCTTGCATGTGAACTCGCTCTCGGCTCAGGAGGTTCACCACACGCGCTTGTCCAAGTTCTATGAAGTTGCGTTTCATCGAGCTCGTATAGGTCGGGTCGTAGTGAAGTTCGAGCAGCGACTCCACCACGTCGGCGATTCTGCCTTGGCGCGTTTCTTGGCTCCAAGCGTCAATCACGGTTTTTCCACGCATCGTCACCAAGGCTTGCAGTTTGGTGATGAAGAGCTCTGGGTCGTTGACCAAAAAGGCGTAGTCCTCCATCAATAGCGATACTCGCTCATGCATGGACAACGCCACCACGCTGCAAGGGCTCAAACGCATCTTTTCAATGAGCTCCAAGGGAATGCTCAAGTTGCCCACCTTTTTGCTCTCCGACTCGACAAAGATCACGCGCGAAGGATCAAACCCTCTGAGCGTTTGCCACACCAGGGTATCGAAGTGCTTTTGGCTCGGTTGTGGTGAGCCTGGGATGAAGCCCAAAACGGAGCTGCGGTGGTTTGCCAAGTCTTCCAAGTCCAATACCTGGGCGCCCAGGGCTTTGAGGCTTTGCAGCAGTCTGGTTTTACCGCAGCCGGTGGGGCCCGCGATCACTTCAAACTGCAAGGGTTCAATGAGTTTGGGGATGTCCTCCATCACCGCTTGTCGAAACGCTTTGTAGCCGCCTTCAAGCAAGTGCACCTTGAAGCCTATTTGCGACAGCACGCCCGAGATCGAGCCACTTCGCTTGCCCCCGCGCCAACAGTACAGGAGGGGCTGCCAGTCATTGGGCAAATCAAGGACATGGGATTCGATGTGGCGCGCGATGTTGGTGGCGACCAAGGCCGCACCTCTTTTTTTGGCCTCAAAGCCATTGACTTGTTTGTAAAGGGTGCCAATCAACTCACGCTCGGCGTTGTTGAGGACGGGCCAGTTCACCGCTCCTGGCCAATGGTCCAAGGCGAACTCGCCCTCGCTCCTGACATCAATGATGGCGTCAAAGACGGCGTCGCTCTGAGCGGCGCGGCCCTTGCTCAGGTGAGGGGTCAAGGGGGCTCGAGCCGTGAGGGGGCGGTCCCGCAGAAAAGCCTCTTGGGCGGTGATGAGGTGAACGCTCACGGGTGAGATGGGTAGTGGAGAAAGGGAAGGGGAAAGGGTGGAAGCAGACAGCGGCGGGGAATTTAAATCGTTTTTTGGATGGCTGGCCACACCGCTTCGAGCAAATAGGGGTGGGCCTCTTTTAAGGGGTGCAAATGATCGGATTGGAACCACCGCTCGAGCTGCCCCTCTTGGGCTGGCAAGGACTTCAGGTGTTGGCCCAAGGCTGAAAACAAGGAAGGCACCAAAATGGCATGTTGTTCTCGAGAGACTTTGACAAAGACCTGAGCAAAAGCCCGATTGTATTCGAGCCCGTAGTTTGGGGGCACTTGGGTGCCCACGAGCACCGTCTTGGCGTGGGCCTCTTGGGCCAAGACCACCATCTGGCTGAGGTTGCTTTGGGTGCCTTTGATGTCGAGTCCTTGCAAAGCATCGTTGGCGCCGAGTTCGATCACCACGGCAAAGGGTTTGTGCACAGTGAGTAAATGGGGAAGGCGCGACAAACCCCCTGAGGTGGTGTCGCCCGAGATGCTCGCGTTCATCACTTGGACCTTGGGGTGTGTGAGGGCGAGTTTGCTTTGCAACAAGGCGACCCAACCGCTGCCGCGCTCGAGCCCGTACTCGGCACTCAAAGAGTCTCCCAAAACCAACAAGGTCTCAGAGGGTGTTGCAATGAGCGGCACCGCACCGAGGAGGAATCGGTTAAAGTCACGACGCCTGAGGCTTTGTGCCTGTGCATCAGCGGGCTTGACGGGTGGACAATCGGGGGAGGTCATGGTGGGGGGTGGCGCATGGGTCAAGGATGAATTTTTTGAGTCTAGCCCAAACCCGAGTCTAGCCGCCCACGGTGCTTCATTTTTTTAGGGTTGTTTTTTTGAAATATTGTCATGACCGATGTGATCCGTGTTGAACACCTGGGCAAAACCGTCTCGGACGCCACGGGGGAGCTTGCGATTTTGCAAGATGTGAGTTTTGCGCTCTCGCCCAAAGAGACCGCGGCCATTGTTGGGGCCTCGGGTTCGGGCAAAAGCACCCTTTTGTCCATCATGGCGGGTCTGGATACGCCCAGTTCTGGCCAAGTCTTTTGGGGCGAGCAAGCTTTGTTCGTCTTGAATGAGGACGAGCGAGCCCAGTTGCGATCGCGAAGCATGGGGTTTGTTTTTCAAAGCTTTCAACTCCTGGGTCACCTGAGCGCTCTGGAAAACGTGATGCTGCCCTTGGAACTCACCGGGCACCCCAATGCCAAACGCGAGGCGCAGGCCATGCTTGAGCGGGTGGGGCTGGGCGGGCGACTCGCTCACTACCCCAAGGTCTTGAGTGGCGGTGAGCAGCAGCGCGTGGCCTTGGCTCGGGCTTTTGTGCTCAAACCGGCGATCTTGATGGCCGATGAGCCCACGGGCAGCCTCGACCATGCGAGCGGGGACAACATCATGGCCTTGATGCTCGAGATGAACCAGGAGCTCTCCACCACCTTGGTGCTGGTGACCCATGACGAGGCGCTGGCGGCGCGCATGGATCGGCGACTGCATTTGCAAGCCGGGCGCTTGGTCTAGGCTGAGCGAGTGATTTGGGGCTTTTGAGGGACTTTGTGGGGGTGATCTTTGGGTTCATTTCGGGTTCATTTCGGGTTTTTGGGGTTGTCGTTTTAAAACTTTCGGTGTTCAATGGCCAACAGACTCGTCGCGCCTCTCGGCGTCCACCCTTGGCGCTGCCCTGCCCAGGATTAACCTTCGCAATCTTCAACCGTGTTTGGACCGTCCATGAATACTTTGTCTCGCCATTGGGTCTTTTTTCGATCTGGCATGTCGGGTGCGCTGTCCTTGGGTTTAAGCTTGAGCTTGGCTTGGACTGCGCCCATACCGGCCTTTGCGGCAACACCCACCTACCAACCCCAAGCGCAGTTTGAACTCGAAGTCTCCGAGTGCGTGTACCGGCAAAACCCCCAGGGTCGAGACTTGAAGGCGCGGGTCTATCGACCCATCGGTGCGGGGCCCTTTCCAGTCATCTTGGATTTTCACGGGGGTGCTTGGAACGCCAAGGAGCGGCATGCCGAAGAGCCGATGGACCGCGCTTTGGCCAAGAGCGGTCTCTTGGTGGTGGCGGTGGATTTGACCCTGGCGCCCCAGGCGCCTTACCCAGCCAATTTCGTGGACGCCCATTACGCGGTGCGTTGGCTCAAGCTCAATGCCTCGCGTTGGGCTGGGGACGCGAGCAAAATCGGCATCTATGGATCCTCAAGCGGTGGGCATGTTGCCGAGTTGCTGCAGATGAAGCCTGAGGAGCCCAGTTTTGCGACCGTGGCTTTGGAGGGGCACCCTGAGATCGACGCGCGAGTGCAGTTCGTGGTGGCGCGCTCGGCCATCAGTGACCCGCAAGCGCGCTATGACAATGCGGTGCAAAAAAAGCGCGACCACATGATCAAAAACAACACCACCTATTTCAAGCCCTGGAGCACCATCGACTTGGCCAACCCGCAGCATGTCCTCGATCGCAAAGAGGCGGTGAGGCTCGTGCCCATTTTCCTGATGCAAGGCGAGCTCGATGACAATGTGCTGCCTGATATTCAAGTGCGGTTTTGTCAAAGCTACACGGCAGCCGGTGGAAATTGCACTTTGCAGATCTTTGCGGGTAGCGAACACGAGTGGGTGGCCCAAGAAGGCCCCCAAACCGATCTCGCCAGACAGCGTGCCAAGGCCTTCATTGCAAGCCAAGTCAACCGCTAAGACCTGAACTGTGCGCGCTGGAGGCCATGGATGAGGCCTTGTGGGCAGTCTGGTAAGTCAACAGCAACATCGGTTTGAATCGACTCCAACAGCTGCCTGATTCGAATGTGCGTATGACTCCCATGTCGCGAAAGCCGACATTCCCGTCAAACTAAAAAATCTTAGATATTGCTCAACAGCAGTCATCTAGGCGTTTGTCTACTGTCTCGTGGGATTTTGAGTCCCCTCAAGCGCTGAACTCGCTCGCGTCGTTGGGACGCTGTGTCTTACAATGGGGCATGACTGCAGCACAAACCAAAGTTCTCTATGGCTTTCACGCCGTGGGGGTTCGTTTAAGAACCACCCCCGACTCCATCGTGGAGATTTATGTTGAGGGCACGCGACGCGATGCGCGCATGCGTGGCTTCTTGGCCAAAGCGCAGGAGGCCAATGTGCGCATCATTGAGGCCGATGGCCTCAGACTCTCCAAGCTTTGCGCCAGTCACGGTCACCAAGGCGTGGTGGCCTTGGTCAATCCGATTGTGATGGCGCACTCGCTCGATGACTTGCTGGATGATCTGCCCGTCGCCAGCCCAGCGCTTTTGTTGGTGCTCGATGGGGTCACCGATCCCCACAACCTGGGCGCTTGTTTGCGTGTGGCCGATGGCGCCGGTGTGCACGCGATCATTGCCCCCAAAGACCATGCGGTCGGGATCAATGCGAGTGTGGCCAAGGTGGCCTCAGGTGCAGCGGAGACGGTGCCTTACTTCATGGTCACCAATTTGGCGAGGACTTTGAATGAGCTCAAAGAGCGCAACATCTGGGTGGTGGGCACCAGTGAAATGGCGCCGGCGAGCCTCTATGAGTCGAGCTATGTTGGCGCCACCGCGTGGGTGATGGGGGCCGAAGGCGCGGGACTGCGCCATCTCACCCAAAAAACCTGCGACGAATTGGTCTCTTTGCCAATGGCAGGGGGTGTGGAGAGCTTGAACGTGTCGGTGGCAAGCGGCATTTGTCTTTATGAAACCGTCAGGCAAAGAAGAGCCAAGGCCAAGGGTTTGATTTGACAGGGTGCGCGGAAATCCTCTGCGTTAAGGGGGAGGATGAAGAGCGCGGACACCGAAGGTGTTTCGGGTTGTCGGCTGTTTGGGTGTTTGCTGTTGTTTGATGTTGTTCGGTGTTCTTCGATGTTCTTCGATGTCTTGGCGAATGATCGCTACCGGAGCGCCACCACACGAGGCTGCAAAATCAGATGGCGACCCTAGCGCGTTACCCCACAACGATCAGCCAAAACCACGCGCTCGTCTGCATTGAGGATTTGCAGGTCGG
>CAILYC010000049.1 GCA_903838355.1 uncultured Burkholderiales bacterium | reverse complement strand
GTTGAGTTTGGACTGCAAGTCGACAATTTGGCCCGACAAATAGACTTGCTCGCCAAGGGAGGTGTCCCCAAGCGTGCTGCTGGGCGAGGCCGATGCGGCATTTTGGTCTCGAATGAAACTCGAGAGTTTGACCTCTTGCAGGGGCACCGCCCAAGGCTCTGCCAAGGTGTCGATGGTGCTCGCTCTGGCGTCTTCGCGCAAAATCACACGCGACCAGTCCAATGCACCGGTCAAAAGCCACAAACTTTGTTCGCGTTGGCGCTCGGCCGACTCCACTTGAAAACGGCTCCACTGGGACCACAATGCAGTGGCAGCCAAGGCCGTGACAATCATCACGGTGATCATGGCGCTCAAGAGTGCCATGCCGCGCTCAGAGGGCGCTTGGTGGCGAGAGGAGACGCGGGTTTTCATCAAAGTTTGGGTGCTGTGAAGTTCAACCTCACCCAGTCCAAGGTGAGTGAGGGGTCGTTTTGTGCATTGCCAAAGGTCGTGTTCTGCACGCCCGTGCCCAGCACCTTGTCGGGGGCTGGGTAGAGTTTCAAACGAACACCGTCAGGAAAAACCGCCAACGTGTTGGTCATGTTGGACGACGTGGCTCCATTGTTGGGGTTGCTGGTCGTGCTGCCCGTTGAGCCACTTGTCGAACCATTGGCGGCGCCACTGCCGTTGGCCGTTGAGCTGTTGGTGGTGCTTGTGGGTGTTGCTGTCTGGGGCGTGGCAATCGACTGAACACCCTCGCCAGCACTCGAGAGTGCGTTGGTCCAGGCATTGTTGCGGTAGAAATACAGTTGCCAGTTTTGGATCTCAAAGAGCACCGTCTCAAAAGCGCGTGATTCGGCGCTGGGGTTTTGACCCCATTGGCTGGCCATTTGCCAATAGGCGTTGAGTTCAGTTTGGCTGCTGATGGCAGGCGACTGCCAGCGCAGCCAATAAAGTCCTTGGCGCCGCTCTTTCAGGGGCAATTGTGTGAGCTCATCGGTGCTCAGATTGCGGGCACTCCAAGCCACCACCCAAAGGGCAGGGCTGCCGGACGCCTCACTGCTTGTTGCGTTGGAGCTGGAGGACGTGTCTGGTGTCCGGGTGGGCATGGGGCCTGAACTTCGTCTGACCACTCGGAGCACTCGAGCATCCCAGTCCAAACTGGGCACACTGGCACTGGGCTGGGCGCTCAAGGTGTTGTCCAAATCAACCCGCCATTGAGAGACAGCCGTTTGAATCGTGTCCACGCCCGAGACGAGCTCGAGGCTTTGTTCACGGGTTTTGAGCATGGTCTGGATGCCTTGCCAACTGAGCAAGGCCATGATGGACATGATCAGGAGCACGACCATGACCTCGATCAAAGTGAAGCCACTGAAGTGTCGATGGACACCTTGAGGGCTTGATAGACCCGCACGGATGGTGCGCGGAGTGGGTTGGAAATTTGTCATTGGCCCACCACCGTGCTCACCTTCAAGATGGGCCAATTTTTCTCGAACACTTGAACATCGAGTCGTCTAAAAGACGGGTTGGGCGTGACACTCACTTGTACATGCACAGTCATGGCGTGCGACGCCTCAGCACAAAACACGTCTTGCTCGCCCACACCTGGCAACTGGGCCGAGAGTCTCAAGTTGGTGAGGAAGTTGTCGGTGCAGAGCTGAGCCAGAAAACTGCTTTGTGATCTCTCGGCACTTTGGCTGAGCGTGCTGGATGCCTTCATCCCCGAGATCAAGGTCAGGGACACGATGAAGAGGGCCACCAAGACTTCGATCAACGTGAACCCACGATCCCGATCCTTGGACCTGTGGCAAGGTTCGAGCATCAACGCAAGACCCCAAAGTCTCGGAGTCCGTCCGTGGCCACCACCACGGTGGATTGAGGAGAGCCCTGCAAATACAACGTGATGTGTTGGGGCCCAATCATGGGCTCTGGCCCCAGCACCAACGGTGCATTGGTCTGCGCGTCCCCACGGGTTCTGGTGTAGGTCCAAGGGTGGAGTTCGTTGCTGAGGGCGGCTCCAGACAGGCCGGTGAAATAAAACCCTTGGGCATTGGTGAAACAAAGAACACGCTCGCCTCTCACGCGGGACTGTGCGCGGGCCGTGTCCAACCATGCCACCAAGCGCTGTGCGTCTTGCGCCAAGGCTTGCTCCGGTGTGTTGCGAAGCGTCAAGAGCACCCCCGCAGAACCGATGGCCATGATGGCCAAGACCACCAACAACTCCAAGAGGGTAAAGCCTCTTTGCACTTGCAGGCGTGGGCGCATGAACAGGGTTGTCTTTACTGCCAACTGCCGATATCGGCGTTTTTGCCCTGGCCACCACTCACACCATCGGCTCCCAAGCTCATCACGTCAACGTCGGACTTGATGCCAGGGTTGAGGTACTGGTAGGGGTGGCCCCAGGGGTCTTGGGGTAATTTTTCAATATACGGCTTCCAGTTCATGGGCACCGTGCCGACGGTGGGGCGGATCACCAAGGCCTGCAGGCCTTGCTCGGCCGTGGGGTAGTTTTGGTTGTCCAATTTGTAGAGCTTCAAGGCTTGTGACAAATTGCTGATGTCGGTTTTGGCAGCGGTGATGCGGGCATCATCGGCGCGCTCGAGCACATTGGGGATGATGAGAGCCGCCAAGACGCCAATGATCACCAAGACCACCATGAGCTCAATGAGGGTGAAGCCGCGTTGGCGTTGATGGCCCTTGATCTTTTTCATGGTCGGTGTTGGAGGGTTGGAGTCCCGAAAAGCCATGGGCTTTGCAGAAATCACTGGGGTTGGGGCTTCGGCGGTCATGGTGTCGTCGTTCTTGTGAGGGTTGGATCGGTGTCACCCTCGAGTCTAGTCCACCCGAAGGGGGTGGGCAAGTCGTATCCGAAGGTGAGTTCATTTTGAGGATAGCTTAGCAGACCCAACGCAGGGCGAGTCGGTTGCAGTTCAACCGTTTGTGCAGGGCAATGGCGAACGATTTTGGGCGCTCCTTTTGTATTTTGCAAATTTGGAGATAATGGACCCATGCTCAACCGATTCAAATCCTTGCCCGCTGCTCTTCAAACGATTGCAGCCACGGGGGTGAGCCCCAAGCCCACGGCCCTGGGGCTCAAGCTCATGCCGTGGGTGACCTTTGTGGTGTGGGCGGCGTTGGCCTATTCCTTGGTGGCGTGGGCGCTCGTGTGGTTCAAGCCCCAGGCCCCAGACCTTCAAGTGCACACGTTGGATGCGACTGACTCAGGGCTCAAACCATTGGACGCCAACGTGTTGAGAGTGGCCCTGGGCGGGAGTGCTTTGGTGAGTGAGGCCAGCGCGGTCCAAGACTTGAGCGCCTTGAGTGCGGCGCGGATGCGTCTGAGCGGTGTGGTTTATGCCAAGCCCAGCTCAAAGGGAGCGGGTATTCATGCCCCAAACTCCCAAGCCATGGCGCTTTTGAGCGTGGATGATCACGCACCCAAAGCGTTTCGCCTGGGACAAGCCATTGAGCCCGGCCTCTATGTGGTGGCGATTGAGCCAAGAAGTGTCAAACTGGGGACCCAACCGAATGGCGAAGCCACCTTGAGCCTGAGCTTGCCAGCAGTGCCTGGCCTTCTGGCCCCG
>CAILYC010000048.1 GCA_903838355.1 uncultured Burkholderiales bacterium | reverse complement strand
GTCAAATGTAGGGTTAATGCCAAAAGCCTTGTCAAAACCACCGATTTCGGTTAAAAACGAGGGTTCCTCCTTATTCAAGGGGGAAGCTGTGCTGTCTTTAACACCCTACCCTCGGATTTTTTGACTCGGTCTGGGGGTGATCGAAGGCAGCGCAGAACGAGTCGTTAACCCCCGGGGAGCTTTTTTAAGCGTTTGCACCCGTAAGGAGTCTTCAAAATGGCGAAAAAAATCGTCGGTTTTGTCAAGCTGCAAGTGCCAGCTGGCAAGGCCAACCCATCCCCCCCCATTGGACCTGCTTTAGGTCAACGTGGCTTGAACATCATGGAGTTTTGCAAGGCGTTCAACGCGCAAACCCAAGGTGTGGAGCCCGGATTGCCCTTGCCCGTGGTGATCACGGCGTATGCGGACAAGTCCTTCACCTTCATCATCAAGACGCCACCAGCGACCACCTTGATCAAAAAAGCCATCAAGTTGGACAAAGGCTCGGCCAGACCTCACACTGACAAAGTGGGCAAGATCACCCGCGCTCAGTTGGAAGAAATTGCCAAAACCAAAATGCCCGACATGACAGCGGCTGACATGGATGCGGCTGTTCGCACCATCGCCGGTTCTGCCCGTTCCATGGGTGTATCCGTAGAAGGGGTGGTGTGATCATGGCGTTGACCAAGAAACAAAAACTTCAAGTCGGCAAAATCGACAACAACAAGTTGTACCCGTTCTCCGACGCCTTGGCGCTCGTGAAAGAGTTTGCCACGGCCAAATTTGACGAATCCATTGACGTTTCTGTGCAACTCGGCATCGATGCCAAGAAGTCAGACCAAGTCGTTCGTGGCGCGGTGGTCATGCCCAACGGGACTGGTAAAACCGCCCGTGTCGCCGTGTTTGCACAAGGCCCCAAGGCAGAAGAAGCCAAGGCCGCTGGTGCAGATG
This sequence comes from uncultured Burkholderiales bacterium, assembly GCA_903838355.1. Classification (GTDB taxonomy): domain Bacteria; phylum Pseudomonadota; class Gammaproteobacteria; order Burkholderiales; family Burkholderiaceae_C; genus Limnohabitans. Next base: position 4,058 of record CAILYC010000048.1, on the reverse strand, counting down.
TGGTCGGCATGGACGATTTGGCTGCCCGCATCAAGGCGGGTGACATGCCCTTTGACGTGGTGATTGCTGCTCCAGACGCGATGCGTGTGGTGGGAACCTTGGGTCAGATTTTGGGACCACGCGGCTTGATGCCCAACCCCAAAGTTGGCACCGTGACACCCGATGTCGCGCAAGCCGTTCGCAATGCCAAAGCCGGTCAGGTGCAGTTCCGTGTTGACAAAGCCGGTATCGTGCACGCCACCATTGGAAGACGCTCATTCGAGTCGGATAAATTGCAAGGCAATTTGGCCGCATTGATGGACGCCTTGACCAAGGCCAAGCCCGCGACCAGCAAGGGTGTTTATTTGAGAAAACTCGCCGTCTCCTCCACCATGGGTGTGGGTGTGCGGGTGGACATGCAAACATTGCAGGCCTAAATCGATGGCCCGCCCAAGCCACGCAGGCTGGGCGGAAAGAAAGTGAATTGGTAAAGAATGCTTGAGGGGAGAGTTGTGAGGCTGTGGGGACTTCGTGTCCCGATGGCCTTTGGGTCTCTCCTTGGGAACGGTGGGTCGGTTGGGCATTGAAATGAGCGTCCTTTGAACAAAAGGACAACCGTTCAAGACTCTTCTGGGCCATCCAAGACCGTTGGCGAATTGTTCAATGGGCGTCTCGGTGGTGTAGAGCCACTGGAGCGACTCCAAGTCAATTCTTAATTTTCGTGAGAAGCCAACGCAGATGGCGAACTCCACTGTTTCAAGAATATGGATCCCCATCCTTGAGATAGACCGAGGTCGCTGAGGGTAGACAAGTGGGGTTGGGTGTGCATGAGGGGCGAAGGTCCTTTGTCACCGGGTGTTGTGTTTGAGGGGGGCGGACTTTGAAAAAAGCCACCTGCTGCCCCAACAATTCAACCCCCAAGCCTGGCCCATAACAGGAGAAAAACTTTGAGTCTGAATCGCAGTGAAAAAGAAGCTGTCGTCTCAGAGGTGACGGGACTGGTCCAATCAGCGCAAACGCTGGTGTTGGCCGAGTACCGCGGTATCGCAGTGGCTGACATGATCAAGTTACGTGCTGAAGCCCGCAATCAAGGCGTGAGTCTGAGTGTGTTGAAAAACACCTTGGCACGCCGTGCGGTCGCAGGCAGTGGCTTTGAAGTGGTGTCGGATCAGATGACCGGACCTTTGATTTATGGCTTTTCCGTGGACGCCGTGGCAGCAGCCCGGGTGGTCGCCAACTTCGCAAAAACCAATGACAAGTTGGTGATTCGCGGTGGTGTCACCTCAGGCCGTGCTTTGGATGTCAATGCCGTCAAAATGCTGGCCAGTGTTCCTTCCAAGGAAGTGCTGCTCTCGCAATTGTGTGGCTTATTGATGTCTCCCATGTCACGCATCGCCGTGGTCTTGGGTGCATTGCAGTCCCAAAAAGAAGCCGCTGGCGCAGCCCCCGCCGTCGAGGCAGCACCTGCTGCTGAAGCCGCACCCGCCCAGGCGCCTGCTGCTGAAGCGCCTGCCGCTGAAGCACCTGCTGCGGATGCACCAGCCGCTTGAGAGAGATTGATTTTTTAAACCTTTTGTGAAACCGGGACTTTTGCAGCACTTCAATGGTCAGCATTCGCCCATTCACAGTTTTTAACCCTTAATGAAACCGTAGGATATCAACATGTCATTCGATAAAGACGCATTTTTAACCGCATTGGACAGCATGACCGTGCTCGAACTCAACGACTTGGTCAAAGCCATCGAAGAGAAATTTGGCGTGAGCGCAGCCGCCATGGCCGCACCTGCTGGTGCTGGTGGTGGTGGAGCTGCCGCTGTTGCTGAAGAGAAGACTGAATTCAACGTGATGCTCCTCGAAGCCGGCGCCAACAAGGTCTCCGTCATCAAGGCCGTGCGTGAAATCACAGGTCTAGGCTTGAAAGAAGCCAAAGACATGGTCGACGGCGCTCCCAAGGCTGTCAAAGAAGCCGTGTCCAAAGCCGACGCCGACGCAGCCCTCAAAAAGCTCGTCGAAGCCGGTGCCAAGGCCGAACTCAAGTAAGCCAACCGCTGTTGGCCCCAACCCCCAGGTCTTTCAAGACTTTGGGGTCTGGAGCAACACCAAGCGTCGTGTGCAGGCAAGGAGTGAATGCTCTCTTGGCCTGCTTTCCCGTTGAGAGAGCAGTCAAAAAAAGATCGTCGGCCCCAAGCGGCTGAATCGTCAAGTCACCCCCCCGTGTTGCAAGGGATGAGTGGATTGTTTTTTTGAGTGTTTTCTGACCCCGACTGCAGAAGACCCCTTGGTTCGGGTTGTGTGCAATGCACAACCGTCCGCCAACACTGGTAGAGGCCAGTGGCCAAGAGGCTTGTTGACAAAAAACGCTGGAGCGACCATCCACCGTTTTTGCACGCAAGCAACCCCAGTCGTTGAGAGATATCTAGCCCGGAGAGCTCATGGCCTATACATTTACCGAACGCAAGCGCATCAGAAAGAGTTTCGGCAGTCGAGACAGCGTGTTAGAGGTGCCTTATTTGCTACAGATGCAAAAAGACGCCTACACCGCCTTCTTGCAAGCCGACATGGCCCCCAAACAAAGAACCCCAGAAGGACTCCAAGCGGCCTTTGAAGCCGCCTTCCCCATCGTGAGCCACAACGGCTTTGTGGAGATGAAGTTTTTAGAATACAACTTGGCCAAGCCCGCTTTTGATGTGCGCGAGTGCCAAACGCGGGGACTCACCTTTGCGTCCGCGGTGAGAGCGCGTGTGCAGCTCATCATCTATGACCGCGAGAGTTCCACCACCCAATCCAAGGTGGTCAAAGAGGTCAAAGAGCAAGAGGTCTACATGGGCGAAGTGCCTTTGATGACCGACAAGGGCTCTTTCATCATCAACGGCACCGAGCGCGTGATCGTGTCTCAGTTGCACCGATCACCCGGCGTGTTTTTTGAGCACGACAAGGGCAAGACCCACAGCTCAGGCAAGCTGCTTTTTAGTGCCCGCATCATCCCTTACCGTGGTTCATGGCTCGATTTTGAGTTCGATCCCAAAGACGTGCTTTACTTCCGGGTGGATCGCCGCCGGAAAATGCCTGTCACGATTTTGCTCAAAGCCATTGGATTGACCCCTGAGAGCATTTTGGCGAACTTCTTCGTCAACGACCATTTTCAGTTGATGGATTCGGGCGCGCAGATGCAGTTCGTCTCTGAGCGACTTCGCGGTGAAGTGGCCCGTTTTGACATCACCGACAAGTCGGGCAAAGTGATTGTGGCCAAAGACAAGCGTGTGACCGTTCGTCACACCCGTGAGTTTGAACAAAGTGGCACAACGCACATCAGCGTGCCTGAAGACTTCATGATCGGTCGCGTGATCGCCAAGGACATCGTCGATGGCGAAACCGGCGAGATCATTGCCAAGGCCAACGACGAGTTGACCGAAGTGCTGTTGAAGAAACTCAGAAGTGCAGGCGTCCATGATTTGGAGTGCATCTACACCAATGAACTCGACCAAGGTGCTTATCTCTCGCAAACCTTGCGAGCCGATGAGACCGCGGACGAGTTTGCAGCGCGCGTGGCCATCTACCGCATGATGCGCCCTGGTGAGCCTCCCACCGAGGACGCCGTTCAAGCCTTGTTCCAACGCTTGTTCTACAACCCCGACACCTACGATTTGTCACGCGTGGGTCGCATGAAATTCAATGCCAAAGTGGGCAACCCCGATTCAACCGGTCCCATGGTGCTCACCAACGACGACATTTTGTCGGTCGTGAAAATTTTGGTGGACCTCAGAAACGGTCGCGGCGAAGTCGACGACATCGATCACTTGGGCAACCGCCGCGTGCGTTGCGTGGGTGAGCTCGCTGAGAACCAATACCGCACTGGTTTGGCTCGCATTGAGAAAGCCGTCAAAGAGCGCTTGGGTCAAGCCGAGCAAGAGCCCTTGATGCCCCACGACTTGATCAACTCCAAGCCCATCTCTGCCGCGCTCAAGGAATTCTTTGGCGCGTCCCAACTCTCGCAGTTCATGGACCAAACCAACCCCTTGTCTGAGATCACGCACAAGCGCCGTGTCTCCGCGCTTGGCCCAGGTGGTTTGACGCGTGAG
>CAILYC010000047.1 GCA_903838355.1 uncultured Burkholderiales bacterium | reverse complement strand
GCGATCGCGGAGCAAGCCATCGACGACATTCTTGACAAAGCCACACCGCAGTTACTCCTGGAGCTGTCCAGTGCCCTTCCCCTGCGCACAGATTCGGTCAACACCATCCACAGCGTCATGGCGCTTCATTTCGCACGGCTGTCAAAGTGAGCCAACAGGCTTCCAATCGCCGAAATGTCTGTCCCATCTGCCACCACCCCGATCAAAAGAACTTTGGCATGCGGCACATTAGAGATAGATTAAAGACAGATTGGCTGCTTTTTGCACCACCCCCAAGCCATTGATCCTAAATCGGGCAGTTAGCCAGCGAATTCCTATCGATCATCGATCAACCAGGCCGGTAATTTCTTTGTGATTCTAGCCACCACATAGACCACGAACGCCTGCCATGGACTGGTCTGGGCCAACTGCTCCGCAACATGTCTTGAGTGAGCCAAGGCCCGCCTGATGTTCTCCACCATTGCGATGACTTTGTCTTTGGCCGCATGCATGGGCGTCAGGTACAGGGTGGTCTGTCCGGCGTGCTGGGTCGCTCGACCCACTCCCGCCAAGAGCAGTGGCCTGCTCGTGATCGCCTCCATCCTGGCCTTGGGGTTGGCGGCCCTGCAGAAACAACTCCACCAGTTGTAGATCAAGGCCACACCTCTGGCGCTCGTTTGGCATCTCTCGATGTCTTGGGTGGTGAAACCACCTCAGTCCCATTGGTTCTTGAGCTCGTCAAAGCCATTTTCTGCATCTGCTCGGTCTCGGTACAACTGTCCTATGCTCTCAACGGGGAAGTCACTGTTGGTCACCATCACCGCATATTCCCATGGCTGCACTTTCTCATCTGGGAACAAGACATCTTGCAGGGGCTCTGCGCCCTTTTTTCCCTTGCTCTGACGCTTGACACTGATGGCAATGCTCTCCTTGGCCGGGCGTTTGAGCACAATCACGCGGCGCTCCTTTTCCCAACCGCCCAATTGGAGCTTGTCCTCAATCACACTCCAGCCCTGGTCCTGGGGACCAGGGGAGATCCAACCCTCTTTCTTCAGTAGCCTGTTGAGCAAGGACTTGACCCCTTGTGTCCTCTTGAGCTTGAACAAATACGCCTGGCCCATTTCTTCCAATTCACGAATAAACGGCTCATTGCCAAACCCGAAGTCGCCTCGAACCAAGCACGGTTGCTGGGCTTGCTCCAAGCCCCCCAAGACTTGCATCAGGCCCGGGTGCGCTGACAGGGCCGAATGCTCATTGCCCGCTGTCACCACCACATCGAGCACCAGCCTTAAATTCGCCACCCAGTAGGTGTGCAGTGCATGACTGCGGCGACCTGGTTTATGCGGGTTGTAACCCAGTTCAGCACCGCTTTGTTTGCCATAGAGTGGCTTGATCGTGGTATCAATGTCCAAGATCCATGGTGTGCCCAACGCTGCAGTGGTGCTTTTCTTCAGATGCGGCTCCAGCCAAGCCTGGCTGACCTCAGCGCTCAATCGGCTCAACGCACGTCTCATGGCATCTTCACTGATGATCTTATTCATCCCCAGTATCTGAGGACTGACCATGTCGCCCCTCAAACCCGTGATGTGTGAATACCGGTTCTGACCGGCCAAGATACCCAGCAACCAGGTGCCCAGCACATCGAACTTGGTCGGGACCTTGGGGCTGGTGTAATTCAAAGGCAACTGTCAACCCAAGACTTGAACAAACCCGTGGTCTGCAAGAACTCGGCAAAAAAAGCCAACTGGGCATTGGGAGTGGCAGTCGCCGAATGGTCTCACTGCACATGAATTCGACCCCAAAGTGTGTCCGCCACCATCGCTTCTGAATCACGCTAAACACCCTGAATTTGCTTTCTTTTTGCTTCACCCATTGGGTGTCCCCCTCAAAATTCACTTAGACTGCGTAACGTCAAGCTCATCTGAGAGTTGGACTCATTCAAATGCTTTTTAAAGGTTAATTCAGATGATTTTGAAAGCCAATTTTAAAAATTAGCCAACCACATCATCCCCAAAAAACGTTCTCCGTCTTTTTAATTGACCAGACCCAAAAAGCGTGGAAGCCAAAGAGAGATTTCTGGAATAAAGGTAATCATGAGCAGAAAAACAATCATGGCGCTCAGCCAAGGAAGGACAGCCACGGTAATTTCAGAAATACCCATTTTTGCAACACCTGCACCGACGTACAAATTAAGTCCCACAGGCGGATGACAAAGACCCACCTCGGCATTGACCACCATCAAAATTCCCAAATGAATGGGATTGATTCCAAGGCTCACGGCCAAGGGAAAAAGCAGAGGCGCCAATATTAAAATAATTGATGAGGGGTCCATCACATTGCCCGCCACCAACATGATGACATTGATCACCAATAAAAATTGCCAAACACTGAAATGCTGCAACACAATCCAAGCCGCCATGGTTTGAGGAATTTGCTCATGCGTCATCAAAAAAGAGAATAGAACTGCATTGGTAATGATGTACAACAGCATGGAACTCAGGCTGGCGGCTTGAAGCAAGACTTTGGGAACTTCACTCAACTTCAACTCACGGTAAACAAACACGGTGATAATGAATGAGTAAACGGCGGCAATAGCCGCTGCTTCTGTTGGTGTGAAGACACCGCTGTAAATCCCCCCGAGTACGACCGCAATGAGTGCCAATCCCCAAAAAGCATCCTTGAACGCAATGAATCGATTTCTCCAAGAGGCCTTTGGTAGACGCGGGTAATTGTTCTTCCAAGCGATCAACCAAGTGACGAACCCCAGCATCAACGCGAGCATCAGACCAGGCACAACCCCGGCCATAAAAAGTGAACCAATCGACATATTGGTCGATACTCCATAGAGCACCAAAATGATGGAAGGGGGAACCAAAATACCAAGTGCTCCTGAAGTCGTTATCACCCCAGCTCCAAATTTTTTGGGAAAGCCATTGTCCACCATGGCTGGCAAAATGATGGTTCCAATGGCCGCCACTGTTGCCACGCTCGAGCCAGAAATGGCAGCAAAAATCGCACAGGCCAGCACACCGGCCAAGCCCAAGCCACCGTGCCAATGACCGAGCAAAGAGACAGTGAAGTTGATCATTCGCTTGGCAACACCTCCCCGGGTCAAGAACGTTCCCGCGAGAATGAAAAATGGAATGGCCATGACGCCAAAATTATCCAGCCCACTGAACAACTTCAAGCCCACACTCTCAATTGGCACATCCGTCATGGTGAACAAAAACGTCAATACGCTCAAGCCCAAAGCAATGGAAATGGGCATGCTCGTGAGCATCAACACAATCAAAAGCCCAAAAATAATCAAGGCACTCATGGTGAAACGCCCAACTCTTGGGTCAATGCATCGGGTTCAACACCACTGACATGCGATGGATCGTGCTGAGGCAACTCACCTGTTTTGTAAAAAGCAATGGCGACTTGAACAAATCGAAAAGACATTAAATAAGAGCCCAGTGGAATGCAGGAATAGACGATCCAGCTCGGTATTTCTAAATCTGGTGAAGTCTGCTCCGTGGGGTACAAACCCAGAACAAACTTCAGTCCCATGCTGCCGACTATAAACGTGAATAAAACACCACCACACAAGGAAAATAGGATGATGATTTTTTTCCACTTCGTATCGAGTTGATTGATCATGACATCAACACCGACGTGAATGCCTTTGCGCACGCCATAGGCAGCACCAAATTTGGCCATCCAGATGAACATATAAATGCACAACTCCTGGGACCAACTCATATTGAGTTGAAAGAAAATGGGGTATAAAAAAGGCACCCCAACGGCAAAACGTTGAATGACGGCCAAGAAAATAACAAGAGTTGCCGCCGCAATCAATGTAGCAATGATAAATTCTTCCAATTGATCAAGAATGCGAAGAAACAAAAAACAACTCCCCTCAATTCAATGTTGATCTGCCCTGACTTGGAAAACCCGGTTCACAGTTAGACCGCCGTCACGTGCAACTGCCAATTTACTTACCCGTGGCCTTCAGAAAGTCGGCCAGCATTTCCTTGCCCAGACGAGGGGCCATCTCGTCATAAATAGGTTGGACTGACTTTTTCATGACCGCTTGTTCAGCATCGCTCAAAGCGATGATCTGAGTTTTCCCTGACTTTTTAATCAATTCCAGCGCTTCATCATTTTGTTGCTGAGCGATGTCGTTGGTGTAGACCGTGGACTCGTCCATGGCTTTGGACAATTGAGTGCGGATATCAGCAGGCAACCCATCCCAGAATTTTTTGTTAACAACAACCACATAACTGATGTAGAAGTTGTTCGTGAGTGTCATGAACTTCTGAACTTCATGCATCTTTTGGGTGTATACATTGGAAGGCGTATTGCCTTGTCCATCCACAACACCAGTTTGAAGTGCTTGATAGACATCGCTAAAGGCCATCACTTGTGGAGTGGCCCCATAGGAATGAAACATGGCTTCGGTCACTTTGGACGACTGAATTCTAAATTTTAGACCCTTGTAATCTTCGGGTTTTCGAAGAGGCTTGTTGGCCGTCATGTCGGCAAAACCATTGTCCCAATAGGCCAAACCCACCATGCCTTTTGGTTGAAGTAGGCCAAGCAACTGCTTGCCAATCGGGCCGTCCAATACTTTCTTTTTAATTTCAGCACTGGGTAAAATATAAGGCAAATCTAAAATTTCAAATTGCTTAATTCCAATGGGCCCAAATTTTGAACTCGACGGCGCCAACATTAAATTATCAGCTCCCAATTGAAGCGCTTCTAATTCTTCTTTATCTTTATATAGCGTTGAGTTTGGATAAACTTCAATCTTGACTTTTCCATTGGTGTACTTTTCAGCAAGCTCTTTGAATTTGATTGCGCCTTTTCCTTTCGGCGTGTCCCCAGCGACCACATGGCTGAATTTGATCACAATGGGACCCTCTGCCAACGTCGATCTTGAGAAGATCATTGCGGCAATCAAAAAAGGTATATAAAAAGTATTTCGCATCAGCGTCTCCTAGAATAATAATGATGAGCCTGCACACTCTTGACCAACATCGGCACCTTATCATCATCAATAAATTTAAGCAAGGTTTGCGTGTAAAGTTTGACGCCAATCATTGATCGTCAATTTGACCATCAATCTGAACTCGAATTTGATGGCTGAACGAAAGATCTCAATGGTTTGTTGGCTATATTGGGACAGCCAGTACAAACCCTTGCAACCCCTTACAAACCCTTACAACAACTTGGTTCTGGACGCCAACACTGCGTTGACGGGCCAACATCAATGCCACACCACATCGGTTGGGGACGCTTGGTCAAAACAAGACGATGATCATTTCTTTGACTTGAGATCGCCATGCCGGTCCTGGCGCTCGCGCAGCGAACGGCGGGTGGCTCTGGTCGTCAAGAGTCCCCCCAAGCCCAAACGACCACCCCCCAAGGGTAAACGCGAATTGGCCAAACATCGAGGACGCGCTCGTGAGCCACTGTACAAGTAATCCTGCAAAACCAATGAACGAACGTGTTCGATTGAGCACCCACGATCTTGCGTTAAGTGATCAAATATAACGTCTGCCAAATCTTCTGGCGACAAACCATAGCTTTTACCAAAAGTGTTCCACATGACATCCGACAACTGCATGAATGACCAAAATGGTGAAAACCGAGGTGTGTAAGCCTCCAGAATCAGTGGCAGTGTTGCCTTAAAACGTCCAGAATTGGCAACCAAATCCCAATATTTCGCCATGCGAGTAAAACGCTGAATGCTCAAGGCATCAAGTTCTTTCGTTTCTTGAACAGCATAAGGCGGAAGTGTGTCGTAGACCATGGCATGGGCCTGGGTATGGCGAGCAATCGGGGTGCCGCGTAAACGCTTCAAAACGCCAAGCTGAATTTCTTGCGGACCAATGGACAAGAGCCGATCAAAACCCTGCGCAAAGCTCTCCATGGTTTCGCCAGGCAAGCCAAAGATCAAGTCTGTGTGCAAATGCGCATTAGAAGAACTCAACAACCAACGCAAATTGAGCTCGGTCTGGACGTTGTCTTGGCGGCGCGAGATGCGCTGCTGCACCTCTTCATTGAAACTTTGAATGCCCACTTCAAACTGCAATACGCCAGGCGGAAACAAGGCGATCAAGCTTTTGAGTCGATCGGGCAAATTATCAGGAATCACTTCAAAGTGAACGAATAAATTTGAAGCGGAGTCGTCTGTCAACCGATCCAAGAAAAACTGCAAAATTTTTAGAGAGGTATCAATTTTGAGATTGAATGTGCGATCCACAAATTTAAAATTTCTTGCACCTCTTTTGTAAAGGATGTTGAGCTCTTCAAGAAATGCGTTCAGCTCAAACCCCCAAGCGGTCTTGTCCAGAGAGCTCAAACAAAATTCGCATTTGAATGGACAACCGCGTGAGGCTTCAACATAAAGCACACGGTGAGCCAAGTCTTCTTGCGTGAAGTGTTGATAGGGAAGATCAATTTGATCGAGTGACGGCTGCTCGCCCAAAATCATTTTTTGCAAAGGCCTAGGCCCCTCGATCAAAGCACGGCACAATTTGGGAAAGCTCACATCACCCCAACCCGATATCACATGGTCCGCGAGTCTAACAATTTCCTGTGATTCAGGCTCATGACTCACTTCAGGCCCACCGAGAACCACTTTAACGCCAGGCCTGCGGGCTTTGAGCTCACGAACCAACTCCGTGGTTTGTGTCACATTCCAGATGTAGACACCGAAACCAATCACCTGGGTTTGTCCGATCTGCTCGGGACCTAGGCTGTTGAGCAATTGATTAAGCATGTCAACTATTTTGAGTGACAAAGTGAATTCAATCAGTTGAGTTCGTTTTGCTAAATTTTCGCTCCCATGCCGAGCCATATTGGCCAACAAATAGCGCAACCCCAAAGACGCATGAATGTACTTGGCATTGAGAGTGCAAAGAATAATCGATGTCGGCAAGGTAGTAAGTTCGGGCATGTCGCTGGGGTGAAATCAGACCCCATGCTTGAGCAAAGTGTCAGAGTTGCGTCTTGTGAGACAACTTAGATCATAGCGCAGATCTTGCAGAGCAGTCTCAGTTGTCTCGGTGTGAAGCCGACCACACCAAAAGAGTTCAATGATCTTCAGTGTGAACGCCGTAAGCGTATTCACCCAATTTGAACATGAGAGCCGAAGAAATCACCAAGACCACCATCAACCCGATCAATACAGGAAAATACGAATTCAAGTATTTGAAAGACATGCCCATGATGAAAGGCCCAAGTCCAGAAGCGAGCATGAATGCGGCAAACAAATATCCATAAAGGGCACCAAATGATTTATTGCCGAAATAGCGTGAGAGCATGAATCCAATCAAATCCACTTCCGCTCCCAGGCCAAGGCCCACCATGACAGTGGCGACCATGGCAAAGGCAGACTGATCCGTAAAGGCAATGAGGCCGATGCCCAAAAGTGGAACAATAAAAAAGAACAAAGCCACATAAGGTGCGAAATAACGATCCAACATGTAACCCGCGAGCAATCGACCCAAAATGAGGGCCCCACCGGCCACACTGATCGCCGTTGTGGCTACCTGAGCGCTTACACCCCGATCTTCAAGGATGGGAATAATATGGGCGATCACACCCGCAGCTGCCAGTGCCGCAAAAAAGAAACTGACACCCAAAATTCTAAAGGTCGACGTTTTGAGTGCTTCTCTTGTTGTTGACCCTTCCACGACAAGGTGTGATGAATGGCCCGGGTTGAATTGCACCTGTTCGCGAATCAAAAACAACATGGACGGAAAACCGATCAACAAAATGAGCCCTCCCAACGCCATATACGCGGTCCTCCATCCCACCGCCACCACCAAGTGCTGAGCAATCTGAGGCATTAAAGCTGTTCCGAGTCCAACGCCGGCCATGGAGATGCCTAGCGCCAAACCACGCTTTTTATCAAATATCGAGGTGACAACTTTGGCGTAGGGCAATGGCGTTTGCCCCGCGGCCACGATACCAGCCAAAGCATAAATAACAATAAAAACGGTCACCGATGTGGAAAAATAACCCACAGCCATAATTCCCAGTGCAAAAAGCACAATCGATGGGATTGCAATTTTTCTCACACCATAGCGATCCATCAGATGCCCTGCCAACGGCGTCATGAGTCCTGTTAAAAATAAACCCAAGAGCAAAGCCGTCGACACCGTACCTCTGTCGGTGCTGAAGGCTTGAGAAACTGGCAAAATAAAGACACCGAAGGTGAATTGCATGATCGGCCCATTGCCGACCATGAGCCCAAGAACTGCACCCAAGACCACCAACCAGCGTCTAAATTCACTCATTCAATTGCCCCTTTTATTGTGGCGAAATTCAGATTTGCCATGTTTAAATTGCGCTTTTAAAAGCCTAGGCCGGTTGAATTTGTATTAGCCACACTCCATCAAAGCTTTCATACGAGTATAGATACCTTCATACTTGATTGAAGTATGGTAAACCACAAGCTTTGCTTTTGATATCATGAACTGGTCAGACGATTGTTTTAAATCAAAAAACTTTTAGAAAAAAATGATGTCCCCTAAACGCCTTGCCACCCCTTCCACCCTTGCAATAGGACTCGGCAGAGAACCTCAAACAGCCGAACGAAGGCGCTATAGACCGATAGCCACCGCGGTAAAATTTGCACCTTGGGTTTTATAGGCTTGAACGAATTGAAGTCTCAGACAGTTTGATTGAATTGACTGTATTTAGAAAGAGTAAACATGAGTGAACAAGCCTTGAATGTCCTTGGCAAGCCTTTGGTGCCCTGCTCTTATGACCCACTCACAGGGTTTTATCGTGACGGTTGCTGCAACACCGACGAGCAAGACCAAGGCAGCCATGTGGTGTGCGCAAAAGTAACCCAAGAGTTTCTTGAATTGTCCCTTCGTCTCGGAAACGATCTGATAACGCCTCGACTGGAATATCGCTTTGCGGGTCTCAAAGCCGGAGACCGCTGGTGTTTATGCGCTTTGCGCTTTAAAGAAGCATTCTTGGCTGGTGCAGCACCTCAAGTGGTGCTGGAATGCACACACGCCAAAGCACTCGAGTTTGTGACCCTTGAAGAGCTTCAATCCTGCGCTGTGCAATAGAGACAAATCTATTCAATTCAAAGTCAACCCAATCTCATCTTACGTCACTTGGGGACATCACCCACCACCGCAACACGCTCCATTCGTCTGCGGTTGGGGTAGTAATCATTGCACGCATAGTGCTGGGTGGACTGGTTATCCCAAAAGGCGATCGTTCCCGGACACCACTTCAACCTAAATTGATATTCTGGCACATGGGCTTGTTCACAAAGAAGTGCCAATAGCGTTGCGCTCTCCTGAGCACTCAAGCCCTCAATGTGCTTGGTGAATTGGGGATTGACATAAATGGCTTGACCTTGGGTCACGGGGTGGGTCCTCACCACGGGATGAGAGGGATTGGGAAACTTGACTTCCATTTGTCTCAGTTTAAGGCGATCCTCATCCGTGTCTTTGAAGAGCGACCTGAAATTCAAGAAATCGTGGACGGCTCGAAGCGGGCGAATCATCTCTTGCACCGAAGGGCTCAAGCCCGCAAAGGCGGCTTGCATATCAGCCCACAAGGTGTCACCGCCAACTTGGGGACAAATATCACACTTCAAAATGGAGTATTGGGTCGGTTGCTGACGAAACGTGGTGTCGCTGTGCCACACGTCAGTGGAGAGCACGGGATTGTCTTTGTGGTTGTCGAGCACCATGATCTCTGGGTGTTCACCCTGAGGGCGAAACGGGTGAACCTCCAATTCCCCAAACAAATAGCCCAGCGCCACTTGCTCGGATGTACTGATGGTTTGCTCGCGCGCGAAAATCACCTTGTGCGTGATGAGTGCACTCTCTAGACGATTGAAGGTGTCCTCATCCAAGGGCTTGGACAAATCGATGCCATGCAACTGCGCGCCAATGGTGGGCCCAAGGGGCTCAACATCAAAATGTTGACGTTTTGCGTGCGGGCTAAATTCGCCGGACTTCAAAGAGGACTGCATTGAATCATCCTTATAAAAATAAAAGTTTCTTGAGGCTGAGCACATCCAACTCCTGCTGGTGAATCACATTGGCTGGATGCCTGCGCTTTTAATGGCATCTCGGGTGCGCAAGGCCTCAGCTTTTAAAATCAGTTGGGCCTCTTCAGGCGTGGTGCCCTTGATCTCAACGCCCAAGTCGTGCAAGGTGGTTTGCACTGGTGGCAGTTTAAGAACGGCTTTGATTTCAAAAGCCAGTTTTTGTACAAGCTCCGCGGGTGTCCCCCCCGGTGCAAACATCCCAAACAGGGGGCCTGAGACGATGGTGGGCAAGCCTGACTCTGCAAATGTGGGTACATCAGGCAAAGCATCGAGTCGTTTTTCACTGGCCACTGCAATGGGCACCAACTCCTTGCTGCGAATGCGCGGGATCGCGTTGATGGTGTCGGCAAACATCATATCCACACGACCGCTCTCCACATCGGTGAGCATGGGCGGAAAGCCCTTGTAAGGAACGTGTAACAACTGCGTACCGGTCACTTGATCAATCATGGCCCCCGTGATATGCCCTGTGGTCCCCTGCCCTTGTGAGGCAAAACTGAGTTTATGGGGAGCGGACTTGGCCACAGCCAAGAACTCAGCGACCGTTCTAAAGCTCACTCCTTGCCAAGCAATCAACACATTGGGGGCGATCGCCACGATGGAGATGGGACTCAGAGCCGTTTGAGCGTCATATGGCATTTGTTTGGACAAAAATGGAGCGGCCGTGATTGGGGCTTGTACGCTAAAGAGCAAGGTATAACCGTCAGGTGCAGACTTGGCGACATAATCTGCACCAATCACGCCACCGGCACCGGCACGGGCATCGATGATGAAAGGGACCTTGAGTCGTGAAGACAAGTTCTCCGACACCAAGCGTGCGAGTTGATCCAAGGCGCCACCGCCCAAAAAGGGCACCACCACGCGAACTGCTTTGCTGGGGTAGGCATTTTGTGCAAAAACCGTCTGAAATGCGAACAGTGCACCCCAGCAAACGGCCAAAGAACGCCAAAACACCGCCCCGAATAGAGAGGACGGCTTTCCATACCGCAAGGACGCATGAACGCGATGGTGGTGAGATTTGAAATGCATGGTCATCATGAGTCCTGAAGCGGGTCGATTAAAGAGCGGTCTCGGAATTATGGTGGGTTTGGGAGGTCTTGCAAAGTCACGATTACCCTCAACTGCCGTATTGAGCCTAATGAGCCCTAATGATCCCTAACAAGGCTGACGACCTAGAGCCTTTTGACAACTCCCCCAAACAACCTTTTAATCTATTGAATTGATTCAATATACAATCGAGTTATGAACCTTCACCAATTCAAATTCGTCCATGCAGCGGTCAAGCACAATCTGAATTTGACCTTGGCGGCTCAATCCCTGAACACCTCTCAACCCGGTGTCTCCAAAGCGATTTTGGAGCTTGAAGCCGAGTTGGGCATTGAAATCTTTGGGCGTCACGGCAAACGCCTCAAACGCATCACAACGCCTGGCGCGCAAGTGATCAAAAGCATTGAAGTGATTTTGGCCGAGCTCAACAATTTGAAAAAAATTGGGCAAGACTACAGCGCCCAAGACTCAGGCACCTTGAGCATTGCGACCACCCACACCCAAGCTCGTTACGTCTTGCCCCCACTTTTGACTCAATTGCGCTCCGGTTACCCCAATGTCAACATCAGTCTTCACCAAGGCACACCTCATCAAGCGGCCAAGATGGTGATGGAAGGGCTGGCAGACATTGCCATTGCCACCGAGTCACTGACCGATTTTGATGAGCTCGTGACCTTGCCTTGTTACCATTGGCAACACGTGTTGGTCATGCCACCTGAACACCCTTTGAGCCAACAAAACAAACCCATTTCCTTAAAGCAACTCAGTACCTTCCCTTTGATCACCTATCACCCGACCTTCACCGGTCGGCAGCGCATTGACACTGCGTTTGCCAAACACCACTTGGTGCCCAATATTGCCCTGGAAGCCATTGACTCCGATGTGATCAAAACCTATGTGCGCATCGGCATGGGCGTGGGGATCGTGGCCGAGATGGCCATTCAGCCCCAAACGGACAAAGATTTGGTCGTTAAACCCGCATGGGATCTCTTTGGTCAAAACCTCACCCGTGTGGCATTTCGACGTGGCGCGTATTTACGGCAATTCGTGTTGGATTTTGCACAACTCTTGAGCCCAGAGCTCAATGCAGCAAATATTCACAAAGCTTTGGCCGAAAAACCTGGAGTTTGACCCCAAAGCGTTTGGATTGAGGACAGCGCTGGCTCAGGCAAAGCGCACAGCTGCTCGAGCCAACGCGTCGACACCCCAAGGCGCAGGGGACTCAATTTGACCCGACCATTGCCCATGACAAGGCTCTGGTCTTGAACGACTCAGGGAAGCATCCCTGTGCTTGGGTGCAGGCCTCAGGCCGAATTATTGGACCTCAATAGTGGAATTACTCAAGACAAAAGGCATTGATTTCGTTGTAAGCTATCGACGATGCGCACCACGCAGCCCTTATCCAGTTGACTTAGAAACCCACACCTCATGACGCCCTTTCTTGACAGCAAACTGCCCCAGGTCGGCACCACCATTTTCACCGTCATGTCCGCCTTGGCGCAAGAGCACCAAGCGGTCAATCTGGGGCAAGGCTTTCCCGACTTTGCCTGCGACCCCGAGCTTGTTCAACACGTGAGTGACGCCATGCTCGAAGGCTTGAACCAATACCCCTCGATGCTGGGGGTGCTTGAGCTGAGGAAGGCCATCTCTCACAAAGTCGAGACGCTTTACGCCACCCACTACGACCCGGCGAGCGAGATCACGGTGACTGCGGGTGCCACCCAGGCCATTTTGAATGCGGTGTTGGCGGTCGTGCGCGCGGGCGACGAGGTGATTGTGCTCGAGCCGTGTTACGACAGCTACATTCCCAACATTGAACTCGCCGGCGGTGTTGTGGTCAGGGTTCCTCTCGAGCCTGGCACCTTCAAGGTGAATTTTGATCGCATTGCTGCGGCCATCACCCCAAAGAGTCGCGCCATGATTATCAACTCACCGCACAACCCAAGTGGCACGATTTGGTCCAAAGATGATTTACTCCAACTCCAGGAGCTCTTGGCCCCGACGCATATTTTTTTAATCAGCGACGAGGTCTACGAGCACATGGTGTACGCTCCCGAGGTGCACCACAGTGTGGCAAGTTTCAAGGGACTCGCCGAGCGAGCGTTCATCATCTCAAGCTTTGGCAAAACCTACCATGTGACGGGCTGGAAGGTGGCTTATTGTTTGGCGCCTGCGTCCATGAGTGCCGAGTTTCGCAAAGTTCACCAATTCAATGTCTTCACCGTCAACACCCCGGTGCAGCATGGCCTGGCACGCTTCATGGCCAATGCGTCCCACGCCAACGACTTGAGTGCGTTTTATCAACGCAAACGCGACCTCTTTCGCACGGGGCTCGAGCAAACGCACTTCAAACTCTTGCCCTGCGAGGGCACCTATTTTCAGTGTGTTAGAAAAGATGACTTGAAGGTCAGCGAGAAAAGCTTGAGCGAATCCAAGTTTTGCGAATGGCTCACCGCCGAGGTGGGTGTGGCCGCCATTCCGCTCTCGGCTTTTTACGCCAATGCAGACGACCAAGGCATTATTCGTTTTTGTTTCGCAAAAAAGGACGAGACCTTGAAACTCGCTTTGGAGCGTTTGGCCAAACTTTGACGAAGGATGCAGGGGTCGTTGTCATGAGTTTATAAACTGGCGGAGATGCTCTGCGTTCTCCCGCCGGGCCAAAGCCCGGAGCTTGCAGAGCTTGCAGGGCTTGCAGGGCTTGCGCGGTTCCTGGTCACAAAAGAGCGAACACTCTAGGACAGCGCGGTCAATGTAGACCATCACTTCAGACTGAAAATTCCGCCCATGTGATGAACGGCATGTCGACAAAGCACCTTGATCAAATTCGCCCGGTAGGGGGCAGAGGCGTTCAAGTCGCTCAGCAAGCCCTCATGCTGCACGACCACCGACTCGAGGCTGCCCGCACAGAAATCCTGCTCCAAAGCGGCCTCTAGGCCTTCGTGCCGGAACACACCTTGATCTCCCGCGCCAGTGACGGCCACACGAACGTCAGCGCCCCCTTGCGTCACCCAAACCCCCACCACCGAATAGCGGGCCGCCGCACCTCTGAATTTGGCATATCCCGCATCGCGCGGAACAGGAAAACGCACCTGGGTGATGAACTCACCGCTGCCTAGCGCCGTTTGGAACAAACCGACAAAATACTCTTGAGCCTTCATGCTTCGACGGTTGGTCACCACCGTGGCACCAAGCCCCAAGAGGGCTGCGGGATAGTCGGCCGCGGGGTCGTTGTTGGCAACAGACCCGCCAAGGGTGCCGCGAAAGCGCACTTGCCGGTCTCCAATGGAGCCGGCCAAAGCGGCCAGAGCTGGAATGGTTTTTTGCACCAAGGCCGAAAAAGCCACACTCATGTGCCGAGTGGCGGCGCCTATCACAAGCACATCGCCCTCCAAGGCAATGCCAACCATCTCAGTGATGCGGGTGAGGTCGATCAAATGCAAGGGGCTGGCCAAACCTTGTTTCATGGTGGGCAGCAAAGTGTGGCCGCCCGACAAAAAACTGGCATTGTCCAAGCGGTTAAAAAGCTCACCCGCCTCTTCGAGCGTGTTGGCTGAGTGAAATGTGGTGGGATACAAATCGTTGTCCTCAATCAATCGTCAAGCATGTGGTGGTGGTGGCGTGCGTCTGCTGGTGGGTCATCCTCAACCGCCCTTCATCACGCGGGAGGCCTGAACCACGGCGTTGACAATGTTGTGATAACCCGTGCAGCGGCACAAATTGCCCTCCATCTCGGCTCTCACCACCTCGGGCGTCAACACCTCGTCGTGGTGTTCGATCAAATCGAGTGCCGACATCATCATCCCGGGTGTGCAATAGCCGCACTGCAGCGCATGGCACTCGGTAAAGGCTTGTTGAATGGGGTGGAGTTGTTCGCCCTGCGCCAAGCTCTCCACGGTCTGAACTTGAGCGTCTTGTATTTGGTGGACCAAGGTGGTGCAGGACTTGACCGACACGCCGTCGAGTCGCACAACACAGCAGCCGCACTGTGAGGTGTCACAGCCCACATGGGTGCCGGTGAGGCCAAGCTCCTCGCGCAAAAAAAACGCAAGCAAGGTGTTGTCGGGGACATCGCGCTCGACGCTTTGGCCGTTCACGGTAAGGCTGACCATGCTCATGGGGTGACTTTCTGATGGATCATGGGGACAAAGAATGACCAGGCGAAGAAGAATTGGCATTGGCATTGGCGTTTGCCTTGGCACTGTTCAAAGCCGTCCAAATTTTGAGGGCCGTGGCGGGCATCTCAAAGGGCAAAGTCGCGCACACCGGGCGCAGCGCATCTTCAACCGCACTCATGATGACGGCCAAGGCGGGCGTGGTGCCCCCCTCCCCCCCGGCTTTGACGCCAAACGGGTTGGTGGGCGAGATCACCTCGACGATTTGGGTGTTGAAGGAGGGCATGTTGTCAAATCGCGGCATGCCATAGTCCATGAGTGACGACGAAATCGGTTGACCCGTTTCGGGATCCAAAAAACACTCCTCCCAAAGGGCTTGGCCCACGCCTTGGGCAATGCCACCGTGCGTTTGACCGTGCACGATCAGCGGGTTGATGCAGCGGCCCACATCGTCTACGCTGCTGTAGCGCATGAGGGACGGCGATCCAGTGTCTGGATCAATTTCAACCTCACAAACACAAGCCCCATTGGGAAACACGGGGGTGTGCATTTCATGGTCGGTCCTCACCTTGAGGACTTTGAGATGGGGTTCTAGCGGTGACGCCTGTGCCAGGGCGGCCAACTCAAACCACGACCACTGCTGCGAGCCGCGGGGCCATTTGAGCAGCCCCTCTTGCAAAAACACTTCATGCTCCTGGGCTCCCAACAAAGCGTGCAAGATGGTCTTGGCTTGGGCCACCAAGTCTTGCGTGGCCAAACTGAGCACGGTGCTGGCGTGTCGCAAGGATCGACCCGAATGCGTGCCCCCACCCGCGCTCACCCGATCGGTGTCGCCCGCGATGATAAAAACCTTTTCAAAGGGCACACCCAACAAATCGGCCGCCACTTGCGCAAAACTCGTCTCATGTCCTTGACCCGCCGATTGGGTGCCAATGACCACCTCAATGCGCTCGGCCAGCACCGTCACATCGACACGCTCCTTGGGCGTTCCGATGGAGGACTCGACATAATTGGCAAATCCCACGCCCCAAAGTTTGCCCCGGGCCTGGGCCTCTTGACGTCGAAGATCTTGGCCAGCCCAGTCACTGAGCATTAACACCCGATCCATATTGGCCTCGTACTCGCCAGAGTCGTATTCAAGTCCCATGGCATTGGTGTAAGGCATTTGCTGAGGTCTCACCAAATTGAGTCGGCGCAACTGAAGTCGATCCAAGCCCAGCTGGGCAGCGGCCTTGTCAATCAAGCGCTCGATGGCGTAGGTGACTTCGGGTCGGCCTGAACTGCGGTAAGCCTGGGTCGCCATGGTGTTGCTGTAGACAGCTCTGGCCCTGAGCGTGATGTTGGGGATGTCGTAGTTGCCGGTGATCAGGCCCGAGCCTTTGCTCAAAGGGGACAAAGACACGCAGCAATACCCCGAGTTGCTGATGTTGTCGGCTTTGAGAGCGAGGAATTTCCCTTGTTCATTCAAAGCCAAGCTCACCGTGGTCACCAAGTCACGGCCTTGGTAATCGGAGAGGAAAGATTCGGACCTCTCAGCGCGAAATTTTACCGCCCGCCCCAAACAACGTGAGGCCCAGAGCACCAAACCAAATTCCACATAAACGCGGTTGCGCGACCCAAAATTCCCCCCCACATCCAAGGACAAGACTCGAAGCGCTTCGGGCTCAATCCCCAGCACACTCGCGAGCTCTCTTTTTTGTCGCACCGCCGAGCCTGAGCCCGCATACAAGGTATAACGCTTGGTTTGCTCATCATAGGTGCCCAAAGCAGCTCGGGGCTCCATCGTGACCGCAGTCACGCGCTGAATGTGGGTCTTGAGACTCACCACATGCGCCGCCGCCGCAAACGCTGCGCTCACCGCCTCTTCGTCGCCATAGGAGGAGTCCACCAAGACATTGTCTTCAAGCTCGTCCCACACGGCAGGCGAATGGGCCTGGGCCGCAAGTTCAGTGTCAATCACAAAGGGCAACACCTCGTACTCGACGTCGACGGCCACGGATGCTAAAAACGCTTCCTCACGGGTGCTGGCGACCACCATCGCCACGGCTTCGCCCACGAACCGTGCCTTGTCCGCAGGCAGCAAATGGTGGCGTCCTACAAAGACATCGGTGTCACCTCGACCTCTGAGCTTCACGTCGTCTTGCGTGGCGGGAACCGGGCTGTGATTGATGGGCTTCAAGCCTGCGGCCAAACAGTCCGCTCCAGTAAATACGCCGAGCACGCCAGGCATCTTCAGTGCGGCTGACTTGTCAATGCGAACAATCTTGGCGTGAGGGTGCGGCGACCTCACCATCCAGGCCCACACTTGATCGGGACTACATTGGTCGTCGCTAAAGCGCCCCTCGCCTTTCATGAGACGGATGTCCTCTTTTCTTTGCAGGGGCTGACCGACGGCGGTGAGCTTGATGTCTTTCATAAGTCGTTCACGTCATAGCCGCGCGGTAGTGGCTCAAGTCAAGGTATTTTTCAATATCGGTGAGCACCGCTTTGTCCTTGCCGTATTTGCTTCTCAAATCGAGCACGACTTTCATGCCTTCATGCAACACGGCACCCAGGGGGGTCAATCCCGAACGCGGCGAGGTGAGGCTTTTCATGACCGCCCCCACAACCGCGGGTTTGATCTCTGGCATCTCGCGCATCAGCAAGGCCGAGGCCTCGGCGGCGTTGCCCGGCGCCAAGGTCCAGGCCAGTCCTTCGAGGTAGCCTCGGATGAAGGCTTGAATGACCTTGGAGTGCGACTGGGCCCAAGCGCGCCTTGCCGCCACAATACCCCCTTGGTAAATGGGAAAGGACTCGGTGCTTTGTCGCAAAACATGAAAGCCCGCGGCTTTGGCAATGCTGGTGAAGGGCTCAATCGTGATGGTGCCCACGTGCTGACCCTCTTTGACCGATTGCCATCTCTCGGGTGTCGCGCCCACGGCCACACGGCTGTAGTCGTCAAGACTCAAACCGAGTTGTTCGAGCATGTCATAGAGCACAAAAGCAAAGCCCGTGCCGACCGCGTCAAGCGCCAAGCTCTTGCCCTTGAGGTCTTGTGCGGTTTTGATGTCCGCACTCATCACCGCACTCAATTCGACTTGGGTGGCCCCCATCACCACACAGAAATCACTGGCGCCCTCCAATTGCGCCGCCCCTTGGCCCTCTTGGTAGGCCACGATGTTGTCAAAGGCGGTGAACGCCAAATCAAACTCGCCCGCGTGAAAAGCTTGGATTTGATAGACCGAACTCGGCGTGGTGGTCAAACTCACCTCCAAGCCGTGCCGAGCAAAATAGCCCTGGGCCATGGCGGCGAAGACGGGCAAATTGGGAGCCCCGGGGAAAGCAATGATTTTGAGGGAAGAGGTCATCGGTAGAGGGTTCGGTTAAAAAGGATCATAGGGTATCTCGCTGAAACCCCAAGTCCATCATTGTCACGTAAAAATGAGTGTTTTTTAAGGCGCTTTGCGGCTGCACCCTGGCTTTGGACCTCAGGCATCCCCTGATTTACAAGTTCAAGAGTTCTGTTAAATTGGATCCCAGAAATAGAACCATACCTCCCATGCCATCACCCTCAACAGGAGAAAGCGCTTGAAGAGCCACCCCAACCAAAAAGCTCTCAGCGCTTGGGCTTTGCCATTGTTGATGCTCACCACTTTTGCTCGGCACTTGGCCTTCTTGGCCTTCTTGGCCTTCTTGGCCACGCTCTGGGTGGGCGGCACACAGGCTCTTCATGCCCAAACACCCACTTATCCCAAGGGGCCTGTTCGGGTGATTTTGCCTTTTCCTTCTGGCGGTGGCGTGGACGCTGCCGGTCGCATTTTGGCGCAACGCCTGAGCGAGAGCACGGGCAAGACCTTTTTGATCGACAACAAGGGCGGCGCCAATGGCAACATCGGTACCGAGCAAGCGGCCAAGGCCGCCAATGACGGTTACACCCTGCTCTTTACCGGGGCGGGTTTTGTCATCAACCCAAGTCTTTACAAACGGGTGGGCTATGACCCCATCAAAGAGTTCGAACCGATCTCCCTCATGGCACTGGGCCCCAATGTGCTGGTGGTCCATCCCTCGCTGCCTGTGCATTCGGTGCAGGAGTTGATTGCCTTGGCCAAGAGTCAGCCCGGTCGGATTGGGTTTGCCGGTTCGGGCAACGGCAGCACCCCGCATTTGGCCGGGCTGCTCTTTAATTTGCTCGCCGATGTGCAAATGATCCACATCCCCTACCGTGGATCGGGTCCTGCCATCATCGGACTGGTTGGGGGTGAAGTCCCCGTCATGTTCTTGCCCGCCATCAATGCCGGACAATTGATTGGAACTGGCCGCGTGAGGGGCATTGCCGTCACCAGCAAAGAGCGTCTCGCCTCCTTTCCTGAATTGCCCACTGTCTCCGCCTCAGGGCTCAACGGCTACGAGTCAAGCCAGTGGTATGGCATCTTGGCCCCCTTGGGCACACCGCCAGATGTGCTGGGTTTTCTGAACAAACAAGTGCAGGCCATCATGCAAACCGCAGACATGCAGCAGCGCATGAAAACCGACGGCTTGGTGCCGATTGGTAGCACGCGCGAGCAGTTTGCCTCCCACATCAAAGTCGAACTCGACAAATGGGCCAAAGTGGTCGCCCAAGCCGGCGCCACCGTTGACTAACACGGGTCCATTCATGGACTTGGCTTCATGG
>CAILYC010000046.1 GCA_903838355.1 uncultured Burkholderiales bacterium | reverse complement strand
TTTCTCTACCGTGACCTGGGCGACTTGTTGAGCAAAAACCGCCGCCTTGAAAAAGACATCAAAGACATCTTGCTCCTCAAAACGAGCGCCTGTCGCGCCCTCCTTCAAGGACTCGGGCACCAAGGCCACTTGCACATGCAAACATCAACTCGGGAGATGTGCGCCACCCAAATGGTGGTGATGCTCACCTGGTGGCTCTCCTTTGAGTTTGCCAAAGACCCACGCCACGCCTTGGAAGACGACAACGCCCAACAAGCCTTGCTGCGTGGCGCCCAACACGTCTTGAGTCTCTTGGTCCCCTACCTCGAGCCGGCCTCACAGGCGCATTTGCTCGGTCTCATCCAAAACTACAGTGATGAATCCCCCAAGTCAAGCCCCTAAAACAAGCCGCTAAGCCAAGACCCTATAACAAGTCCCCAAGACCAGGACTCCCATTTGCGTGTGCCCTCAAGATTCTCCTACAATGAATCATCGACCTGATAGACCCAATCGATGTTCTGGCCCTTGGCCCCTTGCCATGGCGCCTGAATCCCATTGAAAGCCTCCCATGCATTTGCTCGACTCCATCGTCTCTGAAGCCGCCCAACTCACCGCCATCCGGCGCGACTTGCACGCCCACCCCGAGTTGTGCTTCAAGGAAGAACGCACCAGTGAAATGGTGGCCAATTTGCTCAAACGCTGGGGCATCCCCTTTCACACGGGTTTGGGCAAAACTGGGGTGGTGGGCGTGATCAAAGGCCGCCTTGGTCACAGCACACGTGCCATCGGACTCAGGGCCGACATGGACGCCCTCCCCATGAGCGAGAAAAACCGCTTTCCCCACGCGAGCGTCCACCCCGGGCGCATGCACGCGTGTGGACATGACGGACACACCACCATGCTCTTGGCAGCGGCCCAGCACTTGGCCAAGCACCCCGATTTTGAGGGAACGGTGTATCTGATTTTTCAGCCCGCCGAAGAAGGCGGGGGTGGGGCGCGCGAGATGATCAAAGACGGTCTCTTTGAGCGCTTTCCCATGCAAGCCGTCTACGCGGTGCACAACTGGCCAGGACTGGCCGCTGGCCAATTCGCCTTGAGCCCGGGCCCCGTGATGGCATCCTCCAACGAGTTTCGCATCACCATTCGCGGCAAAGGCTCCCACGCCGCGCTCCCCCACAATGGCGTGGACCCACTCCCCATTGCTTGCCAACTCGTGCAAGCCTTTCAAACCATCATCACCCGCAACAAAAAACCCGTTGACGCGGCCGTGATCTCCGTCACCATGATCCAAGCCGGCGAAGCCACCAACGTGATCGCCGACCATTGCAACTTGAAAGGCACTGTGCGCACCTTCTCCAGCGAGGTGCTCGATTTGATTGAGCGGCGCATGCGCCACTTGAGCGAGCATTTGTGCCTCTCATTTGATGCCAGCGCTGAATTTCACTTCTACCGCAACTACCCCCCCACCATCAACCACCCCCAAGAGACGGCGTTTGCCCAACAGGTTCTGCAAAAGATGGTGGGTGAGGTCAACGTCGTTCACCAAGAGCCCACCATGGGGGCGGAAGACTTCTCCTACATGCTGGAAAAGGTCCCAGGCGCTTACATCTTCATTGGCAACGGCGACGGCGTGCACCGTGAAATCGGTCACGCCGAGGGTCCCTGCATGCTGCACAACCCGACCTATGACTTCAATGATGAGTTGATTCCTCTCGGGGGCTCCATGTGGGTGAACTTGGTGCGGGCTTGGCTTGAAGCACCTTCGCATTGAATTCGCTGAGCATCATGTTGGCGTTCAATGTCAGCTCAATGTCATTTGAATGTCATTTGAAGAGGCACTGGACTTCACGTTGTGCACTTTACTGGCCTAGCTTCGTTTCATTGCAAGGTCTAAAATCCTTCTCCCTGAACGCGCCTTCATTGCCATGAACATCACGGACATTACTGACATCACTGCGCTCAGCGCCCAAGCCCTGCACAACGCCATCCACGCACGTGAGGTCTCTTGTGTTGAGGTGCTCATGGCCTACTGGGAACAGATCAAAACCCACAACCCCAGATTCAATGCGATCGTGAGCCTGCACAGCCTGGAAGCCAACGCCCATCACCCAGGGCTCTTGAGTCTGGCCCAAGCCCTCGATGCGGACTTGAAAGCCGGGCACTCGCGTGGATTTTTGCACGGCATGCCCATGGCCCCCAAGGATCTCGCCAACACCAAAGACTGCGTGACCACCATGGGCTCGCCCTTGCTGCGCCACAACTCCCCCAAAGACGACGCCTTGGTGGTGCAACGCATGCGCCATGCGGGCGCCCTTTTCATGGGCAAGACCAACACCCCCGAGTTTGGCCTGGGGTCCCACACCTACAACCCGGTCTTTGGCACGACGTTGAACGCCTACCACCCCCATTTGAGTGCGGGCGGGAGTTCTGGCGGCGCAGCAGTCGCTTTAGCGCTTCACATGTTGCCACTGGCCGACGGCTCGGACTTCATGGGCAGCCTCAGAAACCCAGCGGGCTGGAACAACATCTTTGGGCTTCGTCCCTCCCAGGGTCGCATCCCGAGTTTGCCCTCATCTGACCAATTCATCTCACAACTGGGCACCGAAGGGCCGATGGCCAGGAGTGTCGAGGACCTTGCCAGACTGCTTTGCATTCAAGCCGGACCCACCCCCGAAGCCCCCTTGTCCTTGTCGCAATCCAACGCCGATTTGGTCGCAGAGATTGAAGCCGTTCTTGCTGGAGACCCAGCCCCATTGGGATCGTGTTTTGGGGAGGACCGCCCCTACACGGTGGGGTGGCTTGGCGACTTGGAGGGCCATTTGGCGTATGAGGTGGGGGTGAGTGAGCAGTGCCGTATGGGCCTCGCGCGCTTTGAGGCCTTGGGGGCTCGCGTGGAAGAAGTGAAGCTGGGTCTTGACCCCGACAGCATTTGGCAAGCGTGGCTCACTTGGCGCGGTGCATTGGTGGCCCACCGCTTGGGTGTCTTGGCCCAAGTGCCCCACGCCAAAGAGCACATGAAACCCGAAGCGCTTTGGGAGTTGGAGCAGTCTCACGGCTTGAGCGCCGAGGACTTGATGCGGGCGAGCACCACCAGAACCCATTTGTACCATCACCTGCTGGCTCTTCTCCAAGATCACGACGTGTTGGCCCTCCCAAGCGCCCAAGTCTGGCCCTTTGAGCGAAGCTTGGCTTGGCCCAAAGTCATCGTGACCTTGAACGGCACCCGTGCCATGGACACCTACCACCGCTGGATGGAAGTGGTCATTTATGCCACGCTGGCGGGATTGCCGGTCTTGAATATTCCGACGGGATTCAACAAGGAAGGCCTGCCCATGGGCATCCAACTCATCGGTCAACCTCAAGGGGAGGTGGCGCTCATCAAAGCGGGCCGGGCCTATGAGCGCCAGATCTCGGATTGGCTGAGCGTGAAGCCCGCGGTCTTACAAGGGACAGTGGCAATGGCGGGCTCAAGCTCGAGACGATCGGCCAATTGACAGCTTTATACTCGATGCACTGGTGAGTCTTGTCATTTGTCATCCAGTTCCACATGACATTGGGGGATTGGCACAGGTTGGCCTTGATGCTCTGGTTGATGCTTGGCTTGATACTCTGCTTGAGTGGGGCTTGCAACGCCCTGCATTTGTTTTTTCGAAAAATTTGTTTTTTGAAAAACCCATGCACCCATGCAGGCTTATGTTAAGACCCCGTGAAACCAGGCAGGTGTCCCAAGACTTCACCCTGCGCTTGTTCTCTGATTCGCTTATTCGCTTAGTTTTGTCGCCAAGGCAAACCCGACACCTTCCAGCCGCCCAAGACTGAGCGATGGGCGCGCTCGTCGGGGTCGCCTTCAAAGCCTTGCAAAATGTTGTAAGCATGAATCCCCAACTCTGGGTGGCTGGCCAGCTCCAAGGCCGCAGCAACAGATCTCACCCCACTTCTGCACAAAAGCGCGGCTTTGGTGACCCCCGCCTCCACACACGCCGCGTGCACTTCGCTGGCAAAGTTGGCATTCACGGCCATGCCAGGCCACTGCTTCCAAGCCACGGCAACGGCGCCGGGCACCAAGCCCACCCATTCTCGCTCGGCGTCGGTTCTCACATCGATGATGAGCGCCGTCTTGTCTTGAGACCAGGCCCATGCGGTCTCGGCACTGATGTCGCCGTCATAACCAGAGGTGGGGTGAATGTCGTGTGAGCTCATGTGTGATGTCCTTGGAGAGTTCATGGCAGCAGAAGATGGGTAGGTCATGGACAAGTGATGGGTTTGATGGACAAGTCATGGGTGGATAGAAAAAATAAAGTCCGCCCTGTGTAAAACGTTTTGAAAAGGATGAAATAACAAAAAAATATTTACAGGCAGTATTTACAGGCACTATTTACAGGCTCTATGTACAGGCTCTATGTACAGGCTCCAAACATCGCACCGATCAACAAAGGATGCAAGGATACCACTGCGTTTTATGGCGCTCATCGTTCATCCAGGTCGCCCATTCTGTCATGAATCGCAAATGACCAACGAGCGAAAGCGAGGGTCTCAGACGATTTTCACAGTCAAATTGGGTAGCCCATCGATGTGCATCTCCACCAAGTCCCCCCTCACCACGGGCCCGACGTTCTCAGGCGTTCCGCTGTAAATCAAGTCTCCAGGAAAGAGCTCGAATGCTTGGGAAAGCTTCACGATCTGCTCGGCCACCGACCAAATCATCTGCGACAAATCGGCACTTTGCTTGACCACCCCGTTGACCTTGAGCCAAATCGCGCCCTGGGTGAAATGCTTGACATCGCCGAGTTTGTGCAAAGGGCCCATGGGTGCGCTGTGGTCAAAGCTTTTGCCGATTTCCCAGGGCTTTTTTTGGTTGCCCATCTCTTGCTGCAAATCTCGTCGCGTCATGTCCAGCCCCAAGGTGTAGCCCCAAACATGGCTCAACGCATCCTCCAACTTGATGTCTCGCCCCCCCACACCAATGGCCGCAATCAACTCGGCTTCGTAGTGGTAGTTTTTGGTGAGTGCAGGATACGGGTGATCCGCCATGACACCGATGGGGACGAGTTGCACCGCATCGGCAGGCTTTTGGAAAAAGAATGGGGGCTCACGGGTGGGGTCGGAGCCCATTTCTCTTGAATGAGCCGCATAGTTCCTGCCGATGCAGTAGATGCGGCGAACCGGAAAAAGGGATGCACTTCCCACCACGGGCAAATACACCTGTGGAATTTGAAAGACCGAGCGCTTGGACAGCACGTCGTTGTTGGCTTGACCTGGAGCCCATTCTTGTGAGGCCCCTGGTGCACTGGCGCAGCCCTCCACACCCAGGACCCCTGCTCCCAAGAGTGCACTGCCACCCAGGGCCACACCCTTGTCCACGGCGTTCTTGAAAAAACCACGACGACTGCCTGTGGTCTGATCAAAAGGGGCCTGTGCAGTGGTGTTCAAGGGGTCGGCGACCTGGGAAGTGGTGGGCATGTGGGTGGTTTTCATGGGTTCGATCGGTGTGGGTTGTGGGCGGGAAAACGCAATTTGCAAAATGACTTCAAATGGATTGGCGGCGCCACCCACTCCATCGGGTGCGACACACAAAGGCTTCATGGTTTTTGCGAACCATTGGCGACAGATTAGCCTAAAAGTGATGCGGATGGAATACTGAAAGTCCCGGGTCAATGCACCCAACTGCGCTTGGTTTTGGTACCGTATTTCTAACCCTGCCGATTTGAAGTGAAGGGAGGAACAGCTCTGAAGCTGTTCGTTCAGGACCTGCCACGACTGTCAGTGGACATTGACCTTGTCTTCATTGATCACCTGGCTGACAGAGATACAGCCTTGGAAGATTCAAACCATCGGCCAAGCACCTCATTGGCTTTGTAAGTTAACGATCAAGCATTGAGCCATGCTTCAATGCCCCAAACTGCGTTTGGTTTTGGACAAATCGACACCGAGTTGCTTGAGTTTTCTGTAGAGATGGGTGCGCTCAAGCCCCGTCTTCTCGGCCACCCGCGTCATCGAACCCCCCTCTTGCACCAAGTGAAACTCAAAATACGCTTTCTCAAACGCATCCCGGGCTTCTCTGAGCGGCTGATCGAGCTCAAACACTTGCTGGGTTGCGCTCAATGCGGCACTCCCTAAGCTCAAACTGCCAGAAGATCCCAGGGACGACCCACCACTCTGACCAAACGAGCCATGGTTGTGTTGTCCGATGGCGGATGACCCAGCCGCTGAACTCCCACCAAAGGACTGCCCAAGGCTTGCACCGCCAGGCGTTGCGCCGCCCATGCCGGACTGGCCTGCAGAGTCCTTGAGGCCCGCGGTAAAGCCGTGGCCCCCGGGAACACCACTCGAGCCCAAGCTGCTGCCAAGACCCGCACCCGTGGCGCCAGATGCGCCGCCAGAGCCGCCAGAGCCGCCTTGGCCCCCAGCCCCAAATCCAGCCAAGCGCGACAAGGACGCCTGAAAATCCACCTGGCCCCGCGCGCCCGATCCAAGTCCAGCGCGAGCAACCAAACTCGCACTGGCCATGGGTTTCTTTTGCAGCGCTTGCTCCACCGCCTTCAAGAGCTTTTGCAAGGTGATGGGTTTTTCTAAAAACGCCATGGCGCCAATGCGGGTGGCCTCGACCGCGGTGTCGATCGTGGCGTGTCCGCTCATCATGATGACGGGCATGTTGAGAAGCCCCAAGGTCGCCCACTCTTTGAGCAAAGACACGCCATCGGTGTCGGGCATCCAGATGTCGAGCAGCACCACATCAGGACGCGCCAACTGGCGCGCCGCACGGGCCTGGGCCGCATTCTCGGCCAACTCCACCGTGTGTCCCTCGTCGTTGAGAATCTCAAAGAGCAAGTCCCGTATTCCCAACTCATCGTCAACGACCAATATATTTGCCATAGCAGCGAATTAAACCCCGTGATGTTGTGCTTGTTGTACAACTGCGAATGATAGCGATACTTGCGCGCCCATAATAGCCCCATTATGTTCCAGGTTCTTTAACAGTATCCTGGCGCCGTGCTCATCGGCGATTTTTTTCACCACCGCCAGCCCCAAACCCGTCCCCCGGGACTTGGTCGTGACATAGGGCTCAAAAGCCCGCTTCAAAATGTCCTCGGCAAACCCCCCACCCGTGTCCCTCACCACCAAGCGCACGCGCTGTCGTTCGTGGTTGAAATGCGTGGCGATGCTCACCACCCGCGTGTCTTGCCCCTGCGTGGCGTCTTGCGCATTTTGCATCAAATTGTGGATGACTTGCCGAATCTGGAGGGCATCGGCTTGGATGGGCGGACAACTCAAATCGAGCTCCATCTCCAGCTTCACAGGGTGTGCATCCTTTTGCCCCCAAGTGTATGACGATTGGTGCCACAGGCCCGAGTCTGGCCGGAAATTTTCTGCGGCATGGGGAGCACCGTTGGGGTCAGCGTGGCTCGGGCGCTCTTGGTGGCCTTGGTGGTTTTCGTGGTTTTCGTGGTTTTGGTGCATCGCGTCTTGCCCCGGCAGCGGCAAGCCCTCTTCATGGCCCAAGCCATAGAGTTGCACCACCTCGTGCACCAGGCCATTGAGGTCGAGCTCTTGCATTTGGGCCTGGGGCAGTCTCGCATAGTCGCGAAACTCATTGACCAAGCGCTTCATGGCGTCGACTTGGTCCACGATCATTTTGACCGACTTCATGAGCACGGTTTGCTCGGCCGGGGCCAATTTCCCGCTCAACTTCATCTCCAGGCGTTCGGCCGAGAGCTGAATGGGGGTGAGTGGGTTTTTGATCTCGTGGGCCAACCGCCTCGCCACCTCACCCCAGGCCTGGGCTCTCTCGGCCGAGACCACCTCAGAGATGTCATCAAACACCAACAACCAGGCCTGGTTGGGCAAGACCGCGCCGCGGGCAATGAGATTGGTCACCGCCAGTGCTCCAGATTGGCCCGACCCCACAGATCCAGCCAATCCACTCGCGGCCATGGGCTTGCCCTCCAAGGGCGCTGAGGTCAGGGCCCCACTTTGCACCGAGGCCCTGAGCTCAAAGGACTGCTGCCAATAGTCTTGACCCGCTTGCAAGCGGTCGCCCTCAAAGCCTTGGAACTGTGTCAAGACCTGGGCCGCAAAGGCTTCCAGACCCGGCACCTCGGTGAGGCTTTTGCCCACATAGGCGGCCATCGGCAAGCGCAAAATCCGCGTCGCCCCAGGGTTGGCCGACACCATCCGGCCTTGTGGGTCCAGCACCAAGACCCCGGCGGTCAAGTGGTCCAAGATGGTTTGCAAATTGGCCCGCGCCAAGCTCACTTGGCTCATGCTGCGCTCGACTGTGCTTCTCGCTTCAAAAAGCTGCTGGGTCATTTGCGCAAAGGCACGCGTGAGCCCCTCCAAATCGTCCTGTCCGGAGAGGACCGGTTTGGGGTTCAAGTTTCCCGCGGCCACCTCTCTCACCCCGGTGACCAGCAACAGCAAGGGTCTGGCCAATTGGTTGCCCAAGAGAACGGCCAAGAGCACTGCGCCAAACACCGACAAAAACAAACTGAGCGTCAAGGTGCCGATGTACATGCGCCTGAGCCCGTCCCGGGCCAAGGCTCGCTCTTGGTACTCCGCGTTGGCCGCTTGAAGTGCCAAGGCGTTTGCCACCAAGGTGGGAGGGAGTTTGCGGCTGATCTGCAGCACTTCAGAGTCCAGCACCGTGTGCAAGCTCACACTCACCGGGTTGACCAAGGCGAGGACCTTGATTTGCGGCTGCACTTCGGGATGCAAGTCCGCATCCTCCAGGCCCTCGATTGAGGTGACCAGTTTTTGCGTTTGCAGCGCACGCCACTGCGCCGGGGTCGGGGGCTCGGGGTTGACGGCATAGCGCTCCCCACCAGCCGTTGCAATGGGTCGCTGGTCGCTTGACCAGATGATGAGCTCATCAACACCGAGCTGCTCTCTGAGTCGCTCCAAACTCGCCCCAGAAAATCGCTTCAAAGCCCCTTCGCCCTGGACCCCATGAGCGAGCAGGGTGCTCAGTCCTCGGTCACTTTGAAGCCCGGGCTGCAAACTCGGCGCCCCAGAGCCCGAAGAGGGTGACATCAAGGGTGATGACAAAGGTGATGTCAAGGGCGCCTTCAAAGCGTCCCCCTCAAACCCGGCGCCGTCCTGTCCTTGGGCTGCGAGCCCCTGAGAATCTAGTCGAATGGGCGTGCTTGAATTGTTTATATTGCTTGAATTGCTTGAATTGCTTGAATTGCTTGAATTGCTTGAATTGCTTGAATTGCTTGAATTGTTTGAATTGTTTGAATTGTTTGAATGGTTGGACGAGACGGAGGAATCGTTCATCCCTGAAGAAGGAGCAGCCGCTCCTCTTGGATGATGGGCCCCAAGCGTTGCGTTGGAAGGCGTCTCCAAAGACCCTCGGGGAAGCTGCTGAGTGCTCACCGAAGAATTGGCGAGGACCGACTCCAAGCTCACGTTTTCGGACAAATGCAAAGCCGCCGCACTCGCCTTGTTGGCCAGATCCAGGCTCAGGGTGTCCAGGGTGGCCCGGCCCAGGTTGAGGCCGGCGTTGAGCGCGCCTTCCACCTTCACATCAAACCAGGCCTCAATGGAGCGCGAGACGAACTGGTAGGACACCGCGTAGATCAACAGGCCTGGGATAAAACCCACCACCATGAAAATTGACGCAAGCTTTAAGAGCAAGCGCGAGCCAAATTTGCCCGAGCGCCACCTCTTGATGAGTCGCCACACGATCCAGACGATGACACCCAGCAAAAACGCCGCCACCACGGTGTTGAGTATAAAAAGTGTCGTGTAATTTTGCTCGTAAACATCCCAGCGCTGGGTGGCTTGGGTGAGCAAGAACAAGAGCACGAGCCCCAGCCCCAGCATGATGAAGACCCCCACCCCAAAGGCCCAACTCAATGCCTTGGCTGAGAAGCCTTCGCTCACGTCTTGGCTCATTTGCTCGGCTCAACACCCAAGCGCGTGCTTTTGGCGGCACTCAAGTTCCATTCACTGTCGCCCAAAGTGCCGATTTGCAGGGGCCGGGGAAACTGGGTCAAATCAAGTTTAAAGCGAAAGTCCACATGGTACTTGGACCCACTCTCAATGTCGCTGGCGTTGACGACGCGCCAGTTGCTCAAGCGCTTGACGGCAAACAAGGCTTCTTGCAAGTTGTCGTAGGCGACACCCAGCGTCACCCCCAGGCCTGAGTTGGGGATGGGCTTGGACGAGGACAAGAGGCGCCACTGGCGCGACAAGGGGTGGTAGGAGAGTCGGTAGTGGCGCTCTTGCAAGGAGACGGACTTTTCATACCAATACCAGCGCTCTTTGAACACCTCGGCTTGGGACAGAAAATAAAGCGCCACGCCTTTGTTCAAGGCCTCCTCCACCGGGACGGGTAAATCAAAGCCGAGGGTGGTGGACAAATAGTAGGCGTCGTCGAGTCGCTCCAGGCTCAGGTCTGCCACTTGCACGGCAGGGACTTGGGACAACTGCGCCATCACCGGCTGAGGGTGCATGAAGCCCAGGCTCAGGCCCAGCAGCACCCCATAAACGATCAGCCCCATGCGCAAAAACCGTGCGCCCCTAAACCTGCAGCCCTCAGAGCACTGCATTTTTTTGGAGTATTGCGTAATAAAAGCCATCTTGATCACAGGATCGATTGTCCAAGAGACTCGGGTCCAATTGCGATTTGCGGGCAATTAAATGTCCGGGCGAAGGCCGTAAAGAGGCTTGACTGTTGTGCTGAAGAAACGAATCAATCTGCCCCTGGCCCTCTTCGTGAAAGACCGAACAGGTGCAATAAAGCAAGATGCCGCCAGGCTTCAACCTCGCCCACAAGGCGTTCAAGAGCCGCTTTTGCTGGGCCACCAGTTGGGGGATGTCGGCCTCGCGTCTGAGCCAGCGGATGTCGGGGTGGCGGCGCACAATGCCAGACGCAGAGCACGGGGCGTCGAGCAAGATGGCGTCAAAGGCTTCGGGTTGGGGCAAAACGGCCTGCTCGCTTCTTTGCCGGCGCAAAACCTGCCACGACTTCGACTCCGCCCCATCCCCCACCCACAACTGCACCCAAGTGGGACAGGGCTTGGTGGATTGGGACTGGCCGGGCCCCCAAAGCCCCAAGCGGTTCAAATTGAGCTCGATGCTGTGCGCCCTCTCTTCGTCGATCTCCAAGGCATGGAGTTCGACCGCGCGCCGAGCATGTCCAGTGTCATGTCCAGTGTCATGGCCAGCGTCATGGCCAGCT
Source organism: uncultured Burkholderiales bacterium (assembly GCA_903838355.1). Lineage (GTDB taxonomy): Bacteria > Pseudomonadota > Gammaproteobacteria > Burkholderiales > Burkholderiaceae_C > Limnohabitans. The sequence goes on along the minus strand of CAILYC010000046.1, from coordinate 3,071 downwards.
TCCTTGCCGGGTTCCTGGCTTGATTCCTGGTTTGATTCCTGGCCTGGTTTCTGGCTCTTGTCTTGCATGGCGGCCAAGCGCTCGAGCAAATGCGCTGTTTTACCCCCCGGAGCGGCGCAGGCGTCCAAGACGGTGAAGGCGCCCCAATCGCCTGACGAGCGCTCTTTTGACCAAGATTGCGCGGCCACGGCCTCCAAGAGCAAAGCGGCGGCCCACTGCGCATGGCCGTCTTGCACTGAGCAAAAACCTTCCCGAAACCCGGGCAAGGCCTCCACGCGAGAGGCCTGGGTCAGCACCAAGCCCTGATCGGTTCCGGCGATGGTGTGGGCGTGAAGGCCCTGGGCCTCGAGTGTGGCTTGGTAGGCCGCTCGGGTGCTCAAGCGGGTGTTGACCCTGAGCATCATGGGCGGGGGGGTTTGTGCGCGCTCGAGCAAGTCTTGCCAATCTTGGGGGTATTGTTTTTTAAGCTTGGCCACCCACCAGGCCTGGTGGTTGTAGCGCCCGAGTTCGGTGTCCAAGGCTTGCTTCATCAAGGCGTCCTTCTCGCGCAAAAAACGCCGCAAGACCGCATTCAAAAAGGCCGCTTGGGGCTTGGTGTTCAATTGCTTTTTGGCGGCCTCCACCGCTTGGTTGACCAGGGTGTGGGGCTCATAGGGGCTCGCGTCGCTCGCGCACACCAAGGCGAGCGCCGTGCACAGCAACTGGTCGACCGCGATGGGGGGCTTTTTGCTGACCAAGAGGCCCCGAATGACGCTGGCTCGCCCCCATTGCCTCAATGCCAAAAAGAGCAGGGCCTGGACACCGGGCTTGAGCCTCGCGTCCAGCCCCTTGAGGATCTGGGTGCTGGAGTGCCCGCTTTGCACCTCTCCCAAGGCGCGCGCCGTGGCGCCCAAGAGTTGCCACAAAGGCAAGGAAGGCAAGGAGGTAGGGCTTGACGTTTGTGAAGCTCCATGTGCTGCCCCTTGCACTGCCCCTTGCACTGCCCCTTGCACTGATCCTTGAGCTGATCGTTTTACTGACTCATTCACTTGCACAGCGTTCCTCGGGTGCTGCCTCAGGTGCTGCTTGGGTCCAGATGCGGCACTCAAAGTCTCACGTCCGACTCTGCAAACAAGGGCGACTGCGCGCTGTCTTGGACCTGTGGCTCGAGCTCCAAGCACAGGACCGCGCCGGCTTGGAACTTCAAAGTGCGGGCCAGCAAGTTCGAGGGAAACTGCTCGATGGCGATGTTGTAGTCCATCAAGGCTTGGTTGAACTTCATGAGCTCAGGCGCGATCACTACACCGAGCTCGTGCCAGCGCTGGCGCAAGGCTTCAGGAACGGACAAGAAAAAAACATCGGGGTGCACGAGCACCACCCAGGCTTGGAGCATGGCGTTCACCGCCGCACTCACCTCGGTGGAGGACTTTTCATCCAAGGGGTGTTCGTTCATTTTGGCCAAGGCCATGGCGGCGTGGTTGGCGCTGTCTTGGAGTTGATTCCAGTGCTCGGTGCCCAAGTCAAAACCAATGGTTGATCGCCATCCGGCTGGTGCCATGGCCGCTGCCGTCACCGCCTCATGCACAATGTCTGGGTACTGGAGCACCCAGGACTCGAGCGTCAAAAAGCGCTGCATCACCTGCGCGCGCAGTCGCACCAAGCGGTTGTGAGCGCCCAAGGTCCAGCAGATCAAGACCGCTGCCCCTAACCAGACCCACCATTTGTTCAAAATCATCGTTTCAGTTCCATGGCTCGAGTCTACCTTGGTCACGCCCCCAATTGGGTTGAAAATCATGAGGCGCGACTCAATAGAGGGGAGCAGACACGTCAAACTACAGGTGTTTAAAGATCTTTAGCCCTCCATGGCCTTCCATCGATTGTCAAGAACAACGCGCCGCATTCGCGCCTAAAGCTGCTGCTCGAAAGAAACGTTTGCACCATCGCCTTCAGTTTAAAACATGTCCCGGCCCAGCATCGCCAACAGCGGACGAGGGCAGCATTTTGTGAACTTTTCAAAAAAAAGGGGAAGCAGTTTTCACCACCTCCCTTTGAATAATTAATTAATTAATTAATTGTTTGATTGTTTGCTTCTCCTCCAAGCCCGGTCTTTTCAATCAACCCAGCTTAGAGTCTTGCACATGTCGACCTCAGTCGTGGTCCGAATGATCGGCTGGCGTGTGTGTGGTTTGCACACCACCCTCGCTCACACTGGACGTCACCCCAGAGACCAAAGCCCCCATGGCGTTTTCAGACTGCTCGCTCGCCTCTTGCGTGACCAAGTCCGCGTCACCCTGAGAGGCTTCGAGTTCTTGGGCCTCGTTTTCTGCAATGGCGCGGCGCTCGGCCTCGTCCATCAAGTCCTTGGCTTTGCGGGCTTGGTGGTAAGCCATCCCGGTGCCAGCAGGAATCAAACGGCCCACGATCACGTTCTCTTTCAAGCCACGCAACTCATCTCTCTTGCCCATGATGGCGGCTTCGGTGAGCACCCGGGTGGTCTCTTGGAAAGACGCCGCCGAGATGAAACTGTCGGTCGACAAGGAGGCCTTGGTGATCCCCAAGAGCAAATTGCTGAAGGTCGCGGGGATTTTGTCCTCGCGCATCAAGGCTTCATTGGTGTTGAGCATCTCGCTTCTTTCAACTTGCTCACCCGAGATGTAACCGGTGTCGCCGGTGTTCTCCACCACCACACGGCGAAGCATCTGGCGAACAATCACTTCGATGTGCTTGTCGTTGATCTTCACACCTTGCAAGCGGTAAACGTCTTGGACCTCGTCGACAATGTAGCGAGCGAGCTCTTCCATGCCGAGTAAGCGCAAGATGTCCTGGGGGTCGGCTGGGCCGTCCACCACACTCTCGCCCTTGTTGACCACTTGGCCCTCGTGCACCAGGATGTTTTTCTCCTTGGGCACCAATTCTTCCCACACCGTGCCTTCTGGATCGGTGATTTGCAAGCGCACTTTGCCTTTGGTCTCTTTACCAAAGGACACCGTGCCGGTCGATTCCGCCAAAATACCCTTGTCTTTGGGGGAACGCGCTTCAAAGAGCTCGGCCACACGGGGCAAGCCGCCGGTGATGTCGCGGGTTTTTTGACC
>CAILYC010000045.1 GCA_903838355.1 uncultured Burkholderiales bacterium | reverse complement strand
TCAAGCAACCCTTCAAGCGTCCTTTTAAGCGGCCTCTTACGTGGCCTCTTGCGTGGCCTCTTAAGAGGCCTTTTAGCCCACCCCCTCCCAGACTGGCAGACCCCAGAACTGCAGGTCGCCAGTTTGGGGTCTGGATGCCTGAATCCCGGCTCCCACCTGCCGCTGGGTTCCAGCAAGGTGTCGCATCGCCCCTGAGGTGTGGGGAAAAAAACGCGTTGAGACCCAGGCGCTCTTGAAAAAGCTTTAAGTTCCCCGTGGGACGATGCATAATGTGACGCGAATATGACCCGTCTCACCCAACTCTTGCCCCTGTCTCACGTGCGCGTGGGTTTGGACATCACCAGCAAAAAGCGCGCCTTTGAAGAGGCGGGACTTCTTTTTGAAGATTTGTATGGACTCGCGCGCGCGAGCATTGCCGACAGTTTGTTTGCCCGGGAGCGCTTGGGCTCGACGGGCCTGGGGCATGCGGTGGCCATTCCCCACGGCCGCATCAAAGGTCTCAAAAACCCGTTGCTCGCGGTTTTTTTGTTGGCCGAGCCCATCGGCTTTGATGCGCCCGATGAGTTGCCAGTCAAACTGATGTTTTTTTTGCTTGTGCCCGAGGCTTCGACCCAGCGGCATTTGGAGATTTTGGCCAACATTGCTGGACTTTTGCAACAAAAAGAAGCCCGCGAAGGCTTGTTTGCCTGCACCCGTGCCGAGCAACTGCACGAGCGGGTGATCGCGGGCGTGGACCTTCAAATGAGTTGAGCGCGGATGCTAGAGCGTTAGGGCGTTAGGGCGTTAAGGCGTGAGGCGTGAGCCGTGAGTGCGCCAGGGCGCAAGATTGTGACAGCGCAGTTCGGCCCAGGCCGCCATTTTTTATCTTCCCCCATCTTCTTTGTGAGGTTGTCTTGAAGCCCAATGTTGTGAGTGCCGTGGTCTTGTTCGAAGACTTCAAAGACAAATTGCATTGGCAATGGGTGGCGGGTCTCAATGCGTCGGACCGGCGTTTTGACGAGGTGATGGTGAGGCAAGCGCGTTCGGGTGCAGACTTGGTGGGGTATTTGAATTACATCCACCCCTACCGGCTGCAGCTGCTCGGTGCGCGCGAAGTCGCCTACCTCACCCGCGACTCCCTCGAAGACAGTGAGCGTCGCATTGGGCGCATTGTGACCTTGACGCCACCCGTGCTGGTGATTGCCGATGGACAGGTGCCGCCGGCCAAACTCATCGCGCTTTGCGACAGCGCCCAAATTCCTTTGTTCATCACCCCTGAGCCTTCGGCCTATGTGATCGATGTCCTTCGCGCGTATTTGTCCAAACATTTTGCCGACCGCACCACCATGCACGGCGTGTTCATGGACATTTTGGGGCTCGGCGTCATGATCACCGGTGAGTCAGGGCTGGGTAAAAGCGAGTTGGGGCTGGAGCTCATCTCCCGGGGCAATGGTTTGGTGGCCGATGATGCCGTGGATTTGTACCGCATCAACCAAAACACCATTGAAGGGCGCTGTCCTGAGCTTTTGCAAAACTTGCTGGAAGTGCGCGGCATTGGGCTTTTGGACATCCGAGCGATTTTTGGGGAGACCGCGGTTCGCCGCAAAATGCGCTTGAAGCTCATCGTGCACTTGGTGCGGCGTGAGACTCTGGAGCGCGACTACGACCGCTTGCCCCACGAGCCGCTCACGCAGGATGTGCTCGGTATTGACATGCGCAAAGTGGTCATTCAAGTCGTGGCCGGTCGCAACATTGCGGTGTTGGTGGAGGCGGCCGTGAGGAATACCATTTTGCAGCTGCGCGGCGTCAACACTTACGATGATTTTTTGCTGCGTCACCGCCAAGCCATGCACCTTGGAGAGTTGCCTTGAGTGTGCTCGGTGCCGAGCACACCGAAGCGTCAACTCGGCTCGCGCGCACGCCTCAAGCCCTTTTGAAGTGCGAGGGGCTGGAGAAGTCTTTTGCCGGCAAACGGGTCGTGAAGTCGGTGAGCTTTGAGATCTATCCAGGCGAGTGCCTGGGGGTGATTGGCCCCAACGGTGCGGGCAAGACCACGACACTCAAGATGCTGCTAGGCCTCTTGAGCCCAGACCAAGGCCTCATCACCGCCTTTGGTGGACAGATGCCCGGTGACGCCCTCATGATCAAGTCGCACCTGGGGGTGGTGAGCCAATTCGACACCTTGGACCCGGACTTCAGTTGTGTGGAAAATTTGCTCGTTTTTGGTCGCTATTTTGGTTTGCCCAAGGAGACGCTGAAGTCACGCATCCCAACGCTGCTCGAGTTCGCTGCCCTCACCAACAAGGGGCAAGACAAGCCCCAGGCTTTGTCGGGGGGCATGAAGCGGCGCTTGAGCTTGGCCCGGGCCTTGATCAATGACCCGCAGTTGCTCGTTCTTGATGAGCCCACCACGGGGCTCGATCCTCAGGCCCGGCATTTGATGTGGGAGCGGCTTCAACAACTCGTTCAGCGCGGCAAGTCGATTTTGCTCACCACCCATTTCATGGACGAGGCTGAGCGGCTGTGTGACCGATTGGTGGTTTTGGACCAGGGTGAAATCATTGCTCTCGGTAGTCCCAAGGCCTTGATCGCCGAGCACCTTGAGGCCCATGTGGTGGAGGCCTATGGCATGGCTTTGGGGGAGTCTGAGCTCCAGCGCTTGCACCCTTACGCCGAGCGGGTCGAGAAAAGCGGGGAGACGGTGTTCTTTTACGCCAATGACGTCACGGCCCTGTTGCAGGCTTTGCAGGACTATGCGAGGCTCAGGATCGTGCACCGACCGGCCAACTTGGAGGATTTGTTCCTCAAGCTCACGGGGCGACAAATGCGAGAAGGTTCATGATGCGGTTTTGGCCTGTTTTTATGCGCAACTTTCTCGTTTGGAGAAAGCTGGCCATTCCCAGTCTCCTTGGCAACATCGCCGAGCCCCTCATGTGGCTGGCCGCGTTCGGCTATGGGCTCGGATCTTTGGTGGGACAAATACAAACGCCCACGGGTGCGGTGCCCTATTTGAACTTTGTCGCAAGCGGCTACATCTGCATGAGCGCCATGAATGCGGCGAGTTTTGAGGCGCTTTATTCGGTGTTTTCACGCATGTCGGTGCAGCGCACCTGGGACGGCATTTTGAATGCCCCGATCTTGCTCAAAGACATCGTGCTGGCCGAAATGCTGTGGGCCGCGTTCAAAGCCATTTTCAGCGTGAGCGCCATCTTTGGGGTCATGGCTTTGATGGGGCTTTTGGGGCAGGCGCATGTGCTTTTGGCCTGGTGTGTGTTGCTCTTGGCCGCCGTCATGTTCAGCGCCATCGCACTGATTTTCAATGCCTTGGCCCAAGGATATGATTTTTTCACCTACTACTTCACCTTGTTTCTGACCCCCATGATGTTTTTGAGTGGGGTCTTTTTTCCACGGCAGCAATTGCCCCCATGGATGCAAAGTGTGGCGCAGTGGTTGCCGCTCAGTTTGGTCATTGACGTCTTTCGACCCTTGTTTTTGGGCCAGCGGCCCGAGCGTGCGGGCTGGTCCTTGCTTGCCATCGTGGGCTACACCGCTGTTGCCTATGCCGTGGCCCTGCGCTTGACCCTTCGCCGCTTCAAGTCGGGCTAGCGCCCAGCGCAGCGCTCAAGTCTTCTAGATGCAAGCTCCTTTGACACTTTTAAGAGCCGCCTTCGTTCGCCAGCCCTTTCGCTTGGGGCAGGGCGTGGTCGTGATGGGGTGGAGTGGCTTGACGCTAGTCTTGATGCGTGTGCAAGCCCTGAGCTCGGCGCGCGTGGGCGGTCTCACCCAGACGCTGGTGTGGCTGAGCGCTGGGGTGGCCTCGGGCGTCTTGGTGCTTTTGCTGCTCGCTTTGGCGGCGCAAACTGCGCTGCGGTTTTTCAGCCGCCCATCGCCCCTTGGTGAGTCCGAGCTTGCCCTGGAGAGGCGTCGAATTCCCAGTTTGAGTGCAAGCGCGGCCCTGGCGGTCGGGATGATCCTCTTGGCCAGCGTCTGGTTTCAACTCGGATACCCCAGCGCAAGTGGGCTGTTGTGGTGCCTAGGCGCGAGTTTGGAAGCCCTCACATCAGGGGTGGTGTTTTGCCGCTTGTTTCAAGCCCGTGGGCAAGAGGGCTTTTGGGCCCAAATCACCCCCACCTTGTTGATTCCGGCCGTGGGCAACGCCTTGGTGGTCTTGGCCGGCGTTCCCTTGGGGTTCACGGTGTGGAGTGCCTTGCAGTTTGTCTTGGGTTGTGCCTGTTGGCCGGTGGTTTCTCGCTTGCTCACACGGCGTCTAGAGCGTCTGGGTCCACTGCCCTTGGCGGTGCTGCCCACGTGGTGCATCGTGCTCTCGCCGCCCAGCGTTGTCGGTTTGGGTCTCTTGGTTTGGCGGCAAGAAATGGTGGGTGGCCAGGGGCAGGCTTTTTGGGCTTGGACGGCGGGGGCCTGGGGGTGTTGGCTCGTGGCGAGCTTGAGCCTTTGGCAGCTCAAAGCCCAGGCTCGGGCCATCTTGAGCGCGTCCTTTGGGATGCCCCACTGGGCGCTCAGTTTTCCACTGGCGGCTTATGCGTCTTTGACGTGGGCGCTGTTGGCGGGGCTGTTGACCGCCGTCATGGCGAGCCCCGCAACGCCTCACCTGCCTTGGGGATTCATGATGGCGGCCATGACGACGGCCATGACAACGGTCATGTGGACGGTCATGTGTGCGGTCATGTGGCTTTGGTCCAGTTTGCTGCTTTTTGGGGTCTTGGCTATTTTGCTCACCCTCAGTGTCAAGACGCTGCAGCTGCTGCACCAGTCTTGGCGGGCTTTAGAGCAGACGCTTGGCTTGGGTGCTCATTAACGTTGGTGTCCGCTTGCGCGGGCGCACCCCCATGCCGGTGCGGGCAAGCGTTGGTTTTGCAGTGCGCATAAAGGCTCAAGGCATGGTCGGCGAGCTCAAAGCCTTTGTGCTGGGCAATGGATTTTTGCAATTGTTCAATTTGGGGTTCATAAAACTCCTCGACACGGCCACAATCCAAGCACACCAAATGGTCGTGGTGCTGGCCTTCGTCGAGTTCAAACACCGCCTTGCCGCTTTCAAAGTGCGATCGGCTCAGAAGCCCGGCTTGTTCAAACTGGGTGAGCACGCGGTAGACGGTGGCCAAGCCAATGTCAATGTGTTCTGAGATCGCGATGCGGTAAACGTCTTCGGCGGTCATGTGCCGATGCTCGCCGCGCTGGAACAACTCCAAAATCTTGAGGCGGGGCAAGGTGGCTTTGAGGCCTGTGGTTTTGAGGTCGAGCATGGGCGTCATGGCAGGGTCTTTGTGGCTGGGTTTGAAAAATGCCCCAAGCGGGTGGCTGGGTGTTCGCTACAATGCCCCCATCATAGCTTTTCCCCAACGTTGGACAGACATGGACCCACACACCCGAGCGCGCAAACTCAAACAGTCCCCATTCAAAGGGCTGCGGTCTGTCATGCTGGGGGCTGCCGTGCTGCTCTTGGGAGCCTGCGCCTACGTTGATGACCCCATGAGCAAACTGGTGGGCAAGATCAATCCCTACCGCGTGGAGCTCATCCAGGGCAATGTCGTGACCCAGGAGCAAGTCCAAGTGATCCGCCCTGGGATGAACAAAAACCAAATCAAAGAGGTGCTGGGCACACCTTTGATCGTGAGCTTGTTTCACGCAAACCGCTGGGATTACGCCTTTACCATTCGTCGCCAAGGCCAGGCCATCCAGCAGCGCCGATTGTCGGTTTTTTTCGAAAACGACGCCATGACGCATTTTGACGCCGACCCCTTGCCCTCCGAGGCAGAATTTGCCGCGCGCATTGATATTCGCCGCCCCTCGACCGCCAAAATACCCCCCCTCGTGGCCACGCCCGAACAATTGGCGCCTTTTAAACCTGAACGTCAGGGCCAGGCCGAGCAAACGCCTAGCAATGCGCTCTTGAATGCGGCGGCGGTGAGTGCCCAGTTTGCGCCGCTGGAGTCGCCCTGAAGGTGAGGGGTCTTGGCTTTTTCAAGACCCTTCAGGACCCTTCAGGACCCTTCAAGGGCCTTTCAAGGACCTCTTGAGCCCTTGGGGTAGCCAACTAGCCTTGAGCCGCAAAGTGCCAACACCACGAGCCCCCAGCCCATCGTTTCATCTCAAAAGGAGTGCCCCCCGATGACCCAACCCCAACGCATTGCGATCGCAGGATCGGCGGGCCGCATGGGCCAAATGCTCATTCAATCGGTCAGCGCGAGCACCGATTTGAAACTGGCCGCCGCCTTGGATTTGGACAGCAGCGCGCTCTTGGGGCTCGATGCGGGGCAGTGGTTGGGCTTGTCCACAGGCGTGCTGGTGAGCGCCAAGCCGGAAGAGGCCTTGAAGGGTGTGGACTGCTTGATTGACTTCACCCGACCCGAGGGCACGCTCAAACATTTGGAGCTGTGTCGCCGCTTGGGGGTGAAGATGGTGATTGGCACGACCGGTTTGGGCGAGGAGGGTCTCAAAAGGGTTGAGGCTGCAAGCCAAGACACCGCCATCATGATGGCCCCCAACATGAGTGTCGGGGTGAATGTGACCTTCAAGCTCTTGGCACTGGCGGCCAAGATTCTCGACGCCGACTACGATGTGGAGATCATCGAGGCGCACCACCGGCACAAAGTTGATGCGCCATCTGGCACGGCCCTCAAAATGGGGGAGGTGGTGGCAAAAGCGAGTCAGCGCGACTTGAGCACCCACGGGGTCTTTACCCGTCACGGCCACACCGGCGAGAGAGCGCCTCGCAGCATTGGCTTTGCAACGGTGAGGGGCGGAGATATTGTGGGCGACCACACCGTGCTTTTCGCAGGAGAAGGCGAGCGCATCGAAATCACCCACAAGTCCTCGTCACGCAGCACCTATGCCCAGGGCAGTTTGCGCGCAGCACGGTTTTTGAGTGACAAAACCCAGGGGCTTTTTGACATGTTTGACGTGCTCGGTTTACAAGACGCTTGAGTTTGGCTGAATCGGTAAAATAGCCATTTTTCTCCCTTTGTGCGGCCCAGAGCCCGAAGTGTGCTCTGTTGCCTTGGCCCCTTTGTTCGGGGCACTAACCTTTCTTTGGTCTTCATGCAAGAAAAATACAACCCCAGCGACATTGAGCCCGTTGTTCAAGCCCAGTGGAGCGAGTCGCAAGCGTTCAAAGTGAGCCACGACTCGGTGCGGCCAAAGTACTATGCCTGCTCCATGCTGCCCTACCCCAGTGGCAAACTGCACATGGGGCATGTGAGAAACTACACCATCAACGACATGCTCAGTCGCCACTTGCGCATGAAGGGCTACAACGTCTTGATGCCCATGGGTTGGGACGCTTTTGGCCTTCCAGCGGAAAATGCCGCTCTCAAAAACAAGGTCTCACCCGCGGGCTGGACCCGCGAGAACATTGCTTACATGAAAAAGCAAATGCTTGGCATGGGCTTGGCGATCGATTGGAGTCGAGAGATTGCCACTTGCGAGCCGAGCTACTACCGCTGGAACCAGTGGTTGTTCTTGAAAATGCTGGAAAAAGGTCTCGCCTACCGTAAAACCCAAGTGGTCAATTGGGACCCGGTGGACCAAACCGTGCTCGCCAATGAACAGGTGATCGATGGCTTGGGCTGGAGAACCGGCGCCGTGGTGGAAAAGCGAGAAATTCCCGGCTACTACTTGAACATCACCCAGTACGCCGAGGAGCTTCTCGCCTTTGTGAGCGACGAGCGCATGCCAGGCTGGCCTCAGCGGGTGAAACTGATGCAAGAAAACTGGATCGGTAAAAGTGTCGGCGTGCGCTTTGCCTTTCCCCATGAGGTGAAAGATGACAGCGGCGCGTTGATTGGCCAGGGCTTGATGCACGTCTTCACCACCCGTGTTGACACCATCATGGGGGTGAGTTTTTGTGCGGTGGCGCCCGAGCACCCTTTGGCCACCCATGCCGCCAAGACCCGTCCCGCGCTCGCGGCCTTCATCGAGACTTGCCAAAAAGGCGGGACCACCGAAGCCGAATTGGCCCTCAAAGACAAAGAGGGCATGGACACGGGACTGTTTGTCACCCACCCCTTGAGTGGGGAGCGGGTGGCGGTCTGGGTGGGCAACTATGTGCTGATGGGCTACGGCGACGGTGCGGTGATGGGCGTGCCCGCCCATGACGAGCGCGATTTCGCGTTTGCCCTCAAATACCACTTGTCGATACGACAAGTGGTGAGTGTGCCCGGCACCGCTTGTTCGCTCGAGGCCTATGACCCGACGCAGTGGAGCGATGCCTATGCCGAAAAAGGCCGGGGTGTGGCGGTCAATTCCGGTGAGTTCGACGGTTTGGCCTTCAGCGCCTGTGTCCAGGCGGTCACCCAGCGTTTGCAAGACTTGGGGCTCGGGGAGGCCAAAACGACTTGGCGCTTGAGAGACTGGGGCATTTCGCGCCAACGCTATTGGGGCACCCCCATCCCCATCATCCATTGTCCCGAGCACGGCGCGGTGCCGGTGCCAGAAAAAGACTTGCCGGTGGTGTTGCCGCTGGATTGCATCCCCGACGGCAGTGGCAACCCCTTGGTCCACCACGAAGGCTTTCACCACGGGGTGGTCTGTCCGATTTGCGGAGTGAGTGCCAGGCGCGAGACCGACACCATGGACACCTTTGTCGATTCGTCTTGGTACTTTATGCGCTATTGTGACCCGCTTGACCATGACCACATGGTGGGGGAGGGCGCGCAGTACTGGATGCCCATGGACCAGTACATTGGTGGCATTGAGCACGCGATTTTGCACTTGCTCTATGCCCGATTTTGGACGAAAGTCATGCGCGACCTGGGGCTGGTGAAGGTCGATGAACCGTTCACCAAGCTTCTCACCCAAGGCATGGTGCTCAACCACATTTACTCACAAAAAACCCCCCAGGGGGGGCTCGAGTATTTCTGGCCAGAAGATGTTGAAAACGTGCACGCCGAAAGCGGGCGCATTACCCATGCGACCTTGACCCAACCATTTGCCGGCCACCCGGTGGGCTATGTTGTCAACTATGACGGTGTGGGCACCATGAGCAAAAGCAAGAACAATGGGGTGGACCCCCAGGTCTTGATTGAGAAGTACGGTGCGGACACGGCGCGCCTCTATACCATGTTCACCGCACCGCCAGAGGCAACGCTCGAGTGGAACGACCAAGCGGTGGAGGGGAGCTTTCGGTTTTTGAAGCGCGTGTGGCAATGCGCCTTTCAGCACCAAGACTTGTTCACGCCAGTGGCTTTGCAAAGTGCAGCGGCGCCCCAAGCGCTCGCTGCCGCACTTGAACGCGAGCCTGTGGGTGAGGAGAGCAAAACCCTCAGGCGAGAGCTTTATTTGGTGCTGCGCCAAGCCAATTTTGACTATGAGCGCATGCAGTACAACACGGTGGTCTCGGCCCTCATGAAGATGCTCAACGCCTTGGAGCAAGTCAAGACGCTCGCGCACCAGGCCAGCGATGCGGCGGTTTTTGTCGAGTGCTTTGGCGTTTTGCTCAGGGTCATGTCCCCGGTGTGCCCGCATGTGTCACAACATTTGTGGCAGTCTTTGGGGTTTGAGCGTGTTTTGGGCTCGATCTTGGATGTGGCTTGGCCCGAGGTGCAAGAAGATGCGCTTGTGCGCGATGCATTGGAATTGGTGCTGCAAATCAACGGCAAGCTCAAAGGGCAATTGGTCGTGAGCGTCTCGGCCACGAAAGAAGACATTGAGGCCGCCGCCTTGGCCCATGAGGTAACGGTCAAGCTCACCCAAGGCAGCCGCCCAAAGAAAATCATCGTGGTGCCTGGGCGCTTGGTCAATGTGGTGATTTGAGCGCCACACCATGAGCACACGCCGTCAACTCTTTCAAGGCCTGGTCTTGCTGCCGCTCGTATTGAGCGCCCTTGCCCTTGCGGGTTGCGGCTTTGGGTTGCGCCGCCCGCCCCATTTTGTGTTCACAAAGCTTTTCATCGCCGGGCAAGTCAACGCGCCCTTTGGCGTGGAGCTCAGGCGTGAATTGCACCGGGTGGCGGGTCTAGAAGTGATCACCGACCCACGTGAACTTGGCAATGCCGAGTTGATTTTGGACTTGAACGCGGCGGTACGGGAAAAAGTAATTTTGGGGCGAACGTCGACCGGCGACATCCGGGAGTTTCAACTGCGCTACAAAGTGCTCTTTCAAGTTCGAAACCAGGAGGGTTTTGAAAAGATATCGGACGCGGAAATGGTTCAAAAAAGAGATGTGAGTTTCAGTGAAACGGTGGTCTTGGCCAAAGAAATGGAAGAGGAACTGCTCTACCAAAACATGCAAACCGATTTGGTCTATCAGTTGATTCGTCGCTTGGGATCCATTCAAGCGGTGCATTGAACCGAGTCCAGCCATTCCTTCACAAACCCTCACCTCACCTCACCCTGGCCTCACTCCACCCCATGACGACCCCCAAGAGTGCACTCACCGCTGGCTTGGCCCAAGGGCTCAAGCCCCTGTACGTCATCCAAGGAGACGAGCCCCTGCTCCAGCAAGAATGCTTGGACGAGTTGCGCCAAAGTGCCCATGCGCGCGGCTTTGTTGAGCGGGTGGTGTTTCGGGTGGCCGGTGTGCGGTTTGACTGGAGCGAGGTCTGGTCGCAAACCCAGTCGAGAGGGCTTTTTGCCCAGCAGCAAGTGGTTGAAATCCACATTCCCAGTGGCAAACCTGGCAAGGACGGTGGGCAAGTTCTCACCCAACTCGCCGACATGGCGCGCGCCATGCGCGATGAGATGGTCAATGGCGCTGCCCAAGAGTTGCTGCTGCTCGTGGTGCTGCCAACGCTCGATAAAACCCAGCGCCAAAGCACCTGGTTTTTGGCGCTCGAGCGCTCGGCCGAGGTGTGTCAGGTGCAAAAAATCGAGCCCAGTGCCTTGCCCGCGTGGCTGGCCCTTCGCTTGGCCCTTCAGGGCCACCAGGTCAAAGCCGGCGTGCAAGGTGTGCAGACCCTGCAGTTCTTTGCCGACCGCGTCGAGGGCAATACCTTGGCCGCCCACCAGGAAATTCAAAAGTTGGCCCTCCTCTACCCCCCCGGAGAGCTGAGTTTTGAGCAGGTGAGTGCCGCCGTGCTCAACGTGGCGCGCTTTGATGTGTTCAAACTCTCCCAAGCGGTCCTCTCGGGCCAATTTGCCAGGGTGGAGCGCATGCTCGAGGGCCTTCAAGCCGAGGGAGAAGCGGCGGTGTTGGTGCATTACACCTTGGCCGAAGAGGTCCGGGTCTTGTGCCGCATCAAGCTGTCCCTGGCGAAGGGCCAGGCCCTGCCCATGGCGCTTCGCGAGCAACGGGTCTGGGGCGTGAGGGAAAAACTCATTGAGCGCGTCATCCCCCATCTCAGCTTGTCCGTTCTTGAGCACCACTTGCTCGCCGCCCACCAATTGGACGGGGTGGTGAAGGGTCTGAAATCGGCACTTTGGCCCCATGACGCTTGGTTCGCCTTGCACCAGTGGGCTTTTTCCCTCACGCAGTCTTGCAGTCTGGCAAAATGAGGGGGATGAACACGCCCACCTTAGAAGACCACCTGCGCGACTTGGGGCTGGCTGCCCGAGCGGCCAGCGCCTTGATGGCCCGCGCCAGTGCTGAACAAAAGTCACGTGCATTGGTGCACTTGGCGCGACTCTTGATCGAGCAAGAAGCAGCGCTGTTGCAGGCCAATCAACAAGACCTTGACCAGGCCCGCTCGAAGGGCTTGAGTGGGCCGCTTTTTGATCGTTTGGTGCTCGACCACAAAACCCTGGTGACTTGTGCACGCGGCTGTGAGCAGTTGGCCATGAGCCCCGATTTGATTGGCGAGATCAGTGGGTTGACCCAGCAGCCCAGCGGCATTCGGGTGGGTCAAATGCGGGTCCCGATTGGTGTGTTTGCCATGATTTTTGAGAGTCGTCCCAATGTCACGATTGAGGCGGCCTCCTTGTCCATCAAAAGCGGCAACGCTTGCATTTTGCGCGGCGGCTCGGAGGCTTTTGAGTCCAACAAGGCCTTGACCGCCTTGGTGCAAGAGGCCCTCCTAGCGGCCGGCTTGCCGCCCCTGGCTGTGCAACGCGTGGACACCACCGAGCGCCAAGCCGTGGGCCTCCTCATCGCGAGCCCCCAGTGGATTGATTTGGTGATTCCTCGCGGGGGCAAGGGCCTCATTGAGCGCATTTCCAAGGAATCCAAGGTGCCGGTGATCAAGCACCTCGACGGCAACTGCCACACCTATGTTGACGCCAGCGCCGATGTGGCCATGGCGCTCAAGGTGGTGGACAACGCCAAAACCCAAAAATACAGCCCCTGCAACGCAACCGAGAGCTTGCTCGTGCACGAGGCGGTGATCGAGGCGTTTTTGCCCGAAATGGCCAAGAGGCTCTTGGCCAAGGGGGTGGAGCTTCGCTGCTGTGAACACACGCTTGGGGTGCTGCAAGACGCCTTGCCCAAACTCGGTGTGGCTGAGGGCGCGCTTGGGGCTTTGAAGTTGGCCACCGAGCAAGACTGGTATGAGGAGTATTTGGCGCCGATTTTGAGCGTCAAAGCGGTGGCCCATTTGGATGAAGCCATCGAGCACATCAACCACTACTCGAGCCACCACACCGATGCGATTTTGAGTGAAAACCACTCCCATGTTCAGCGCTTTTTACGCGAGGTGGACTCGGCCAGCGTCATGGTCAACACCAGCACACGGTTTGCCGACGGCTTTGAGTACGGGCTGGGTGCGGAGATCGGCATTTCAACCGATAAATTCCACGCCCGTGGGCCTGTCGGGGTGCTCGGTCTCACGAGTCTCAAATATGTGGTCTTGGGCCAGGGCGAAGTGAGGACTTAGGCGCGGGGGTTCAGGGCCAGGCCCCAGGTTCGGATGGCGCGCGATCGTGCGCTTTGGGCCTTGAACCTCTACAATGGAGGTCTTACCCCTTTTTTGAAGCCGACAACGCCATGGTTCCACACCTCATCACCGCTTTGACAGGCCCCATCAATGAGCTGGAGCAACGGGTTTTGGACTCCATGCCCTCCATTGAGCGATGGTTTCGCATGGAGTGGATGGAGCACACGCCGCCGTTTTATTCCTCGGTGGATATTCGCAACGCTGGCTTCAAATTGGCACCGGTGGACACCAATTTGTACCCCGGGGGCTGGAACAATTTGACCCCCGAGATGCTGCCCTTGGCGGTGCAAGCGGCGATGGCGGCCATTGAGAAAATTTGCCCTGAGGCGCGAAATTTGCTCGTCATTCCTGAGAACCACACCCGCAACTCGTTTTACCTCTCCAATGTGGCCCAGCTCAAGCGCATTTTTTACATGGCCGGCTTGAACGTGAGAATTGGCTCCATCAACCCTGAGATCAAAGAGGTCACGGTCATCGATTTGCCTGGCGGCGAACAAGTCACGCTCGAGCCCGTCATCCGCGGTCGCCACCGCCTCGGTCTCAAGGACTTTGACCCCTGCACGATTTTGCTCAACAACGACTTGAGCGCAGGCGTGCCCGGTATTTTGGAGGACCTGCACGAGCAGTACCTCCTCCCCCCCCTGCATGCAGGCTGGAGTGTGAGGAGAAAGAGCCAACACTTTGCCAGCTACGAGGAGGTGGCCAAGCGATTTGGCAAACTCTTGGGGATCGACCCTTGGCTCATCAACCCCATGTTTGGACAAGCCCGCGAGGTGAGTTTTGCGCTTGGGTTGGGGATCGAGGAGTTGAAGACCCAGGTCGACGGCTTGCTCGTGAAAATCAAGCGCAAATACAAAGAGTACGGCATTCACGAAAAGCCCTTTGTCGTGGTCAAAGCCGACAACGGCACCTACGGCATGGGCATCATGACGGTGCGAGATGTCAAAGACCTGGAGAGCTTGAACAGGAAGACCAAAAACAAAATGAGTGTGACCAAAGACGGTCAGCAGCTCTCTGAGGTCATCATCCAAGAGGGTGTGCTCACCAATGAGCGCATCAACGATGCGGTGGCCGAGCCGGTCGTTTACATGATGGACCGCTATGTGGTGGGGGGGTTTTACCGCGTGCACGCTGAGCGCGGTGTGGACGAGAACTTGAATGCCCCCGGGGCCTCCTTTGTGCCCTTGGCTTTTGAGCAAAGCGCCCACACACCGCAGCCCGGGCTCAAAGCCGGTGCGAGCGTGCCCAATCGCTTTTACATGTACGGGGTGATTGCCCGCTTGGCCATGCTCGCCGCGAGCTACGAGCTTGAAGCCACCGACCCTGAGGCCGAGGTTTACGATTGAGCGGGCCTGGTCTGCGCCAGGCTCCAGAAGTGTGGGGCTTGGTGTTTCACCTGTCGATGAATGGAAAAATGGAATGAAAATTCTCTTTGTTGCCGATCCGCTCGAGACCTTCAACATCAAAAAGGACACCACCTTTGTCATGATGCGACAAG
The DNA here is from genome assembly GCA_903838355.1 of uncultured Burkholderiales bacterium. Taxonomy (GTDB): domain Bacteria; phylum Pseudomonadota; class Gammaproteobacteria; order Burkholderiales; family Burkholderiaceae_C; genus Limnohabitans. The sequence continues at coordinate 11,225 of CAILYC010000045.1, read as the reverse complement.
CCCAGTCGCGCGGGCACGAGGTCTATGCCTGCGAGGTGGGCCAGTTGTCTTGGGTGTCGGGTGCTCGGGTGAGTGCCCAGGTGCTGGCCTTGGATCTGGACGTGGCCGTGTCCCAAGCGGGGTGGTTTCATGTCAAAGCGAGCTTAAAACTCGATCTCACCGAGTTTGGCGCCGTGGTCATGAGAAAAGATCCTCCCTTTGATGTGGAGTATTTCTATGCCACCCATTTGCTGGGCCAAGCCGTCATTGAAGGGGCGCGGGTCTTCAACAGTCCCCAGGCCTTGCGCGACCACCCCGAGAAATTGGCCATCTTGGCCTACCCGCAGTACACCCCGCCCACCTTGGTGACCAGGCATGGCCAAGACATCCGTGACTTTCACGCTCGTTACCACGACATCATCTTAAAGCCCTTGGATGGGATGGGGGGCAAGGGGATTTACCGCGTGAAGAGCGACGGCTTGAATTTGGGCAGCTTGATCGAGACCTTGAATGGTGAGGGTGCCCAAACCGTCATGGTGCAGCAATTCATTCCAGCCATCGAGCAAGGTGACAAACGCATCTTGATCATTGCCGGCCAAGCGGTGCCTTTTGCTTTGGCACGCATTCCCCAAGGCGCAGAGGTGCGGGGCAATTTGGCCGCGGGGGGCAAGGGCGTCGCCCGGCCCCTGAGCGAACGCGACTGGGAGATTGCCCGCGCGTTGGGCCCGACGCTTTGGGCCAAGGGTCTCCTATTGGTGGGCCTGGATGTGATTGGGGACAATCTCACTGAGATCAATGTCACGAGCCCCACGTGTTTTCAAGAAATCACCGATCAAACCGGTTGTGATGTGGCGAGGCTCTTTGTCCAAGCACTGGAGACGGCGGTGCTTGCGCAAACGCCATCGTTGACCCAAAGAGCCCAATGAGCCCAAAGAGCCGTGCAAGTCCCTCCCTTTGCGCCATCGGGTGAGGGACTGGTATTGGTTGCAGCAGTTTCTAGCCGCATCGGCACGATCGCAACCCTGGTATCCCTAGCAACCCAAAGGCCCCCCAAGCTGCCGTCCGCGCGAGAGCGCTGCACGAGCCCGAGGTGGGCTCAAGGCGGCGCGTCTTTCACCCCCACAATGAAGTGTTCGGTTTCTCCCAAGCAACTGGGCAGACCGATGTGCTGCTCGTACTGCAAGACCACTTTTTGCCCGATGTGCTGGTTGATGAGGTCCGCCACCGAAGCGTCCCTCACGGTGAAGAGAAACTTTTCATAGGGTGTGGGCAGGGTGCTGATGGTGCGCACTTGCTCACCCTCCCAGGTCTTGCACAACCAGCCTTTGTAGGATAGTTTTTGAACATAGCCCACGCTCTCGCCTTCTGAGTAGCTGTAGTGGTAGGCCACCACAGCGTATAGCGTCACCAACACGGCCACGAAGAGACCGCCCACGATCAAACCCTTGATGAGTTTGCGCTTGAGGCTCAAAAAGAATTCAGAAGTTTGCATGGGTGTCCCAAGTGAAGAAGAAAGCGCGATGGCCGGATCACCCTGTCGAAGGGTCCTTGCAGGTCAGGCCCCAGACTTGACCTTTAAGCGCCAAGCGTGCAGCAGTGGCTCGGTGTAGCCACTGGGCTGCGCCAGGCCCTTGAAGACCAAGTCCATGGCCGCTTGAGCCGCAGCGCTGGAGCTCAAATCTTTCGATAGGGGGCGGTAGAGTGGGTCGCCCAGGTTTTGCCCGTCCACCACCTGCGCCATGCGTTTGAACGAGGCCAACACCTGAGCGCGTGTGACCACGCCGTGGCAAAGCCAATTGGCAATGTGCTGGCTTGAAATTCGCAAGGTTGCGCGGTCTTCCATGAGGCCCACATTGTGGATGTCGGGGACTTTGGAGCATCCCACCCCTTGATCGACCCAGCGCACGACGTAGCCCAAAATGCCTTGGACATTGTTGTCGACTTCTTCGCGTTTTTCCTCATCCGTCCAGTGCGGCTTTGCCGCCACAGGGATGGTGAGCAAGTCTTTGAGCAATTGGGCTCGATGCTCACTCCAAACCACCCGGCTCAACTCTTTTTGTACCTGCTCGACATTGACTTGGTGGTAGTGCAGGGCATGCAAGGTGGCGGCGGTGGGGCTTGGCACCCAAGCGGTGTTGGCGCCGGCTTTGGGATGGGCAATTTTTTGCGCCATCATGTCCGCCATCAAGTCGGGCATGGCCCACATGCCCTTGCCAATTTGTGCGCGACCTTTGAGGCCGCAGGCCAAACCCACCAGCACATTGTTTTGCTCGTAGGCAGTGATCCAGGCGCTCGCTTTCATCTGGGATTTGCGAATCATGGGGCCGGCGCGCATGGCGGTGTGCATCTCGTCGCCGGTGCGGTCCAAAAAGCCCGTGTTGATAAAGGCAACCCGGGACTTGGCCGCATGAATGCAGGCCATCAGGTTCACACTGGTGCGGCGCTCCTCGTCCATGATGCCGAGTTTGACTGTGTTGCGGGGCAAACCGAGGGCCTTTTCCACCCTGGAGAAGAGCTCGTCGGCAAAAGCGACCTCGGCTGGACCATGCATTTTGGGCTTGACGATGTAGACCGAGCCAAGCCTTGAGTTTTTGAGCTGGGTTTTGGCGTCGGCATGCAAGTCGTGAAGGGCAATGGCGGTGGTGATGAAGGCGTCCATGATGCCTTCCGGGATTTCTTGCCAATGGATTGACTGGGTAAGAGGGTCTTTTGACTCGACCAAAATGGCCGGGTTGGTCATCAAGTGGCCAACATTGCGCAAAAACAAAAGCGAGCGACCCGAAAGGGTGAGCCCATGACCGTTGAGGGTGTGGTAATGCCGATCGGGGTTGAGTTGGCGCGTGAAGGTGCGACCATTTTTCGTGACCGACTCACGCAAGGTGCCTTTGGCAATACCCAACCAATTGCGGTAGGCCAGGACTTTGTCGCTGGCGTCAACAGCGGCAACAGAATCTTCCAAGTCCAAAATGGTGGACAAAGCCGCCTCAATGACCAAATCGCTCACCCCAGCGGGGTCACTGGCCCCAATCGGGGTTTTGCGGTCCACGATCAAATCCAAGTGCAATCCGTTATGCACAAACAGGATGCTGCTCGGACTTGCAGCTTCGCCTTGAAACCCTGCGCATTGTGAGGGCTTGGCCAACGGGGTGCTCATTCCATCGGCCAAGGTGACCCAAAGGGCCTGGTCCTTGATTTCGTAGCGAACGCTCTGAACGTGGGAGCCTTTTTTGAGTGGGGCCACGCGGTCCAAAACATGGCGAGCATAGTTGATCACCTTGGCGCCCCTGGCCGGGTCATACGCCGAGGCAGCCTCAGTTGCAGTCCCTGCTGTAGCGTGAGCGTGAGCGAGAACGTCTTGGGCAATCACATCGGTGCCATACAGGGCGTCGTACAAAGACCCCCATCGCGCGTTGGTGGCGTTGAGTGCATAGCGTGCGTTCAAGACTGGAACGACCAATTGGGGGCCGGCTTGGTGGGTGAGTTCAGCATCCACATGGGTTGTGGTGATCTTGAAGGGCTGGGGCTCAGGCACCAAATAGCCGATTTTTTCCAAATAGCGTTGATAGGCCGCCATTTTTTTGATGGGACCGGGGTGTTGGGTATGCCACGCGTCCAAAAGAGTCTGTAGTCGCTCGCGTTCATGCAAAAGAGCCGCATTTTTGGGCGCCAAGTCTTGCGCCAAATGGCTAAAAGATTGCCAAAAAGAGGCTTGTTCAATCCCTGTGCCTGGCAGCACTTCTTGCCCGACGAAGTCGTAGAGGTCTTGGCTTACCTGGAGCTGATGGGTGTGAATGAGTTTGGACTTGGACATAGTGATTCGAAGTTTAAAAGTCTAAAAATGGGAAAAGGGCCGCAATTCTTGAGGTGCAGAGTAAGGGCTGCGAGTTTTCTTGCCCCAAGTTTAACGTTGAGTCGCCTCATGAATGCACCAGCAGCCACAAAAAAGCCATTCAGATGAGCCGTTTTGGTGCTTTCTTGTGCTTGATGGCGCCATTCATGGCTGAAAAGCTCAATGGGTATGATGGGGGTAAAATGGTCATCAACACCCTGCAAAATGGATGCCAACAGAATCGCTGCTGGGTCGATGATGGGGGTGCCCCAAACACCTTGTTTTCTATGGAGAACAAGGTTCTCAGAGCTTTACCGAATTGTGCCCCGCCACACCCGAATAAACCCTTAAACTGGGCCGCTGTGTTGATAAACGTCAAGATAATTGGTTATGCTTCAAGACTTTCTGGGTCCTGTCTCCTGGTTTTCGCCCCCGATGGATTGATGACGGGCGTGTTAATTTATAAAGAAGTCTGATGTCTCTGGTTCTACTCGCACTCAAGCGTCCCTATACCTTTATCGTCATGGCCTTGCTGATTTTGTTGGCCTCGCCGTTTGTGTTGCTGAGCATGGCCACCGATATCTTTCCGGAGATCAACATCCCGGTGATCAGTATAATTTGGGATTACACCGGACTCTCCGCTCAAGAAATGGGCCAGCGCATTGCGGCCTCAAGTGAGCGCGGTTTGACCACCGTGGTCAACGACATCGAGCACATTGAGTCAACCTCTTTGCAAAGCAGCTCGATCATCAAGATCTATTTCCAGCCCAATGCCAATATTCAAACGGCGCTGGCCCAGGTGACCGCGGCGGTTCAGGCCCAGGTCAAACAGTTGCCCCCGGGCATCACGCCCCCTTTGGTTGTCAAGTATTCAGCCTCGACCATTCCGGTGATTCAATTGGCTCTCTCGAGCCCCACGCTTTCTGAGCCTGACTTGTTTGACGCGGCGGTGAATTACCTCAGGCCCCAGTTGGTGACCATCCCGGGTGTTGCCATTCCTTTTCCCTCGGGCGGAAAAATCAAATTGGTCTCGGTCGACATTGATATGCGGCAACTCCAGTCGAGAGGCTTGGCGCCGGCGGATGTGGTCAATGCGGTGAATTCGCAAAGTCTGATCTTGCCCTCGGGCACGGCCAAATTTGAAGACACCGAGTACAACGTCTCCTTGAACAGTTCAACGCCGGCCATAGCCGGGCTCAACGACTTGCCCATCAAAACGGTCAATGGGGTGACGACTTACATTCGCGATGTGGCCATGGTGCGAGATGGCTTTAGGCCACAAGCCAATATCGTTCGCCAAGATGGGGTGAGGGGGGTGCTGATCTCGGTACTCAAAAACGGAGGCGCCTCCACCTTGAGCATCATCTCCACCTTAAAAGAGAAGTTGCCCCAGGCTGCGAAATCCATCCCCCAGGATATCAAAATTGCCCAGATTTTTGACCAATCGGTGTTCGTTAAAGCGGCCATCGAAGGGGTGGTGAGTGAGGCGGTGATTGCGGCGGCTTTGACGGCGGCCATGGTTCTTTTGTTTTTGGGCAACTGGAGAAGCACGCTCATCATTGCCATGACGATTCCTTTGTCCATTTTGTCATCCATTCTGATCTTGTTTGCACTGGGTGAAACACTCAATTTGATGACGCTGGGCGGCTTGGCGCTCTCGGTGGGGATCTTGGTCGATCAAGCCATTGTGACCATTGAGAACGTGGAGCGACATTTGCACATGGGCAAACCGCTTTATGACGCGATTGAGGTGGGTGCCGGAGAAATTGGCGTGCCGGCCTTTGTCGCCACATTGTGTATTTGTATCGTTTTTGTGCCGATGTTTTTTCTCTCGGGCGTGGCGCGTTACCTCTTCGTGCCGCTCGGAGAAGCTGTGGTGTTTGCCATGTTGGTGTCCTTTTTCTTGTCGAGAAGTTTCGTGCCGACCATGATGATGCTGCTCATGAAAAACATAGACCATGGACATGGTCCTCAGGGCGCGGTCAAATCCACCCATTTATTGGAGCGGGTTTACCGCGCATTTGACCAACAATTTGAAAGCTTCAGGGCTGCGTATCGAAATATTTTGGCGAGTGCTTTGACCCAACGCATGTCGTTTGGAAGTTTCTTCCTCGCCTTTTGTGTGATCTCGTGTGGCCTTTTCTGGGTGCTCGGAAGGGACTTTTTCCCCAGTGTGGACGCGGGTCAAATTCGGCTTCATTTCAGGGGCCCGACGGGGACTCGGATTGAAGAGACCGCCCGAATGGCCGATGCCATTGAGGCGCAAATCAGAGAGCAACTACCACCCGCCGAGCTTGAAACCATTTTGGACAATTTGGGCGTTCCCAACAGTGGCATCAATTTGTCATACAGCAATGCCGGTATCATTGGCCCCATGGACGCCGAGTTGCTCATGTCCTTGAAAGAGGGGCATCGACCCACGGCCGATTTGGTCACGCAGCTCAGAAACACCTTGCCAGAAAAGTTTCCAGGCGTGGAATTTTTCTTCCAACCCGCCGACATCGTCACGCAGATCTTGAACTTTGGTCTGCCCGCGGCCATTGATATTCAGTTCACGGGCGCCGATTTGCGGGCCAATAAAGAATTGGCGAGCGCTCTCACCCAGAAAATTCGGCAAATCCCGGGCGCGGTGGACGCGCACGTGCACCAACGCATGGACAACCCAGAAATTGGGCTCACGATGGACCGCTCAAGACTCCAGCAAGTCGGACTGACCGCGCAAAATGTCGGTCAAAATTTGCTCGTGGCATTGTCAGGCAGTGCGCAAACGTCACCCGCTTTTTGGCTCAATCCGCAAAGGGGCGTGGTCTACAGTGTGGTGGTGCAAAGCCCGCAATACAAGATTCAAAATCTCAATGATTTGCTGAGCGTGCCCGTGGGCAGTGTGGCCAATCCGGTGGACAACACGCAACTCTTGGGCAACTTGGTTCGCACCGAGCCCAAGCGGGGCTTGCCCATCGTGAGCCGCTTTAATATTCAGCCGGCCGTTGATATTTATGTCAATGTGCAGGGCACCGACTTGGCCAACATTGCCTCGCAAGTCAATCGCTTGGTGGATGGGATGAAAGATCAATTGCCCAGGGGCGCACAAGTGCTGGTGCGAGGCCAGGTTGAAACCATGCAGGCTTCTTTTTTGGGGCTGGGCGTTGGCCTTTTGATGGCCATCGTTTTGGTGTATTTGCTCATTGTTGTGAATTTCCAGTCATGGATTGATGCCTTGATCATCATCACCGCCTTACCCGCCGCCTTGGGCGGCATTGCCTGGATGCTGTTTTTGACCAAAACAACGCTCTCGGTGCCAGCCTTGACGGGGGCCATCATGACCATGGGTGTGGCGACGGCCAACAGCATTTTGGTGGTGTCCTTTGCCAAGCAGCAACGGGAAGAGGGCATGGAGCCCATATTGGCGGCATTGGAGGCTGGGGCAACTCGAATACGGCCGGTGTTGATGACGGCGTTGGCCATGATCATTGGGATGATTCCGATGGCACTGGGTTTGGGCGATGGGGGTGAGCAAAACGCACCCTTGGGCCGGGCGGTGATTGGCGGCTTGTTGTTTGCCACCGTTTCAACCTTGTTTTTTGTGCCCGTGGTGTTTGCTGAAATCCACCACCGATTGGTCTTGCGACAAGAACGAAAAATCATTCACCCACGGGGCTGAGCCACGGGGAATTTCAATCAAGATATCGATGTAATCTCAAGGCGAGTAGGAAACTTTATGACGGACAAATCCACGACCAGCCACAAAATCAAGTACTGGGTGATCGGCTTTTTTGTGTTGTTGGCGCTCGGTTCAGGCAGCACCATTTTGAGTCGAATCGACAACGCCCATGCGCTAGAAGCCTTGGTGAAGCAACAATCGCAAAATTTTGTCAAAGCCGCAATTGTCAAGCACGCCGATGAGCCACAAATGCTGACCTTGCCAGGCACGTTGTTGGGCAAGACGCAAGCCCCTGTGGCTTCGAGAGCGTCGGGCTACATCAAGCGCTGGTACAAAGACATTGGCGAGCCCGTCAAATCCGGGGATTTGTTGGCCGAGGTGGAAACGCCAGAGCTTGACCAACAACTCTTTCAAGGCGTGGCCGCTCAGCAACAAGCCAATGAAAGCATGCAATTGGCCAAGAGTTCTCTAGAGCGCTGGGACGCGTTGAGAAAAAAAGACGTGGTGTCTCAACAAGAATATGAAGAGAAAAAGAGCGCCTATCAACAAGCCATGTCCAATCTCAATGCAGCCGCGGCCAATGTGGAGCGCTTCAAGCAGCTCACGGTTTTCAAACGCATTGTGGCGCCCTTTACGGGCATTGTGACCAAGCGCAACATTGACATTGGTGACCTGGTCGATGGCACGACCAAGCCGCTTTTTTTAATTTCGAGCGTTGAAAGCTTAAAAATTTACGTCAATGTCCCCCAGTCCTATGCGCAGTTTGTGCATGCTGGGCAAGACGCACAGATTCAACAAGATGAGCTTCGCGGCAAAAGCTTCGTAGCCAAAGTGGCCAGAACAGCGGGCGCCATTGACCCCACGTCTCGCACGATGCAAGTGGAGGTTTCTTTTGACAACAAGGCCGGCTTGCTGCTGCCAGGAGCCTTTGTCCAAGTGGTCTTGACCTTGCCCCCCAGCCACTCGATCAACATTCCTTCCAACACCTTGATCATTCGCAAAGATGGCACCCAAGTGGCCATCATTGATGAACAAAACAAAATCCAACTCCAAAAAATCAAAATCGGTCGTGACTACGGCACCAAAATGGATATCATCAGTGGGTTGGAGGGTGGTGAGCGCTTGGTCTTGAACCCTGCCGACTCACTCAGCCAAGGCGATCGGGTGAGCGTGGTGGCCGACCAGGCCCCGGCTCAAGCACAATCCAAGCTGGCTGAATCTCCAAGCCGTGGCTCACCCGATGCTTCCCCTGCAAAGGCCAAACCATGAGTGGTGTATTGCGCGGGTTCTGGTGCGTGATCTCCAAGACCGTCTGGGTGGGCGTGTGGGTCTTGGCCTTGGTCTCTTGTGCGGCAACGAGGCCTTACGATAAGCCGCCCTTGGAGGTTCCCGAGTCGTGGGGGGATGCGAGTATTTGGCAAACGGCAAAACCCCAAGATTTGCCATCTGCACAAGATTGGTGGGTCCAATTCAAAGACACGGAGCTCAACCGATTGATTCAAACCGCCTTGAGTTCGAGCACCAGTTTGGCCATTTCCAAAGCTCGAGTAGATCAAGCCAGGGCAGGTTTGCAAACGGCCAATGCCAGCACCGTGCCACAAGTGAATGCGAGTGGTCGTTCGGTTCGTTTTCAAATTTCACAATACCGACCCCTTAACAATTACAACGCCCCCAACTGGGCAACGGTGCAGACTGATATTGCGCCATTGATGTCGGTGTCTTATGAGTTGGATTTTTGGGGCCGAGTCAGTGGAACGGTTGAGGCCGGCAAAACGGCATTTGAGCAATCGGCCGTGGACTTTCAAAATGTGAAGTTGGTGCTCACCACCGACATTGCCACCAATTATTTCAATGCCCGACAAGTCGACATAGAGTTGGGACTTTTGGGCGACATCGTTTCGGCGCAAGAAAAATCTGTTGAATTGGCCAAAACCCGCTATGCCTTGGGATTGATGGCAGCACTTGAGAAAAATCAATTGGAGGTGTCGCTTGACGCGAGTCGAATTCAATATCAGCAGTTAAAGCGTACCCGAGAGCAATACGTCCACGCCATTGCGGTTCTGATTGGACGGGATGCCAATTCGTTTGCACTCAAGGCTGAAAACACGCCAAGGACCTTGCTTCGCCCCGCGCTTGGCCTGCCATCGACTTTGCTGCTGCGCCGTCCCGATGTGGCTTCTGCGGAACGGGCGGTGGCCAATGCCAATGCGCAAATCGGGATAGCAAATGCGGCCTATTACCCCACCATCACCATGGGTAGCTCGTTTGGTTATGAGTCGACACAATTGAGCAGTTTGTACAATGCGCCGGCACGCGTGTGGACGTTTGGACCCAGCTTTAACTTGCCAATTTTTGATGGAGGGCGCATTGCGGCCAGTGTGGCGTTCAGTGAGGCTGCTTATGCCGCCACTGCTGCGATCTATAAAAAAGCGGTGCTCACCGCATTCCAGGAAGTGCAAGATGCCATCTCGGGATTCAACACGCTCGACGAGGCCTTGGTCGAAGCACGAGCGGGCACTTTGGCCGCACAAAAAATTTACAGCTTGGCGAAGGATCGCTATGAAGGCGGTTTGTCCACCTCGCTCGATTTGTTGCAAGCCAAGCAAGCCCTTATCGCAAGCCAGCGGCAAGAAAGTCAAATTGTCGCCCAGCGCATTTTGGTGCAAGTCTTTTTGATCAAGGCCTTGGGTGGTGGATGGGAAGGCCTGAAAACGGTTGAAGTCGGCAATTGATAAGGACCTTTCCCATTTGTCTTGTTTTCAATTCAAGGGCCAGATATTCTCGCTTCAAATGGGGCGCAGTACATCCAGACCGGTCGTCCATCAGGGCCGTAGGCGACCGCTGTAGGGTTTAAATCTCTCGCTTCAAACTCCAAACTCACGAGCCAACTGCCCGCATTAAGCTCTCTCGTGGCCTTCTCCACGGCATGGGGCATACTCTCTGGTCGTTGAAACATGTAGACAAGATCATAAGTTTTCCAATCGGCGAGCCAAATGTTCCCTTGCCGAATCTTGGCCCATGGGCATCTCAAGGCACAAAACAAACGAAGTAGCCAACTCATTTCAATGCCAAAATACATGGCGCTAGGGTATGCTGCTCTGAGGGCTTGGAGTCCGTCCCCGAGGCCACAACCTGCGTCAAGAATACGGGCCTCGAGGGGCAAATGGACATGCGCAGGCATTTTCAATAAAGCCCGCGTCGGGGTAGGGAACAGTGGTGCATCACTCCAAGCGTTGAGCGGGTACACCAAAGCGATCAAAATAAGCAAGCAAAACCAAGCCAGGGGTGGCATCGATAGTGTTGTAGAAGTCATGAGCAATTGTGACAGGGGAAAGCCCAGCACAATAAAGCATCGGCGCCACAAGGTGCTGCCCAATGCAGACAATAAAACACTCAGCAAAGTCGCACCAATCAAAGCCCAGGCGTTGGGAACACTCAGGGTAAGTAAAGAAAAGAATAGCCACGACAGACCCCAAGCCAATAATGCAGGCAATGGCCAATTTAGGATTTTCATGGGGAAATGGGGTGAAGGTGAATCTTTGCCAATGGCGAGAACGCAAAAAAGGATCGACGTTGAACTACTATAAACCCAAATCCGGCAGTTAGCGAAGCTGAAAAAAAATCTGTGTAAGTTAACGACTGGTTACTGGTGAGCAGTCAAGCGATCACCAAATTCTATTTCAAATCGATTCATCGCAGCCCTCCAATTTTGAATTGGCATGGTCCATTTTTTGGACGCTTGCATGATCGCCAAGT
>CAILYC010000044.1 GCA_903838355.1 uncultured Burkholderiales bacterium | reverse complement strand
AGGCACTCAGGCACTCAGGCACTCAGGGTTTTGGCCTTCGGCCATCAGCCCAGGTGGTGCCCAAGCGCTTTTGACTGAGGTGCATGGACGCAAGGGTCCAAGTCCCCAAGACTTCTTATCAAGCCCCAAAGGGTTGGGGCTTGGGCCTGCGCTTGTAGGCCTTGAGGGGGACATTTTTGATTCTTGGCCTTTTTTTTGGGTATCATTGCCCCAACACCTTCATTTTAAGAAAACTTCATGGCCGAGAAAAAAGGCAATTCCGCTGAAAAGACCCTCTACTGCTCCTTTTGCGGTAAGAGTCAGCATGAGGTCAAAAAACTGATCGCTGGCCCCTCGGTCTTTATTTGCGATGAGTGCATCGATTTGTGCAATGAAATCGTTCACGATGAACTGCCCAGCCTCACCGCCCCCATGAAAGACGGGCAATCCGATTTGCCCACGCCGTCTCTCATCAAAGCCAATTTGGACCAATACGTGATTGGTCAAGAAGTGGCCAAAAAGAGTTTGTCTGTGGCGGTCTACAACCACTATAAGCGCTTGCAGCACAAAGAAAAAGCCAAAAAAGACGATGTCGAGCTCTCCAAGAGCAATATTTTGCTGATTGGCCCGACCGGTTCTGGCAAGACCTTGCTCGCCCAAACCTTGGCACGAATGCTCAATGTGCCCTTTGTGATGGCCGACGCCACGACGCTTACCGAAGCGGGTTATGTGGGCGAGGATGTTGAAAACATCATCCAAAAACTGCTCCAGACCTGCAATTACGAGGTGGACAAGGCCCAAAGAGGAATTGTCTACATTGATGAAATCGACAAAATCACCCGCAAATCCGACAACCCTTCGATCACCCGAGATGTCTCGGGCGAGGGTGTGCAGCAAGCTCTCTTAAAACTCATCGAAGGCACCATGGCGAGTGTTCCGCCCCAAGGCGGCAGAAAGCACCCCAACCAAGATTTTGTGCAAGTCGACACCACCAATATTTTGTTCATCTGCGGCGGTGCCTTCTCAGGCCTTGAAAAAGTCATTGAAAGCCGCACCGAGTCCTCTGGCATTGGCTTTGGCGCCTCGGTCAAAAGCAAAAAAGAGCGCAGCCTGAGTCAGGTTTTTCGCGATGTGGAGCCCGAGGATTTGATCAAGTTTGGTTTGATTCCTGAGTTGGTGGGCCGCATGCCGGTGGTGGCCACCTTGAGTGAACTCAGCGAGGACGCTTTGGTGCAGATTTTGACCGAGCCCAAAAACGCTTTGGTCAAGCAGTATGCCAAGCTTCTGGCCATGGAGGGGGTTGACTTGGAAATTCGTCCAAGTGCCCTCAAAGCCATCGCCAAAAAGGCCTTGGATCGAAAAACAGGTGCTCGCGGACTGCGCTCCATCCTTGAATTGTCCCTGATTGACACCATGTACGATCTACCCAATGTGAGCAATGTGGAAAAAGTGGTGGTGGATGAGTCCACCATTGAAGAAAACAAGCCCCCTTTGTTGGTTTACCGTGAGGAAGCCAAGAAAGCCTGAATCCCTGTGTGGGATGGAGACCCCTTGGGTCCCAACCGTTGACACATTTACTGATGGAAGTTTGACCCATGTCTGGACAAGTTCCCCTGCCCGCCGCCCCCATTGATTTGCCCCTGCTCCCACTCAGGGACGTGGTGGTGTTTCCCCACATGGTGATCCCGCTCTTTGTTGGGCGCCCCAAGAGCATCAAAGCGCTCGAGACTTCAATGGGGCTTGATCGCCGCATCATGCTCGTTGCGCAAAAAGCCGCCGCCAAAGACGAGCCCTCGGTGGGGGACATGTTTGAAGTGGGTTGTGTGGCCACCATTCTCCAAATGCTCAAGCTGCCGGACGGCACCGTGAAGGTCTTGGTCGAGGGTCAACAACGTGCGCTCGTGAATTTGATTGAAGACGGCGAGGCACACTTCAACGCCAACGTGACGCCCATTGAGTTGCCCGATGCCCAAGACGCCGAGACCGAAATCGAAGCGCTTCGAAGAGCGGTGATGCAGCAGTTTGACCAGTATGTCAAACTGAACAAGAAAATACCCCCTGAAATCCTCACTTCCATATCGAGCATTGATGATCCCGGTCGCTTGGCCGACACCATTGCGGCCCATTTGCCCTTGAAGCTCGAGAATAAGCAAATGGTGCTTGATTTGTCCGATGTGAAGGCCAGGCTTGAGAATTTGTTTGAGCAGCTCGAGCGCGAAGTCGATATTTTAAATGTCGACAAACGCATCCGTGGACGCGTGAAGCGGCAAATGGAGAAAAACCAACGTGATTTCTATTTGAACGAGCAAGTCAAAGCCATTCAAAAAGAATTGGGCGAAGGTGAAGAGGGCGCCGATATTGAAGAGATCGAGAAAAAGATCAAGGCCGCCAAAATGCCCCAAGAGGCGCGCAAAAAGGCCGACGGCGAGCTCAAAAAATTAAAGCTGATGTCGCCCATGTCGGCCGAGGCCACGGTGGTGAGAAACTACATTGACGTCTTGGTGAATTTGCCTTGGAGCAAAAAGACCAAGATTAAGCACGATTTGGCCAACGCCGAGAATGTTCTCAATGAGGATCACTACGGCCTAGACAAAGTCAAAGACCGCATCTTGGAGTACTTGGCGGTGCAAATGCGCGTTGAAAAAGTAAAAGCCCCAATCCTGTGTTTGGTCGGCCCGCCAGGGGTTGGCAAGACCTCTCTGGGTCAATCCATTGCCAAGGCCACGGGTCGTAAATACGTGCGCATGGCTTTGGGGGGTATGCGCGATGAGGCGGAAATTCGCGGACACCGTCGCACCTACATTGGCGCCTTGCCTGGCAAGTTGCTGCAAAATTTAAGCAAGGTCAACACCCGCAACCCGCTCTTCTTACTCGATGAGATCGATAAATTGGGAAGCGACTTCAGGGGGGATCCTTCGAGTGCTTTGCTTGAGGTGTTGGATCCTGAGCAAAACCACACCTTCAGCGATCACTATGTTGAGGTGGATTTTGACTTGAGTGATGTGATGTTTGTGGCGACCTCGAACTCGATGAACATCCCGCCCGCTCTTCTTGACCGCATGGAGGTGATACGCCTGTCGGGTTACACGGAAGATGAAAAAACCCACATTGCCATCAAGTATTTGTTGCCCAAGCAAATGAAAAACAATGGGGTCAAGGACTTTGAGCTCGATGTGCAAGAGTCGGCCATTCGAGACGTGGTGCGCTACTTCACGCGTGAGGCCGGCGTGCGTTCCCTCGAGCGTGAAATGTCAAAAATTTGTCGCAAGGTGGTCAAAGCTTTGCAACTCAAACAAATGCAGCCCCAAGTCATTGTGACGGCAGAGAATTTGGACCAATTCTTGGGGGTTAGAAAATACACTTACGGACGTGCTGAGGCGCAAAACCAAGTCGGCCAGGTGGTTGGATTGGCCTGGACGGAAGTGGGCGGTGATTTGTTGACCATTGAAGCCGCTTCGATGCCTGGCAAAGGCACGATCACTCGAACCGGATCTCTTGGCGATGTGATGAAGGAGTCGGTCGAGGCTGCTCGCACGGTGGTGCGTTCACGCGCCAAGAGACTGGGCATCAAGGATGAAATGTTTGAGAAAAAAGACATCCATATTCACGTGCCCGATGGCGCGACACCGAAAGATGGGCCCTCGGCCGGAGCGGCCATGACCACGGCCTTGGTCTCGGCCTTGACGGGGATTCCTGTGCGGGCCGATGTGGCAATGACTGGCGAGATCACCTTGAGGGGCGAAGTCACTGGCATTGGTGGATTGAAAGAAAAGCTTTTGGCAGCCTTGAGGGGGGGCATCAAAACTGTGTTGATCCCTGAAGAGAATGTCAAAGACCTCCAAGAAATTCCAGAAAATGTGAAAAATGGCTTGGAAATTGTGCCGGTGCGTTGGATCGACAAGGTGCTGGAGTTGGCGCTTGAAAAAATGCCAGAGCCCTTGAAGGAAGAGGAGTCCGTGGTGGCCGCAGTGGTGCCTGAGGTGCAAGCGACCACGCCACCTGCAGCCATCAAGCATTGAGTTGTAAAAGACAAAGAAATTGAACATTGGGGGCTTGGCAAACTCCTTAAATTGCGGTTATAATTGCAGACTCTGCGGGAGTAGCTCAGTTGGTAGAGCGCAACCTTGCCAAGGTTGAGGTCGCGAGTTCGAGCCTCGTCTCCCGCTCCAATTTGAAAAAAGGGAAGCTTATTGGCTTCCCTTTTTTTGTCAAAACATTGGGTTATTTAATGGCGCGGTAGCAAAGCGGTTATGCACCGGATTGCAAATCCGTGTAGGTCGGTTCGACTCCGGCCCGCGCCTCCATT
>CAILYC010000043.1 GCA_903838355.1 uncultured Burkholderiales bacterium | reverse complement strand
GTGTGAAGGTGGCACTCTACCGCTGAGTTAATCGCCCATGCTACCAATTATATCAAAGGGTTGAGCCAAGCGCACAAAATCTGTTGCGTGCAATTGAGACACACAAAACATCAGGCCGAAACTGGCTCCTGTGTGCGCCAAAGGGTCTTGCCCTGACTTGATTTGTCAATTTGGGTGAGGACACCTTCGTGCTGCTGAGCTTCTTGTTCACTCGCGAGCAAAACCGGCAAGTCAAAGCGGTTCAATGGCGTGCCTTTACCTCTCTCGCCGCTCGCCTCCGACGCAGAACTCTCCATGATCAAGGCATCTTGGCCGCGGGTCATGTTCAAATACACATCGGCGAGCAACTCTGCGTCAAGCAAGGCGCCGTGCAAAGTTCTCGAAGAATTATCAACTTCTAAGCGATCACACAAAGCATCAAGAGAATTGCGTTTTCCTGGATACATCTCTTTGGCCATAGCCAAGGTGTCGGTCACTTTGTGAATGTGATTTTTAAGCTTGGGCAAACCCGCTTTCTCAAATTCACTGTTCAAGAAACCCACATCAAACGGTGCATTGTGGATGATGAGCTCACTGCCCGCGATGTAATCGAGTAGTTCTTGGGCAATCTCGGCGAATTTGGGCTTGTCTTTCAAGAACTCATTGGCAATCCCATGGACCTTGAGAGCCTCTTCGTGACTGTCGCGCTCGGGGTTGACATAATGGTGCAGGTGTCTACCGGTGAGCTTCCTGTTTTCAAGCTCAACACAGCCAATCTCGACAATCCTGTCGCCTTGATCCGCATACAAACCGGTGGTTTCTGTGTCTAAGACAATTTGTCGCACGCTGAGCCTTTTTTATTTCGTATCCATTCATTGTATCGCCCCACCTCAGTGACACCCCTCAGGCCACGACGTCTTCTTTTTTTCGTCCCCACACACCCAACGTTAGTTCCAATTGGTGTGCTAAAAACCCAACCGCATGAAAAAGACCAATAATTAGTTCTTTTGTATTTATAAATATATATTTTAATAACTAAAATAACTCATAAAACAATGTTTTCTTCATCAACAAAAGGAATTCTCATGACTTCAAGCAACGCTCAATGGGTCAAACAAGCCTTGATCGAACTATTCGTCAAACGCGACCTCTCCGCCATCGACCGCTATTGGGCGGCGCCTTATCTTCAACACAACCCAAGCCTTCCCGATGGCGTAGAGCTTTTGAGAGACATTGTGGCGGGCCTGCAACCTGACTTCAGTTATGAGCCAGGCATGGTGGTCGCGCAAGGTGACATGGTGATGGTTCATGGGCGCTACAGTGGCTGGAGGCCCAAGCCTGTGGTCGCAGTGGACATATTCCTAGTAAAAGACGGGCGTATGGTCGAGCACTGGGATGTCTTGCAAGAAGAAGTGCCTTCCTACATCACCAAAAGCCAGCGGCCCATGTTCGGCTTACCGCAATGGACACAAGAAAGTACAAAATAGTTTGAACAAATATGAGCGCATTCCCCACCCTCGGCGCGAGACAGGGTGAGGTCTGGCGTACGGTGATTGCTCAAGCGCCCTACCTTTCTTTCTGGCATGTTCCTGCGTAACCTGCGCATCGACATGCGCCCGTACCGTCTCCAGCGTCGCGCCCCCACGCTCGCGACGAAGTCAGCCCGATGCCAGAACAGGGGGTTCCAATCAAACTTTCACAAATGGTCTGTAAAACGCGCATGAGCCCTATAAGCACAGCAAGCACAGCAAGCACTGCAAGCACTGGCAGTCTTGAGCTTGTTCATCAGGACAGCACAGATACAGCACCGAGATATCGACTGCAGGGTGAATGTCCCCCAACAGATGCACATGATCTTCTCTCCCTCCAAACTCGATGAGTTTGCAGCGCCACGCCTGAGGGCAATCCCCAAACGCCTGCCTCAGATACTCCAGCAACTCCGGCGTCAGTGTTTTAAGTTTTTTGCGCCGATTCTGGGTCACGAACACCTAATCGAGCTCAATGGCAAGCAGATCGGGCAAGCTCGTTGCCGAAGTGCCAGCCTATTACTCTTTGCAGGCATGTGCCGCGTGCGGCGACACTCACTCAGACCACTGGCTTTGCCAATCCGAGTTTGTCTGCCAAAGCTGCAATCAAAGAGACCCTGCAGACCACAATGCATCCGCCGTCATCGCCAAACGCGGTGTTCGGTGTTCGGTGTTCGGTTGGTGCTCAGTGGTGCCTGCCTTCAAAAAATGGGTAGAAAGTGTGGAATTCTAAAAAACAAGGTGGGCGAGGTCATCCCCGAACCGGTGGCATCCGTGCCATATTCGCTGGGTGAGACTGAGGTCAGTCGTTTGGGTGGCAACACCCAGGCGCTCGGGTCGTTGACCCAAGAAACCCCCGCTACAGCCCAGGCTTAGCGGTGGGAGAATTCATGCACGGACTCAGTGCAACTCTTTGGCATGGTTGATGGTGTACTTTGGGATCTCGATCACGAGGGGTTCTTGGCCCAAAATCACTTGACAGCTCAAGCGTGACTGGGCTTGCAAGCCCCAGGCTTGGTCCAACAAATCGTCTTCTTCTTCGGTGGCTTCATTCAAACTCGCCAAGCCTTGGCGCACGATCACGTGACAGGTGGTGCAAGCGCAACTTTGGTCGCAAGCGTGTTCAATCGCCACACCATGGTCAAGCAAGGTCTCACACAAGGTGTTGCCGGGCAAACCTTGGATTTCACGCCCCTCAGGACAGTACTCAGCGTGGGGCAGTATTTTGATGACGGTCATTTCAAACTCTCAATGTGTTGGCCTCTCAAAGCCTGAAGAATGCCTTGGTTCATGCGCTCGGCGGCGAACGCTTCAGTCCCCTTGGCCAAAAGATCGATGCGCTCTTCGATGAGGGCCGCTGAATCTTCGCAACTCGCTCTTTTGAGATCGAGCATCAAGCGCTCAATCTCGGTTTTTTCTTGGACGCTTAAGATCGCACCATCTTGGCTCAATGCATTTTGCGTGGCCATGAGTATTCGGTCCGCGTTTACTTGCGCCTCTTTCAAGGCACGGGTTTTCATGTCCACCTCGGCCGTCTCAAAGCCTTCTTGCAGCATCTTGGCAATTTGATCGTCACTCAAACCGTAACTTGGTTTGACTTGAATTTGTGCTTGCACTTTCGTGCTCAACTCCTGCGCTTGCACACTGAGCAGTCCATCGGCATCGATGGTAAAGGTCACGCGAATTTTTGCAGCTCCTGCCGCCATGGGCGGGATGCCCCTCAACTCAAAGCGTGCCAAACTTCGGCAGTCACTCACCAAATCGCGCTCTCCCTGGAGCACGTGCAGCATGAGTGCTGTTTGGCCGTCTTGGTAAGTGGTGAAGTCTTGCGCCATGGCGGTGGGCACGGTCTGGTTTCTGGGCACAATGCGCTCAACCAATCCACCCATGGTCTCAATCCCCAAGGACAAGGGCGTGACATCCAGGAGCAACAAGTCACCTTCGGTGTGATTGCCCACCAATTGATTGGCTTGAATTGCAGCACCCAAGGCCACCACCTCATCGGGATTCAAATTGTTGAGCGGTGCTTGGCCAAACCAGGCCTCAGCACTCTTTTGAATCTGCGGCATGCGAGTCGACCCACCCACCATCACGACCCCGTTCAAGTCCTTGGACTTTAACTTGGCATCCTTTAATGCGCGTTCACAAGCTTGAAGGGTTTTTTGCGTCAAATGCTGAGTGATCGCTTCGAAGGCCTCGCGGCGGACCTCCAAATCGATGGTGCCGCTCGAGAGCTGGACAATAAAACGCGCACTCGGGTCCACACTCAAACGCTCTTTGACCGCGCGCGAAGTCTTGAGCATGAGCGACTTGTCGCTGGCCGTGTCTAGACGCAAGCCCACCCGCTCGAGCACCCATTCAGACAATCCATGGTCGTAGTCGTCGCCACCCAAGGCGGAGTCACCACCGGTCGCCAAGACTTCAAACACGCCTTGACTCAAGCGCAAAATGGAAATATCGAAAGTGCCGCCTCCAAGGTCATAAACCGCAAAGAGGCCTTCACTGGCTTGGTCGAGCCCATAGGCAATGGCCGCGGCAGTGGGCTCGTTGATGAGTCGCAAGACCTCGAGCCCGGCGAGCTTGGCCGCATCCTTGGTGGCTTGGCGCTGGGCATCGTCAAAATACGCCGGCACCGTGATCACGGCCCCAGTGATGTCGTCATCCAAGCTTTCTTCGGCGCGTTGACGAAGGGTCGCCAAAAGCTCTGCACTCACCTCCACCGGTGTTTTGACGCCTTCGAGCGTTTGAATGCCCACCATGCCGGGCAAATCCACCAAAGCCACACTCCAGCGTTGGGCGTGTGGCAAGTCGGCAAGGGTTCTGCCCATCAAGCGCTTGACCGAGGTCACGGTGTTTTGTGGATCGGCACTGGCGGCATGCGAGGCGTTGTGACCAATGGCGCGCTTGCCCTTGGGTAAATATTGCACGACTGAGGGCAGCATCACCCGACCCTCATGGTCGGGTAAACACTCGGCCACACCGTGCCTCACGGTCGCAACCAAAGAATGGGTGGTGCCAAGATCAATCCCAATGGCAATGCGGCGTTGATGTGGATCTGGTGCTCGACCCGGTTCAGAAATTTGTAATAAGGCCATGGGGTTTAAGTCAAAGTGAAAGTTTAAGGTCTCGGCGTTCGCGCACCGATTGCTCAAAGCGCTCAAGGAACATCCAAGCCCGCACTTGTGCACCTGCCGCATTGGGATCGGGCTCGAGGTCGAGCAGCTTTGCCACCGCTTGCTCGTTGGTGGTGATTTGTGTTTCAACCCAATGCTCAATCGCGTCAAAATCCGCGGCACTGCCGGCCTCGTCCAAAGCTTCGCGCCAATTCATTTGCTCCATCAGGAATGAAGCGGGCATGGCCGTGTTCGTTTGGGCATTGATCTCGACACCATTGAGGTGGCACAAATACGCGGCTCGGCGCAAGGGGTCTTTGAGCCGCTGATAGGCCTCATTGATGCGTGTGGACCATTGAAGGGACAAGCGTTTGGCGGCATCGCCTTGCATCGAAAAACGGTCCGGGTGAGCCATTTTTTGCAGAGCCCGCCAGCGTTCAAGGAGTTCCAGCGAATCGATCTCAAAACGCCTGGGCAACTGAAACAGCACGAAGTCGTCGCTTTGAAGCAAAGTCGATGAATTCAAAGAAAAAAGTGGGGGGGTGTTCATGCCAGCGTGAAGGGTCAGTTGAAGTCGTCGCCTGGAGTCTGGTCTTGAAAGTTTGGGGCAGGCTCGGCTGACAAGCCCAGCAAGGGCTTCTCCCGCCCAGCCATCCTAGACTCGGAAAGATTCTCCACAACCGCAGCGATCTCGCTCATTGGGGTTGTTGAAACGAAAACCCTCGTTCAAACCTTCTTTGACAAAATCGAGTTCGGTGCCTTGGATATAGGCCAAGCTTTTGGGGTCCACCAGCACCTTGACACCGAGGTCTTCAAACACGATGTCCTCGGGCTTGATCTCGTCGACGTATTCCAGCTGGTAGGCCAGCCCTGAGCAGCCGGTGGTTTTGACGCCCAAACGCACCCCCAGGCCCTTGCCTCGTTTGATCAAGTATCGGTTCACATGCTTGGCAGCTGCTGGGGTAAGGGTGACGGACATACGCTTTAAACCATTTCAACAAGAAAATTTCTCAAGCCAAGGTTGACCCTTGACTCATGCGTTGGCCAAGTGCTTGGCTTTGTAATCTTGCACCGCCGCTTTGATGGCATCTTCGGCCAAGATCGAGCAATGGATCTTCACCGGTGGGAGGGCGAGCTCTTGGGCAATTTGGCTGTTTTTCAAAGAAGCCGCCTCGTCCAAAGTCTTGCCCTTGACCCATTCGGTGACCAAGGAGGAGCTGGCAATGGCCGAGCCACAACCATAGGTTTTGAAGCGCGCATCTTCAATCACACCGGTGCTGGGGTTGACCTTGATTTGGAGCTTCATCACGTCGCCACAAGCGGGAGCCCCCACCATGCCCGTGCCCACAGAGTCGTCTCCCTTTTCAAAGGAGCCCACATTGCGGGGGTTTTCATAATGATCGATCACTTTATCGCTGTAAGCCATTTTCAATTCTCCTCGTTTGTTTCTAAATCACAGGCCCCCATCCATGGCGGCCTGAAGATGTCAATGTTGGTTCAGTGCGCAGCCCATTGAATGGTGCTCAAGTCGATGCCGTCTTTGTACATCTCCCACAAGGGGCTTAACTCGCGCAACTTGTTCACATTCAAGCGTATCGTCTCGATGGCATAGTCAATTTCGGCCTCGGTGGAGAAGCGCCCGCAGGTGATGCGCAGACTGCTGTGGGCGAGCTCATCGCTGCGACCCAAGGCACGAAGCACATAACTGGGCTCAAGACTCGCCGAAGTACAAGCCGAGCCTGAGGACACCGCCAAGCCCTTGATGCCCATGATCAGGGACTCGCCTTCAACATAATTAAAGCTGATGTTCAAATTGTGGGGCACGCGTTTTTCCAAGTGTCCATTGATAAAGACTTGCTCCAAGTCGCTCAAACCAGCCAAGAGTCTTTGGTGCAAATGCAGCGCGTGCGCCGTGTCTTGCGCCATCTCGAGCTTGGCAATGCGAAACGCCTCCCCCATCCCAACGATCTGGTGGGTGGCCAGGGTGCCCGAGCGCATGCCGCGCTCGTGACCGCCACCGTGAATTTCGGCGTGCAGTCTTACGCGGGGCTTGCGACGCACATAAAGAGCACCAATGCCTTTGGGGCCATAGGTTTTGTGGGAAGCCAAGCTCATCAAATCCACCGGCAAGCTGGCCAAATCGATGGCCACTTTACCAGTGGCTTGGGCAGCATCAACGTGAAAGAGCACGCCCTTTTCACGGCAAATCTCACCCAAGGCCTGGATGTCTTGGATCACGCCAATTTCATTGTTGACCAGCATGACGCTGGCCAAAATCGTGTCCTCACGAATCGCGGCTTTGAACACATTCAAATCAAGCAGACCATCGGCCATGACGTCAAGATAAGTGACCTCAAAGCCCCGGCGCTCGAGCTCGCGCATGGTGTCCAAAATCGCCTTGTGCTCGGTCTTGACCGTGATCAGGTGACGGCCCTTGGATTCGTAAAACTGGGCCGCCCCTTTGAGCGCCAAATTGTTCGATTCGGTGGCCCCACTCGTCCAGACGATTTCCCTGGGGTCTGCACCGATGAGGGCGGCCACATCGGCACGTGCCTTCTCCACCGCCTCCTCAGCCTCCCAGCCCCATGCGTGAGAGCGCGACGCTGGGTTACCAAAGTGCTCACGCAGCCAGGGAATCATGGCATCCACAACGCGGGGGTCCACCGGATTGGTGGCACTGTAGTCCATGTAAATGGGGAAATGAGGGGTCATGATGCTTTACTGTTGAGAGAAAAAATGGAAAGAAAAATTCAAGGCTTTGAATGACTCTGAACGACCCGTCTTTGGCGGCGACTCAAGCCCTCTAGACACCTCTAGCGGGCCCTAGAGTAAGCCAAGGCCGGTGCGCCACCTTGAAAATTCAGGACAGGTTTTTCGCAAAAGCGTTGCCCAAGGCAAACACCGAATTGGGTGCATTCACACGAATGGGCTTCAAAGCAGGTGCGGGGGAGATGGCGCGCTTCATATTGGGCTTGTCTTCGACTTGAACGCCTTTTTCCAATTGGTCTTGGACCAATTTTTGCAAGGTGACGGAGTCCAAAAACTCGACCATCTTTTGGTTCAGGCTAGACCACAACTCGTGCGTCATACAGCGCCCGCCTTCTCCCAGGCAATTCTCTTTGCCCCCGCAATGCGTGGCGTCGATGGGTTCATCCACAGACACAATGATGTCGGCCACCGTGATGTCTTGGGCTTTGCGCCCCAAGGTGTAGCCACCGCCAGGTCCACGGGTGGATTCCACCAAATCGTGGCGGCGCAATTTGCCAAACAGTTGCTCTAAATAAGAGAGCGAAATTTGCTGGCGCTGGCTGATCGCGGCCAGGGTCACCGGACCCGTGTTCTGACGCAGGGCCAAATCAATCATCGCAGTCACCGCAAAACGGCCTTTGGTCGTGAGTCGCATGGTGTAAGCTCCTTGGGGGATCAAGGTCGAACATGGGGTCTTTTGCGGCGCAAAAGCCTTTGTCGACTAGAAAAGTCAAGTATACCCCAATCCCTTCCATTTCGCTCAAGTACTCGGGCAAAGACCCTGACAACAACGAGGCGTCTAGGGTTAACCCTATATTCCCATCAAGACCTGATCAAGCCTTGATTTAAAAGAGTTTTTAAAAATTATCAGGAGACTTTGGGTAGTAAAACTGCAACATTGTCGTGGCCTGGACCACCAAAAGCCTGTTCTCGCAAGACCGAGAGTTGGTCCCGAATTTGAGCGGCACGTTCAAAGTCCAAGTTCTTGGCGTGCTCCATCATCATTTTTTCCAAGCGTTTGATTTCGCGGGAAATGTCTTTCTCGCTCATGTCTTCAATTTGGATGCGCTGCATCTCCAAGCGTTCAAGCTCTTTGCCGGCTTTCTCGCTGTAGACCCCATCAATCAAATCGCGCACGCGCTTGACCACCGACCTCGGTGTGATGCCATGCAAGGTGTTGTATTCAATTTGACGCGCGCGCCGGCGCTCGGTCTCGCCAATGGCTTTTTCCATGGACTTGGTGATCACATCGGCGTACAAAATTGCGCAACCATTTTGGTTTCTCGCCGCGCGCCCAATGGTTTGAATCAAACTACGCTCGGAACGCAAAAAACCTTCTTTGTCCGCGTCCAAAATGGCGACCAAAGAGACCTCGGGCAAGTCAATGCCCTCTCTGAGCAAGTTGATGCCGACCAAAACATCGAATTCACCCAGCCGCAAGTCGCGCAAAATCTCCACCCGCTCGACCGTGTCAATGTCACTGTGCAGATAACGCACCTTGACCCCGTTGTCGCTCAAGTAGTCGGTCAACTGCTCGGCCATGCGTTTGGTGAGCGTCGTGATCAAAACTCGCTCTTTTTTGACCACACGAATGCGAATCTCCCCCAGCACATCATCAACTTGGTGGCTCGCTGGACGCACCTCGACCAAGGGGTCGACCAAGCCGGTGGGGCGAACGAGCTGCTCGACCACTTGGCCCGCATGGGTTTTTTCATAATCAGCGGGAGTGGCCGAGACAAAGATGACCTGGCGCATGCGGGCCTCAAACTCCTCGAGCTTCAAGGGCCGGTTATCAAGGGCGCTGGGCAAGCGAAAGCCATACTCCACGAGCGTCGTTTTGCGTGCGCGGTCGCCGTTGTACATCCCGCCAAACTGCCCCATCAAAACATGGCTCTCGTCCAAGAACATCAAGGCGTCTTTGGGCAAATAATCGGTAAGGGTGCTCGGCGGCTGGCCGGGCTCGGCCCCGGACAAGTGCCGGGTGTAGTTTTCAATACCTTTGCAGTGACCCACTTCAGAGAGCATTTCCAAATCAAACCGGGTGCGCTGCTCAATGCGTTGCGCTTCAACCAGTTTGCCCTCAGAGACAAACTGTTTGCTGCGCTCGATGAGCTCGACCTTGATGGTCTCCACCGCGGCGAGAACTCGATCTCTGGGGGTCACGTAGTGGCTGGAGGGGTAAACGGTAAAGCGCGGAATTTTTTGGCGCACGCGCCCAGTGAGTGGATCAAAGAGCTGCAGCGTCTCAATCTCGTCGTCAAAAAGCTCCAAGCGGATCGCCATCTCACTGTGCTCGGCTGGAAACACATCGACAGTGTCCCCACGAACCCGAAAACACCCGCGTGAAAAGTCTTGGTCGTTTCTCGAATACTGCATGCGCACCAATTGCGCAATCACGTCGCGTTGCGACAACTTGTCCCCGACCCTCAAGGTCATCACCATGCGGTGGTAGCTCTCGGGCTCGCCAATGCCGTAAATGGCAGAGACAGTGGCCACCACAATCACATCTCTGCGCTCCATGATGCTTTTGGTGCAAGACAGGCGCATTTGCTCAATGTGCTCATTGATGGCGCTGTCTTTTTCGATGAAGAGGTCGCGCTGCGGCACATAGGCCTCGGGCTGGTAATAGTCGTAGTAACTGACAAAATACTCGACCGCGTTTTTGGGGAAAAACTCTCTGAATTCGCTGTAGAGCTGGGCGGCCAAGGTTTTATTGGGCGCAAAGATGATGGCCGGGCGGCCCATGCGCGCAATCACATTGGCCATGGTGAAGGTTTTGCCCGACCCCGTCACACCCAGGAGCGTTTGAAAGGCTTCGCCGTCTCTCAAGCCTTCCACCAATTTGTCAATCGCCTGGGGTTGATCACCCGCGGGCGCGTAGGGCTGATAGATCTCAAACGGCGAATTGGGATAACTTACAAATTCGCCTTCGACTTGATGCTCAGGCGTCTCAACTACTCGTGTCATAAAAAACTCTCGATTGGGGTCCAAGGTGCGCAAGGCACTTTGCACCGACTCCCTGCATGGGGGGGCTGTCCTTCTGGGACAGCACCCCGAGTCGGTTTAAAATAGGGGGTGAACCCTATAGCCTAACGCAAATTGGGCCTAAACTCTTGAACTTCTTATTTTGACCTCTTCAAGGACCCCCGATGTCAATGTTTACCTCTGTTGAGATGGCCCCCAGAGACCCTATTTTGGGCATGAATGAGCAATTTGCAAATGACACCAACCCGAACAAAGTCAATCTGGGCGTGGGTGTCTACTTTAATGACCAGGGCAAATTGCCCCTCCTAGAGTGTGTGCAAGAGGCTGAAAAAACGCTTGCCGCCCACCCCAGTGCCAGAGGCTATTTGCCCATCGATGGCATTGCGGCCTATGACAGCGCCGTTAAAGACCTGGTCTTTGGCGCCCAGTCCGAGCCGGTGCAAAGCAAACGCGTGGCCACCATTCAAGCCCTCGGCGGCACGGGGGGTTTGAAAGTGGGCGCTGACTTCCTCAAAAAACTTCTCCCCCAAGCCCACGTCATGATCTCTGACCCGAGTTGGGAAAATCACAAAGCCCTCTTCACCCAAGCCGGCTTTGAGGTCAAGAGCTACGCCTACTATAACGCCGCGCGCCGTGGCGTGGACTTTGAGGGCATGATCCAAAGCTTGCAGGCCGCCCCGAGCGGCACCATCGTCGTTTTGCACGCCTGCTGCCACAACCCGACCGGCTACGACTTGACGCCTGAGCAGTGGGGGGTGGTCATCGACACCGTCAAAGCCCACGGCTTGACGCCCTTTTTGGACATGGCTTACCAAGGCTTTGCCCATGGACTCGAGGAAGACGGCGCCATTGTGGGGCGGTTTGTCCAAGCGGGCCTTTTGTTTTTCGTCTCCACTTCTTTCTCCAAGAGCTTTAGTCTCTACGGCGAGCGCGTGGGCGCGCTCTCGGTGCTGTGTGCCGACGCCGCCGAGGCCCAGCGCGTTCTGTCACAACTCAAAATCATGATCCGCACCAACTACTCCAACCCGCCCACCCACGGGGGTGCAGTGGTGGCAGCGGTGCTTTCGAGCCCAGCACTCAAAGCCCTGTGGATCAAAGAGCTCACGCAAATGCGCGAGCGCATCAAACTCATGCGTCAACTTTTGGTGCAAGGCCTCAAAGACGCTGGCATTGCCGCCGACATGGGCTTCATCACCGACCAAATCGGCATGTTCAGCTACTCAGGTCTGAGCAAAGACCAAATGGTGCGCTTGCGTCAAGAATTCAGCGTTTATGGCACCGACACGGGACGCATGTGTGTGGCGGCGTTGAACAGCAAAAACATGGCCTATGTTTGCGAAAGCATTGCCAAGGTGATTTGAAGACTGGGGCTAGCGCTTCACCACTTTGAGCAGTCACGTCACGTCACGTCACGTCACGTCACGTCACGGCAAGGCAAGGCACGCTCAAGACCACACGATGCTGCGCATGGCCACCGTTGCCCACTGATACTGTTCGCAGTAAAAGCTCACTTGGTCGCTTGCGTGACTGGCATGGGCCGCATAAAGAAGTGGCACATAGTGCTCAATGCTGGGGTGGCTGAGCCGGAAAACACCCCGCAAATGCTCGCTCGCCTGCCCCAGACACAAGGCCGCGTGGTCTTGGCTGAGCACCGACTGCGCCACAAAGCCATCAAATTCCCTAGCCCAATCGGTGGCTTGGTCGTCAGGGGCACTGCGCTCAGACGAACGCAAATTGTGCACCGTGTTGCCACTGGCCACGATCAGCACGCCCTCGTCCCGCAGACCTCGCAGTTGTAAGCCAAGGGCGGCGTGCTGACTAAGGGCGGCCTGCACATCCAAGCTCATCTGTACCACTGGTATGTCAGCGCCGGGGAAGAGCGGCTTTAAAACCCCCCAGGTGCCATGGTCAAAGCCCCAGTCTTGCCCACCCAGCACCAAGGGTTCGGGCTTGGAGGCTTGGTGAAAACGGTGAGACCACGCCTGGGCGAGCGCGCTGTCGCCAGGCGCCGGGTAGCGTTGATCGAAAAGAACCCGGTAAGCCGCGCCGAAATCATGGATGGTGGGCGGATGTGCCAAGGCGTTCAAGTGGGTGCCCTCGGTGCACCAGTGCGCCGAAATGCACAAAATCACCCGTGGCTTGGGCCAGCGCGCCCCTTGCCCCCACAGGGCGCCCATTTTCTCCCAGACGGGGCGAAACGCATTGTCATCGATCACATTCATGGGACTGCCGTGACCCATGAAAAGCACGGGTTGGCGAACCGCGTTTAAAGAGCGCTCGGGGCTATGATGGGGCAACACTTTTTGGGGACTCGGGTTTAAAATAGAAGTGTCTTATTTTGGCGCATCTTGAACCAGTCTGGGGGCAAGACTCTAATTCCGAAGAAGCAGAACTGTTACATTGAACCCACACATCCTACTTAAGAGCCACCACGCATGCTTTACCAAATCTACGAAACTCAACGCTCTTTGATGGAGCCATTTGCCGAGTTTGCACAAGCGGCCGCCAAGCTTTTTAGCAACCCCATCTCACCGCTGTCGCAAAGCAACTTGGCCCACCGGGTGTCGGCGACCTATGATTTGATTTATCGCTTGGGCAAAGACTATGTGAAGCCGGGTTTTCACCTGCACACATTGGACATCGAGGGCGTGGAGACGGCCATTCACGAACGCGTTGAAATTGACAAACCGTTTTGTGAGCTCGTGCGCTTTAAGCGCTACACGAGCGACATCCCGACTTTGCAAAAACTCAAAAGCCAGCCTGTCGTGCTCTTGGTCGCCCCCTTGTCGGGCCACTACGCCACACTGCTCAGAGATACCGTCAAAAGCCTCTTGGCCGACCACAAGGTCTACATCACCGACTGGAAAAACGCCAGGACAGTGCCCTTGTCAGAGGGCGAGTTCCATTTGGACGATTACGTCAACTACATCCAAGAGTTTTTGCGCCATTTACAAGGCCAATACGGCAACTGCCATGTGATCAGTGTGTGCCAGCCCACCGTGCCGGTCTTGGCAGCGGTCTCCTTGATGGCCTCCAGAGGTGAGGCCACCCCCATGTCCATGACCATGATGGGCGGCCCCATCGACGCCTCCAAGTCCCCCACAGCGGTCAACAACTTGGCCATGAACAAGAGCTTTAGTTGGTTTGAAAACAATGTGATCTACCGCGTGCCCACCAATTTCCCTGGGGCTGGTCGGCGTGTGTACCCCGGCTTTTTGCAGCACTCGGGCTTTGTCGCCATGAACCCCGATCGGCACCTAAAGAGTCACTACGATTACTTCAAAGACTTGATCAAGGGGGACGATTCCGCTGCCGAAAATCACCGCCAGTTCTATGACGAATACAACGCTGTTCTCGACATGGATGCAGACTACTATTTGGAGACCATCAAGGTGGTGTTCCAAGACAAGAGCTTGGTGCATGGCACTTGGGACGTCAAAAATGAATACGGTGAGATCGAGCGCGTGAGACCGCAAGACATCAAAACCACCGCGCTGCTCACCATCGAAGGTGAGCTCGACGACATCTCTGGCTCTGGCCAAACCCGCGCTGCCCACGACTTGTGCACCGGCATTGTCAACACCGAGCAGACCCACTTTGAGGCCAAGGGCGCCGGTCACTACGGCATCTTCAGCGGCAGGCGTTGGAGGGAGTTGGTCTATCCTCAGGTCAAGAGCTTTATCGCGAAACACAATGGCGCGGTGGCCAAAGGGGTTGCAGTCAAAGGGGTTGCAGCCAAAAGCGTAGCATTGAAACGCGCTGCAGCCAAAAGCGCCACCTCCAAAAGCACCCCCCGCAAAGTCTCCATGCAAGCGGGGGCCAAAAAATCCACGGGCAAAAGAGCCTAAACCTTGGCGCATGTTCGCAGCAGGTTCACCTGCACAATCCAGGTTGATCACCCTCGTCGACTCCAATCCTTTTCCTTCTCCTTCGCCTTCTCCTACTTCGTCACGATTACCTTCTAGATTGAACTTGCAAACGACACCCGGCACAACCGCGGCACCAAACTCCCCAAAAAGCCTTGACCCCGTCCAGGCCATTTGGGCTTTGTTGCCCCAAACCCAGTGCAAACGCTGTGGCTTTGAAGACTGCGAGGCCTATGCCCAGGCCATCGTGCAAGAACACACCCCCATCAACCGCTGCCCCCCCGGTGGCCAAGAGGGTGTGCGCCGTTTGGCCGAGATCTCGGGTCAAGCCGAGCACCCCTTGGACGCGCAAAACGGACTCGAAGGGGTTCGCCATGTGGCCTGGGTCGATGAGCGTTGGTGCATTGGCTGCACCTTGTGCCTCGATGCCTGCCCCACCGACGCCATTGTCGGCACTCACAAAAGCATGCACACCGTGATCGAGGCGTTTTGTACCGGCTGCGAGTTGTGTCTGCCGGTCTGCCCAGTGGACTGCATCGAGCTTGAGGTCGTGACGCCCGATTGCACCGGCTGGCAGGCTTGGTCACCTGAACAAGCGCAAACCTCACTTTCACGCTATCGGTTAAGGCTCGAGCGTTTGCTCAAAGACAGCAACACCACCCCACCGCGCACCCACACCCAGGCCAAGCGGCTGCACTTGGTGGCGCAGGAACGCCAATCAAACACCAATGAATGCAAAAATGAGGGCAACCCAGAAAACTCGCAGGCTCTCGCTCGCTCGCCACTTGCATCCTCACTCTTGGCCCAGGCCCTAGAACGAGCAGAGCGTGTCAAACAAACAAAAAATTAAAGCCAGACCCATCAGTCGATTGATGACTTTGAGTAGGTAAAAAAGAGGGCGTCAATGCGCTCGAGTGGCCACGTCTGCGTGCGTCCAATATAGGTGAACACATAGTGATCGGGGCGCAGCAGCACACCCCGCGAATTCGCGCTGTTCAATATCGCTTCGAGTTTGCCATCCACATCGCGAATGCAATGCAAGGCAGGGGACGCACCCGCGCCGAGATCGGTCGCCTGCGTTGGTAAAAAATCCTCACTCGCGCGCAAGACGTTCAGCACCAGCAGAGGTGGCGCATGGTTCCAAACAATGGCGTTCACATCGATTGCGCTTGAACTGTATGCCCACTGCAACAAAACAAAACCGTCTGCATAAAAACTATCCAAGAGCCCAAAACTCGAATCGGCGCGCTGCATGCGCGGTTGTGGCATCAATTGACCACAGGCCACCACCGCGCCCTTTGGGCTTTGAGCGTCAAAAAAACCCGACTTGAAACGGGGTTTGGGCTTGAACTTCAAGTGCAAAATATAGTCACGAATGGGCGGCACCCAGCAGGCGACTTTGAGCATAGACTGCACCCACACAGCACTCCAAAGCGACATGGGCTGCATCACCACCCCAATGCGAAGCGCCATTTCAATCAAAGACCACGCATGGGGTTTGCGTTCGGCTTCATAGGTGTTGAGCAAGCGCTCTGAGGCGTGGCCCTGCACCACCAGGGCCAATTTCCACGCCAAGTTCGTCGCGTCTCTGAGGCCAGAGTTCATGCCCTGACCGGCAAAGGGCGGCGTCAAGTGCGCTGCGTCACCGGCGAGCAGCACGGGGCCTTTTCTCCAGTGCGAGGCCACACGCGCATGAAAGGTGTAGACCACTTTGCGCAGCAGCGTGAGGTTGGCATCGGGGGCATGGCGCTCACGTATCCACTGGCCGTAGACTTTTTCATCCAAGACCTCCTCACTCGTTTCATGGTGGTGCAGCATGAACTCGTAGCGCAAGGTGCCTTGGGGGCCAGGCAAACGAATGGCAGGTCGCACCGGGTCACAGTAGGTGCGGGTGTGCCGGAATGCATCTTCACGCCCAATCATGTCGGTGATCAACCAACGCTGCGAGTAGGTACTGCCATCAAAAGCAAACCCCGCTTTTTCGCGAAGGGTGCTCCTGCCCCCATCACAAGCCACCACGAAGCGCGCGCTCAGCGCCAAGCTCTCGTCACCCCGAACACAGCTCAACACAACACCTGGGGAAGGTGGATTGACTTCGCCCAAGCCCAGCACCTCTTCAAACCCCAAAACCCGAGTGCCCATGCAAACCATGACATGGGGGTACTGTCTCAAAGACTCAAAGAGGTGGGAGACGAGTTGCTGCTGGCGAAATGCGTTTCTCTTGGGGTGACCATATTCTTCGTTGCTCGGCTCCACCTTGGCAAACAAACGCTGGCGCCAAGAGTAGTAATGCACGCCATAGGACAAGGTGATTTGCGGCAAAAAGCCTTCGAGCACTTGCGCATCGGCCAAGGAGCGCAAACTCTCATCATCGATGCTCACCGCCCTCGCCTCTTGCACCACGTGCTCGAGTTGATCGACCAAGCAGACCTTGACCCCGCGCTTGGCCAGCATGAGCGTGAGCAAGAGGCCCGTGGGCCCAGCCCCAACCACCAGCACGGGCCACACTTGCGCGGCTTCGCTCTTGGCAGTGGCTCGGGGATGATCGGTTGATGTCATGAGCGCAATACTTTAAACATCACAGCAATGCGCGATCAATGGACAAATCGCTCCCCAATGCTTCGATCACCGCCTGTGGAGCTTGCACCAATTCAATCAATACGCCCAGCCCGCTCAGAGGATACTCATCGCTCGATTTGGGATGGATAAAACAGATGTCAAACCCTGAGGCACCGCGGCGTATGCCCCCCGGCGCCATCCTGACACCTTGCGCCATCAACCAAGACATGGCCTTTGGTAAATCATCCACCCAAAGGCCAATGTGGTTCAAGGGCGTTTGATCCACTGCGGGTTTGGCCAAGGGGTTCAAGGGTTGCATCAAATCGACCTCCACGCAGCTCGGGCCCGTGCCGAGCTGCAAAATGTCTTCAAGCACATTCTCCCGCTCACTCTCAAAGTGACCCGTGATCGGTAGCCCCAGAAGATCCACCCACAGCGTCTTCAAGCTCTCCTTGTTGGCGTGTCCAATGGCGATTTGTTGCAATCCCAAAACTTGAAAGGGGCGTGTGCTCATTGGAACTCCACAATGATTTGATCCACGGCCAGGGTGTCACCCACCTTGGCCTCGAGTGACTTCACCACCGCGTCTTCGGCCGCGAGCAAGACATTTTCCATCTTCATGGCCTCAATCACCGCCAGTCTCTCGCCGGCCAACACCTTTTGACCGACCTGAACCAAGACTTGCGTGAGCAGTCCCGGCATTGGCGACAAGACAAATCGAGACAGATCGAGCGGGAGCTTTTGCGGCATGAGGGCGTGCAGTGTGGCCACTCTGGGGCTCACCACCATGAAGCGAAGTTGCGCACCGTATTGCGAAATCTCCATGGCCATGGGGTGCTTGGGCAGTTTGCGCTCGAGTTGTGCGACAAAGGGCCGTCCGTTGCAAACGCCTTGCAGCACCGGGTCGCGCAAATCGGATGAACACACGATCTCAAAGTCTTGTCCATTCAAATGGATCCGGGCCTGGTGGGCCGAGGCCGTCACGTCCAACACCGTCAAGCCATGGTGACGATGATTTTGGGGAGGGCTCACCAATTCAATCAAGGTCAGTTCGCTGGGGTGCTCAAGGCTGAAGCCTTGCATCTGCCCTTCAATGCCAAGGGCACGGGCGTGGGACTTCAAATGCACCCAAGCGCCCAGGGCAACCAAAAAGTCCGGTTGGTGGTGGGCTTGCTCAAAGGGGACCAAACCCTTGGGAAAATGCTCGGCAATGAAACCCGTGTTGAAGGCGGTGCTCACCCAAGACGGGTGCGCCAAAATGGCACTTTGAAACGGGATGTTGGTCTGCACCCCCTTCACTACAAACGCATTCAAGGCCTCGCGCATTTTTTGTGTGGCATCGGCGCGGTCTTTGCCGTGCACAACCAACTTCGCAATCATGGAGTCGTAGTGGACCGAAATCTCGCCGCCTTCGCTCACCCCTGTATCCACCCTCACCCCAAGGCTTTCCTCGGGGTGGGCCGCACGCATGGTGGTGGCGGGTGGCAAGAACTTCACCAAGCGCCCCGTGGACGGCAAAAACTGCCGATAAGGATCCTCGGCATTGATGCGACACTCGATGGCCCAGCCGTCCATCTTGACGTCTGACTGCTCAAGGGCCAAGGGCTCGCCAGCGGCAATCTTGATCATCCACTTCACCAAGTCCACACCGGTGATGGCTTCGGTCACGGGGTGTTCGACTTGAAGCCGGGTGTTCATCTCGAGGAAATAAAACCCCTGATCCGCACCGACCACAAACTCGACCGTGCCAGCACTTTGGTAGTTCACCGCCTTGGCCAGCGCCACCGCTTGCTCGCCCATGGCGCGGCGCGTCTGACTGCTGATGAAGGGCGACGGCGCCTCTTCAATTACCTTTTGATGTCGGCGCTGAATCGAGCATTCGCGCTCGTTCAAATACACCACATGACCAAAGGCGTCGCCCAAGATTTGAATCTCGATGTGGCGTGGTGACTCGATGAATTTCTCAATGAAAATGCGGTCATCTCCAAAACTGTTTCTCGCTTCGTTTTGACAAGCCACAAAACCAATCAAGGTCTCCTCATCATTGCATGAAACACGAAGACCCTTGCCCCCGCCCCCGGCCGATGCTTTGATCATCACTGGGTAGCCAATTTTTTGAGCGATCCCCACCGCCTCCTTGGCATCGGCAACTGCTTCGTTGTGCCCAGGAATGGTGTTCACCTTCGCCGCCAGGGCCAATTTCTTCGATGCGATTTTGTCGCCCATGGCGCTGATGGAGGCGTGCTTGGGGCCAATGAAGACGAGTCCCGCCTCTTCCACGGCTTTGGCAAAACCTTCGTTTTCGCTCAAAAAACCATAACCTGGATGAATCGCCTGAGCGCCACACGAGACAGCGACCTCGATGATCTTGTCGCCCAAAAGATAAGACTGCCTGGCCGCGGGTGCTCCGATCAAGTAAGCCTCATCGGCCAAGGCCACATGGCGCGCGAACACATCGGCCTCGGAGTAAACCGCCACCGTTTGGATGCCCATCTCACGGGCCGAGGCGATGACGCGGCAGGCGATTTCACCGCGGTTGGCGATCAATATTTTTGTAAACATGAATGCGTCGCTTTCAAAAGAAAACCATTAGAGGGTGAAGCGCTTCACGCCGCGAGATCGTGAGCATGAGCGGCTTGGCTCAAAGGGGAATATTGCCATGCTTTCTCCAGGGATTGGTCAGCGCTTTGTCCTTGAGCATGATGAGGGAGCGACAAATGCGTTTGCGCGTCTGTCTGGGCTCAATCACATCGTCAATGTAGCCGCGTGCACCCGCCACAAAGGGGTTGGCAAACTGCGCTTTGTATTCGGCTTCACGTTGGGCCAACTTCACCGGGTCGGCCTTGTCTTGCCTGAAGATGATCTCCACCGCCCCCTTGGCCCCCATCACGGCAATTTCAGCTTGCGGCCAGGCAAAATTAACATCACCTCGCAAATGCTTGGACGACATCACGTCATAGGCGCCGCCATAGGCTTTTCGGGTGATCAAGGTGATTTTGGGCACCGTGCACTCAGCATAGGCGTAGAGCAGTTTGGCTCCGTGTTTGATGATGCCGCCATACTCCTGCGCCGTACCTGGCATGAAGCCGGGCACATCGACCAAAGTGATCACCGGGATATTGAAGGCATCACAAAATCGCACAAAGCGCGCGGCTTTGATGGCGCTTTTGATATCCAAACAGCCCGCCAGCACCAAGGGCTGATTGGCAACAATTCCCACACTCATGCCCGCCATGCGGGCAAAACCCACCATGATGTTTTTTGCATAATCGGGTTGAAGTTCAAAGAAGTCAGCGTCGTCCACGATCTTGTCAATGAGCTCGCGCATGTCGTAGGCCTGGTTGGCCAAGGCGGGCACCAAACTGTCGAGACTCACGTCCAGGCGATCCGTCGGATCAAGACTTGCCCGAACGGGCGCCTTCTCTTTGTTATTGAGGGGCAAGTAGTTGAACAGTCGGCGCGTCATCAAAAGTGCATCAACGTCGTTGTCAAAGGCGCGATCGGCCACCCCGCTTTTGCTGGTGTGACTCAAAGCGCCGCCGAGCTCTTCTGCACTCACCTCTTCATGGGTGACGGTTTTGACGACCTCGGGGCCGGTCACAAACATGTAGGAACTGCCCTCGACCATGAAGATAAAGTCCGTCATCGCCGGTGAGTAGACCGCGCCGCCCGCGCAAGGCCCCATGATGAGGCTGATTTGTGGGATAACCCCAGAAGACATCACATTGCGCTGGAACACCTCGGCGTACCCCCCCAGAGATGCCACCCCCTCTTGGATTCTGGCCCCGCCCGAATCATTGAGCCCAATCACTGGAGCGCCAACCTTCAAGGCCTGGTCCATGATTTTGCAAATTTTCTCGGCATGGGCTTCCGACAAAGCGCCCCCAAAGACGGTGAAATCTTGGCTAAAGACAAAGACCAAGCGGCCATTGATCGAGCCGTACCCGGTGACGACACCGTCACCGGGTATTTTTTGCTCTTGCATGCCAAAGTCACTCGAGCGGTGCTCAACAAACATGTCCCACTCTTCAAAACTGTCCGCATCGAGGAGAACTTCAATGCGCTCCCTGGCGGTCAATTTACCCTTGGCGTGTTGGGTGTCGATGCGCTGCTGCCCACCACCGAGACGGGCACGGGCACGCTTACTTTCGAGTTCTTGATTGATATCGATCATGATTGAACTGTCCCATTAAAAAAAACCACAAAACCAGACACAATGCATTCAAGGGAAATCAACAGAAATTTTGAGCCCTTCCAAAATCTCTGAGACCAAATCAAGCCTCAAGCGCGGGTGCGTTTGCCCGAGCAAGGTTTGCTTTTGCGCCGCATCAAGTGGCAGCATCTCGCTCCATCGGTTGGAGACCCAGGCGCAATCATCGAGCCGATAGGGCGTGGCAAAAGGCATGTCTTTTTCCATTACACCGTGCTCTTGCAAAGAGCGAATCAAGGCCCCCAACTTGTTGGCACTGGACTGCAACTCCTCGGGCACGATCACCTCAGAGTCCGCCGCCACCTTCGTCACCTCGGCCATCCAAAGACCGTTCTTTTGTCGCTCAGCCGTCTCAATGTGAAAGCGCTCACCGCCTTTGACCCGGAGCAAAAACAAAGCCGGATTGAATTCCTCAAACGACTCGATGTGCGCCATCACCCCCATCTTGTGCAGCACCTCGTCTTGTTCAGGCACCACCGTCTCAACGCCACTTTGCAGGGCCACCATGCCAAAGGGCTCACCTGAGACAAAGGCCTGCCGGGTCATGGTCAAATAACGCGGCTCAAAAATTTTCAGTGGCATCAGCCCGCCTGGGAATAGCGTGGCGCCCAATGGGAAAAGTGGGATCATGGTGAATCTTGAAAGGTGAACGTGCAAGGTGAACCCACAAGGCGTAATTGGTCCTTGCGAATTAAAAAGGTCGGATGGGAAATTCAAGCCCCAAGGTCTATCTTACCCAATTGTCAACAGGAACGCCTTGGCGCTTCACAGGAATGGATCCTTGGGTTTGAGCGCTGGCGCAGGGTCCCAATAAAGCCCCAGCAAAAACCGGGCGGCCGTGGAAGGAGCCAACACACCGCGCTCAACATCAGCGAGCACCTTGGGCAACTCATCTTTGACGGACAAGTTGTCCAAAAAACTGCTTTTCAAGCCCGAGTACACCCGCTCCCAAAGCCACGAGAGAGACTGCGCTTGGCGTTTGGGCGCCCACCGCTCGTGCGCCTTCATCCAAGCGCGGTGCGCAAAAAGACCCTCCATCAAGTCGTGAACACCGAGCCGTTTCAAGGCGCTGATTTGATGGACCCGCTCTTCAACTGAAAACGACCCGCCCGCAAGCTGCAACGGCGGATGTTGTACAGGCGCCAAGGCATGCAGACCCAAATCCTCGAGGCTTTCATTGACGCGGGATTGAACCCATTTGGAGGCTTCCATCAACCGCAAGGTGCTCACCATCGAGGCTTGCGCACGCATGGCCGCGTCCGCATCCAAATCACACTTGTTAATCGCCACAAAGTCAGCAAACTCCATGACGCCTTTTTTCATGGCCTGCAAGTCATCGCCGGCGTTGGGCAGCTGCAAGAGCAAAAACACGTCCGTCATGTTCGCCACCGCCACTTCGCTTTGGCCCACCCCCACAGTTTCCACCAAAATGACATCGTAGCCGCTGTACTCACACACCATCATGCATTCACGGGTTTTTTCACACACACCACCCAAATTGCCTGACGATGGGCTTGGCCGCACAAAGGCCTGGGGATGAACCGAGAGATGCTCCATGCGAGTTTTGTCGCCCATGATGGAGCCCCCAGAAATTGTTGAAGAGGGGTCAACGGCCAGAACGGCCACCCGGTGTCCACGCTCAATCAAGGCCAAGCCCAAGGACTCAATGAAGGTGCTCTTGCCCACACCCGGAGAGCCACTGACACCGACGCGCAAGGTGTCAATAAACGCTCCCCCCTCGCGCGAAGCGAAAGCACTCAGCATTGGCTCGCCTTGTAGACACTGCAGCAACGCATCGGCCTGCAAGCGATGCTGCGCTCGGGTCGATTCAAGCAGCGTGATGGCCTTGGCCATCGAGCGGCGCTGCACGATGGGGTCAGGAGACCTCAACCCGAGGGCCAACTCGCTTGCTTTCAAAGAAATGCCTTTTTGATGTGCTCGAGCACGTCTTTGGCGCTGGCAGGAATCGGTGTGCCTGGTCCGTAAATGCCTTGAACGCCGGCCTCATAAAGTGCAGCGTGGTCTTGCTTGGGGATGACCCCGCCGACAAAGACAATGATGTCTTCGCCGCCTTGGCGCTTGAGCTCGGCCATGATGGCGGGCACCAGGGTCTGGTGGCCAGCGGCAAGGGTTGACACCCCCACCGCATGCACATCGTTTTCAATGGCTTGGCGAGCGCACTCCTCTGGGGTTTGGAA
Organism: uncultured Burkholderiales bacterium; assembly: GCA_903838355.1. Taxonomy (GTDB): domain Bacteria; phylum Pseudomonadota; class Gammaproteobacteria; order Burkholderiales; family Burkholderiaceae_C; genus Limnohabitans. Next base: position 46,570 of record CAILYC010000043.1, on the reverse strand, counting down.
CAATGGGCCGATGTCCACATCAAAGCCCAAATCCGCATAGGCGCTCGATACCACCTTGGCGCCACGGTCGTGTCCATCTTGACCGAGCTTGGCAATGAGCACGCGGGGTCTGCGGCCGGCTTCTTTGGCAAAGTCAGCAATCTCTTGCTGCAACTGCGCCCAGCCTTGGGCACTGTCATAGGCCTTGGCATAGACACCGCTCACCTTGTGGGTGTCGGCGCGGTGGCGCCCGTAAACCGACTCCAAGGCATCCGAGATCTCGCCCACCGTTGCACGCGCTTGAGTCGCCTCCACACTCAGGGCCAACAAGTTACCCGTGCCTGAGTGCGCCGCATCTTTTAAGGCCTGCAAGGCTTGATCAACTTTCAAACTGTCGCGAGTGGCGCGAATGTGCTTGAGGCGCTCAATTTGCTCCGACCTCACGCGCACGTTGTCCACCATCAAGGTGGGGACTTGCTCGTCCTCTTGCTCGAGACGGTATTTGTTGACCCCCACAATCACATCAAGGCCTGAGTCAATGCGGGCTTGTTTTTGCGCGGCTTGGGCTTCAATTTTGAGCTTGGCCCAGCCTGAGTCCACGGCTCGCGTCATGCCACCTTGGGCTTGTACTTCCTCGATCATCTCCCACGCTTTGTCGGCCATGTCTTGGGTGAGCTTTTCCATCATAAAACTGCCCGCCCAGGGGTCGACCACACGGTTGATGTGGGTCTCCTCTTGCAAGATGAGTTGCGTGTTGCGAGCAATGCGGGAGCTAAAAGCCGTGGGCAGTGCAATGGCCTCGTCAAAACTGTTGGTGTGCAAGGACTGCGTGCCGCCAAAAACGGCAGCCATGGCTTCAATGGTTGTTCTCACGACATTGTTGAATGGGTCTTGCTCGGTCAAGGACCACCCCGACGTCTGGGAATGGGTTCTGAGCATCAGGCTTTTGGGTGACTTGGCGCCAAAATCCTTCATGATGCGGCACCACAGCATGCGAGCGGCCCGCATCTTGGCAATCTCCAAGTAGAAGTTCATCCCCACCCCCCAAAAGAAAGACAAACGACCAGCAAAGTCATCAATGTCGAGTCCTTTGGAGAGGGCCACTTTCACATACTCCATGCCGTCAGCCAAGGTGAAGGCCAATTCCAAGGCTTGACTCGCGCCTGCTTCTTGGATGTGGTAGCCCGAGATGGAGATGGAGTTGAACTTGGGCATGTGCTGCGCCGTGTACTCAATGATGTCGCCCACAATCCGCATCGAGGGCTCGGGCGGATAGATGTAGGTGTTGCGCACCATGAACTCTTTGAGGATGTCGTTTTGGATGGTGCCTGAGAGCTGCTTTAGCGACACACCTTGCTCTTGGGCGGCCACGATGTAGCCCGCGAGCACCGGCAAGACCGCCCCATTCATGGTCATGGAGACGGAGACACGGGCGAGGTCTATTCCATCAAAGAGAATTTTCATGTCCTCCACCGAATCGATGGCGACCCCTGCCTTGCCGACATCGGCCTCGACTCTGGGGTGATCGCTGTCATAGCCGCGGTGGGTGGCCAAGTCAAAGGCCACCGAGACGCCTTGGCCACCTGCTTTGAGGGCTTGGCGATAAAAGGCGTTGGACTCCTCGGCCGTTGAAAACCCCGCATACTGGCGGATGGTCCAAGGGCGAACGGCATACATGGTGGCCTGGGGACCGCGCAAATAAGGCTCAAACCCAGGGAGGGTGTTGGCGTTGGGCAAATCCTTCAAATCTTCTTGGGTGTAGAGGGGTTTGACCACAATCCCCTCGGGGGTCACCCAGCTGAGGCTTGAAACATCACCCCCAGGCGCTGACTTTTGCGCCGCCTTTTGCCAATCGTCTAGAGTTTTGGGACTCGTCGGGGGGGTTTTTGGGTTCATAAATTTAAAGCCGCTGAATTGGACACCATTTTGGAATAAAAGGGCCGTGTTGACACATTCTAATGAAGCAAAATTTGCGCAACGTCACAAAAACCCCATATAAACCCTTCACCTGAGAGGTCGAGAACGAAGGAAAAGTTCGACCTGAAGAAGTCATTTTTAGGCCAAAAGACTGGGCCCTGAGCCGCTCAGGCCTGAGCGCTAAGGCTCTTGGGCACTGGCTTTGAGTCTGGCTTGGGTGGCGAGTTGCATGCGCGTCCACACCGTCTCGTGCTTGAGACTGGGGTCACTCCAAACCTGCCGCCAACGCCGAGCCCCCGCTTGTCCGTGCCAGAGCCCGAGCATGTGCCGAGACATGTGTTGATAAGGCGCGAGCGCGACCGCAGTCGAGGCGTCGCACGTCTCTTCGATAAAGCGCTCCATATAGTGAACATAAGCCAGCTCCACTTCTTCTCGCGCAGGCCTTGAAGGTGAGTCCCATCCCTCGGCCCGATTCTCGCCGTGGGCCTGGATCAAGGCATCCCAGTCGCTCATCATATAAGGGGTGTGATAGGCCGCCCGCCCGACCATCACGCCGTCAATGCTCGCCAAGACTGGGGGGGCAGGACTCAAGAGCTGTTCTATGGCCGCGTTGTCGGTGACGCCACCATTCAAGATGAATTGAAGATGGGGGAAATCGGTTTTGAGCCGACTCACGACCTCGTAGCGCAGGGGTGGAATCTCCCGATTTTCTTTCGGCGACAGGCCTTTGAGCCAAGCCGATCGCGCATGCACGATGAAGACCTCGCATCCCGCCAAACTCACCAGTCCTACAAAATCCCGCACAAAATCATAACCCTCAAAGGCATCCACTCCAATGCGGTGTTTGACGGTGACAGGAATGCTCACGGCGTCTTTCATGGCCTTCACGCAGTCACTCACCGTTTGAGGCTCAAGCATCAAACACGCGCCAAAGGCACCGCGCTGAACGCGCTCAGACGGACAGCCACAATTGAGGTTGATTTCATCGTAACCCCAGCGTTCTCCGAGTCGAGCACAGTGCGCCAAGTCCAAGGGCTCGGAGCCGCCGAGCTGCAAAGCCAAGGGGTGCTCCGCGTCGAAGTAAGCCAAGTGGCGTGGAATGTCGCCATGGATCAACGCACCCGTCGTCACCATTTCCGTGTAGAGAAGAGTCTCGCGCGTGAGGAGCCGATGAAAATACCGACAGTGTCGATCGGTCCAGTCCATCATGGGCGCGACACTGAGCCTGCGCTCCAAGGGGTTCAATGGATCACGCCTTCAAAGAAGTCAAAAAGATTCATCACAAGAAGCCCCAAAAAGGCAAAGGGATGCAGTCCCAACATGGAGAACTGCACCCCGAAAGAGCGAACCACAAAAGAGCCGAGTGTTTTCATCAGCCCATGTGCAAGCCGCCATTGCAAGAAAAATCGGCCCCGGTGGTAAAACCCGACTCCTCGCTGGCAAGCCAGGCCACGATGGAGCCAATTTCATCTGGCGTGCCCAAACGTTTGACAGGAATCGTGGCGACGATTTTTTCAAGGACATCTTCCCGAATGGCACGCACCATCTCAGTTCCAATGTAGCCAGGAGAAACCGTGTTCACCGTGACACCTTTGGTGGCCATCTCTTGGGCCAAGGCCATGGTGAATCCGTGCATGCCCGCTTTGGCAGCAGAGTAATTGGTTTGGCCGGATTGGCCTTTTTCACCATTGACGGAACTGATTTGGACAATGCGCCCCCAACCCATCTCGATCATGTCGCCCACAACTTGTTTGGTCACATTGAACATGGACGTCAAATTGGTGTTGATCACCGCATCCCAGTCTTCACGGGTCATTTTCAAGAACATGCGGTCGCGCGTGATGCCGGCATTGTTGACCAGCACACTGATGGGGCCATGTTCTTGTTTGGCTTTGGCAAACGCATCCACCGTCGACTGCCACTCCCCGACGTTGCCCACTGAGGCATAAAAGGTGAACCCCAAGGCCTTTTGCTCGGCCAACCACTTCTCAAAGTCCCGTGTGGGACCACAACCGGCCACGACGGTGTAACCGTTTTTATGCAAACGCTGACAAATGGCCGTTCCGATGCCGCCCATTCCCCCAGTCACATACGCTACTTTTTTACTCATGAACTGTCTCTCTTATAGTTAGTTGACACTGACGCAAACACAATCGATCGATTGACCCGGGTGCAAAAGCGGCGTGCTCAGCCCCCACCTCAACTCAGTGGGGGCTCAACACGGCCTTTGCTTCATTTTGACAAAATCACGCAAGACCTTGGTGCGCTCAACGCTCCAAAGTCAAGGACACACCCATGCCGCCACCGATACACAAAGCTGCCAAACCCCGTTTGGCGTTCGAGCGCTGCATCTCATGGAGCAAGGTCACCAAAATGCGGCAACCTGAGGCTCCAATTGGATGACCAATGGCAATGGCGCCGCCGTTGACATTGACCTTGCTCGGGTCGACGCCCAGGACTTGGTTCACAGCACACGCTTGTGCGGCAAAGGCCTCGTTGAGCTCGAACAAATCGACCGAGTCTGCTGTCCAACCAGCTCGGCTCAAAGCCTTTTGCGAAGCAGAGACAGGCCCCATGCCCATGAGGGCGGGGTCCAAGCCGGTCGTGGCAAAGGAGGCAATGCGTGCCAAGGGCGTGAGCCCGAGGGCAGCGGCTTTTTTGGCCGACATCACCACCACAGCTGCAGCGCCATCGTTGATCCCTGAGGCATTGCCCGCGGTCACACTGCCGGTTTTATCAAACGCTGGTCGCAAGCCACTCAAGGCCTCGGCATTGGTTTTGGGATTGATGAACTCATCGGCATTGAAGACAATGGGATCCCCTTTACGTTGGGGAATGCTCACCGAGACAATCTCATCTTTGAATCTCCCCGCCGTTTGAGCCGCAAAAGCCTTTTGCTGGCTCGCCAGCGCCAAAGCGTCTTGCATCTCACGCGAAATGCCGTGGGCCTTGGCGACATTCTCGGCGGTGATCCCCATATGGTACTGGTGGTAGACGTCCCACAAGCCGTCCACAATCATGGAGTCGACCATTTTCCAGTCACCCATGCGCTGGCCGTCTCTAGAGCCCATGAGCAAATGGGGAGAGGCACTCATGTTTTCTTGACCACCTGCCACCACAATCTCGCTGTCACCCCAGGCCACCGATTGGGCAGCAAGCATGACGGCTTTGAGGCCTGAGCCACACACGGCGTTGATGGTGAGGGCGGGCACCTCTTTGCCGATACCCGATTTCATCAAGGACTGGCGTGCTGGGTTTTGGCCAGCGCCTGCGGCCAAAACCTGGCCCATGATGACTTCGCCCACCGTGCTTGGATCAACCTGGGCGCGAGCCAAAGCTTCGCGAATAACGGTCGCCCCCAAGTCACTGGTGGAGACCTTGGCCAAACTGCCACCAAATTTACCCACCGCTGTTCTGGCAGCAGACACAATCACAATATCATTCATCATTTTTCTCCTGATTCAACTGTTGTTATTCAAACCGACATTTCTCAAACTTTCACAGCCACATAGCGCCCTGGGGCTGATTCTATGGGCTTGAAGTTCACGTTGCCAGCCCTCTTTGGTGCTGGCACCCTCTCCCCCGCTTGGGCTTGCAACCACTCGGCCCAATGGGGCCACCAACTGCCGGGTACTTCCTTGGCTGACTCAACCCATGTTTGTAATTTTGCAGGAAAGCTGCGCTTGGTGCTCACCCAATGGCTTCTTTTATGAGCCTCGGGTGGATTGATCACGCCAGCAATGTGGCCCGAGGCCCCCATCACAAAGGTTTTGGGGCCCTTGAAAATTTGTGTAGACGCGTAGGCGGCCTCCACCGGCACGATGTGGTCTTCTTGTGAGCCATAAATGAAGACCGGCAGTTGGATGGCCCCCATGTCGATCGATTCACCACAAATCTCAACCAATCCGGGCTTGACCAAGCGGTTTTCCAAATAGGTGTTTCTCAAATACCAAGCGTAAAAGGGACCGGGCAAATTCGTCGCGTCGCTGTTCCAGTAGAGCAAATCAAAAGCTGCCGGCGTTTGGCCTTTCAAATAGTTGCCCACCACATAATTCCACACAAGCTCATTGGGCCTGAGGAAACTGAAGGTCTGGGCCAAGTCTCGCCCAGGCAGCAAGCCGCCATTGGCATACTGCATCTCGCGCATCTGAACCATGGGCTCGTCGATGAAAACATCCAAAATACCGGTGTTGCTAAAGTCCACCAAGGTGGTGAGCAAGGTGGCGCTGCTCACGGGCGACTCACCTCTGGCTGCAAGAACGGCCAAAGCACAAGTGAGCATGGTGCCACCCACGCAAAACCCCAAAGTGTTGATCTGACCTTTGGGTGACAAATCGGTTGCCACCTCAATGGCTTGGAGCACGCCGTGCTCGATGTAATCTTCCCAAGTGGCCCCAGCCATGGACTCTTTGGGGTTGTTCCAACTCACCACCAAGGTGCGGTGCCCTTGGGCCACCGCATAGCGAATGAAGGAGTTCTCCGGCTGCAAATCCAAGATGTAGAACTTGTTGATGCAAGGCGGCACCAACAAGAGGGGCTTTTCAAAAACCTTCGAGGTCAAAGGGGTGTAGTCAATGAGTTGAAAAAATGCGTTTTCAAAGACGACTTGTCCCTGGGTGGTGGCGACATTCTTGCCGACCTCAAAGAGACTCTCATCGGTCATTGACACATGGCCTTGGCGCAAATCGTGCACCAAATTCTCCAGGCCCTGCGACAAACTTGCCCCTTGGGTTTTGAGCGCCAAATCAATGGCGTCCACGTTGGTGGCGAAAAAATTGCTGGGTGCACTGGCCGCGACAAACTGCTCCACGGCAAACTTGATGCGGGCTTTGGTTTTGGGTTCGATCTCCAAGGCGTCGGTCAAATTCACCATGGTGCGTGAGCTCAACATGTAGAGTGCCGCACCAAACTGAGAGGCGGGTTGATGGGCCCAAGCGTCGCTGCTGAAGCGGCGGTCTTTGAGCTTTAAATTGGCATTGAGGCTTTGGTTCCATAGCTCGCTGGCTTGTGCAATAAAGTCTTGTTGAATGCGCTCGAGCTTGGCCGCATCAAAGGCCGAGCCCACTGGCGCGCCCGACATGGAAAAACCCTTGAACTGCGCCAAGGTGCTCTCAAAGGCTTGAGACAAAAGCCCACTGAAATCTGGGCTTGCGCCCGGGTGAGAAGACTGAGACGATTCACTCATTGAAGAGAACTCCATAGAGACAATAAGGCAAAAACAATCAACGAAACCAAGGCCCTAACAAAACCCCAAGCCAAACAACCCCTCAAGCCTTAGAAAAAAAGAGTATCGCAGTAATTGAAGCCATTTTTTAGAGGCTTGCCTCCATAATCTTTGCTCAAAATCAATCCTTGTGGGCCTTGATCCAAAGACCGCTTGTCTAGGCTCGAACTGGGGCTGGGGCTGGGGCTAGGGCTGGGGCTGGGGCTGAGGCTCGTCGAGCCAAATGCTGGCCGCAAAACGCCCACAAACCCCTTGGCGACGATAGGAAAAGAAATCCTCAGTGTTGGTGACCGTGCACCAGGGGTCTGGCACCTGGGGCTGGGTCGGCGTATGCATCTGGGCCAGATTGCCAAAAAGCCGCTGGACCCCGAGGCGCTCAAGCTCGAGTTGCACCAAGCCAGGCAAATGGGCCATCCACTTACCCGCATGAAAGGCGCTGGGCTTGAACGCACGGGCATTGTCTGCACAGCGCTCAACAAACCAAGCTCTCACCTCAGGGCCCACTTCAAAGGCCGTGGGCCCAATACACGGCCCCAACCACGCAAAAATAACCGGTTGCGGCGCTGCATGAGGGGGGCGACTCGCGGGTGGGAATAACCGAAGCCGCAGGGCCTGCAGCGACTGGGCAATGACACCCCCAGACGCCTCAAGTTCATGTGCCACTTTTGTAGTGCGCAATCCCACCAAGCCTCGCCAGCCCACATGCACGGCGGCCACGGCACGGCCCCATGAGTCCGCCAACAAAACGGGCATGCAGTCGGCCACCATCATGGTGCAGGCGACGCCGCGCTGCTGCGTCCACGCCGCGTCGGCTGACTCAGGAGGGGTTGTGTCTAGGGCAGAGGCAGAGGTTGACCTTGTAACTGGCGCAGGGCCGATCAGCTCCAAAACTCTGCAGCCATGCACTTGGTTCAAGAACACCGGACTCGCACCCAAGAGCTGTGCATAAATCTGCCGGTTTTGAGCCACCCGCTCGGGCATGTCCCCGACATGAAGGCCCAAATTCAAACTGCCGTATGCCCCCTCAGACACGCCGCCACGGCGGGTGCTCAAATAGGTTCGAACACCCAGGTGCTCTAAACCCCATTGGGGCAAAAAGTGGCGAGTGGTCAAGCACAAAGGGTCATTGTTGTTCAAGTGGGGATCTCATCTGTTTCTTGGGCGAGCTCTTCGATCGATGCCGGTCAATCACAACCCTCACAAGGGTAGTTTGAAGGCGTGAACATCGCTTGGCCCTTGGCCATTGGCCTTTGAGCCTTGAGGCTTGAGGCTTGATTTTGCTGGGCCATTGTAAGTTCAGCAGTGGCGCGGCCAAGGAAGGGCCAAGGAAGGGCCAAAACAGCCTCTCCCCCCCTTGATAAGACGGCTAGGGTGCCATGCCTTGCCATCTGAAGGCTTCAAAGGGTTTGGTAAACTCAAGGATCACAGGCCTGCCGAGCCTCCTCTTTTGAATCCATACTTTCAACTCTCAGGCCTTTGGACCTGAGGTTTGTGTGTTTTCCTCTATTCTCTTTAAAAAGTCCCCTGCACCATGAACTACAGCTTTGAACCCCATCCCCTGGTGAGCGTGCCCATCGTCGGCCATGACAGCATCTTCCCGGTCCATCGCTTGTACTGTGTGGGCCGCAACTACGAAGAGCACGCCAAGGAGATGGGCTACACCGGCCGGGAGGCACCTTTTTTCTTTTTAAAGCCCACAGACTCTTTGATTTATGTGCCCCCAGGGAGCACTGCCGAGATGCCCTACCCCAGCCTCACGCAAAACTTTCACCACGAAATTGAGCTCGTGGTGGCGATCGGCAAGGGCGGCAAAGACATCGCCGCCAAAGACGCTCAAGAGCACATCTACGGCTACGCCGTGGGGCTTGACATGACCCGGCGGGACTTGCAAAACGACATGAAAAAGCAAGGCCGGCCTTGGGATATCGGCAAAGCCTTTGACAAGAGCGCCCCGATGGGCCCAATCGTGCCCAAGGCGCAAGTGCACGGACTCGAAGACGCTGAGATTTACCTCACCGTCAACCACATCGATCGCCAGCGCAGCCACATCAACAAATTGATCTGGAACATTGCCGAGACCATTGAGCACCTGTCCAAAGCGTGGGAGCTCAAAGCCGGGGATTTGATTTTCACGGGTACGCCCGAAGGCGTCAATGCGGTGGTGAAGGGCGACCACTTGCACGGCGGCGTCGCTGGTGTTGGCACCATTGATGTCAAAGTTGTTTAGGTCAATTTAATTGCTTTTATCGCTTTAATCACTTTGGCCACACTGGCTTCACTTGAACCCTCGCCCCCAAAGCCTGTCCTAACACCCAACCCCGATCGAGTGAGCCCATGCCTTTAAGACCGCCCATCCAACACTGCAAAAATTGCGGCGCTCCCGTCCTCTATCGCTTACCCGACGATGGCGACACCAAGCTGCGTGCGGTCTGCACTGCGTGCCATAGCGTTCACTATGAAAACCCATTGAATGTGGTGGGAACCTTGCCAGTTTGGGGTGATCAAGTGCTTTTGTGCAAGCGCAACATTGAACCACGCTTTGGTTTGTGGACCCTGCCCTCAGGCTTCATGGAGCTGGGTGAAACCCTGCAAGAGGGTGCTGCGCGCGAGACCCAAGAGGAAGCGGGCGCGCAGTTCACAGTCTTGGACCTCTTCACCGTGACCAGTGTCGTCAACGTCGGACAGGTGCATTTTTATTACCGTGCCGAGTTGCACAGTGATGTCTTTGACCCTGGGTTTGAGACCCAAGAGGCGCGACTTTTTCACGAATCTGAGATCCCTTGGGATTTGCTCGCCTTCAGAACCGTAAAAGAGACCTTGACGCGGTTTTTTGCCGATCGGAAAAAAGGCGCCTTTGCGCTCCACCAAATCGACCTGCAATAACCCCTTGTTTGACCTTCGCCAAGCGTTGCGCCCAAGACTTGCGAAGAAGGCGCGTTAAACTCAGCTTCACCCTAGCTTTGGCCTGAGGGCATTGGCCAGCGCCAAGGCGCATACACTCACCGCCGTGTTGGCTTCGTCGAGCAAACGCCCCATGGTGATGAAGCCGTGGATTTGCCGCTCAAAATTGATCACCTGGGTCCTCACGCCACTGGCGGACAAGGCATCCGCATACATGAGTCCTTCGTCACGCAATGGGTCAAAGCCCGCGATGAGAATCAAGGCAGGAGGCAATCCAGCATGCGATGGCGCGAGCAAGGGTGAGGCTCGCCAATCGGTATAGAGCGTTGGGTCTTGTACATAATTGCCGCGAAACCACTCAATCGCCTCAGCCGTGAGCATATAGCCTTTGCCAAATTTGCTGTGGGAAGGCGCATCGCACAGCATATTGGTCGCGGGATAAATGAGCAGTTGATAGCACGGCGCTTGGGCCTGCCCTTTGAGAGCGAGGCAAGCGGCCGCCGCAAGATTGCCACCGGCGCTGTCGCCCCCCAAAGCGACGCGATGGGGGTCGATTTTGAGCTCTGAGTGGGCCATACGTTCTTGCAACCAAGCATAGACATCGAGCACGTCAAAGTAGGCCACTGGGAAAGGGTATTCCGGTCCCATGGCGTAGTCGACCGAGAAGACCACACACGACGACTGCTCGCACAAACTGCGGCACAGCACATCGTGGGTTTCAATGTTGCCAATGGTCCAACCTCCACCGTGCAAGTAAACCAAGGCCCCCAAACGGCCTTGGCCGTCCAGTTGGTCGTTGAATCGGGCTTTGGCCTTTGTCGGCCAATACTCCCTCACAGCAATGCTCGCTTGCCCGACCAAGCCGTGCTCGAGAGATCCTTTGGCCTGCACTTGGTGGTCCACCACCTTGGCGACTTGGGGTGCATCGGGCTGGGTGAAAGACTTTCTGGCGTTGTAGGTTTCCCGTGCTTGGGCCACCCCAAGTGTTTGAACGGGCGCCACGCCGTTGTCGATCATCAACTTTAAAAGTGCATGTGCTTGTGGATCCAACATGAAAGACCTCGCGAGGGTAACAAGAAAAAATAGCACAAAACCAAGGGCCAACGATCCTGGCCTGTGGCTTCTTTCTCGGGCTTTCAAGCCCTGAGGCTGCCATTGGCCGCAATACCAATGCTCGAGCCAATAGGAGTTTACCCTTGTTTACTCCCCTTCTTGCCAAGGGAAAACAGCAAGGACTGGCCTTGTCCCCATCGGCCTTGGTGATACACAGGCCGATGAAAATTTCTTTATACTGTTGGCCATTGAAGCTCACTCCACCCAGCCTCTGAGGCCCATTGAGCTCAAGCAATTCGAAAAGCCCAGCAACCTACCGCCATTTCAACCCTCATCACCAAGGACCCATTTTCATGACTGAACTCAATATCAATGGCAAGAAGCACCGTGTGGATGTTGAACCTGAGATGCCGCTGTTGTGGGTGATCCGCGATGAGTTGGGGCTCACGGGCACCAAGTACGGCTGCGGTGTGGCTCAGTGCGGTGCTTGCACCGTACTCATCGATGGCGCGCCGGTTCGCTCATGCTCCTATCCCAATTCTGCTGCTCAGGGAAAACACATCACCACCATTGAAGGCCTCTCGCCCAATGCGAGCCACCCTGTGCAAGTGGCCTGGAAGGACCTCGATGTGCCGCAATGCGGTTACTGCCAATCGGGTCAGATTTTGGCGGCTGCAGCACTCCTCAAACGAAACCCCAAGCCCACCGACCAAGATATCGATGAGGCCATGACCAACATCTGTCGCTGTGGCAGTTACCGTCGCATCCGTGCTGGCATTCACCAAGCCGCCAAAACCGGTCAAGGCATCAACTCCGTCATCCACATGGTCCCCGTCACCGCGGCGCTCTCGCATGGAATGGATGGCGCACAAGTGGCTGCCAAGGAGCAAGCTTGCTCGGGAGCCTGCCCACACGAGCATGGCCACCCTCAGGAAACGGGCGAGCTGCCCCATCTTGACACCGCTTCGCTGCCTGTGCAGCAAGGGGCCTTGTCCTCCAACTGCGCTTGAGCAACCCACACACAGAGGACCAGAACATGAACACCACCCCCTCCACGGACTTGGCCCAAACCGACGCCGAGACCAACACAACGCCAAGTCAAACTCAGCCGACTCGCCGCGCTTTTTTGGTGAGCACCTCCGCCACTGCCGTCACTGCTGCGAGTGCCAGCGCCTTGAGTCTGGGTTTTCACATCCCCAGCTTTGCCAAAGAAAGCGCCAAAGCCTCCGCCGCGGTTGAAGTCAACGCTTGGGTGGTGATCCACCCCGATGACCGCTGTGTGATTCGCATTGCCAGGGCCGAAATGGGTCAAGGATCGAGCACCGGTTTGGCCCAACTCGTGGCCGAGGAGCTCGAATGCGACTGGAACAAGGTCTCTCTCGAATTCATCACGCCAGGTCAAAACTTGGCACGCAACCGCGTTTGGAAGAACATGTCGACGGGGGGCTCACGCGGCATTCGGGAAAGCCAAGAGTATGTGCGCCAAGCTGGCGCAGCGGCTCGCATGATGCTCACCCAAGCCGCCGCCACCCAATGGGGTGTGGCCGTCTCCGAGCTCAGTGTGAAAGACGGCATCATTCACCACGCGGCGAGCAAGCGTCAATTGCACTATGGGCAAGTGAGTGCCCAAGCGGCTCTCTTGCCCCCACCGGACGTGAAGTCGATCCAACTCAAAAACCCCAAAGACTGGACCATTGCAGGCAAACCGGCCAAGCGACTCGATACCGCCCACAAAGTGGACGGCTCACTCAAATACGCCATTGACTACCGCGGCAAAGATATGCTCTACGCCGCCGTCAAAGCCTGCCCTGTTTTTGAGGGTAAGCTCAAAGCCTTTGACGCCAGCGCCATCCTCAAAAAACGCGGCATTAAAAGCGTCGTCAAACTCGACGACCATGCCATTGCGGTCGTGGCCGACAGCTGGTGGCGCGCCAAAACCGCCCTGGAAGAAATGCCCATCACTTGGGACGAGGCCAACAACGGCCAAGTGAGCAGCCTCACCATTGCCGAGCACTTGAAGGAAGGCTTGAGCTCGGACAAGAATGTCTTTGCCGACACCCATATTGGGAAATTCGACGAGGCCTTTGCCTCTAGTGCCAAAAAGCTCGAGGCGGTGTACAGCACCCCCTTTGTGACCCACGCCTGTATGGAGCCCATGAACTGCACAGTGCTCTACACCAGCGACAAAGCCGAGGCTTGGGTGCCTTCGCAAAACGCCGAAGCCGCGCTGGCAGCCTTGGCCGATGGCTCAGGACATCCTGTGGAAAAATGCGAGGCTTACAACCAAACCTTGGGCGGTGGTTTTGGGCGCCGCGGTGGCCCACAAGACTATGTGCGCTTTGCCGCTCTGGTGGCCAAGCAGTACCCAGGACGGCCCGTCAAAGTGCTCTGGTCCAGGGAAGAGGACATGACGCACGATTACTACCGCCCGATTGGACAATGCTTGCTGCAAGCGGGGCTCGATGAGCAAGGCAATTTAACGGCCCTGCATGTACGGGTCTCAGGCCAATCCATCAACGCCTATTTGGCACCCCACAACATTGTGGACGGCAAGGACCGCCGCCAACTCCAAGGGCTTTGGCCTGAGCCAGGGGATGCGCAATTGGGCTACACGGTTCCTCACCTCAAAATCGAGTACGCGATGAGGAACACCCATGTGCCCGTGGGCGCTTGGCGAGGTGTCAACACCAACCAAAACTCCATTTACTTGGAGTCCTTTATGGAAGAGGTGGCCCACGCCAGTGGCAAGGACTCCTTGGCGTTTCGCCAGGCGATGCTCAAAGACCACCCCCAACACTTGCGCATCTTGAATGCCGTGGCCGACAAAGCCGGCTGGGGCAAAAGCCTGCCTGCTGGGGTCACCCAAGGCATTGCCCAGTTCATGGGCTACGGCAGCTACACCGCCGCGGTGGCCGAGGTGAGCGTGAAGGACGGCAAAGTCAAGGTTCACCGCTTGGTGCTCGCCACCAACAGCGGCCATGTGGTCAACACCAACCAAGTGGCCGCACAAGTCGAGGGGTCAGTGGCGTATGCCTTTGACTCTTTGCAAGCCGAGTCCAGTGTGCTCAATGGGCGGATTGTGGAGACCAATTTTGACAAATACAAGATCACCCGCATGGTGCAGCTGCCCAAAATTGAAACAGTGCTCGCACCAACCTTCAATTTCTGGGGCGGTGTGGGCGAGCCCACCATCTGTGTGGTGGCCCCGGCGGTCATCAACGCCATCTTCCGCGCCACGGGTCAACCCATCCGAAGCTTGCCCCTGAAAAACTCTGGCCTTGAGTTGGTCTGAGCACCATGGCAAAGAAGACCTCTGAAACTCGATGTCATGCGTGATGTTGTGTTGAAGTTGTCCGTCTTGTTGTGTTTTGGCTTGGCGCTCCATGGGGCGCAAGCGCAAACCCTAGGCTTGGCGTCTGACTTGTCCAATGAGTCTCAAGCGGGCAAAGCCTTGGTGGTGAGCCGCGAGGGACAGTGCACCCTGTGCCATCGCATCCCCGACCATGCTGGCGCCATGGGGGATCTGGGTCCATCCTTGGGGGGGGTTGCGACTCGCTTGAGTGCCCAAGCGATTGAAGCACGGGTGAAGGACTCCCGAAGCGTGAACCCTCACACCATCATGCCGCCCTACTTCTCCACAGTGGGATTGAGCCACGTGGACCCCAAGTTCAAGGACCAAACCCTGCTCACTCAGGCACAATTGCAACAAATTCTGGCCTATTTGGCAACCTTGAAATGAACGCCAAACGCAGCACCCTCCAATTCCTGACCCAACTCACGGCTTTGTTGGGCATCGTTGGAGGTGCTGCGCTCGCGCCAAGACAAAACGCCCGGGCGCAGGCCTTGGAGCGTGAGAGCGAAGATTTTCGTGTTCTTTTCAAGCAGCTCACCAATTCAGCGCGCGTCACCCAAGAGCGCGTGCACGTGACCATTCCGCGTTTGGCCGACAATGGTCACTCGGTGCCCTTGAAAGTCTGGGTCGACAGTCCTCAAAGTGCTGAAGACCACGTGAAACGCTTGGTGGTGCTGTCCGAGCGCAACCCCAGGCCCATGATCTCGAGCCTGCAATTCTTGCCGACACAAACACGGCTGGAGCTCTCCACGCGCATTCGACTCAATGGTTCGCAACGCATTTGGGTGCTCGCGCAGATGTCGGATGAACGTTGGTGGGGACAAAGCGCAAGCGTTGAGGTCACCGAGTCGGCCTGTCTGGACGCGTCTTTATGACTTCGCGCATCATCTTGCCCGCCAACCCCAAGGTGGGTTTGAAAATGGACATTCGAATCCTCATCCAGCACCCCATGGAGACCGGGTTTCGATACGACGCGTCAGGCAGTGCCATGGCCAAAAACGTGATCAAAAAACTCAGCCTGGACCTGGATGGTCTCATTCTCTTTTCGGGTGAGCTTGGCACCGGGACTTCGGCCAACCCGTTCTTACAGTGGAGTGTGATCTTACCCAAGAGCGGTTGGTTGCAATTGAAGTGGGAAGACGATGAGGGCAACTCTGGTGTAGAGCGAGTGCTTTGCAATTTATCGGCTTGATAGACCCATCTTGACCATGAATAAGCAACGCAGCATCATCTCCCAGGGCTTTAGGGGAGTGCGCCTGTGCATTCTTTACTGGGGCTTGAGCACAACGAGCCTGAACGCCCAAGTGTTGACGGGGCCAGGGGCCATTGCCCCTCAGTTCATGCGCTCAGGGATCAGCTTTGCCAGTGCGGACTTGCGCGCCACACAGGCCGATGACAGCTTGAACCCGGCCTTTTTGTGGGTTGACCAGGGTCAAGTGATGTGGAAAGAAGGCTCAGGCACGGGCTCAAGCGCTGCCGGCATCAACAGCAGTGCAGCCCACCCCTCTTGTGCGTCATGCCACCAAGATTGGCAGCAGAGCATGAGGGGTGTGTCGATGAAATACCCTCGCTGGGACCCGCAAACGTCTCACCTCATCAATTTGGAGGGTCAAATCAACGCCTGCCGCACCCAGCGCCAACACCTGCCCGCCCTTGCCTATGAGAGCGATGAGTTGCTAGGCCTCACCGCACTCGTGAGCCTGGCCTCAAGGGGTATGGTGCTCAAACGTGTTCGTGAGCCCTCAATCGATGCCGCACTGGCCCGGGGCCAACTGCGCTTTGAAACCCGAATGGGACAAAACAATTTGGCCTGCCTGCACTGCCACACCCAAAACGCGGGACAACATTTGGGCGGCGAGACCATCAGCCAAGGCCAACCCCATGCCTACCCAGCCTACCGACTGGAGTGGCAAAAAATCGGCTCCTTGCAAAAGCGCTTGCGCGCCTGTTTGTCGGGCGTTAAAGCTCAGATTTGGGCCTTTGGCTCAGAGGAGTTGATGGAGCTCGAACTTTATTTGAGTTTCAGGGGTGAGGGCCTCCCCATCGAGTCGCCTGGGGTGAGACGCTAAAAAAGCTCCCAGGCCTTTCAAACCAAGGGCGTGCGCGAGAGGAGGAGATTGGCGATAATGCTTTGATCATGACACCGCCCCCCTCTTCTACTGAAAAGTTGCCCGAGCTTTTACCCGAGCTTTTACCCGAACTTTTACCCGAACTTTTACCCGAACCTTTTTCTGAAGCTTTGTCACAATCGATGCCCACCCCCCCCACACTGGTGGTGCCAGCCCCACTGCTTGGCCCACTGCAAGGCTGGCCCAGACGCGTGCTCTTTGTGCTGAGCTTTGAGGTGATGGCCATTTCCTGCTCGAGCTTTGGGCTTGCCCTTTTTTCCGAGCAAAGCATGTCGCACGCAAGCGTCATGGGTTTTACCTGCTCGGCCATTGCGGTCACTTGGAACTGGCTCTTTAACCTGGGCTTTGAAGCCTGGGAAGCACGGCAAAGCTTTCGCCACCGCACCGTTTGGCGGCGTGTGGCTCATGCGGTGGGGTTTGAGGTGCCGCTCTTGGTGGCCTTTGTGCTTCTTTTTGCCTGGTGGTTTGCCATTGGATTGGGGCAAGCGCTCATCATGGACTTGGCCTTGTTTGCATTTTTTTTGGTGTTCACTTTTTTATACACCTGGGGTTTTGATCTCTTGTTCGGTCAACCTCAAGCAAAATTAACATCCAAAGTGACCCATAACTTCACCACACCCAAGGAAAAATGAGCTCGCTGTCACCGATGAAGATCGGACTCCAAACTTGGGGCAGTGAAGGCGACGTTCAGCCTTTTTTGGCGCTGGCCAGTGGCCTGGTCAAGGCTGGCCACCGTGTCACCCTTTGCATCACCGAGGTGAGCGAGCGAGACTATGCCCAAGTTGCTGCGCAAAACGGTTTTGAACTTTTGCTAGCACCCAACCCGCAGCTGCCAAGTCTTGACATGATGGACAAGATGCGACAAGCCTTCAAGGCCTTGAGCAATCCGGTCAAACAACTCAAGGTCATCAACGACTATTTTTTTCGTCCGGCTGAAGACGTTATGTTTGAAGCCGCGCAAAACTTGTGTGCCGATTGTGACCTCTTGGTGCGCCACATCTTTTGTTACCCCACGCAGGTCGCCGCAGAGATGGCAGGCATTCCCGTGGCCACCCTCTACGCCGTGCACAACATCTTGCCCTCCAAGCACCTGGCCCCATTTGGTGCGGTGAACGTGGGCGACTGGGCCATTCCTCTGTGGTGGAGACTGGCGCAGTGGTTCATCAACCGCACCTTTTTGGCACAGGTCAATCGACTGCGGACAAGCCGCGGCTTGGAAGCACTCAAGGATGTGTTGACCCAAGTCTGGAGCAACACGACCTTGAACTTGATTGCGGTGAGTCCCGCACTTTGTCGCCCCCAACTCGATTGGCCCCGTCACTACCAGGTTTGTGGATTTTTAAATCTCCCCAGCGAGGACCAAAACGAGCGACTCACCCCAGAGACCGAGGCCTTTTTGAGCCAAGGAGAACGCCCGCTTTATTTCACCTTTGGCAGCATGTTGACGCCCGATGAGTCCTCGTGGCGTGAGGTCTTAGAGATTTGGTCAGACACGGTCAAGATGTTGGGGTGCAGAGCGATTTTTCAGCTGCCCTTGTCACAAGACACAACGCTCAGCACGCCCGCCAATGTCTTGGTGCTCAGACGGTCTCCTCACCGCTTGATTTTTCCGCGTTGCGCCATGGTCATCCACCACGGCGGCGCGGGCACCACACAGGCGAGTCTCTTGGGTGCAGCCCCCAGCGTCATCGTGGCCCACATTGCCGACCAACCGTTTTGGGGTCGTGAAATGGCGAGGCTCGGGGTGAGCGCCACACCCATGGTGCGCGAGCAAATGAGCAGCAAACGTCTCGTGCGCGCCATCCAAAGCATTCTCCAAAACCCCGACTTCAAAAAAAAAGCACAGGCGCTATCTGTGCAAATGAAGCAAGAGCAGGGGGTGGCCCATGCAATCCAAGCCCTAGAGGCACTGCTGAGCAAAAAATCTCAAAAACCATGAGTCAGCGTAGAGCCCAAAAATTTACGCAAACCCTTTCTCCGGGGCCAACACCCCGTTAAAGCCACTGAATGAATTGCATGACCTAGGTGCAGCTGGGGTGCGCACCCAGTTTCAAGTCAACTCAGATCTTTGGGCTTGAAAGTCCAAGTAAAATTTAAATCGCGGTATTGGATTTGTCACCATTCCCATTGCTATCCGCATGGATATCTCCATTGATATCCGCATGGATTTCCCAATCTCTATCACCCTATATTACCAAGCCTTTTCAACGTGATGCTTTTATGAGACTACTGACCTACAAAGACCTCGATCTGAGCCGAGTCAAAACAAGTTTTGACAAAGTCAAAGCCATGATTGAGGCCGATGATTTCCGCTCCGCAGATGTTAAAAAACTCAACCCTTCAGACTATTACCGGGCCAAGCTTGATTACTCTAACCGCTTGCTGTTGCGTTTTGCCCGAATTGGCGAGGAGATGGCGTGCTTGGCGCTAGAGGTCATTGAAAACCACGCCTACGATCGTTCACGCTTTTTAAGGGGCGCACAATTTGATGAAAATAAACTCAACCACGAGCCGGTCTTTACCAATGAGCCCGTCGTTGCGCGAGAAGCCATGCCCCTGCGCTGGGTTCACCCCACACGCAACGAATTTGAGCTCCTCGACAAGCCCATTATGTTTGATGACGATCAAGTTCGCGTGCACCGCTTGCCCCTTCCCACCGTTGTGGTGGGTTCTGCGGGCTCAGGAAAAACCGCCGTCACATTGACAAAACTGCGCGAGATGACAGGCCAGGTTTTGTATGTCACGCAATCGCCTTACTTGGCCCAGTCCGCTCGGGCTCATTACACCGCTTTTGATTATGAGAACCAGCACCAAGAGGTGCAATTTCTCAGCTATCGTGATTTGATTGAGACTTTAAAAGTACCTCTCGGGCGGGAGGTGACCTTCAAGTCTTTTGCCGCTTGGTTTGAGCGCCACCGCCAGGCACAAAGGAGCAGTTGGGCCGGACTTGATGCCCACGCTGTATTTGAAGAATTCAAAGGTGTGCTGGGTTCGGACCCGAAAGGTCCACTGGGCTTGAGCGAGTATTTGACGCTCGGTGTGCGCCAGTCCTTGCTCAACTCCAGTGAGCGTGAAGCAGCTTACGCCCTCTTTGAACGATATCGCCAGTGGCTCAAAGAGAGCGAACAATATGATTTGAACTTCATCGCCCATGAATGGCACTCGTTGGCCAAACCAACATTTGACTTTGTCGTGATCGATGAGGTTCAAGACCTCACCAATGTACAACTCTCCTTGGTCTTGGCTTTACTCAAGAAAACAGACGCCTTTTTATTGTGCGGCGATTCCAATCAAATCGTTCATCCCAATTTTTTTTCGTGGAGTGCGGTGAGGGCGCTTTTTTGGAAGGGCGTCGTTGGCGTCGAGGCAGAGCACCGCCAAGAGCTCACCGTGCTGCAAGCCAACTTCAGAAACACACGGGCCGTCAATGATGTGGCCAACAGACTTCTTAAAATCAAACAGGCCCGATTTGGCTCGATTGACCGGGAAAGCAATTTTTTAGTCAGTACGCATACAGAACGTTTGGGCAGCGTGAGCTTGGTTGCTGCAAAGGAGTCTCAGCTTCGTGATCTCGATGCGCAAAGTCGAGTCTCTGTTCAACACGCGGTGGTGGTGCTTCGTGACGAGGACAAAGCGCAGGCTCGCGAACACTTTAAGACCCCCCTCGTTTTCTCAGTCCATGAAGCGAAGGGCTTGGAATACCCCCATGTCATTCTTTATGCCATCATTTCTGGTCAAAGAAGTGCCTTTACTGAGGTCTGTGAAGGTGTAGAGCTGAGCGAATTGGAAAAAGAGGAACTGGCCTACAAGCGCCCTCGAGACAAGGGGGACAAGTCGCTGGAGTTATTCAAATTTTTCGTCAACTCTCTTTATGTAGCCCTTACCCGCGCGGTAGAGACCTTGGTTTTCGTGGAGTCCGACACGGATCACCCACTGCTGGGCCTTTTAGGTCTGGAAATCGCGCAGCAAAGCAAGGGTGCGACTTTCCCGATCAGCGCCTCCTCAAAAGAGGACTGGGTCAAAGAGGCGCTGAAGCTTGAAATGCAGGGCAAGGATGAGCAAGCGCAAGCCATCCGAGATGCTTTTTTAAAAAACAAAGAGACCCCTTGGAATCCCTGGTCCCAAGCCCTCATGCAAGAGCTCAAACCCCGTGCATTTGATCGCACACTGCCCTCCAACAAACCAAGACAAAATCTGTTTGAATATTGTCTATGGCACGGTCAAGACGAGTGGATTAGACTTCTTGCCAAAAATGTCAACTTTCAACCAGCGGTGAGTTTGTTCCCCCCCGTGCAAAAATCTCCAAAACTTGATGAATACGATTTGCAAGCTCAATGGCGTGAGGCTGATTACAAAACGCTGTTCGCTTGTAAAGCAGTCGCCAATCTCAGACTCAGACAACTGCAGCCCTATGCCGCTCACAACTTCAAAGATATTTTGCGTGAATGTGATTTATACGGCGTTGATCATTTGACGACAAAAGGGGTGACGCCTTTGAGCTTGGCTGCTCGAGCGGGCAATGTGGGCTTGGTCAAAGCACTGATCGAGCGCGGCGCCAACCCGCAAATCGAGGATGAATTTGGTCACACACCGTGGCTGTTTGCGCTCAACCGAGCCATCGATGATCCGGTATTTGCCAAGCAATCCATGGGGCCACTCTTTGACCTTTTATCGCCGCCATTCTTGGATGTGCAAATCGACGAACGCTTGATCCGCCTAGAGCGAACTCAAAGCGAGTACTGGGTACTTTCGGTCATGATCGCTGGTTTTAAAAACTTGCGCACGCAGTGGACAAAACATGCCCCGCTTGAGTACATTTTTTCGATGGGATTTACAGCGCAAGACATCAGCGATTGCCTTGTGCATTTCCCAGATCATCTTTGGCGAATGCACCGACGCAAGAAAACACATGTCAGCGCAGTTTTGGCGCGTGCTGAAATAGACAGCAACTACATCCCCAGCCGCAAATTGTGGACTCGAGTTAAAAAGGGAATGTATCTGCCCAATCCAGCGATGAAAGTTCGGGATCTCAATCTCTCGGGCCGCACTGCTCAATACGCAGGGTGGCGTCCTATTTGCGATGTATTGAATATCTCTTGGGTTGAAGAATTGCAGTACGACAAACTGAATAATTGCTCTTTCAGCACTTTATTCAAGCAGAACTCAAACCCAATGATTGCCAACAGTTAGTGGCATGTGAGCCCAGTCAGATCTTTGCGCAGAATGCTATTTTACTGCTCTTGAAATGGGACCTCATCCAAGACCTTACTTATTTGTTATTTCGATCATGGGGCAGGATCAATACAAGGAAGACACTCATGCACATTGAAACTTATTGCTCGACAGCCACCAACCCCATCGAAATCAAAAAAGGGTAAGCATTTATAAAAATGCTTACCCGTATCTGATGGTCGGCGTGGCGGGATTCGAACTCGCGACCCCTTGCACCCCATGCAAGTGCGCTACCAGGCTGCGCTACACGCCGATGAATCCATTATAACCCGATCTGGGCAACAATTTTGTCGCCTCCCAAGCCAATTCTTC
The DNA here is from genome assembly GCA_903838355.1 of uncultured Burkholderiales bacterium. Lineage (GTDB taxonomy): Bacteria > Pseudomonadota > Gammaproteobacteria > Burkholderiales > Burkholderiaceae_C > Limnohabitans. The sequence continues at coordinate 24,471 of CAILYC010000043.1, read as the reverse complement.
AGATCAACAGTTGGCGAATTTCACGCAGTTCACGCATGAGGAGTTTGAGTTGGGGCGGGTCACTCAAAATCCCTGAGGCCGTCCAGGCGTCCACCAATTTGGTCTCATCCACATCTTGGTCAGGCTCAAAAACCTCCATGCCGCTTAGCATCATCAAGCCCGAGCGTTTTTTATCCTTTTCAACTTGCACAATCTCTTGGAGTTTATTTCTCGCGCCACTGATGGTGAAGCCTTGATCGTAGAGCAAGTCGCGGATGCGACGAATCATGAGCACTTCATGGTGCTGATAGTAGCGACGGTTGCCGCGACGCTTCATGGGTCTGAGCTGGGTGAATTCTTGCTCCCAGTAGCGCAGCACGTGGGGTTTCACGCCACATAAATCACTCACTTCACCAATGGTGAAATAGCGCTTGGCAGGGATGATGGGCAAATCTATCGACATTGAATCGGTCACTATCGCGTGTTTCGTGGTTTCTAAACGGAGGAGTGAGATTACACGAAGCGGAGAAAAAAGCCAGTTAAATTTCTAAAAATATTTAGGTGTTAACCACCGTTTTGGTTATGAGCCAAGGTGCTAATGTGTTAATGAATTGGCGCCATTTGAGGCTCAAAATACAGATCAAATTAAAACATGAATGCTAAAGGGTTAAGCGCTCTGCGGATTTTGAATCATGTCTTTGAGTTTTTGACTGGCATGGAATGTGACCACTCGCCGCGCTTGAATCGTGATGGCCTCACCCGTCCTGGGGTTGCGACCTGGGCGCGGTGTTTTGGTGCGCAATTGGAAGTTGCCAAACCCAGAAATTTTCACGTCCTCTCCAGCCAAAAGCCTTTCCACAATCAGATCAAAAAACGCATCGATCATGTCCTTGGACTCGCGCTTGTTGAGCCCAATTTGCTCAAACAGCAATTCGGCCAGTTGCGCCTTGGTCAGGGCTGGGGACTCCAGCGAATTCAGTGCAAGTTCCATATCGACTCCCTGTTGGTCTGTGTTGGTTAATCTCTCTGGCCGATCGATCTTGTCTGCAAAATGGCGGCCCATCTGCTCAAAGATATGCGCGATCCACTTCGACCCGTCAAGCCCTCAGTCGTGCGCTCAAGGTTTTCGTCAAATGCGCCACGACACTGGCCACGCACTCTTCAATTTCTGGCTCCGTGAGGGTGCCAGTGCTCTTGGACAAACTCAGGCGCACCGCCCACGATCTCTCGCTCAGGCCCATTTGTGCGCTGGCCTCCTTGGGTCGGTACAAATCAAACAAGGTCGCGTCTTTGAGCAGTCCTGCCGTGGGTGACTTCCAGACCTCTTGCATCAAACGGGTGTGTGTCACCTCTTGCGAGAGCACCAAGGCCAGGTCCCGCTCAACTGCTTGGAATTTGCTCACCTCGGCGAAACTCGCAAGCGGGCGTGTCGACACGGCCGCCAAATCCAACTCAAACACGATGGGCGACTTGGGCAAGTCCCAGGCTTGGGTCAAGGCCGGGTGCAACTCACCGAGCCAGCCAATGCTCTGGCCCTGAAGATAAATCTCCGCACTTCGCCCCGGGTGCAAGGCTTGTCGCACGCCTGAGCGCCACTCAAGCTTCAGAGGATGCAAAAACGCCTCCAAGTCCCCCTTGACATCAAAGAAGTCCAACGCCTGGTCGCTGGCCCCCCACTGCAAGGGTTGTACGCGGCCATAGGCCAAGCCGCCCAAGCGCATGGGCTGATCAATGCCTTCAACCGTTTGGTCGGTGTCCATGACGCTGGCGTCCTTGATGAACACGCGCCCCATCTCAAAGACGCGCACATCGGCTGTTTTGCGATCGAGGTTGAACTTGAGCACTTGCAACAACCCCCCCAAGAGGGTTGTGCGCATCACACTCATGGAACTCACTATGGGGTTGAGCAAACGGATGGGCTCGGCGGTTTTAGAAAACGACTGCTCCCACTGCTCTTGCACAAAACTGTAGTTGATCGTTTCTTGGTAACCCAAGGTGGCGAGTTGACGTCTTAACGTGAAGGCACCGCGGTGGGACTCGAGCGGCAACTGCGCCGTGATGGGCCCCATGGGCGGTGTTTGCGTCAAAGTCTCGTAGCCCAAGCAGCGAATCACCTCTTCGATCAAGTCCTCTTCCAAGCTCAAATCAAAGCGGTGGCTCGGTGGAGTGAGTGTGATCACGCCTGGTGTTTGCGTAGGATTCAGACCCAGTGAAGCCAAGGCCTTGAACATGGTCTCTTGCCCGATCTCCATGCCAATGACGCGGCAAGCACGCTCCACCCTCAGGCTCAAGGGATGGGGCTTGGGCAAATTAAAGCGTTGGTCGTCGATGGGGCCACACACGGTTTGCGGCGTGCCACAAATATCGACCACGAGCCGGGTAATGCGCTCAATCATGGCCACCGTTTGCTCAGGATCGACACCGCGCTCAAAGCGATGTCCCGCATCGGTGGCGAAGTTAAATCGCCTTGAGCGGCCCGCCACGGCTTGGGGCCACCAAAACGCGGCTTCGATGTAGATGCTTTGGGTGTCGTCGCCAACGGCGCTGGCTTTACCACCCATGATGCCCGCCAAGGACTCTGGCCCCTGGGCGTCGGCAATGACCCCCACTTGGTCGTCAAGTTTCACCGTCTGTCCATTGAGCAAGACCAGTGTTTCACCGGGCTTGGCCCACCTTACCTCAAGAGGTCCAGAGATGCGGTCCAAATCAAAGATGTGGGTGGGCTGTCCGTACTCAAACATGACAAAGTTGGAGATGTCCACCAAGGCCGAGACCGGCCTTTGACCACAGCCCATTAAGCGCTCGACCATCCAGGCCGGCGTGGTTGCTTTGGGGTTCAACCCCCTTACCACCCGACCACTAAAGCGCCCACAAAGGTCATGGGCAGCAGCATCCACGTGAACGGCCAAGCGAGCGTCAGTTCGGACCTCAACGGGCACCAGCGCATGTTCGACAAGCGGCGTACGGGTGATCGCGGAGAGTTCTCTGGCAACACCTCGCACACTCAAGCAATGCGCCAAATTGGGGGTGAGTTTCAAGGTGAGCAAATGGTCATCGAGCTTCAAATATTCGCGGATGGACACACCCAATGGGGCCTCGCCGTCGAGCACCATCAAGCCCGCATGCTCGTCGCTGATTTGAAGCTCCTTGGCCGAGCACAGCATGCCAAAGCTCTCCAAACCCATCAATTTGACGGCCTTGATTTCCATCCCCGCTTGGCCATCCTGGCCTGGCAGCACAGCACCCAGCATTGCGCAAGGCACCTTCAGGCCCAAGGCCGCGTTGGGGGCACCGCAGACAATTTGCAAGGGGGCAGCAGACGCTGCTCCGACGTCAACTTGACACACCCGCAAGCGGTCGGCCTTGGGGTGGGGCTCAATGCCCACGATAAGGCCCACCACGACGCCCGTGAAAGCGGGGGCCACTGTGCGCAACTCCTCCACCTCAAGACCGGCCATGGTCAAGTCATCGGCCAAGGCTTGGGCGCTCAAAGAAGGATTACAAAACTCTCGCAACCAAGATTCTGGCAACTGCATCGCTTGGAACTTCCTAGAAAGGGGATTATTGGAATTGGCTTAAAAAGCGCAAGTCGCCATCAAAGAACAAACGCAAATCGTTGACGCCGTACCTGAGCATGGTCAAGCGATCGGGCCCCATACCAAAGGCAAAGCCCATGTAGCGCTCGGGCTCCAAGCCCATGTTGCGAATCACATTGGGGTGCACCTGGCCTGAGCCGGCAACTTCGAGCCAGCGACCGGCCAAGGGACCGGTGGCGAACTGGATGTCAATTTCGGCACTGGGTTCGGTGAACGGGAAAAAACTCGGCCGAAACCGCAAGGTGAGGTCTTCGGACTCGAAGAAAATTTTACAAAATGAGGTGAACACCACCTTCAAGTCTTTAAAGCTCACGCGCTCACCCACCCACAGACCCTCGCACTGATGGAACATGGGCGAGTGGGTGGCGTCACTGTCGACGCGATAGGTGCGACCCGGTGCAATCACGCGAATTTCAGGCATCAACTCACCGCGATCGAGCGCGGCGCGGTGCGCCTTCACGTGCTGCACGGCATGGCGAATTTGCATGGGTGAGGTGTGGGTTCTGAGCAAATGCCCCCCCTCGACATAAAAGGTGTCGTGCATGGATCGTGCAGGATGGTTTTGAGGCGTGTTGAGCGCGGTGAAATTGAACCAATCGGTCTCAATCTCAGGGCCTTGAGCAACCGAGAACCCCATGGAGTTGAAGATCTGCTCGATGCGCTCCAAGGTCAAGCTCACCGGGTGCAGACCGCCGGTGTGGCGCACACGCCCTGGGAGCGTCACATCCAGCGACTCCGCTTGGAGTTGACGCTCCAAGGCCTCACTTTGCAAGGCATCCCGGCGCGCTTGCAGAGCTTGCTCAATGGCGGTTTTAAGGGCGTTGATCTTGGCACCTTGGGCTTTTTTGTCGTCCACGCTCAGTTGCGACAAACCCTTCATGAGTTCGGTGATTCGGCCCGTTTTGCCCAAAAACTGCGCCTTGACGTTCTCCAAATCCGCAGGTGTTTTGGCCGCTTCAAAGGCCGCTTGGGCATTGAGCACCACGTCATCGGTTAATGCGTTCATGGCTATGAGAGAAGGTCGGGGAAAACAAAAAAGGTCAAAGCCAGCACTGTGCATGCATACGCCTTGACCTCGGATACAAGGTTGGGTTGCAAAAGGCCAAGGTGAAATGATCCACCCCAGCGCCTTGGCGCACAACCGACCGCTTGGATTAAATGGCCAATGTGGCTTTCACTTGCTCCACGATGCCACTGAAGGCCACTTTGTCGTGCACAGCCAAGTCGGCCAACATTTTGCGATCGATCTCAATCGAGGCTTTCTTCAAACCGTTGGCAAATTGGCTGTAGGTGATGCCACATTCACGGGCTGCAGCGTTGATACGTGCAATCCACAATTGGCGAAACACACGCTTTTTGGTACGGCGATCTCGGTAGGCGTATTGCCCAGCTTTCATGACCGCTTCTTTGGCGATCCTGAAAACATTGCCGCGACGACCGCGAAAGCCTTTTGCAAGGACTAAAACTTTTTTGTGACGGGCTCTGGCGGTCACACCACGTTTGACGCGAGGCATAGTAAATTCTCCTGGGTTCGAACGTTAAATCAAAGGCCTGCGCTGGGAAGCATCTGCGCCATGTGACCCATATTGGTCTCATGAACAGACACACTGCCCCGCAAGTGACGCTTATTTTTGGTCGTTTTTTTCGTCAAAATATGACGCTTAAAAGCCTGACCCCGTTTAACGGTACCCCCTGGGCGAACTCGAAAGCGCTTTTTGGCGCTGCTTTTTGTTTTCATTTTGGGCATGTGATGCTCCTCTTTGAATGTGCTCGTGAGGCGTTTGCGAAACTCACGCAACCTTGTTGGCCCCGAGACACTTGTTGTTTGCGCGACCTTTGAATCAGACCAAAGCGCCTTGCGGTGCTTCGTTCGCGGGTTTGGTCACGCCACCCGGTTTTTTCTTGCCTGGCGCGATCATCATGACCATCTGGCGTCCCTCTAATTTTGGGAACTGCTCGACGACGATGCTGTCTGCCAATTCATCTCGAATCCTTTGCAACAAGGCCATACCCAAGTCTTGATGGGTGATCTCACGACCTCGAAAGCGAAGAGTGATTTTACACTTATCGCCTTCTTCCAAAAAGCGCCTGATGTTGCGCAGCTTGATGTTGTAGTCGCCATCATCGGTGCCAGGGCGAAACTTGATCTCCTTGACCTCAATGACTTTTTGCTTGGATTTCGCTTCTTGCGCCTTCTTTTGCTCTTGGTACTTGAACTTGCCGTAATCCATCAATCGACACACCGGGGGAATGGCAGTGGCCGCAATTTCGACCAAATCCACATCCAAGTCCCCTGCCATGCGCAAAGCCTCAGCAATGCTCACGATCCCAATGGGCTCGTTTTCTGGGCCAGACAATCGGACTTCCGGGGCCATGATTTCTCGGTTTAGGCGGTGTTTACGTTCCTCGCGCAAGCGACGGTCGCGAAATTCTGTAGCGATGGTGTGTGTCCTTTAAATACAAGGTCAAAATCGACCCAATGGGCGCAAAAGCTCAGTGTTTAGGAGGTTAACATGCCCAAAAGCGCAATAAATTACGCTTTTTGAGTGATATCCGTTTGGATTTTGGTTAAAAAATCTTGAACAGTCATAGTGCCAAGATCGATATTACCTCTAGCACGCACGGCAACCAGGCCCGAAGCACTCTCTTTGTCACCAATGACCAAGAGATAGGGCAACTTTTGCATTGAATAACTGCGTATTTTATACGTTATTTTGTCACTTGAGGCATCTACCACAGCCCTAAGACCTTGATTTTTCAGCATTTTGGCGACATCACTGGCATATTGGGCCTGATTTTGCGAGATGGTGAGGACTGCCACCTGGTTGGGGGCAAGCCAAGTGGGGAAGGCGCCCGAGTGCTGCTCAATCAAAATACCGATGAAACGCTCAAGGCTACCCACAATCGCGCGGTGCAGCATGACGGGGCGCTGGCGAGTGCCATCAAGGGCCACGTATTCGGCCTCCAGTCGCTCGGGCATGGAGAAGTCCACCTGAATCGTACCGCACTGCCACTGACGCCCCAAAGCGTCTTTCAGGGTGTATTCGATCTTGGGGCCATAAAAGGCGCCGTCACCAGGTGACAAGATGTACTCGCAGCCCGAGGCGTTCAGGCTGTGGATCAAGGCCGCCTCGGCCTTGTCCCAGACCTCGTCGCTGCCGATGCGTTGGGCTGGGCGGGTCGCCACTTTGTAGATGATGTCCTCAAAGCCAAAGTCTTTGTAGACCTTTTGCAGCAAGGCGGTGAAATCGGTGCATTCTTGGAGGATCTGGTCTTCTGTGCAAAAGATGTGGCCATCGTCTTGGGTGAAGCCGCGCACGCGCATGATGCCGTGCAGGCCTCCCGAGGGCTCGTTCCTGTGACACTGACCAAACTCGCCATAACGCAGCGGCAAATCGCGGTAGCTTTTGAGCCCTTGCTTGAAGATGAGCAAATGTCCCGGACAATTCATAGGCTTGAGCGCATAGTCGCGCTTCTCGCTGTCTGTCGTGAACATGTTGTCACGGTATTTGTCCCAGTGGCCGGTCTTTTCCCACAAGGATTTGTCCAACACCTGAGGGCCCTTCACCTCCAAATAGCCATTGTCTTGGTAGACGCGACGCATATACTGCTCCACCCCTTGCCAGACACGCCAGCCCAAGGGGTGCCAAAACACGAGGCCTGGGGCATGGTCATCGATGTGGAACAAATCGAGCTCACGACCCAATCGACGGTGATCGCGTTTTTCCGACTCCTCGAGCATCGTCAAGTACTGCTCCAAGGCTTCTTTGGACTCCCAAGCGGTGCCGTAGATGCGCTGGAGCATCTCGTTGTTGTGATCCCCTCTCCAATAAGCGCCCGCGACCTTCATCAGCTTGAAGTGCTTTAATTTGCCTGTGCTCGGCACGTGAGGGCCGCGACAAAGATCGGTGAAAGAACCCTCGCTGTACAAGGAGACGTCTTCGTGCTGAGGAATGCTTTCAATGATTTGCGCCTTATAGCTTTCGCCCAGGCCTTTGAAGTACGCCACCGCCTCATCCCTTGGGAGAACTTGGCGCACCACCGGCTCATTTTTATCGCTCAATTGGGCCATGCGCTTTTCTATTTCCACCAAGTCCTCGGGGGTGAATGCGCGGTGGTAGGCAAAGTCGTAATAAAAACCATTCTCAATCACGGGACCAATTGTCACCTGCGCTTCGGGGAACAAGGACTTCACAGCGTGGGCCATCAAGTGCGCGGTGGAGTGACGGATCACCTCAAGCCCCTGAGCATCCTTGGGGGTCAAAATCGCAAGGATCACATTGCGATCGATCACATGGCTCAAGTCCACGAGTTGTCCGTCCACACTTCCCGCCAAAGCGGCCTTGGCCAGACCCGCACCAATCGATGTGGCCACGTCCATCACGCTCAAAGCGCTGGGGTATTGTCTAACGGAGCCATCGGGCAAAGTGATATCAAGCATTTGAGAATCAGGTTAAAAGTGAACACGCGAGTCAAGAACTTCGCAGGGAAACGTCAGGAGGCAGCGAACCGAACACTCCCTCATCAAGGACCCATGACCCATCTGACGCAAGGCTTTGTGGGGGAACACCACAACAGCAAGACTGGGACTGGCTTACATCTTGTATTTTCCCATAAATTGCCAAGCGAAATGGAGTGCCATGTTGGACCCAGCTTTTGAGTGCAGCGCACACCCATTGGGCGCGAGCGCCTCCCACGCCGAGCTTGAGTCAGATTCAAGGGTAAATGTTGAAAAAAAATACGCCCAGACGTTTTTACGGTCTTCATGTCTGGGCTTGCGAGTCGTTAAAAAAATCTCTTCGCCCCCGACCTTGAAAGCCCCTGGCGGGTCGATCTACAAAGAAAAGCCAATCCTTTTGACACTCGAGGCTCACCCGGCACTGCCGTGCGGCTTTGCTCAGGGTGAGCCACTGCACAGGAGAAAAACGTCACTCAGAGGGGAAAACTTGACTTTTTCAACAAAAAAAACAACATTTAACTTGGAAAAAGTGATTTTCCCCTTGGAAAGTGTGTTTTTTCCCTTTAGGATCACAGCACTGGTGAAAAGGCATTTTTCATTGGTTTTTTTATATACATTCAAGAAGGAACTTCAAAAATGGCAACTGCAAAAAAAGCCCCGGCAAAAAAAACTGCAAAAAAAGCAGCGCCCGCCAAAAAAGCGGCTCCTGCTAAAAAAGTAGTCGCTAAAAAAGCGCCTGCCAAAAAAGCAGCTCCCGCGAAAAAAGCCCCTGCTAAAAAAGCAGCTCCCGCGAAAAAAGCGCCAGCCAAAAAAGTCGCTGCTAAAAAGCGCACTCCCAATGCAGCCTTCATGAAACCCATGACCCCCAGCGCAGCTTTGGCCGCCGTCATTGGCAACCATGCCGTGCCCCGCACTGAAGTGGTGAGCAAATTGTGGACGTACATCAAAAAGCACGGCCTTCAAGACAAAGTCAATAAAAGAAACATCAACGCCGATGACAAACTCAAAGCGGTCTTTGGCAAAGCCCAAGTCACCATGTTTGAGTTGGCTGGCTTGATTGGCAAACACTTGTCGTAATCTGGTACTTTGAATCACTTTGCCCGCACCTTGGGTGTGGGCAAGGTGTTTTGTTGACTTCTTTGCTCCTTTATCGATCCTGCAATCCATTTGATCAATCCATTTGATCAATTCACCAAGGCCGCCCATTCTTGGCGCCCGACTTCCCACCCCTGGCTGTCTTGGTCCGACGTTGACCTCTGAGACCTCCTGCACCAAAAGCGTTGTTCCAATCAACTCAGTGACGGTTTGCACAATCCCGTCCGAGCCTTCCACAGCAGGTCAAAGGGCTACAAACATGGCATCTCAATCAATGCGTTTTGAGCCATTGCTCGAGTGCCACACGCACCGTTTGCATGACACCCACCCAGTCGCCGAGTTGGGGCTGCCTAAAAATTCGCATGGTGGGGTACCACACGGTTTGCGACTGCGTTAAGCCCCAACGCCAGCAAGTGTCGTAGCGGTTGAGCAGCCACACGGATTTGCCCATGGCAGCGGCCAAATGGGCCGTGGAGGTATCGACCGCAATGACCAAATCGAGCTGCCCAACCAAGGCCGCTGTATCGGAGAAATCATGCGCATCGTCCATCCAATTGACCAGGGGCAACTGCAGACGTTTGGATTGAAGCATGTCAGCAAGTTCCGATTGGGCGGGCTCGCCTTTTTGCAAAGAATAAAATTCGATCCCCTCCATTGCCAGCATTTCAAAAAGCGCCAAAGGAATGTTTCTTCTCTCATTAACCTCCCAAGAGGCGGGTAAATTCGGCCTAAAGCCCCCTGACCACACCAGCCCTACTTTGCGCTTATTGGTGGGCTCAAAACGCTGGGTCCACCATCTTTGTTTGACGCCAGGAGCCTGAAGATAGGGCGACTGCGCCACAAAGGGGTCGGCCTCGTTTTCCAAATAACGCCGCAAGGCATGGGGCAAACTCATCAATGGGCAATAAAAATCAACCTCTGGAACACGTTCTCCTTGGGCAATGAGCAGATCGACCCCAGGCACACATTTGAGCAAGGTTTTCAAGGCCGCGGGCACTTGCAAGGTGACCCGGACCTGCGATTGAACAAGGATCTGAACAAAACGCACGAACTGCAAGGTGTCTCCCAGGCCTTGTTCACTTTGAATCAAGATGCGTTTGCCCGGCAATCCTTCTTGCCCCAACCACAGCGGCTGGGTCATTGGATTTTTGCTCTGCGACAAAAATGCACCCTCGTAATCTCGCCTGGACTCAAAGTACTCCCACCCTCTTTCGTACTGACCATCGAGCAAAAGCGATAAGCTCATGTGGTACAAAATATGAGGATCCTCAGGCTTCAAAATCAAAGCCCGCTCGTAGCACTCAATGGCAGCTTTGGGGTGTTGGAGGTCATGGAGCACGTCTCCCATATTGAGCCACCCGCTCAAGTGCTCTGGATCGCACTTGATGGTTTGCCCATAGCTCATCAAAGCAGACTGCAAGTCTCGTTGCTTTTGCTGCAAAACGCCCAAATTGAAATGCGCCAATGCGCATTGGAAATCAATGGTGATGGCTTGGTTAAAGCTCACCTGGGCACCGGACCAGTCGCCCATGTATTGTTGGGCCATGCCGCGGTTGACATATGCCAAAGGGACCACACTGCCCAGATCAATGACTTGGTTAAAGCGTTTGATCGCTTGCGAATATCGGCCCATGCTGATGAGCAGCAAGCCCGCATTGAAAAACGCCTTTTCATCGTGGGTCCCGAGCTGAATGGCTTTTTCATACGCGGCCAGCGCCAAGTCAAACTGTCCCAACTGATTGTATGCAACGCCCAACTGAAGCCAAGATTCTTTGTTGCTCGACTGCAATCGAATCGAGCGTTGGTGGGCCTGAACGGCTTCATGCACCCGCCCCAGATTGAAGAGCACAAAGCCCATGTATTGGTGAGCCACGGCAAAGGACGGGGCCAGCTCAATCACTCTCTCAAAGCATGAGAGTGAACGCAACAAATCACCCGCGTCTTGGCAGGCCTGCGCTTTGCTGAAATGCGCTTCAATGTAGTTTTCATCAATCGCAATGGCCTGGTCAAAACTGGCCATGGCAGCCTCGAAGTCTTTGAGCTCACTCAAAGCACGGGCTTTGTACAAATGAAGTGCGGCGTGCTCAGGCCGTGAGACAGTCACTTGCAAAAAACACGTCAAAGCGGCTCGCCAACTCTTGAGGCCCATCAGGGTGAGGCCTTTGTGGATGTAGATGTCCTCCTGGGTGGGGTCAAGATTCAAGGCACGCTCGAATATTTCCAGAGCACTCTCGAGTCGCCCCCTCTCTTTCAAGGCCACCCCCCACTGCAAAAGGCACCTCAAGTCGACCGGGTTCAATGCATGCGCGCGTTCAAAATATTCAACGGCAAGGTCAAAATTCTTGGTTTGTGCGCAAATCACCGCACTCCAATAAAGTGCCTCGAAGTGCCGCTCATCCAACTTCAATGTTTTACCGTAAAACGCCAAAGCGCGGTCCAACTCTCCTTTTTGTTGGCATTGTTGGCCACTCTCAAAGAGTTCTTTGGTACCCACGGTGTGGGTTGGTGAGACAGGAGAAAATTTCATTAATCAACAACAGATACGGATTTTGTGATCTTTGGTGCATTTTAGGCGCTAAGATGCAAGAGTGCACCTCATTATTGTTCGCAAGAGGGCCATGGGTTGACACGCGAGTGGATCACAAACGCTCCAGTGTGAAGGCCGTTCACGAGAAGACTTGGCTTTGGCTTATTTTTCTCAGCTCACACCTCAAAACTGACAAAAAAACCCTTTCACCACGGCCAACTCAGCGTTGAATGGCACCCGAGATGAACTTTGAACTCAAGCACGAGCCACTTGTCGCCATTGAATCGCATGTCTGCATTGCCAGAACCCCACGCGCGCAGGCTTTGGAAATGCTCCAAGACGCAAGCATTGACCCCGACATGGCCAACCGCTACATGCGCTTGTTTTACTTATTTCAAGGCACTCAACAAGACGATTTTTCTCTACAAATGCAGGCCAAGGCCTTGAGCCTGAGGCGGACATACCGACTTCAAACCCACGCTCACCCGGGAGAGCGAGCGCTTCGCTTATTGGCACTGTGCGCGCCGGGCGACATGCGAGAAAACCTTCCCCTGGACTATTTGGTCGAAAACCAGCCCATCCAACTCGAACTGCTCTACCTCTTGCCTGGAGAGCCAGCACCCACGCAAATCCCCGAGCACGACGTGGCCATCGTGGCCATAGGCCACTCCAAAAGCAATGCCCCAATTTTAGAAGCCTTGTGCGAATGGGCTGCGCATTGGCCCAGGCCTATGCTCAATACTCCGACTTGGATATCCTTTTGTGAGCGCGAACGCGCCTACCAAACTTTGCGGGACATTCCAGGCCTGCTCATGGCTCAGCAAGAAAGGCACACCCGCGCTCGCCTTTTGGCCATGGCCCACTCTTGGGAAGTCCAAAGCGACAAACCGTTGCCACTGCCCTTCACGCTCAGACCCAGCGAGCTGCATGCGGGCATCGGTTTTGAACTGATCACCCGTCCTGAAGAGTTTTTACACTATTTGAATGAGCACCACGAAGAAGACTTCTACGCCTGCCCTTACCTTCCCTACCAAAGCGACGATCAACAGTACCGCAAGTTTCGCCTCTGTCTGATCCAAGGCAGGCCCTTTGTCAGCCATTTGGCCATCTCTGCACACTGGGTGGTGCATTACAAATCGGCCCAGATGGAGTTCAATGAAGACAAAAAAAGAGAAGAGCAGCGTTTCATGGAGGATTTTGAGGACCTCATTGCCAAGCCGTTTGCGTCGATTTTTGAAGCCATTTACCGCTTGATCCCCTTGGATTACTTGGTGCTCGACTGCGCACTGAGTGCCAAGGGCGGGCTGATTGTGTTTGAAATCGACAACTCCGCTTGGGTGCACGACACCGACGCCGAAGAACTGTTTCCTTACAAAAAAGCCATTATGAAAAAAACCTTCGATGCTTTTTATCAAATGCTCATCAATTCCAAGCCTTGAGCCATGAACATATTGAACCAAAGAAACTTCTCTGCTGGCCCGGGCGCCTTGCCCAGTGCCGTGCTCGAGCAGGTCCAACAAGCCATTCAAGCCTTGCCCGAGACTGGTGTCTCGATTTTGGGCATGAGCCACCGAAGTGATTGGTTCATGGGCCTTATCCATGAGGCCGAGATGAGGCTGCGTACCCTTTTGGCCATTCCTCAGAATTACCACGTGATGTTCTTGCAAGGCGGCAGCAGCCTGCAGTTTTCCATGATCGCCATGGCTTACTTGAAAGGCACAGGAAAAACTGCCGCCTATATGCAAACAGGCTACTGGAGCGCCAAGGCCCCAGTTGAGGCCGCACTCGAAGGCGATGTGCACGTGGCTTGGAGTGGTGAGGCCGAAGGCTACCAAAGCCTGCCGAGTTGGGGGCAATTGCAAATCGACCCTCAGGCGGCTTACTTGCATTACGTCTCCAATGAAACGGTCGAAGGCCTGGAGTTCACTGATCACCCCAAGGGCCTGGGCGTGCCCATCATTTGCGACATGTCTTCCAATTTATTGTCTCGCCCCATCGATGTGAGCGCCTTCGATTTGATCTACGCCCATGCGCAAAAAAACTTGGGGCCAGCAGGCGTAACGGTGGTGATCGTCAAAGACGCTTTTTTGGATATGGCAAGGAACGATTTGCCATCGATGCTCAACTATCACACCCAGTTGAAAGCACAGTCGGTCTACAACACGCCTTGCGTGTTTTCTATTTACGTCCTCAATTTGGTCGTCCAGTGGCTACTTGAAGACGTGGGAAGCCTCAAGGCCATGGGCGAGCTCAACGCCCAAAAAGCCGCAGTGGTTTATCAAGCCCTCAACCTATTCCCAGAGCACTTTCGAATCCATGCCAAATTGCCATTTCGCTCCCAAATGAATGTGGCCTTTCGGCTGCAAAGCCCCGAAAAAGAAAGGGAATTTCTAGCGCATGCTGCGCTTGAGGGCTTCACGGGCCTAGAGGGTCATCGCTCCTTGGGGGGGCTGAGAATCTCACTCTACAATGCCATTGAGCTCGTCGCGGCAAGCGAATTGGCTGGGTTTTTAAAGCAAGAAGCTGAGCGTTGAGTCCCGCCCAGCATGCTTGTTAAATTTATAGGTAAGATCTGAATTTACCTCTAGGGCTAACCATTAGGTCTTTGCCCCAATGACCAAGGATCTGGCCACTTTGCTAATATGCCAGCATGATGGAAATGCACACCACACTCATCAAACGATTCAAAAATGCAGGTTTTTCAAAATAATCCAATCTACTGCTTTATTGAAATAAGCCCATGAGCAGACTCAATGTGATGCTCCTTTTTTTGGTGAGTGTGACCTATTACGGGGTGTTTTTTCTCAATGAAGAATTGTTTTCGTCCTTAGACTACACGGATCATGTCAATTGGATTTTCTTGCCCTCAGGCATGATCTTAGGATTTGTACTGGTCTTGGAGGAGATTGGCGCCTTGGGCATTTTTATGGCCTCTTTGGTTATCAATCTTCAAATCCACACCAATGAAACGATCTGGGTTGGGGTGGTCACGAGTTTGATCAGCGCGATCACCCCCATGATCGCGCGTCAAATTTGTACGCATTGGATTGGCCTCGATCAGGATTTACGGGACTTGAATTCTAAAAAAATCATTGAGTGCTCTATCATTTTTGCCCTCATCTCCAGCGCCATTCATCAGTTGTGGTTCCATTACGAAAAACTCGACGAGACTTTTATTGCCGATTTATGGGCCATGTTTGTGGGCGATGTATCAGGCAGCTTGTTGGTGCTTTTTTTGGGCGTTTACTCCACCAAACTCTATCGTTACACGCGAGATCGATTGCGTTAAATACGCCAAAACAACCCACGGTTGAGTGCCATTGCATCGGTGGCCCAAAGTTATCTTCGGAACACTTGGTGAACAATTGGTGAACAATTGGTGAACACTTGGTGAACACTTGGAAAACACTTAGACCCTCGCAACTGTCGTAGCCCTAGAATCACTCGATTCACCACATGGGAGACCGCAATGGCTCAAGGTTTTTCAGCTCAATTCGCCGCTCACCGGTCCTTGCAAAAGAAACCAAAACGCTGGAGAACGCTCTGTGCGCTATGGATCCAGAAGTTGGGCAAGGTGTACTGGACTGGTCTTTTTTCTTGCCTTCTGACCCAGGCGAGCTGGGCACAAACCAATGCTGCGGGTGCATTGGCGAACCCGCCATTGGGTGCTGGGTCAAACACCTCTTCCTATCCCAACCGGGCCGTGAAGTTCATTGTGCCCATCACCCCAGGTGGGAGCAACGATGTGGTGGCGCGCTTGATTGGGCAAAGGCTCACAGAGCTCTGGGGCCAAGCGGTGGTGGTGGACAACAAGCCAGGAGCAGGAATGAACTTGGGGGCAGACTTTGTCGCCAAAAGTGCCCCCGACGGCTACACTTGGTTGTTGGGCGCCAACAATATTTTCGTCACGAATCCGCATGTGGGGAAAGTCCCTTTTGATGTCTTTAAAGACTTCAGTCCCGTTACGGTCGTGGCCTCGGTGCCTTTCGTGCTCGTGGTGCACCCCTCCATCGGCGTCAAATCCGTGGCCGCTCTTGTTGATTACGCCAAGAAAAATCCTGGCCGCTTGAACTACGGCTCTTCGGGCAACGGCTCGCCTCAGCAACTGGCCTCAGAGATGCTCAACTATCAAGCGGGCATTACCATGCAGCATGTCCCTTACAAAGGGGCCGTGCCTGCCATCACCGATTTGCTGGGCGGGCGACTCCAAGTCTTCATTGGCGCCATCAACTCCTTGCTGCCCTACACGAAGGATGGCAAGCTGATTTTGTTGGCCGCAGCGGGAGGCAAACGGTTCGCCGCGTTTCCCGATTTGCCCGCCATCGCAGAGACTGTGCCCGGTGTTGCCTTGGATGTTTGGTTGGGGGTTTTTATGCCAAGCGGTGTGCCCAAAGAGATCATCTCAAAAGTCAACGCCGACATTGCCCGCGTGCTGCTCACCCCAGAGGTCAAGTCCAACTTGGCCTTGCAAGGCATTGAAGCGGCCACCAGCACACCCGAGGCGTTAGCCCAAACCATTCGGGACGACTATGCCCGATGGGGTCGGGTCATTGAGGCTACGAACATCAAAGCCGACTAGCCAGACTAAGCTGCTTTGGAGCACCTGTCCGCAGATCCTTGGATGCATCATGTCCTATTTCAACCCTTGCCGCCTTTTTATTTCAAATTGATAATTATTTTATGACGCAACGTGAAATTCCAGTTCCCAGTCAGCCCAGCAACGACGCTTGGGGCAGCGACTCAATTGCCCAATGTTTAAGAAGCCTGGGGTTACCCTATTTGGCCCTGAACCCTGGGGCCAGCTACCGAGGACTGCACGACAGCTTGGTCAACTATTTGGGCAATGAAAACCCACAAATACTGCTGTGCCTGCACGAAGAGGTGGCCATCTCCTTGGCGCAAGGCTACGCCAAGATCAGTGGTCACATGATGGGCGCGGTGGTGCACTCCAATGTGGGCTTGATGCATGCCACCATGGCGATCTTCAACGCTTGGTGTGACCGAACGCCCATTTTGATACTGGGTGCCACCGGTCCATGGGATGCTGCCAAACGCAGACCCTGGATCGACTGGATTCACACCAGTGCTGACCAAGGTGCGCTGGTGCGAGACTACACCAAATGGGACAACCAACCGGGCTCCATTCCTGCCGCCATCGAAGCCATTCTAAGAGGTCAACAAATCGCACAAACCTCTCCACAGGGACCCGTTTACATCAATTTGGATGCGGCACTTCAAGAGTCCAAAACCGAGGGATTGATCAAAACCCCAGCAATCACCCGCCACGCCCCTCCCATCGCCCCACCGCCTGGAGCCCAAGAGGTCAAAGCAGCCCTTGCATTGATTGATGCGGCGCACAACGTGGTCTTCTTGTTTGGACGGATGTCCCGCCACGAAAAGGAGTGGCTCGAGCGCGTGGCACTGGCCGAGCGCGTTCAAGCGCATGTCATCACCGACTTGAAAAACCCGGCTGTTTTCCCAACAGGACACCCACAGCACGTGGCCCATCCAGGCTACTTCATGCACCCCCAAGCGCTTGAGGCCATCCGACAAGCCCAGGTGGTGGTTCTCTTTGACTGGGTGGACGCAGGCGGGGCATTCAAGCAAGCGTTTCAAGGTCAAGCCCACCAGGCCCAGGTCATCCACATCAGCTTGGACCAACACAACCACCGTGGCTGGAGCATGGACTCAGGCAGCCTCTTGGGTGCAGACGTCTACATGCTGTGCGAACCCGATCAAGCGGTGAAAGTCTTACTGCAAGGTGTCAAAGCCAAGGAACCCCAAGTCTTTGCCCCTAAAGCGCTGCTGCCCAATTCTCAGAGTGACGATGTCGTGAGCCTCAGGGCCATTGCAGATCTACTGCGCCCGCTTCAAAGCCTTGAGCGCTTGAGCTTTATTCGATTGCCCCTGGGCTGGAATGGCGCCTACCTCGAATGGAGCAGTCCTACCGATTACTGGGGCAGCGAGGGAGGTGGCGGCATTGGCGCTGGACCCGGCAACACCGTGGGCGCGGCCTTGGCCCTCAAAGACGGGGGCTCGGGTCACTTGCCCGTGGCCTTGCTTGGCGATGGGGATTTTTTGATGGGCAATACTGCCGTTTGGACAGCGGTTCGATACGGCATCCCGGTGCTCATGATCATCTGCAACAACCACTCGTTTTTCAATGACGAGTTGCACCAAGAACGCGTGGCCCTGGAGCGTGGACGCGCGGTTGAGAACAAATGGATCGGACAACGCATCAGTGAGCCCAACATTGACATTGCCCAAATGGCCCGTTCCATGGGGGCACTTGGCATCGGCCCTGTCACGCGCGGCCAAGACCTGAAGGCGGCCATTGCCCAAGGCATCAAAGCCGTTCGCGCAGGCCAAGTGTGCGTGATCGATGCCTGCGTGTTGGCAGGCTACGATGCCAACATGAGCGGTCAATCAGCCAACAATTCAAATGTTCACAAACGCTAACACTCCATGAGCCATTCCAACCCAGCATTCACCTCAGTCCAGGCAAGCTCACCCCCATCTGGTCCACAATCCGTCGCTTTGCCCCAACACCGCGATCTGTACTACGGGGGGGCATGGCATGCACCACTGGGCGGCTACTCTGAGACCTTCAATCCGGCCAACTCACAAAGTCTAGGTCGGTGTGCAGAGGCCAACGCCATGGATGTGGACTTGGCGGTGCAAGCGGCCGCCTTGGCGCAAAAGGACTGGCAAGCGCTCAAACCTCTGGAGCGAGCGGCTTTATTGAAAAAAGTTGCGGCGGTTTTGAGAGAGCATTCGTTTGAGCTGGCCATGTTGGACGCGACCAATTGCGGCAACCCCATTATCGAGATGCAAAGGGATGCGCTCATTGCAGCCGCACAAATTGATTACTACGCTGGTCTTGCCACCGAAATCAAAGGCGAAACCCTTCCCATGGGTGAGGGTGTGTTGAATTATTCCCTGCGTGAGCCCTACGGTGTTTGTGCGCGTATCGTCGCCTACAACCATCCCATCATGTTTACCGCTGCCAAAATGGCACCACCCTTGATTGCGGGCAACACCGTGATCATGAAGCCGCCCTATCAGTCACCCTTGTCGAGCTACCGAATGATGGAGTTGATCGACGGTATTTTGCCCCGAGGTGTGCTCAACATCATCACTGGCAATGTGATCGCCGGCCAATCTTTGGTAACCCACCCCCAGGTTCCCAGAATCTCTTTGATTGGCAGCGTGCCCACAGGACGCGCCATTGCCGCAGCTGGTGCCGACCGCCTAAAGCACATCACGCTCGAGCTCGGTGGCAAGAACGCTTGCATCGTCTATCCTGATGCAGACCTAGACAAAGCCGCTTTGGCCGCAGTCAATGGCATGAATTTCACCTGGTGTGGCCAAAGTTGTGGATCGACTTCGCGATTATTTATTCACACCTCGGTGCACGATCGCGTGATGGTGAAAATTGCCCAGCACATCAAATATTATCGCCCTGGGATACCCACCGACATGGCCACCACCATGGGCAGCATTGTGTCGCAAACTCAGTGGGAGAAAATCATGGGCTACATCGACTTGGCCCAACGCGAAGGCGCCACCTTAGTCCACGGTGGCAAGGCCCCCAACGATCCGGCACTGCAACAAGGCTGGTTTGTGGAACCCACCGTGTTTTGCGACGTGACTCAAACCATGCGCATTGCGAATGAAGAGGTCTTTGGCCCGGTCTTGTCGGTACTGCGCTGGCACGATGAGACGCAGCTCTTTGCCGATGTCAACGCCGTGGAGTATGGTCTCACGGCGTCGATTTGGACGCGCGACTTGGCCACCGCACACAAGGCCGCCGGCAAGGTCCAAGCGGGCTTTGTCTGGATTAACCATGTGAGCAGTCATTTCATTGGTGCATCCTTTGGCGGCGTGAAGCAGTCTGGCATTGGGCGCGAAGAGGGATTTGATGAGCTGCTGACCTACACACAGGCTAAAAATGTGCATGTCGTGCTTTAAGGCTAGGGGCACGAACAAGGCCGGTGGCTGATCTCGGTGGCAGGAACAAGGCATAACGCCAAAAACAATCGGTTCACAAAAAATAGCGCTCAACTTTACCTTGACGAACATTCACTTCAGGGAAAGGTTCAATTATGATTGGTTTTCAATACAATGATTCACAAGCCCTTTTAATCCACCAATCCTCTAAAGCGACCGTTCAACCCGTGATGAGTCCCGTCCCCGCGTTGCATTTCGCCATCAAGGCCACCAGCAAACCTTGGTGGTCAGGTTTGGCTTTTATTTTTGCGCTGCTCTTTGGCTTTGACCCCGTGGGTTGGTGTGCTGACAGCTACAACGCCCAAACGGGAATCTTGTCCATCCCCAGCGTGATGGTCAATGGCACGCAATACAACAATGTGCAAGTCACCATTGCCAAAGTGGTGAGCTTTGGCAGCGGCGCGGGCTCCTCCCCTATTGGCACCGTAGACACTTACAACACGAGCAACTCGCAACTCCAAATCCCATTGGTCACGGTGGGGTCTGACACCAGTTACGTCAATGCCGTGATTGTTGTGGGAACAGTGACCTTTGTGGGCCCAAACAATGTGCTGCCGGTTTTGGTCAATGGTGGCTACCAAAATAGTCTTCCCAACATGCTCACCACCAGTGTCACGGTATGTGTGCCCAATACCAAAAGTTGCACCACCATTGACAACATTCAGGTGGACACGGGTTCGAGCGGCTTGAGGATCCTAGCTTCCACATTGTCTGGCTTGGGACTGCCGAGTCAAAAAAATACTAGCAATGGCGCACCCATTTATGAATGTGCCGCCTTTGCCGATGGGGTGATTTGGGGGCAAGTTGCAACGGCCGATATCACCTTGGGCAGTGAAGTGGCCAATTCTGTTCCCATTCAGATCATCACGGACACGGGCGGTGCGAAGATCCCGAAAGCGTGCAGCTCACAAGGATTCAATGAAAGCAGCCTTCAATACTTGGGCGCCAATGGACTCATTGGGGTGGGCCTGTTTTTACAAGATTGTGGTTCTTATTGCACCAACTCCGCAGCAGGAATGTATTTCACATGCGCCACTGTGAGTGTTTGCAACCAAGCCACACAGCCGCTCTCAATGCAAGTGAGCAATCCTGTTGCTTTTTTCCCGACGGACAACAATGGCGTAGTGTTGCAGTTGCCAGCGCTGAGCAGCACAGGGGCGAGTTCGGTCAATGGCAATTTGATTTTTGGCATTGGGACCCAGATCAACAACACCCCAAGTAACGCAGCCACGACCTTGGCTGTACCAGCGACAGGAAGCTTGGCAGGCAACTTCACCGCTTTGTACAACGGCAAAGCCATGCCCAACAGCTTCATTGACAGTGGATCGGGGAGTTTATTTTTCAACGACAACAACTTGACGGCCTGTTCCAGCACAGGCGTGGCCGCAGGCTATTACTGCCCCGGCAACAACACGTCGGTCTCTGCAGTTGCCATTTCAGCGGCCATTGCCTCCGCCCCCAACTTGAACCTGACACTGGGCAATGCAGAATACCTTTTCAATGAAAACAATGGCATCGATGCGGTGTTCAACAACATCGGCTCTCCAGCAGGAACCGTCTTGCCCAATTCATTTGATTTTGGCATGCCATTTTTCTTTGGCCGCAGCGTCTACACCGGTTTCGAACAAAAAAACCCACAAGGGCCTTTCTTCGCATTTCAAGCCTACCCCTGAAGACGACCTTGATGAAACAGGCAATCCACGTCGAAATGAAAACACTGCAATCACTCAACTTTGCGTTGAGTTGCCTTTTATGGCTAACGGCTCTTGCCTTCTCTAACGCATGTTTGGCGGAGCTAGGCGCTGGCAAGACCGAACACATCAGCGCGGGATTGAGGCTACAAAAACTTCAACTCAGAAATGTCAACGACCTGTACTCGGTGCAAGAGCTTACTCTTGAGACGGGGACCGTGGTCAAAGAATACATTAACTCGACAGGCAAGGTTTATGGCGTGTCTTGGCAAGGCCCCATAAAGCCCGATTTGCGTTTGTTTTTAGGGGATAAGGCATTGAGTCGGTTGAGTCCCATTTCCACCCAAAAGAACCTGGACCACCACCACGCTAGCATGAACAGCGCTGATTTGGTTATCATCTCCCGGGGGCAAGGGAGATTATTTTCTGGTAAAGCGTTTGCTCCCCTTCTCGCGCCAGCGAGCATTGGCATTGATCAGATTGAGTAAGATCGAAATAATTGGTTGGCTGGTAAAAATCAGCCTTTGATTAAACGTCATGATGAAGGAGTTGTGATTGATCACCATCTCTATTGCCACCGAAGATGACATTCCCGAATTGGTCAAACTTTTGAGCATTCTTTTTCGTCAAGAAAAAGAGTTCACCGACAACCCCGAGCTCGAACGCAAAGGGCTGAGTGCGATCATCGCGGACCCAAAGATCGGCATGATCATTGTGGCCAAGGAGGAGAAAAAGATTGTTGGCATGATCAATTTGCTCTTCACACAGTCCACTGCCATGGGCTCGCGCGTGGGTATCATTGAAGACATGATCGTCTCCATCACATCACGCGCAAAAGGTGTTGGCTCCAAATTGATGTCGCGGGCCCTCCAAATGGCCAAGGCGCACGAATGCACTCGCATCACGTTGCTAGTGGACCGCGAGAACCAACAAGCCCAGTACTTTTATGAGCACTTTGGATTCAAAGCCTCCACCATGGTGCCATATCGACTGATGATTGAGGAAGAAGAAGAAAAACACCTTGAACAACTCAAATCTCGAATCAAGTGAGTCCTTACTCAGTCTCGGTCCAGAGTTTTGAGTGCCAACTCGGCGTTCCTGTACTTTTTCAAACTTGCATAGACATTGATGACAAGCCCTAAGAAAATCAATCCTACTGCCATCAACTTCCAATTTGACAAGGCTTCTCCGAGAAAAATTCTGGAAGCCCCCATACCAAACAAAGGCACCAGCAAGGCCAGAGGGGAGATCAAGGCCGAGGGGTACAGGGACAACAACCAAGCCCATCCAGCGTAGCCCAGCAACGTATTACCCCAAGCTTGCCAAACCACGGCGCACCAGACCTCAAGATTGGCAGACGACAAAGACTGCGCAATGAGCGCCCAGCCCTCAAAATACAAGGACATGAACATCAAAGGAAAGCATGAAAAAAGGCTCGACCAAACCACATATTGAAAGAAATTGGTGCTATCAGATTTCTTGGCTGTCAAATTGCCCAGCGACCAACACAGTGCGGCCAATAAGATGAGGAGCAGTCCCATTAGGGTTGTCTCGTGATCGCTGTAAACCCCGACGACAAACAAACCCGACAGCGCCAGCAATAGGGCCAAACACTGTAGGCGTGAAACCTTCTCACCCTCGAGTAGCACCGTGAAACCAATGGTGAAAAAAACTTGAGTTTGAATCACCAATGACGCCATGCCAGGAGATATGTAACGGTGGATGGCAAAAAATAAAAGACCAAACTGCCCCAAACCAATCAAAAGACCATAAAGCGCCAAATTCTGAAGCTTCACTCGGGGGGGGGGAATAAAAAATGCCGCCGGCAAAAAAGCCAGAGTAAAACGCAAAAAAGCCATCAAAAAAGGAGGCATCTGCAGCAGTGCAAACTTGATGACTGCGAAATTCGACCCCCAAATGAAAACAATTAGCAACGCCAAGGCCAGGTGTTTGATCTTGAGTTTGGCAGTGTTCATGCCAACTCAACATCCACGAGAGGGGCAAAAAAATGATACTTCATTCGGTCACCAGTTCTAAGTTCACCGATGCTAACACCAAATACAAACACCCTCCTTCCTTGGCTTCATGCGGGCATAGACCAAGAAACGCGGTGCTCGAATTCTCTTCATTCAAGACCCCAAGAAACTTGACCCTCAACGCTAGAATGAATCACGAACGGCAAACCTTAACTTTATCGGAGCACCAAAACAGGGATGCTTGTGTGCACCAAGACGTTTTGGGTTTCGCTACCAAGCAAGAACTTGCGGATGCCTTTTCGCCCATGGGATGACATTACGATCAAATCGACTTGATTGTCTTGGGCAATGTCCAAGATGCCTTTGTAGATGACATCCGATTTGTAAACAATGGGTCTGGCATTGGTGTGCATTTTTTTTGCAACCGCACAAAGTTTATCCACAACTTGATGGGCATCCTCAAACCAGGATTTTTCGATTCGGTCAATTTCGTTTTGACGAAGGACAATGCCTTCATCAAAGTAGGTTTGAATCATCACGGGGATGACCTTCAAAATCAGCAATTCACCTTGGGTCAATTGTGCCAATCGAATCGCATGGATGATGGCTTTTTTGGACAACGTGGTCCCGTCTGTTGTGACTAAAATTTTATCGTACATGTCTTGCCCTTTGTATTAGAAGCGCTAGCCCCTATAAAAGACTGTACCGACAGGCCATTAAAGATCTTTGACCTATGTCAACTGGAGCCTTGTTCTTGTTTCAAAATTATTCACCCACGCAACTGAAATAAAAATAAATAACAAAAAATTGGTGCACTTGAGTCCGCATCGACTTATCTGAATTGATCAACTTCAAACAAAAGTGTTTGATTTGAACGAGCATCTCGGATGGGTTATCACAACACAAGGCAGATAACTTTGGCGTTCAAGTCTATAAATTTTGAATTGTGAAAGGTTAGGCTATTTTTTAAATTTTTAGTTCTTAAAGAGTGTTATAAAATCAGTAGTGTCCCAACGTTTTTCAGAGGAGAGGGAGCTGAAATTGCTCTGAATTTGTATCGCAAACTTCCTGCTCCCCCGTAAACAGTTGATTTATTGGAGTTTTTTCAAACATGGACAGACTCAAGATTTGTAGAATT
>CAILYC010000042.1 GCA_903838355.1 uncultured Burkholderiales bacterium | reverse complement strand
TGGTGCGGCTGGCAGGATTCGAACCCACGACCCCTTGGTTCGTAGCCAAGTACTCTATCCAACTGAGCTACAGCCGCACAGTTTCAGATTATAACACTCTTTGCGCCAGCAATCCAACGCGACATGCATTGGATGTTTAACTGCCCAACATGAAGACATAGCACTCAACCTAGCGAACAGCGCTTGAGCCAAGCGCTTCACCAAAATGCGGTGTTTATGATCATATAAATCGTTACTTTAAGCAGCCATGCAATGCTGAAGTGGACCCAAAGTGACCTTGCCCCCGAAAAACATACTTCTTAACTTTGGATGAAAATAGGGTTATGGAGGTATTGAAATGGGTGACAAAAAGACTAGGGCTAAATATACCTTCACCTTAGCTTGCGTTTTAGGTGGGGTGAAGATTGTTTAAAAAATACAACCATACATTGACAACTGACTTGCAAATTTAGATTTGACACGACATTTATATTAGCTAAAAAAGCTAATATATTCTAAGGATTACCAAAATACTTGTTACCGCAACAGAAGCTAAAAATAGATTTGGCAGTGTTTGTAGTGCCGCCAAAAAGGAACCGGTTTTCATCCAAAAGGATGGTCGGATTGATACTGTAATTATTTCTGCAGATCAATTTGAAGCTCTTAAAGCGATGGGAAAGTCTTCGAACTTGAGAAAGCACAAATCTGAATTTGAAAAGAAATACGCTGATTGGATTAAAGAGATGAACCAAGATTTTGAATCCGTAGGTCACTGGTGCGAAGATCTAAGAATTTGGTAAATCAATGCAATACGACGTTTATTTGAATCCTATCCCACAATCAAAGAATATTTATCCCTATGTCATTGATGTACAGTCAGATTTGTTAAGCTTTCTAAAAACCAGAATGACTGTTCCACTTAAGAGTTATAAATCTAGAGTTGATAGTCCTAAAAACTTAACCCCTATTTTTAATGTCTTGGGAGAAGACATGCTTTTTATATCTTTTTTTGCTCAAGCAATGGATAAAAAACATCTAAAGCAAAGTGTTTGCTCTTTAAATCAACACGCCAGCGAAATAGTAACTGCCATGGGTTGCCTTTTAAGTGGCATATGAACACTTAAAGATGGTGAAGGCAGTGTGTGACAAGCTAAAACCGTTGCATGTTAGTGAGAATTTACACTAAACACCGCTTGCTCAATGGAATAATTTGGTGGGCCCACCAGGACTCGAACCTGGGACCAAAGGATTCCGGTTTGTGTAGCTTTCACTACTCCCTGGACTATGCCTTCATCATATTGATTGCTCAACTTAGATGGGTGCCGTCTAGTCTCTACACCTTCAACAGCACTTTCATGCTGAAGCTTGGCTCGGCGTTAGCTTGGACAATTGATTAGAACCGCCTTTAGCTTTCTCCGAATTTGACACCATCCCTTATGCAGTTTCCCGACATAAGGCACAACTTTCGCTATGAGTCCTCTGCTCTAACCAACTGAGCTATAGGCCCTGAAAAAATGATTGTAGCAGGTGCGGTTTGGTGACGGTTGCCCTGATTGGGGAGACCAATCCCTTAAAGCTGCAATGCTGCTAGCGCTCAAGCCCTTGGGCGCCACGCTCACTGATGACTGAGTGCATTGGAGACGAGCCTGGAGGTGATGTCGACAATTTGGATCATGCGGTCATAGGGCATGCGCGTGGGGCCAATCACCCCCAAGGTCCCCACCACCTCGCCATTGACTTGGTAGGGGGCACTGACAATCGAGAGTTCCTCAAAGGGCACGATCTGGCTCTCGCCTCCAATGAAGATGCGTACCCCTGGCGCATTGACCGATATGTCCAGTAGGCGCATGAGCTGGGCCTTTTGCTCAAAGAGCTCAAAGGCTCGCCGCATCTGCCCCATGTCGCTGGAGAAGTCACTGACTTGTAGTAAATTGCGTTCACCCGAGATCACCACCTCGTCTCTTTCTGTCGTCATCGCCTCCTCCCCGACTTGAACGGCCGCCTTCATGAGTGAGGCAATTTCACCGCGCAGACGGTCCACTTCGGTGAGGAGCTTTTCCCGAACACCATCAAGACTCATGCCGGAGTAATGGGTGTTGAGGTAATTGGCCGTTTCGATGAGCTCGGCTTGGGTGTAGTCGATGGGCGGAAAAATCACCCGATTTTGTACGTCCCCTTCGGGCGAGACGATGATCACCAGCAAGCGCTTGTCCGAGAGGCGCAAAAATTCCAAATGGCGAAACACCATGCTGCGCTTGGGGGCCATCACGACTCCCACAAAATGCGACAAATCGGACAGCAAATGCGCCGCGTTGGCAATGACTTTTTGGGGCTGATCGGGTGCCAAACTCGGGGTGCTCAGGGCTTGTTTTTGCACGGTGAGCATGGTGTCGACAAAAAGCCTGTATCCTTTGGCTGTGGGGATCCGACCTGAGGAGGTGTGAGGACTCACGATGAGCCCCAAATCCTCCAAATCGGCCATGACATTGCGGATGGTGGCAGGCGACAAATCAAGCCCCGACGCTTTGGACAAGGTCCTGGAGCCCACAGGTTGACCATCGCTGATGTAGCGTTCAACCAAGGATTTCAACAGTAACTTTGAGCGCTCGTCCATGCTTGTCATGATCCACTTACATTTTAGTGTTTTAATTCAACAATGAAATCACATTTCCGCCACATTGCCCTTGTGGGTAAATACCAATTCACGCCAAACACGGCGGCATCAGCATCCTCGGCCGATATCTTGGAGCATGTGGCCCAGTTCTTATACGCCCAGGGCTTGGAAGTTGCGATCGAGAAAAACACCGCTATGAACAGCGCCATGACCACCCACACCGTCATGGACATTGCCCAAATCGGAAAAAACTGTGATTTGGCTCTTGTCGTCGGCGGGGACGGCACCATGCTTGGGTTTGGACGCCAACTCGCCCCCTATGACGTGCCCCTCATTGGGATCAACCAAGGTCGCTTGGGCTTCATCACCGACATTGCCTTGAATCACATTGAGTCTACTTTAACACCCATTTTGCAAGGCGCCTTCGAAGAAGACCGCAGGGCCGTGCTTGAAGCCCAGGTTTTTCGAGGTGGCAACTGTGTCTTTGACGCCTTGGCCATGAACGATGTGGTGGTACACCGGGGTTCCACCGCGGGCTTGGTCGAGCTCAAAATCGAGGTTGACTCACATTTTGTGGCCCAGCAACGCGCAGACGGTCTCATCATCGCCACCCCGACGGGCTCCACCGCCTATGCGCTGTCGGCCGGTGGCCCTTTGCTTTACCCCTCGCTTGAGGGCTTGCTGCTCGTGCCCATTGCTCCCCACACCCTGTCCAACCGCCCCTTGGTGCTTGCCAGTCCTGGTGAGATCGTCATTGAGCTTGTCTCGGGGCGGGACGCGAGCGTGAACTTTGACATGCAGTCCTTGGCCTCCTTGCTCATTGGTGACAGAGTGCGGGTGCGCCGCTCCCCGCACAATGTGCGTTTTTTACACCCCAAGGGTTGGAGTTTTTTTGACACAATACGTGAAAAACTTCACTGGAACGAGGACGCCGCATGAGCCTGGGTCGCATCCACCTCAGAGACTTTGTCATTGTAAAAGAGCTCGAGATCGAGTTTTCTAAAGGTTTTACCGTGCTGACTGGCGAGACGGGTGCGGGCAAATCCATTTTGATCGATGCTTTGCAGTTGGCCCTGGGCTCTCGCAGTGAAACGGGCTTTGTTCGCGAAGGTGCCAGCAAAGCCGAGGTATGCGTGGAGTTCAGCCCCAATGCCGCTCTAGAGCAGTGGCTCATCGAGTCGGGATTTGATGGACAAGACGAGTGGCTCATCAAACGCGTGATCGAGCCCCAAGGCAAATCCAAAGCCTGGCTCAATGGCTCTCCCATCACCACAGGACAACTCAAAGGCATCGGCGAGCAGCTCCTTGATATCCACGGCCAGCACGCCTGGCAAAGCCTCACCAAGGCCGAGGCCATCCGTGGCCTCTTGGACGCCTATGCCGGCGTCGACACCAGTCCCCTCAAAGCCAGTTGGGATCTTTGGAAAGCCAACCTCAATACCCTCAAAGACGCCCAAGCCGCGCAGTCGACACGCCAAGAAGCGCACGAGCGACTTTTGTGGCAAATCGCTGAGCTTGAAAAGCTCTCCCCTGCCCTCGATGAGTGGCCTGATCTGAACGCACAGCACCAACGCCTGTCCAATGCACAGTCCTTGCTAGAGGCTGCGCAAAGTGCGCTCAATGCCCTGCAAAACGACGAACGTGGTGCCTTGTCATTGCTCTTCAAAGCGCAAGAGACCTTGAGCTCGAGCGCCCACATTGAGCCCGAATTTGCACCCTGGAGCGAGGTCCTTGCGGGCTCCCTCGCGCAAGCCCAAGATGCGGCCCACAGCATCAACGCTTGGCTCAAAAGCGTGGACCTCGACCCAGAAGGGTTGGGCGAGCTCGATGCGCGTTTGTCGCTTTGGATGGGCCTGGCCAGGCGCTTTAAAAAGAACCCAGAGGAACTTCACACGACCTTGCTCGATTGGAGACAGCAGTTGGCGGAGCTCTCCGACGCTTTGGATTTGGAGCTGCTACAAAAAAAAGTGGCCGAGCAATATGCTGTTTACTTAAAAGAAGCCAAAGCGGTGAGCCTCTCAAGAGCCAAAGCCGCACCCGCACTGGCCAAAGCCATCACCCTGGCCATGCAAGGCCTGGGGATGCAAGGCGGCGTCTTTGAAGTTGAGCTCCAAAGCTTGGCCCTTGAGAGCTCCCACGGCTTAGAAGATGTCGCCTTCTTGGTGGCAGCTCACCCGGGCAGCACGCCCAAGCCTGTGAGCAAAGTGGCCTCGGGCGGCGAGCTCTCGCGCATCGCCTTGGCCATTGCGGTGACCACCAGCCAATTGGGCAACACCGAGACCTTGATTTTTGACGAGGTGGACTCGGGTGTGGGGGGTGCCGTGGCGCACACGGTGGGCCGACTTTTGAAGCAACTCGGCGTGGACCGCCAAGTGCTGGCCGTGACCCATTTACCCCAAGTTGCGGCCTGCGCCGACCAGCACTGGGTGGTGAGCAAAACACGCGATGCAAACTGCACCTGGTCGAGCGTTCACCAAGTCGATGGTGTGGCGCGTGAGGTCGAGGTCTCGCGCATGCTGGGTGGTGAGGCCTCTTCTGAGGCCTCCATGGCACACGCCAAGGAGATGCTTCACCATTCCACGCACCCCGCAGCCCTGGCTGCAAAAACCCCAAGCGTTAAAAAACCCAACAAAGCAAAAAGCAAAACACCATGAGCACGGCTTTGCCACCCCAACCCCCCTCTCACCCAGGTCCTGCCTTGGAGCTGATCCTCATCACCGGCCTTTCGGGTTCGGGCAAATCGGTGGCCTTGCGAGCCCTGGAAGACGCGGGCTACTACTGTGTGGACAACTTGCCCCCTGAGATGCTCACCCCATTTGTGGAGCTCGAGAAGGATCGCAGCGAGCTCAAGGTGGCCATTGCCATGGATTCCAGGAGCGCGTCCTCACTGCCCTTGGTGCCCGCGCAGCTCGAGCGCTTGCGCTCCTTGGGTGTGGACATTCGCCTTTTGTTTTTAGACACCCAAACCCAGACCTTGGTGCAACGCTACTCTGAGTCTCGCCGCAGACACCCCTTGTCCAAATTCGCAGGCAGCGAAAACGATTTGGAGCGAGACCTCGTGCAAGCCATCCATTTGGAGCGTGAACTCTTGAGCCCGTTTCGAGAGATGGCACACATCATTGACACCAGCCTTTTGCGCTCCAACCAGTTGCAAAGCTTTATCAAATCTTTGGTCTTTGCACCCGCGGCCCAACTGACCTTGATTTTTGAGTCCTTTGCATTCAAACGGGGGATCCCCATGCATGCGGACTATGTTTTTGACGTTCGCATGTTGCCCAATCCCTACTATGAAGTCGCTTTAAAAGAGCTCACAGGGCGAGACGCCCCTGTGGCAGATTGGCTGGGTGCGCACAGCAGTGTGGACCAAATGCGCCAGCACATCCAGACCTTTTTAAACCACTGGCTCATTGAATTGAGCAAGGACCACCGAAGCTACGTGACCGTGGCACTCGGTTGCACAGGTGGGCAACACCGCTCGGTGTATTTGGTCGAGCGACTCGGTCAGTTGTTCAGCAAAAACTGGGTGACCCTCACGCGACACCGCGAGCTCGAGCTACTCCAAGCCCCAACGCTGTGAGGGCTTGGGGCATGAAGGCATGAAGGCATGGGGATTCCTCTCTGAAGCCTAGAGACACTCAGGAGAGCGCGCGCAACAAATCCTCCACGGGACGGGCCAAGCCCACTTGAGCCCAGGCCAGGGGCTCGCGCCACTCGTGCCCTGGCCAAACGAACCCCTGAGGTGCGCGCCAATGATAGGGGTGAATGCTCAAGGAGAGGTGGGTGAGCTCATGGCGCACCACACCCAAGGGTCTGGGTGCTTTCAGCGTCTGGGCCAATGGTTCCTTGTCCTTGTCCTTGTCCTTGTCCTTGGCTTTGGGTTTAGTGTTGGTGCTGTCTGCAGGGGGTGGGTTTAGCCACGAGGCCGTGGCCTCGAGCAAAGCCTCCTCACTGTCAAACTCAGCAAATCCATAAAGTCCAGCCCAAATGCCTTTTTCAGGGCGTTTGCGTCCAAGCACCTCCCCTTGGGGGTTTTGCGCGATGAGCCAAAAGAGTTGCTGCGCACGCCTTTTGACTTTTTTGCTCTTGAACGGGATCAGCTGGGCGCGGCCTTTTTCTTTGGCCACACACATGCTGTCCACAGGACAGACTTCACACAGAGGATTTTTGGGCTTGCACACTGTGGCACCCAAGTCCATGATGCCTTGGGTGTAGGTGGGCATGCTGCTGGCTTGGTGTGGCAACAAATCTTGCGCAACACTCGAGAGCCACTTGACATTGGCGCCCAGCGCCATATCGCCTTCAAAACCCAGTACGCGCGCGAGCACTCGCCTCACGTTGCCATCGGTGATGGCGCAGCGCTTTTGAAAGCACAGTGACGCAATGGCCGCGGCCGTGGATTCGCCGATACCCGGCAGGGATTTCAAGGCTTCAAGCTCGGCTGGAAAGACACCCCCATACTTCTGGGTCACCTCCAGGGCGCAGCGGTGCAAATTGCGTGCTCGAGTGTAATAACCCAAGCCAGACCAAAGCGACAGCACTTCATCGATGGGGGCAAGGGCCAAGTCCTCGACGCTGGGAAAACGCGCCATGAAGGTATTGAAGTACGCTTTGACTGTGCTCACCTGGGTTTGCTGCAACATCACTTCAGACAACCAAACGGGATAAGCGTCCAAGGTCTTTTGCCAGGGAAGATCGTGCCGTCCGTGCTTTTTTTGCCACGCCACCAAGGCCTTGGCAAAGCCCAGGGGCAAGGAGGCGTCAGGTGCCAATGCCAATGCCGGGTGCACGGCCACGGTTGAGGGCGAGGTCTTGGACTTCACCGCTTTTGACACCGAGTGCAATAAAATGTGGACCGCTGCCCTTGGCGGATGGCGCGTATCGGGGTTTGACAAACCCGGCACGGCTCACCAGCCCGGTCATAGACCATCATCTCGAGCTGAAAATAGCCTTCTTTACCCTCTGCACTGGAGAAGTCTTTGAGCGTGCTCCCGCCCACCGCCAAGGCACGCCGCAAGACGCGCTGAACGGCGAGCAGGAGCTTTTCGAGGCGCTGCGCGGAGAGCTTGCCCGCCGCTGATTTGGGGTTGATGCCGGCCAAAAACAAAGCCTCATTGGCATAGATATTCCCAACCCCCACAACCACCCGGGCGTCAAGCAGCACGGTCTTGATGGCAGCGGTTTTGCCTTGAAGGGCCGCCTTGAAATTGGCCAGCGTAAAGTCCGACTCGAGGGGCTCTGGCCCCAAATGGCCTAACAATTTTTGCGCCTGCGCGTCTGACGGTGTTCTCGCATAGACCACCGCCCCAAAACGTCTGGGGTCTTTGAGCCGCAAAATCCCTTGGCTCGTGTGCATCTCAAAGTGCTCATGCACACCGCGCTCGGGCATGCTTTTGTCAAAGCGCAAGGACCCAGACATGCCCAAATGCACCAGCAGTAAACCTTGGCTCAAATCGATCAGCAAATACTTGGCGCGCCGCCTCACCCCCAAAACTTGAAGGCCCTGCAAATCAAGGGTGTCGCATCCCAAGGGCCAGCGCAAAGCTTTACCCAAATTCACTCGAAGGATCTTGGCGCCAGTGATCGCCAAAGCAAAGCTTTGTCGGGTAATTTCAACTTCGGGTAATTCGGGCATGTTCTTTAAAAAACGCTAAAGTTGGCATTATCATCCACGCATGAACCTCTTCCAACGCACGCCCATTCGCTTCATCTCCAGCCTTGCCCCATTCAGAGCAACAGAATTGACGGCGGAATTGCCTGCCAATAGCCTAGGCCTATGGCCTAAGAGCCCAAGGGCTCAGGCCAGTGGAAGAGGATTTGGCGTGGGGCTTGGACTAAGCCTGGGCCTTGCAATCGCGCTAGGGATGGGCAGTTCGGCCAGCGTTGCCATGCCAGGCGTGGGTGATATGCGTGCTTCCACTGCCAGCAGTGACAGCAGTGACAGCAGTGACAGCAGTGACAGCAGTGGCACAAGTACCATGCACCCCTTGAGCACGCTCTCCTTTCGGGGGCCTTTGGAACCCCCAATGAGCCCCTTGGCCAAGGGGCCACTCTTTTGGGTCCAGGTCAAAGGCCAAGAGCCCAACAAGTCTGCGCGCTCCAAAGACAAGGATCCGCTTGCCCAGGCCCAAGAGGTGGCCAATTCGGACTTGAATGCGCAGTGGATGTTTGAACTATTGCTGGGCGAAATCAACACCCTGGAAGGCCAACCCCTCACAGGCCTGACCATGCTGCTGGACGTGGCCAAGAAGTCAGGAGACGAAAAACTCTTTGAACACTGTGTCGAAGTCGCCCTTCAGTCGCATTCGGCCGAAGCCGCACTGGAGGTCACCCAGTCTTGGCGCAGCGCCCACCCCAAGTCCTTGGCCGCACACCAATTCAGTCTGCAAATCTTCATTGCCCTGAACCGCCTAACAGACGCCCAGCAGATCCTGGAAAAACTCATCCTTCTGACACCCAAAGAGGATTTGATCGACACCCTCAAAGCCCTGCCCAGGTCCTTCGCCCGGGCGACCCATAAACATCAAGCGGCCTTGGTGCTCGAAGCCGCTCTTGAGCCCTTAAAAAGCTCCAAAACCTTGGGCGCCACGGTCTGGTCGACCTTGGGGCAAATGCACCTCATCGCCCAGGAGCGCCAAGAAGCGCTTAAAGCGGGCATCAAAGCTCATGCCATGGACACCCAAGCCATCGAGCCCTTGTGGCTCGCCTTGGGCCTCATGGAGCAGCGCATGATCGAGGCGGAAAACTTCTTGACGCCTTTGATGCAACAAAAACCCAGCCCCTACCCACAGGAAATGGTGTTTGCCTTCGCCCGGGTCTATCTAGCAACCGATCGAATGAACGAGGGCGTTGAGGTCCTCACGCAATTGACCCAAGAGCACCCCGACTTTGCCGCAGCTTGGCTTTTTTTGGGCAGCGCCAACGCGGAAAAAGGACGCGACAGCGCCGCGCAAGCCG
Source organism: uncultured Burkholderiales bacterium (assembly GCA_903838355.1). Taxonomy (GTDB): domain Bacteria; phylum Pseudomonadota; class Gammaproteobacteria; order Burkholderiales; family Burkholderiaceae_C; genus Limnohabitans. The sequence goes on along the minus strand of CAILYC010000042.1, from coordinate 33,612 downwards.
ACTGGAAACATTATCTCGCCCTTGAAACCGAGCAAAACCCTTTGTCTGCTCGGGAAAAGGCGCAGGCCTATTTGGGCCTGGCCCAATCGGCCACCAAGCGCGGGGAACTCGATGAGAGCCTCAAGTGGCTGGGGATGATTGAAGACCCCAATTTAAAAGTCAACGCAGAGATTCAAAAAGCTCTGGTGCTCAACAAAAAAGGCAGCCCCCAACAAGCCATGGATTTGGTCAAGGCCTTGCCCAGCAATACCCCCGAAGCCGCTCGCACCCGTGTCATGGCCATGGTTCAAGTCGCGCGAGACCAAGGGGACTTTAAGTTGGCACTTGCGCTTTTGGAAAAAGCCTCGGGCGAGCAACCACTCGACGACGACTTGGCCTATGAATTGGGCATGGCTTATGAAAAGCTCAACCGCTTGGAATCGATGGAGAAAATCCTCAAAGCCATCACCACTCGCAGCCCGACTTATTACGCCGCTTACAATGCTTTGGGCTACTCTTGGGCAGACCGCTCCATCAAACTGCTTGAAGCGAAAAACTTGATCGTGAAGGCCCTCGAGATGGCCCCCGAAGACCCCTTCATCATGGACAGCTTGGGCTGGGTGGAGTTTCGCTTAGGCCACCTCAAGGAGGCCTTGGCGATTTTGAAAAAAGCCTACAGCTTGCGCCCCGACAGTGACATTGCCGCGCATTTGGCCGACGTGATGGTCGCCAACGGCCTCAACTCAGAAGCGTCGAACTTGTTGCAAGAAGCACAAAAAATCACCTCCACGAGCGAAGTCCTCAAAGAGACCGTTAAGCGACTGACAACACCCAACGCAAGCCCTTGAGCTCCCAGCCCAGGTTCTCCATGTATCGACTCCTCAGACTTCTGGGCATCGCCAGCGCGCTGGCTTATGGCGTGGCTTGTGTGGTGGCTTGCGCGCCGCTGCACCCTTTGCAAAGGGATGGAGAGCACGCCGACAACTGGGGTCATGGACAAAGCGATAAGGGTGTTGAGCGTGATGGTGATGGTGGCGGTCAAAGCGGCGCCATCACCAAGTCCACCGACGCCACCGAGCTGCACTGGTCGGGCCGACTCCAAGTAGACGTGATGGGCCCTCAAAGAGTGCACCTGAGCAACGACTTTGAGCTCGATGCCAACGTCAACGTCAACGCGAGCGCCAGCGCCAATGGCAATGCCAATGGCAATGCCAAAGCGAGCGAAGGTGAGTTGCGGCTATTGGGGGTCTTGGGGACCACCCTGGCCGTGATCACCTGGACAAGCCCCGAAGGGCCTGCCACGATCGAGAGCACTCAGTTAAAACCCCGCGTGCAGGCCTATGACAGTCTTGACGCCTTGATGACCCAATGGCTGGGCACCCCCATCCCCAGCCAAACCATCATGGCCTGGCTCCAAGGACAAGCCGTGCAGTCTGCGGGTTGGCGTTTTTCACAGCCCTCGAGCGAGGTCTTTTTGGCCCAACGCTTCGAGCCCGAGCCACGGGTTGACTTTAAAATCACCCGTTTTCCCAATGGATCGGCACCTTAAGCCATGAAACTGCTCAGCGACGTGGTGGCACCCGCCAAACTCAATTTGTTTTTGCACATCAATGCCAGGCGCGCAGACGGCTACCACCTCTTGCAATCGGTCTTCATGTTCATTGACTGGTGCGATGTGCTGCATTTTGAGCTGAGCAGCACCAAGGCCTTGCAGCGCATCGATTTGATTCAAGACTTGCCCGCTGACGATTTGATTTTGCGCGCCGCAAGGATCCTGCAACAAAGCGCTCAGGTGAATTTGGGAGCCACCATCAGTGTTGAAAAACGCATCCCCTCCCAAGCGGGCATGGGGGGGGGGTCGTCTGACGCGGCGAGCACCTTGCTTGCTTTGAACCGCTTGTGGGGCTTGAATTGGCCGCTCTCCAAACTGCTGCCCTTGGGGCTCAAGCTCGGTGCCGATGTGCCTTTTTTTCTAAGAGGTCGCAATGCATTTGTAGAGGGCATCGGCGACAGGCTCACCCCCATCGACATCCCGAACGCTCAATTTTTGGTGGTGAAACCCCCACAAGGCCTCGAGACTGGGCGCATTTTTAACGACCCCTCATTGGAGAGGGCCACGAAAACTGTTACAATATCCGACTTTGCTACGCAGATCTTTGAGTTCGGTCACAATGATCTGCAACCGGTGGCTGCAGTCTTGTGTCCGGATGTGTGCGATGCCCTTTCTTTCTTGAAAGCCAAGGGTCTCTCACCTCGAATGACGGGCTCAGGCAGTGCAGTGTTCGCCAAGTTAAATCAGTCCCATGAAGACGCGCCCAAAATGCCGCCCGATTGGCAGTGGAAGATTTGTAGCAATTTGCAGACCCACCCCCTTCATGGGTGGGCTCTGTGCGACGATTAAAGGTTGATGGGCTTTGCGCCCATGGACCGTGTAGGGGAGTCGCCAAGTTGGTCAAGGCACCGGATTTTGATTCCGGCATGCGAGGGTTCGAGTCCTTCCTCCCCTGCCATGTGTTGATTGTGGCATCGCTCGAAAGCGTTCAACCCAAGACCCCAAGGTTTTGGTCTTGTCGATTTTTGCGTTGTTGCTTCCTGGCTGGATCACCGTCTCCTCTTTGATGAACGCAAAGCGACCCTATGTCTACCCCTAATAACAACGATTTTTTGGTTTTCACAGGCAACGCCAATCCTGTGTTGGCCCAAGAAATCGCGACGGACTTGGGCACCGAACTCGGAAGCGCCAATGTCGGTCGCTTCTCTGACGGTGAAGTCACCGTGGAGTTGCTGCAAAACGTTCGTGCCAGGGACGTGTTTGTGGTGCAGTCCACCTGCGCCCCAACCAATGAAAATTTAATGGAACTCTTGATCATGGTGGACGCCTTGAAGCGCGCCTCGGCTGAGAGAATTTGTGCAGTGATCCCGTACTTTGGCTACGCCCGGCAAGACCGCCGACCCCGCTCCAGCCGAGTGCCCATTTCCGCCAAAGTGGTCGCCAATCTACTGCAAACCGTGGGGGTTGCGCGCGTGCTCACCATGGACTTGCACGCCGACCAAATTCAGGGGTTTTTCGATATCCCGGTGGACAACATCTACGCCTCTCCTGTCCTTTTGGGCGACTTGCGGCAAAAAAATTACGAAAACTTGATGGTGGTCTCCCCGGACGTGGGCGGCGTGGTTCGTGCCCGCGCCTTGGCCAAACAACTCGACTGCGACTTGGCCATCATTGACAAGCGCCGACCCAAGGCCAATGTGTCCGAGGTGATGAATGTGATTGGTGACATTGAGGGACGAAACTGCGTCATCATGGACGACATGATTGACACGGCTGGCACCTTGGTGAAAGCGGCCGAAGTACTCAAAGAGCGCGGTGCACAAAAAGTCTACGCCTACTGCACCCACCCGATATTTTCCGGACCCGCCTTGGAGCGCATCGCCAAAGGCGAGGCACTCGATGAGGTGGTGATCACCAACACGATCCCCCTGAGCGTCGAGGCAGCTCAGTGCAAGAAAATCCGCCAACTCTCGGTGGCTGCGTTGATCGCAGAGACGATGCAGCGCATCGCCAAGGGAGAGTCGGTGATGAGTTTGTTCTCGGACCAAGACCAGCTCTTTTGAGCGTCAAAGTCCAAGGACACGCAAGCGGTGACCCATGGCTTAGCGCCATTGGCGTCATTTTTTTTAAAGTCCGAGTCACACTGGTCGCGGTGGGCTCAAAAGGAGTCAGCAATGAAATTTGTCGCATTTGAACGCGCAAAACATGGGACGGGTGCGAGCCGCCGTCTGCGCATCACAGGTCGCACACCCGGCATCGTTTACGGTGGCGAAAAAGACCCCCTCTTGATCGAACTCGATCAAAACGCCTTGTGGTATGCCCTTAAAAAAGAAGCCTTCCACGCATCCGTGCTTGACATGGAAATCGACAAGCAAGAGACCAAAGTGCTCTTGCGCGATGTCCAGTACCATCCCTATAAGCCCATGGTCATGCACGTGGACTTTCAGCGCGTGGACGCCAAGACCAAGATGCACATGAAGGTGCCACTGCACTACAGCGGCCAAGAAAACTCGCCCGCTGTAAAAGTGGACTCTTGCTTGGTCAACTTGTTGATCATGGAGCTCGAAGTCACCTGCTTGCCCTCAGATTTGCCCGAGTTCATTGCGGTGGACTTGAGCGAGCTCAAAAAGGGCATGCCCTTGCATTTGAACGACATCAAATTGCCCGCAGGCGTCACCCCGGTCACCCACGGTAAAACCAATCCCGTGATCGTCTCTGTGGTGGCCACAGTGGCCGAAGTGGAAGCCCCCGCTGATGCGGTGGCGGCTGCCGGCAAAAAGCCTGAAGGCAAAAAACCCGAGGCCAAAAAAGACGCTAAAAAATAAAGCGTCCTTGGGGTCTGAGCCCTTGTCCCGAGGTCACCGCCTTTTCGAGTGACTCGGGCCACTCCCTCAGGACCCAAGTCTTAGACGGCCCCGTCCTCGGGGCCGTTTTCATTGGAATGGCCTAAAATGGATCACCATGATTAAACTCTTTGTGGGCCTGGGTAACCCCGGTGCCGAATACGAAAAAACTCGCCACAATGCTGGGTTTTGGTGGGTATCGGACTTGGCCGAGCGTTTGAAGCTCATCTGGCGTTTTGAAAAAAACTACAACGCACGGGTGGCCAAGACCACCTTTGAGGGTGAGACGATTTGGCTCCTGGAGCCGCAAACTTACATGAACGCCTCCGGCCAATCGGTGGGTGCATTGGCGAAATTTTTCAAGATTGAGCCTGAGCAAATTTTGGTGATCCACGACGAGCTCGATATTGTCCCTGGCGAGGCCAAACTCAAACTGGGGGGCTCACACGCCGGACACAATGGTCTCAGAGACATTCATGCGCATTTGGGTGTCGACCAGTACTGGCGACTGCGCCTTGGCATTGGTCACCCTGGCGTCAAATCCGAGGTCTTGCACTGGGTTTTGAAAAAACCGTCCGCCGAGCATCAAACTGCCATTGACGCCTGTGTGGCGCGAACACTCTTGGCTTTTGAGGATTTGGCGCGGGGTGACATGGTCAAAGCCACCCTCAAAATACACACCTCCAAGCCACCACGGCCCAAGCCCGAACGCAAAGAGCCGCCCCTGAGCACTGCCGCGCCCGAGATCGAGCCAATCAAGTCGAACTGAGGCCTTGCGACAAGGCCATGAGGCCTTGGTATTTCTTCATCAAGACTTCTTCTGATTCGATGTGTGCGGGGTTCAGTGGGATGCAGTCCACAGGACAGACCTCGACACACTGGGGCGTATCAAAGTGTCCGACACATTGGGTGCATTTGTGCGGATCAATCTCGTAGATTTCTTCGCCAAAATAAATGGCTTGGTTGGGGCACTCAGGCTCACAGACATCGCAGTTGATGCACAGGCTGGTGATCATCAAGGCCATGGCTTTAGCTGCCTTTTTGAAGCTTTTGGTGCAGGGCCTGCGCCACACTGGGAGAGACCCATTGGTCCACCGCACCGCCCAAGGACGCGATTTCACGAATCAAGGTGCTTGAGAGGGTTTGCAAATGGGCCAAGGGGGTGAGAAAGACACTGTCGACCTCGGGCACCATTTGTCGGTTCATCCCTGCGAGTTGAGCCTCGTAATCAAAATCAGTCACCGATCTGACCCCTCGCACCATCACCGTGGCCCCTTGGGCCTTGGCAAACTGCACAACCAAGCCATTGAACCCGAGCACCGTCACGTTGGGCAAATGGGCCAAGGCTTGCTCGGTGATGAGGATGCGCTCATCGAGCGTGAAGAGGGTTTTCTTGTGATGGGCGCTTGCCACGGCAATGACCACATGCGCATACATTTGACTCGCACGCTTGGCAATGTCCTCATGCCCCAGGGTCAAGGGGTCAAAGGTTCCGGGGTAGATCGCCGTCACTGACAAAGCCATGGTCTATCCTTTATTCGCTTGTGAATCCATTGGGCCAGCGCAGCGCATGGAGAGAGTGCATCAAGCCACCTTGCTCAACAAATGGGCATGCACCTGACCGGCCTTGAGGTATTTTCGTCTCTCAAGCCCCAAGCCCAGCAGCATCTCAGCGCTTTGTGCCTTGGGACATTCTAAATACAAGTGACCAAGAGGCTTGAGACAGTGCAAACTCGCCTTGACAGCCGCTTCGAGCAAAGCGACCTGATCAAACGGCGGGTCGAGAAAGACCAGGTCCACGCTGGCGGGTTTTAAACTCTTGAGCCCCATCAAGGCGTCGCCTCGTTGCACACGCAAGCCTTGTCCCTTCAAGGCTTGAATTTTATCGCTCATCGCGCTGCACAGGGCCGAGTCGCTCTCGATCATCAGCACCTCTTTTGCGCCGCGCGAGGCGCTCTCAAAACCAAGCACACCGCTGCCGGCAAAGGCGTCGACACAGGTCCAATTCGTCAAGTCTTGGCCTAGCCAATTGAAGAGCGTCTCGCGCACCCGGTCTGGCGTGGGCCTCAAACCCGGGCGAGCGAGCACTTTGAGCTTGGTGCGCTTCCAAATCCCGCCAATGATCCTCACCTCTGCGCTCAAGACGGCTCTCCCACGATCACGGTCACCATGGTCTTGGGGTCGAGCACGCTCTTGAACGCCTCGTGGATAGACTCCAGCGTCACCCCTTGCACCGCTTGGGTCCAAGTTTGCAAATAATCCAGGGGCAGTCCATACCAGGCGATGTTGGCCACGTTGTCGAGGAGCTTTTTGTTGTTGTCAATTCTGAGGGCAAAGCCGCCAATCAAATTGTCCTTGGCCGCTTGGAGCTCTGCGGGGGTGGGCCCATGGCTCACAAAGTCGTCCAGCACCTCACCCACCACGGCCAAGGCCTGGTGGGCTTGGTCTTTGCGCGTTTGCAGCCCAATGGTGAAAGGTCCCGTTTGGAGTTCGGGATAAAAGTAGCTGTAAACGCTGTAACTCAAGCCCCTTTTTTCGCGAACCTGGTCGGTCAAGCGCGAGACAAAGCCGCCGCCCCCCAAGATATAGTTTCCAACGGTGAGCGGGAAATAGCGCGCATCGTCCCTGGCAATACCGGGTTGACCCATGAGCACATGGGCCTGGGATGCGGCAAAGGCCAAGGCAACGGTTTTGCCCTTGCCCAAGGCTTGGACCGCGGGCAGTGTCGGCAAGGGCGCCAAAGCGGCACAACTCTGGGCCTTGGGCAAGCGACTGAGAAGGGTGCGTGCGATGCGTTCAACGTCGGCTCGCTGCAAGTCCCCGACCATGCTCACGCGTGCCCGACAGGGCGTGAAAAACCGCTGGTGAAAACGCTGCAGGTCTTGGGTCTCAATGGCTTTGACCGAGGCCACGGTCACACTTTGGCCATAGGGGTGGGTGCCAAACACATTCTCCCGAAAGAGCTTGGCCGCGACTGGCGCGGGTTGGGTCAAGCTCTCCTCGATAGAGGACACGCTCATGGCACGCTCGCGCCGCCAGATGGTGGCATCAAACGCGGGGGTGCCGATTTCTCTGGAGGCGAGCTCCACGGCCTTGTCCAAAATGTCAGTCTTGACCAGGCTGCGCATGCGAACACTCAAACGGTCATCGCTGCTGGAGGCCACAAAAATCGCCCCCAGATCGGCCCAGGCTTGGCCCAACGCGTTTTCATCCAGAGGCTGCCAACGCTGTCCCTTGGCGGGGCCCTTGTCCGGTGCACTCTCACCTCGCACCCCTTTGGAGAGCATCTGCGCAGTGGCCCCCGACAGACCTGTGAGGCGAGCGGGATCAAACCTAGAGCCCGCATCAAAGTCGACTTGGATGTCCACCATGGGCAAAGCGTGGTCCAGCACCCAGTAGACCTCCAAGCGGTCATCGAGTCTCACGTGCTCGATGGGCTGCAGTGCAAAACCCAGAGCCGGCAAGAAGCCGCACAAAGACAAGGCCGCACGGCAAACGAGAGAAGTGGAATTGAAGATTGAAAACGTATTCATCGCAAGTCTCCGGCGGTTTGTGCTTTTTCTTGTCTCTTGAGCGCTGCCTCGTCCAGGGCTTGAGGCCACAAGTAGGCCACGGTCAGTTGGTCGTCAGAGAAATACTTCTGCGCGACCGCTTGCACCTCTTGCGCGGTGACTTGGGAGAGTGGGTCGATGAGCAAATCATTGGTGTCCAAAGGCAAGCCCCTGGCCCAAAACGCCCCGATCTCTTGCGCCTGATTGAAAAGCGAGTCCCGTTTATAAACGGCACTGGCGAGCCACTGCGCTTTGACGCGCTTGAGTTCTGCCTCGTTCACACCTTCGCGTGCAACTTTTTGCAGTTGGGCCTTGAGTTGCTCCTCGAGTTGGGCCATGCTCACGCCTTCTTTGGGCACGCCTTCGAGCACAAAAACTTGGGGGCCACGACCGGTAAAATCATAGAAGCTTCCAACCTCTTGGGCCACCCGCTTGGGGCCTTGGGTCAAGGCGCGGTCGAGTCGTGCGCCTTCGTAGCCGTCCAGGAGTGCTGACAAAACCGTCAAGGCCAGCGCCTCTTTGGAGGCAAGCGCGCTCTCGGCGTCGAGGTTGCTGCCCGAGGCAAAGCCCTTGAAGCCAGGCACCTTCCATGACAGTGCGACATAGGCTTGTTTGGCCGGGGCCTTGAAGCTCACGCGGCGAATGCCCTTTTGCTCAGGCTCCAAGCGAGGTTTTCTGACGGGCAACTCCTTGGGTGGGAGGTCGCCGTAATCGTTTTTCGCGTTGGCCAAAACTTCATCAGGTTTGACGTCGCCGACCACCACCAAGACGGCATTGTTGGGCGCGTACCAAGCTTGGTAGAAGTCACGGGCGTTTTGCGGCTTCATGTTGTCGAGGTCGTTCATCCATCCAATGATGGGGCGCCGGTAGGGAGAGGCCAGCCACTGGGTGGACTCGAGTTGTTCGAAAAGCGCTGAGCGCGGCTGGTCATCGGTTCTCATGCGCCGCTCTTCTTTGACCACTTCAAGCTCCTTTTTGAACTCCTCATCGGGCCAGGTGTTGTGGGCAAAGCGGTCGGCTTCGAGCTTCATCACGTCGCTCAAGCGAGACGACGGTATTTGCTGAAAAAACCCGGTGTAATCTCGGTCTGTGAAGGCGTTTTCTCGGCCCCCAAGGGCCGCGACTTTTCTTGAGAACTCACCCGCGGGCACGCTTGGCGTGCCCTTGAACATCATGTGCTCGAGCATGTGGGCCAAACCGGTATAGCCATCGACTTCGTCCATCGAGCCCACCCGAACCCAGAGCATGTGGACAGCAGTGGGGGCCCTTGGCAAGCGTTTGACAACGACCGTGAGCCCATTGGCAAGATGGCTTACCAAAATGCCGTGGCCCACCTCTTGGGTGGATTCGGTCTGAGGCGCTTGGCACCAGGCGTTAAAGGTCCAACAGAACATGGCCAAGAAGGCCGCCATGGAGCACACCACCCGAGCGCGCCTTAAAGAAGATCGGTTCATAAGAAAAAAAGGATGAAAAGCTTAAACCTCGAGGAAACAACTCCCTCGGGCTAGCACATTGAGTTTACTCTTCTTGAGGCATTGAGTCGCGGGCCTGGGCGTTTCAAGGGCACTGCCCTTGAGCAGTCGTAAAATAGTCCATGACACCACTGTGCCAGAGCGAAGAAAGAAACAAAGACACGAGATGTTCAACTTTTTCAAGAAAAAAACAGCGACCCCGACAAGCCCAGAGCCTGAGCGCAACGCGCCAGCGTTGAGCAGAGCAACCGACAGTACAGACAACACCGCAGTAACACCAGTACCACCAATACCCCCGGTTCCATCCAATCCATCCACCCGCTCAGAACGCTCAGAACGCTCAGAACGGTCTGAATGGTCTGAATCCAGCCCTCAGCCTTTGGGCTGGCGCGAGAGACTTGCGCTGGGGCTAAAAAAAACCGGGCAGCAATTGCGCCAAGTCTTCACTGGCCAAGTCATTGATGACGCTTTGTTTGAACAGCTCGAGGAGGCCTTGCTCTTGTCCGATGCGGGCCCACAAGCCACAGCCCATGTTTTGGACACGCTTCAAGCTCGGCTTAAAAAGAACCCTGTTCAAAGCAGCTCAGAGGTCAGAGACCTGCTCGTCACCGTTTTGAGCGAATTGCTCCAACCCTTGGAGGGGCACCTCGACGTGAGCCGCCATCACCCCTTTGTCATGATGCTCACCGGCGTGAATGGGGCCGGCAAAACCACCTCGATTGGCAAACTGACCCACCACCTCCAAGACTCGGGGGCCAAGGTGTTGCTGGCCGCTGGTGACACGTTTCGCGCCGCGGCCAAGGAGCAACTGTTGGCCTGGGCCGATCGCAATTTGGTGCAACTGATCTCCCAAGACGGGGCCGACCCGGCAGCGGTGAGCTTTGATGCGGTGAGTGCAGCCATTGCCCGAGGCTCGGATGTGGTTTTGATCGACACCGCCGGCAGACTTCCCACCCAACTGCATTTGATGCAAGAGCTTGAAAAAATCAAACGCGTGATTCAAAAAGCCCTGGCTGAGGCCCCGCACGAAATCATCTTGGTGATTGATGGCAACACCGGCCAAAACGCCTTGCACCAAGTCAAGGCATTTGACCAAGCGCTTGGACTCACGGGCCTCATCATCACCAAGCTCGACGGCACGGCCAAGGGTGGGATTTTGGCAAGCATTGCCATGTGGTCTAAAGATCGACTCGAGCGCACAGGCCTAGGGGTACCGGTCTACTTCATTGGTGTGGGTGAGCGCTTGGAAGACCTGCAACCCTTCAACGCCCTAGAGTTTGCCAAGGCTTTGCTCGACTGAAAAAACCAGCGACCAAAACCCATCCCAGTGACTGAAAGCTCGAGTCCAAGGGCCTTGGGTGGGCACATCTGCCCCCAATCCAGTTCAATCCAGCCCAGTCAAACCCATTCAAACCTATATCGACTTAAAATATCCTGATCACAAGCCACAGGCTCAACCTCTCTTGTTTTGAATTGATCGGCCCCCCCGAGCTCGCCTATCCCAATCCAGGCCTGCGCAAGTGGATGCTGATCAACGTTTTAACCCCCCTCCAAGGAATGCCACCGCCATGACCAATCGACGCGACCTCATCAAATCTTTGTCGGCATTGCCCTTGGGACTGGCCCTGGGAGAGGGTGCGAATGCACAAGCCGCCTATCCGAGCAAGCCCATCAAATACATTGTGCCCGTGTCTGCTGGCGGGGGGAGCGACATGATTGGTCGCACCGTTTGTGAGCGCTGGGGTAAGGTGCTGGGACAAACCATTGTGGTTGACAATCAAAGCGGGGGTGGGGGCGTGATCGCTTGCCAAAACACGGCCCGCTCCGCTCCCGACGGCTACACCCTCATGCAAGGCTATGTGGCGACTCTGGGGACATCGCCCGCGACTCGCAAAAACTTGACCTATGACCCCATCAAGGACTTCAGCCCAATTGGCATGATCGGGGGCACACCCAATGTCTTGGTGGTGAGCTCACTCTTGCCCGTCCAAACCTTCAAGGAATTTTTGGCTTATCTCAAAACCAAGTCAGCCCAGGTGAGCTATGGCTCCTCAGGGCAAGGCTCTTTGACGCACTTGACCATGGAGCTGTTCAAAAAGCAAACCGAAACCGCCATGGTGCACATCCCCTACAAGGGCATTGCCCCGGCATTCACCGACCTCATTGCCAACCAAACCCAGGCCATGTTCCCAGGCCTGGCCGCGGCCTTGCCCCACATTCACTCCTCCCGGGTGCGACCCTTGGCGGTGACAGGCTACAGCCGTCACCCGCAACTCAAAGACGTCCCCACTTTGGAAGAACTCGGACTCAAAGGCTTTGATGCCTTGCAGTGGTACGGGGTGGTCGGGCCTGCGGGCATGCCCAGCGCCATCATCAAAACCCTCAACGAAAGTTTGAACAGCGTGCTCAAAGTCGCCGAGTTCAGAGAAAAACTCTCGGTCGAAGCGGTAGAGCCCATGCCCATGAGTCCGGAGCAATTTGCCCAGTTCATCAAACACGACTTGGAGAGATGGACGCAGTTGGCCAAAGAGCAGCACATTGAGCTCGACGCCTGAGCTCAAGCGCGAGGCTTCTTTCTCAAGGCTTGATCCCGATGCTGGATCCCGAAGCTGGATCTCCAACCTTGATGGGGCCTATTTTGACCTCATCACATGTCTGTTTTTCCCTCTCATCTCCCTTGATCTTTTTTCTTTACCTTTTTTCTTGCCCTTTCGCCTGTCCTTTAATCCCTTCACCTTGACCCCGACACCATGGCCCTCAATACCCAAGTCACCGCCGACCAGCACGCCCCCGCCGTTACCCATACCTTGGCCGAATTCGTCGCCACCCACCCCTCCCAGGGTTGGAGCGATGCGGTCGAGCACGATGCCCACCGCACCTTTTTGAATTGGCTCGGTTGCGCTGTTGGCGCTGCACACCACGAGTCCACCCAGGCGGCCCTCGCTGCTGTGCAGATGCTCGAGCCCGCCCCCCAAGCGGTGGTGGCAGGCATGAAGGCGCGGGTTGACATGGCCTCGGCCGCCTTGATCAATGGCATCTCTTCCCACACCTTTGATTTTGATGACACCCATTTGAAGACCATCATTCACCCCGCTGGCCCCGTGGCCTCTGCCGCCATGGCATTGGGCGAGCACTTGGGCTCGAGTGGCCGCGATCTCATGGACGCCTTGGTGCTGGGCGTTGATGTGTCTTGCCGGGTGGGCAACTGTGTCTATCCTGATCACTATGACCGGGGCTGGCACATCACCGGCACCACCGGCATGCTGGGCGCCGCCGCGGCCTGCGCCAGGCTTTTGAAGCTCGATACCCGGGCCACCCAAATGGCGCTTGGCATTGCGGCCTCACAGCCCATTGGGCTCAGGGAGCAATTTGGCACCATGACCAAGCCGTTTCACCCCGGAGGTGCGGCGCGCGCGGGCCTCATGTCGGCCCTCTTGGCCTCCAAAGGCTTTACCGCCAGCCCCAAGGCCTTGGAAGCCCCGCGGGGCTTGATTCAAGTGTTTTCGACGAAATACGACTGGAGCGAGATTGACCACAATCTCGGACAGTCGTTTGAAATCAGCCTCAACACCTTCAAGCCATTTGCCTGCGGGATCGTGATTCACCCGAGCATCGACGCTTGTGTGCAACTCAGAGAGCGTGGCGTGAAACCCGAGGACATCGATCGCTTAGAACTCAGGGTGCACTCCTTGGTGCTTGAACTCACCGGTAAAAAAGAACCCCAAGATGGCCTTCAAGGCAAATTCAGCGTCTACCACGGCTGCTGCGCGGGCTTGATCTTTGGCCGTGCTGGCGAAGAGGAGTATGCCGACGACATCGTCACCCGTGACGACCTGCAAACCCTCAGACGCAAAATCGTGGCCATTGTGGACGACAGCATCGCCGAGGCATCAGCCGATGTGACTGCTCACTTACATTCTGGTGAGCAGATCCACATCCGGGTTGAGCACGCGATCGGCTCACTAGAAAACCCGATGACGGACGCCATGCTGGAGAAGAAATTCCACGATTTGAGCGATGCCGTCCTCGGTCAAGCCCAGACCGCGGCGTTGATCAAAGCCTGCTGGAGCCTGGCTTCTGGCGATTTAGGCGCCCTTTTAAAACTGAGCGTGCCGGCCTGAAACAGACCGCTAAAAAATAGTTTTAAAACCCCTTGTTGAAATTCGGGGTTTTGCCTTAAAATATTCATATAGGAAGTTTTTGAGGGGCCTTGATGCACCGCAAACATTTCCCCTGCAAGACCCGGGACTACTAGCACTCGAAAGAGCCGAGTGCTAAAATTAGATTTCTGCATGAAAGGACTCGCACCATGACTGCTTTAGCCACTGTCAATACACAATTCGCGGCACCGGCCAACACCTGGGGGTTGATACCTCCCCTGGGGCATTTGGACGCCTATATTTCTGCCGTGAACAAAATGCCCATGCTCACATTAGAGCAAGAGCAAGACTTTGCCCGCCGACTTAAAAACGACAACGATCTGGATGCGGCCGGTAAGCTCATCATGTCTCACTTGAGGCTCGTGGTGAGTGTGTCGCGCCAGTACCTGGGTTATGGACTGCCCCATGCCGATTTGATTCAAGAAGGCAATGTAGGTCTCATGAAGGCCGTCAAACGATTTGACCCCGCCCAAGGCGTGCGCTTGGTGTCTTACGCCATGCACTGGATCAAGGCCGAGATCCATGAGTACATCTTGCGCAACTGGAGAATGGTCAAACTCGCCACCACCAAGTCGCAGCGCAAACTCTTTTTTAACTTGCGCTCCAAAAAACAAGGCTTCAAAGCCGAGACCGATGACAACAATGCGCATCGCAGCAATTTGTCTGAGTCACAAATCGATCAAGTCGCCAAAGACCTCAACGTCAAGCGCGAAGAAGTCATCGAGATGGAGATGCGCATGTCCGGTGCGGACGTGATCTTGGACCCCGCTCCCAATGATGACGGTGAAGAGAGCTTTGGCCCGATTGCCTACCTCACCGACACCAACCACGAACCCACCGCCGTGATGGAATCTCATCAGCGCGATGTCCTGGCCACCGATGGCTTGAGCCTGGCACTCAATAGTCTGGATGAGCGTTCAAGGCGCATCGTGCAAGAGCGTTGGCTCAACGTCAAGGACGACGGCAGCGGCGGCATGACCCTGCACGACTTGGCCGATGAGTTTGGCGTGAGCGCAGAGCGCATTCGCCAAATTGAAGCCTCGGCCATGAAAAAGATGAAAACCGCCCTACTCGAGTTTGCTTGACATCCTCCCGGCCCTGAAGAAACCGGGATTCCTACGGTGCCACGCATGAGAAACTTCATGCGCAGTCACTTCAGTGGGTTCATGCTTCATTGAGGCTGGTTTCGTCGTGGTCTTACGACCCCGGCCAGAGCCTTCCTCTCCACAAGCTAAGAAGTGCTGCCCGCGCTCTAAAATATTGATCGCGCCGACCAAATCGGCATTTTCTGCATAGTCACAAGCGTCACACAAGAACTCTTCTTGTTTGATCAAGTTAACCTATATCCGGCAAAACAGTGTCGAGCTCATTGCGGTCACAGGCGCCAGGCGCCAAGCGCTTGGCGCTTTTTCCCAACACGCCCACGAGCCTTGAGGCCGGCATCAAGGACTTGGATTTGTCGACGTGGTGGGGGGGGGTTGGCGCCCAAAGGAACGCCCGCGGCCGCTCTTGACAAGCTCAACACCGCCATCAACACCGCGTCGGCTCAGGAGCCATTGCACGGGCGTCTCGTGGGTGAAGGCGCCAGTGTTGATTCGGGCACCGCCCAGGAGTTTCAACTCCAACTCGCTCAAGAGATCCACCTGTGGAAATCGTTGGTAAAATCGGCTGGACTCAAAGACAAGCTCTGAACTGTGCCAGCATGCGGGCTGTGAGACACCCTGCAATCGACGCCTCTATCCATTTTGATGGAGCAAAGCCTTGATGTCGTTCATCATCGCCTCTTGGGATGAGCCAAAGCGCGCGAAAAGCCTCAACTGACTTTTCTTGTCGTAGATGTAAAACCCGGCGGTGTGCTCCATGGTGTAGCTCGTCGGTGTGGGGCCATCGACCTTTTGATAAAAAACATGAAAGTCTTTGGCCAAAGCTTTGAGCTCGCCCAGCTTGGGGCTCACCCCCCAAAAGTCTGCGCCAAAATTGGCCACATAAGCGTCGAGCACTTGAGGGGTATCGCGCTCGGGGTCGATGCTGACAAAAATCACCTGCACCTTGGACCCCAAGTCGCCCAGACTCGCCTTGATGGCCAACATGTCGGCCATGGAGGTCGGGCACACATCAGGGCACTGGGTGTAGCCAAAGAAGACCAAAGTCACTTGGTCTTTAAAGTCCGAGAGTTGGTGTGCCTGAGATTTGGCGTCAGTCCAAGTTAAATTCTTGGCGTAATCGGCACCGGTGATGTCAATGGCGTTGAAGCTCATCGGTTTTTCTGAGCAGGCCACCATGGACAAACCCGTCACCCACAAGGCCAACACCACAAAAAGGCGAACAATTCCTTGGCCCCCCCCTGACGCGTTGAGCCGGCGTAGGTTGAATGTGTTTTTCATGTGGCAATCCTATCCTTCGTTTGAACAAACCAAGACCCCGTGGGCCTCACCTTTAGAGCCAATCCTTGACATAGTGATCGACCAAAATCGCCAAAAAAAGCAAGCTCAAATGAATCAATGAAAAGCGAAAGGTCTTTTTGGCCAAATCATCAGAGTAGTGAAGCCACAACTTCCACGCATAGCCACAAAACATGACACTCAACACCAAGGCACTCACCAAATAAAGCCACCCACTCATCTGGTACATGAAGGGCAGCAAACACGCGGCGAGCAGAATAAACGTGTAGAGCAAAATTTGCAGACGCGTGAACTCATTGCCGTGGGTCACAGGCAGCATGGGCAAACCCGATTTTCTGTAGTCCTCCACCCGGTACAAGGCCAGGGCCCAAAAATGCGGCGGCGTCCAAAGAAAAATGATCAAGAACAAGATATAGGCCTCGGCTCCCACGTCCCCACGCATCGCGGCCCAGCCCAAAAGCGGCGGCATGGCGCCTGAGGCCCCGCCAATCACGATGTTTTGCGGGGTGAGGGGTTTCAAAATCACGGTGTAGACAACGGCATAGCCTACAAAGGTGGCAAAGGTGAGCCACATGGTCAAAGGATTGACCTTCACGTAAAGGACCACGGAGCCCAAAACACAAAGCGCGACAGAGAAAATCAAGGCCTCCCCGTCCGAGAGCTCCCCCCTTGCGGTGGGACGCCAAGACGTGCGCTTCATTTTGGCATCAATGGTTTTTTCAACCAAACAATTGAACACCGCCGCAGCGCCCGACACCAACCAAATGCCCAAACACCCCCAAGCGGCCAGGGCCACTTGATCCCAACTCGGCACACCCGGGACCGCCAGCACCATGCCAATGAGCGCACAAAAAACGATGAGCTGAATCACCCGCGGCTTGGTGAGGGAATTGAATTGTCGCCAGCGCGGCAAAATTTCGGTTGCAATCAAGCTCATGGTTCTTGGCGATAGAGGAGAGTAGGGATCAAAAAAGGACTCAATACACAGGCATCGTGCGCCTTGGGGCCAGCAGCCAACCCCAAGTCAAGCACAGCACCAAGGCTGCTGCACCCCCAACGTGCAAGAGCGCGGCCAAAAGAGGCCACTCTAACACCACATTGGAGACGCCACTCAGAATCTGAAGCGCCAAAAGCAGCAACAACAAGCGCGCCAAGGCCAGGCGACCTTGAAGACTCAGTCGCCAAGCGACCCAAGACATGCCCAACAGCACACACACCGCCCCCAAGCGATGCGCCACATGGATGGCGGTGAGCGCCGAAAAATCAATCGCGCCACCCCCCCTCGTGAGGCCCAAGGGGCGCCAAATCTCAAAGCCTTGGGCCCAGTTCATCTCGGGCCACCACTGACCTTGGCACAGGGGAAACGTCTGGCAAGCGAGCACCGCATAATTGGTCGAGACCCAGGCACCAAGCGCCATTTGCAGCGCCATGAGCACCAGACCAAAACCGAGCACACCCCTTGGCCGTGCGCGGGCAGGGTGCTCGGGGCTGGCGGCGCTTTGCAGCAAGCCCAAACGCGATAGCCAGCCTTGTCGTGAGTAGCCCTGCAGCTGGTAGGTATGGATACACAGGAGTGTGAGCAGCACCATGCCGCCCAGCAAATGCAAGCTCACAATGGCGGGGAAAAGGCGCGAGCTCACCGTGAGCGCACCAAAGAGGCCTTGAACCATCACCCAACACAGTGTGATGCTGCACCACCAAGCAGTGGACAAAGCCCAAGGTGAAGGTGAAGGCTCCAAGGGTTGGGCTTTTGTAGTCTGGCTCGAGCGAGTGCGGTAAACCTCCCACCAACTCACCAGACACATGAGCAAAATCAGCAAACCCATGGTCATGGCCGCGTAGCGGTGAATCATCTCAATCCACGCTTTCTTGAGCGTCACCGGACCTGTGGGCATGAGTTGTGTGGCCTGCGCTATGGAAGCACCCGCCCCCACAGGCGACACTTGGCCGTAGCAACCCGGCCAGTCCGGACATCCCAAGCCCGAATCGCTCAAGCGGGTATAAGACCCAAACAAAATCAAATCAAAGCACAAAAACAAAGTCACCGCACTCACCACACCCAGGCGTTCACGCAAACTGTAGCGACTCTCCATTTTGAGCCAAGCCAAGGCGAGCACACCGGCACCTAAACTCAACCCCGTCAACAGCAAGGGCAGCAGTGGCTTCAAATCCAAGGCACTGTGGCTGATCATGGTTTACCTTCCGGCTCGGTCCCAAGAGGCCGACGCTTTGAGCAAACGCTCGAGATCTTTTTTGATATTGCCCAGTTGCGTGGCGTCCTTGCCAATCAAAAACCGCTCCATCCACTCGCCTTGGGGGTCAACCAGATAAAAATAGTCTTCCAAAGCGTGTCCCTCTCCAGGCTTGAGCCAATCCTCAATGGCCTTGACGTCCATGCGCACCACCCTCGCCTCTTTGAGCCCCGGACGCACTTGGGGTGGAAGGTCCCCTGAGCCATGGGCGAGCCACACCCAATCGACGCGGTCGCTCTCAGCACCCAGACTGGAGATGAGTTGGCGCTGCAAATACAAATGCTGCTGACACCCACTCTCACACGCTATTGGGGCGACACTCATCAGCAACCACTGGCCTTTGAGCGAGTTCAAAGGATAGGGCTTGGAGAACTCGTCTTGCGCCTGAACACTGGGGATGGCCACGCTCGGGCTGATCAGCTCACCGTGCACATTTTGGGCCTGGGGCCGAATGAAATAATAAGTGACATAAGACGCAATCACCGGCGAGGCGCACAGGGCAAACATGAGCCAAAGCACCCAGTTCGAGCGTCGTGCAGTGGGGTGCGGCCCACTCATTGGGGTCTCTTGCGACAAATGGGGCAACTCATGCACACTGAGCACGAGCGGTGTGTCACTCAAGCTTGAACTGGATGCTGGGTCACTGGTCTGATGGGAGTCGTTTTGCATGTCGGCTGGGCTGAATAATTTGGTACCAAACACAAAGAAAAAAAGCAAGCGCACAAAGCGCATACCACTGAAATGCATACCCCACATTGCGCGACGCCGTGTCGGCCACCACGGGCCAGTCTCGGATCAAATCGGGCGCGCTTGCATCAAGCTCAATCACATGCCCCAACAGGGGCAAAGACAACTCTGTGGCCAAGGCCTTCAAATCCACATTGGAGCGCACGCGAGATAAAGGTGCTTCACTCTCGCCCCCGTGGGGCTTCGAAGACGAGAGCTCAAACATCTTGGAAGGACCCGCACTCACCTCGGCGAGCATCTCCACTTCCCCTTCTGGCGTTGCAACGTCTTGGAGTCTGAGCGGGTCGCTCACGTCCCGTGGCACCCAACCCCGCTGCACCAGCAAAGCTCTATTGGGACTCAAGACCAGAGGCGTCAACACCCAAAAGCCCGCGCGTCCTGCATAGGGCCTATTATCGAGGTAGAGGGTGTCCTTTGCCAACCAATGCCCCTTCAAGACCACACGGCGATGAAGTGCATCGACTGGGTCGACCAGTCCCAAATAGGCCTCTTGTGACAGCGGTGCCAAGGCACTGGCCTTGGCCATTTGTTCTTGCAAGGCCCATTTTTGCTCGGCTCTCGACCACTGCCACTGCCCGAGTGAAAAGGTCGTCGCCATGGTGAAGGCGCACGCTCCCCAGACCAAGGCCTTCAAAGTCCAGGGGTGACGCTCAAAAAATGATCTTTCCAGTGTTTTCACGCGATAATCCCCATCATGACTTATTTTGTATCCATTGCATTCGCGCTCATTTTGCTCAGCCTCGGGGGCGCCATGCTCTTCATGCTCAAGGGCAAACGCGACAAAGACTCGAGCCCTGAAACGCCCCAAGGCCTCGATCAAGACAACGCCAAGAGGTCAAGCAACATGGCCTGGGCCTTGGCCGCCCGCGTGGGGCTGTCGGTCTTGCTCTTTGTCTGCATCTTGATCAGCTGGAAAATGGGCTGGATTGAACCCACGGGGATCAAGCCCGGTCAGTGAGCGCCTTGAACGGCCCAGATGAGCCCACCCATTGGGCACACAAGCTCAAGGAGAGCACACTCACGTCATGCCCCCAAATAAAAAGTGTTGCCGCACTCCATCAAGAACACGGCAACACTTGCAAAAACTCGAGCTTCAAGCCCTTGTAAAGCGGGCTTCAAGTCAGCCCACCCAAACTCACATCCAATACACCAGGATATAAAGTCCCAACCACACCACGTCCACGAAGTGCCAATACCAAGCCGCCCCTTCAAAACCAAAGTGCTTGGCTGGGGTGAAATGGCCCTTTTGGATGCGTCGAGTCATGATGACCAACATCAACATGCCCATGAAGACGTGAAAGCCGTGAAAGCCAGTCAACATGAAAAAGGTCGAGCCGTAAATGCCTGAGCTCAATTTCAAATTCATCTCGGTGTAAGCGTGGTGGTATTCAAAACCTTGAACCCCCAAGAAGGTGATGCCCAAAGCCACCGTGAAGTACATGAAAATCAAGGTCTTGGCGCGCTCATTGGCAATCAAAGCATGGTGAGCAATGGTCAAGGTGACCCCTGAAGACAACAACAAAGCGGTGTTAACGGTGGGCAACCAAAATGGAGTCATGGTGCCAAAGGGCTCAATGGTGCCCGTCGGTGAAGTGGTCGCACCCGCTTGCAAGGTGGGCCAGACGGCTTTGAAGTCCGGCCATAGCACTGCATTTTCAACATTGCCCAAGGCCGGGACCGAGTGCACCCGTGCCCACCAAAGGGCAGAGAAAAACGCGCCAAAGAACATCACTTCAGAGAAAATGAACCAACTCATGCTCCAGCGAAACGACAAATCCACTTTATAGCCATAGCGTCCAGTCTCGCTTTCTTGGACTGCTTGACCAAACCACTGGTACAGCACAAAAAGCCAGGTGACCAGGCCTAGGATCAAACTGTAACGACCCCAATCGGCGCCATTGATCCACTGGGATGCTCCGAGGACCACAAAGAACAGGCCCAAAGAGGCCATGGCCGGATGCCGAGAAGGCTCGGGCACAAAATAATAAGGCACTGGACCTTGGGCAGACATATTACTCATCACTGAACTCCTTTACTTCATTTCGCAACCACCACATTGACCAACACGATCAATGCGATGACAAACATGAACGCTGCGATTACACCCACCACCAAAATGTGCAGAGGTGTGATGCGCACCATATCTTTTTCAAATTCGCTGTTTTTTCTAAGCCCAATGAATGACCAAGAGACCGCCACCACCGTGCGCCACAAGGTGCTGTTGGAGAGGCGACTGAACACGCTCATGCTCGCGCGCTCAGTGGGGCCGTGATCGGCATGCTCAACCAAGACACGGGTGCAGGTGGTGTTTTACCACCCACTTCAAAGAAAGTGTAGGACAAGGTGATGGTGTTCACATCTTTGGAGATCTTGTCATCAATGACAAACACCACTGGCCACGATTTTTTCTCGCCAGGTGCCAATGTGTATTGATTGAAACAAAAACACTCGAGCTTATTGAAGTGCGCCTCTGCTTGTTTGGGGGCGTAACTCGGAATGGCCTGGGCAGACATCACCCGGTTTTGTACATTCTGGAACTCATACATGATCGTGGTCATCTCACCAGGGTGAACCGAAACCGACGACTTTTCTGGCTTGAATGACCATGGACCCCGCGCATTGGCGTCGAATTCAACGGTGATGGTTCGGGTGAAATCAATCTGCGAGTTGGTCCCCACACGGCGCTTGGCCTCTTGGCGCGCTGGGGTGTCACTCTCTCCCAGGGCCAAAATATTGATGCCGGTGAATTCACAAATGGCCCGGTACATCGGCACCAAGGCGTAGCCAAAGCCAAACATCGCAAGCGCGACCACTCCCAATTTCTTGAGCATGAGGGCGTTGTGAGAGTTTTGCATCACGCTCCGAGCAGCATCATCTTGGCCAAAAAACCCAGAAAAAACGCCACCGCCACGGTTGCCAAAATCAGGCCCAGACGACGGTTTTGTTTTTTCTGCTCAACGTTCATGGCTTCAATCGCAAGGTCAGAGACCATCAAGCCAAAACTTTGGTGGCGTCGGCATTCAATTTGGGAGGAGTCTCAAAGGTGTGGAACGGGGCAGGTGAAGGCACTTCCCACTCCAACCCTTGAGCACCATCCCAAGGAAGCTGGGGGGCTTTTTCGCCACGGCCGAGCATGACAGGAAGAACGACGAAGAAGAAGAAATACACCTGGGTCAAACCAAAAACAAAGGCCCCCACGCTGGCAATGGCATTGAAGTCGGCAAACTGCATGGGATAGTCGGCGTAGCGTCTGGGCATCCCGGCCAAGCCCAAAAAGTGCATGGGAAAGAAAGTGACATTGAAGGCAATCATGGTGAGCCAAAAATGAATCTTGCCGCGTGTTTCGTTGTACATCACACCCGTCCATTTGGGCGACCAATAATAAAAGCCAGCGAACATACTAAAGAGCGAACCCGCCACGAGAACATAGTGGAAATGGGCCACCACATAGTAAGTGTCTTGGAGTTGAATATCAATGGGCGCCATGGACAAGATCAAACCCGTGAATCCACCCATGGTAAACACAAAGATGAAACCCACCGCAAACAGCATGGGGGTCTCAAAGGTCATGGAGCCTCTCCACATGGTGGCCACCCAGTTGAAGACCTTCACACCCGTGGGCACAGAAATCAACATCGTTGCATACATAAAAAAGAGCTGTCCGGTCACAGGCATGCCAGTGGCATACATGTGATGGGCCCAAACGATGAAGGACAAAATGGCGATGGACGACGTCGCGTACACCATGGAGGAGTAGCCAAAGAGCTTCTTGCGAGCAAAGGCTGGCACGATTTGGCTCACAATGCCAAAGGCTGGCAAAATCATGATGTACACCTCAGGGTGACCAAAGAACCAGAAGATGTGCTGGAACATCACTGGGTCTCCACCACCAGCGGGGTTGAAGAAGGTGGTGCCAAAATGGCGATCGGTGAGCGTCATGGTAATGGCGCCAGCAAGAACAGGCATCACGGCAATCAACAAATAGGCTGTGATCAACCAAGTCCACACAAACATGGGCATTTTCATGAGGGTCATGCCAGGCGCTCGCATGTTCAAAATGGTCACGATGATGTTGATCGAACCCATGATGGACGAAGCACCCAGGAGGTGAAGCGCGAAAATACCGGAGTCCATGGAAGGACCCATCTGTAGGGTCAAAGGGGCGTACAGTGTCCAACCGCCTGAAGGTGCTCCACCAGGCAAGAAAAAGCCTGAGACCAGCATCAGCGCAGCGGGGATGAGCAGCCAAAAGCTGAAATTGTTCATACGGGCAAAGGCCATATCGGGTGCACCAATTTGCAGGGGTACCATCCAATTGGCAAAGCCCACAAAGGCGGGCATGATGGCGCCAAACACCATGATCAAGCCGTGCATGGTGGTGAGCTGATTAAAGAGCTCAGGGTTGACGAACTGCAAGCCAGGTTGGAACAACTCAGCGCGAATCATCAGTGCCAAAACGCCACCCACCATGAACATGGTGAAAGCAAACAACAAATAAAGCGTGCCAATGTCTTTGTGGTTGGTGGCAAAGACCCAACGGCGCCAACCCGCTGGGGCCGCGTGGTGCTCGTCGTGTCCGTCGTGATCACCGGCCACATGGCCATGGGGATGGATAACTGCGCTCATGGTTGATTCCTTTTCTCTAACTTGATACTACGTGCGGACACATTACTGGCGCTGGGCCAAAACATCTGCGGGCTGAACCAATTGACCGGTTTTGTTGGACCAATTGTTTTTCGTGAACGTGATCACAGCGGCCAAGTCGGTATCGCTCAGGGCCTTCCAAGAGGGCATGGCGCCATTGTTTTGACCATGAAGCAACACAGAAATTTGCTTGGTTTTGTCGGCATTGAGCACCACCGCAGCCGCGTCCAATGGCTTGACAGGCCCGCCACCTTTGCCGTTGGGTTGGTGGCAAGCCACGCAATTGGTGGCATAGACCTTTTCACCGCGCTTGAGGCTCTCGTCCAAAGTCCAAACCTTGGAGGGGTCGTCGTTCAAGGCTGCCATTTTCTTTTGCTCGGCTTGAACCCAAGCGCTGTAGTCTTGGTCATTCATCACGATCACATGAATGGGCATATAGGCGTGCTCTTTGCCGCACAACTCTTGGCATTGACCATAGAAGTCACCCGTTTTGTCGGCCCTAAACCAGGTGTCCCGAACAAACCCAGGGATGGCATCTTGCTTGATCCCGAAAGAGGGCACGGCAAAAGCGTGAATCACATCGCTGGCGGTGGTGATGATGCGAACCTTTTTATTCACCGGCACCACCAAGGGATTGTCGACCAAGAGCAAATAATTGTCGACCGAAGCGCCCTTGGCGCCTGAGTTGGAGAGTTCGCGCTGAGCGGTGTCCAAGGTGGAGACAAAGGAGACACCCTCGCCCTCGCCTTTCAAGTAGTCATAGGTCCACTTCCACTGTGAACCGGTGGCCTTGATGGTCAAGTCCGCATTGGAGGTGTCCTTGGAGGCCACCACGGCTTTGGTGGCCGGCAAGGCCATCAAAATCACAATGATGAAAGGAATAATGGTCCAGGCCAACTCCACCTTGAGCGACTCGTGGAAGGTCGAGGCCTTGAAGCCCGCAGATTTACGGTGCTTCAAAATGGAGTAAAACATCACGCCAAAGACAGCCACAAAAATCACCGTACAAATGATGAGCATGAACCAATGCAACCAAGCTTGCTCTTCGGCAATTTTGGTGGCCGCAGGTTGCAAATTCAACTCCCACTTGGCGGGACCGCCCACCAAATCGTTCACGGCCCATGCTGCCGAGCTGAACATTGCGCCCACCGTCAAAATCGCCAAACTGAGCTTTTGAATTAAATTTTTCATCTTCATCATTTCAATTGCCTAAAAAAAATCGGCCCCATGACAGACTCAAGCGTTCTCCGAGAGTCTCAATTCTCATGGTTAATCCCAATATTGTAGCAAGCCTTGAGGGGGTTTTAGTTGCTCTGCACAATTTCACACTGGATTACCCCAGATCTTGAAGGGATTGGGGGCCATGAGGGCCTGAAATTCAGGTTTTTTTGCGTGCCAAAAGCTGCGCCCTCATGGTGTCGAGCGAGATTTCAGTCTGGGGTTGAACCGCCAAATGGGGTGTCATGGGACTGGGCTTGAAGGCGTGGCCATAGATCACTTCAAAGGTCAAGGGGATGCCCAAATTCGCGCCGGGTGAGGCTGCCATTCTCAAGGCCTCTTTGAGCTCACTAAGCCATGAGCGGGTGCGCACATGGGGCAATCTCTCTGGGTGCAAATTGGCACCCAAGCTCCTGAGCTCCGCAATCAAGGTGTCAACCTCGCGGTAATGCAGGGTCAAATGCTCCATGTCCATGACCGGCTCAGAAAATCCACACTGCACCAAAAGATCCCCCCAGTCGTGCATGTCGGTCATGGGGTGCATGGGGGTAGGCCAGCCTTTTTTTTGGTAAAGTTCACGCAACTCTTGCAAGGTATCGGGACCAAAACAAGAAAACAGCACCACCCCTCCCGGCTTTAAACGCTCAAGCCAGGTCTTCATCACCAAGCCTGGATCGCTCTCGTGGTGCAAGGTCAAGTTTGACCACACCAAATCGGTTTGCCACGGCTCAGCATCTGTCACCACTTGGCAAGCCAAGGCCAGCTCACTCCCTTGCGAAGGCTGCACCATTTCGGCCACCCAAGCGGTGAGCCGTTGCCAAGTGCTTCCTGTCCAGTGCTGCTCTGGGGGCGGCAGGCGTGTGGGCACTTGCGAGGCAGGACCCGGCACTTTGCTGGGCCTATCGACGCCAGTCCACGCCAAGCCTTGGGCCTGGGGATAACGCGCACGAAGCAACGCTTCACCCTTGGCGCCTGAGCGTTGAGGGCGCCAATGCAACCAAGACTCAGGCCTGAGTCGAATCACCTGCAAATGCTCGGAAAGTCTTTGGGCCACCTCGTCTCTGAGCCAATTCTCGTCGCCGGCTTGCAATGCTCGAAATGCTCGTGAAACTCTTGAGGATCCCGAAGCGTCCGAAGTGCTCCAATCACCCCAATCACCCCAATCACCCCAAGCCCCCCGCACACCCTTATGGCCTTCGAGCCACGCGCGCGCAGCCTTCGGATCGATCATGGGGTTGGGGTTTGAGGACATGGGGATGAGTATCAGCGGCGGATCAAATGAAGACAAGGGGCAACACAAGGGTCCAAGTCCGCCATCGTACTGCATGGAGACGCTCGCCCGGGTTGAACAATAGATTCAACAATGCAGTCCAGCAACACCTTGCAAGAAAGCGCTGGAGGATAATGCACGACGCCATGTTCAACGTCGTCCTCTACCAACCTGAAATCCCCCCCAACACGGGCAACATCATCCGTTTGTGCGCCAACACGGGCGTGCAATTGCATTTGATCGAACCGCTGGGTTTTGACATGGAGGACCGCTCCATGCGCCGCGCGGGTCTGGACTATCATGAGTACGCCACCGTCAAGCGCTACCCCCATTGGGAGAGTTTTCTGACTCAAAGCCAAGCACCACCCTCGCGCCTGTTTGCCTTCTCCACCAAGGGAGAAAAATCCCCGCACGATGTGGCTTTTCAAGCGGGAGACTATTTTGTCTTTGGCAGCGAAACGAGTGGG
Source organism: uncultured Burkholderiales bacterium (assembly GCA_903838355.1). GTDB lineage: Bacteria > Pseudomonadota > Gammaproteobacteria > Burkholderiales > Burkholderiaceae_C > Limnohabitans. The sequence continues at coordinate 7,055 of CAILYC010000042.1, read as the reverse complement.
TTGCCCCAAGAGGTGAGGGTGCAATTTAATCACAGCCACCTCCTCAGACTCACCATGCGCGAGTCTCAGCGCAGCTTGAACCTCTCCAACACCGTCGCCATTGTGGTCTATGAAGCCTGGCGACAAATCGGCTTTGTTTGACCACGGCCAAGGAACTCAACGCTTGCTGTGCTGCAAGCCTGGAGGCTAAACGGTGTAATGCCTCACGACGCACTGGGCCACACAAGCGGGTTTGTCTTGACCCAACAACTCAAACACCACATCCCAAGTCAACCCATACCCATGGCCCTGCATGGGCGCCAAGGCCTGGGCCTCGAAGAGAACAAACCGGGCCCGCAGCTGAGCGTTGACGGGCACCACCGAGGTAAAGCGCACCTTGTTGAGTCCGTAGTTGATGCTGGTCGTTTCCTCTTCCAGGCGAACCACTTGGCCCATGCACCAAGGCATCAAGGACAGGGTCAAAAAACCGTGGGCAATGGTCGAACCAAAGGGGCCTTCTTTGGCGCGCTCTGCATCCACATGAATCCATTGAGAATCAAGCGTCGCAAGGGCAAACGCATCAATTTGTGACTGCGTGATGGTGTGCCAAGGGCTCACGCCCACTTCCTGCCCCACACAAGAAGCGAGGTCGTCCAAGGTTTTAAAAATTCTCATGTCGTCTGCCCAGTAAAAGCGCTCAAGTCATCCGCAACAAAGCCCTCAAAACAAACCATCCCAGAGCAATTTGCAGCCCGTCAAAAGCATGGCGCCGTGGACCAGTCGATAAAAGACTGTGGGCCGCATGCGCCGAGTCAGGTAAACCCCCACATACACCCCTATGGGCGCGAAGGGCATCAAGGTGAGGGCTGTGAGCATATTGCCCGTGTGCAAGAGACCCAGACCCGCATACGGGACCCATTTGACCAAATTGACCCAAAAAAACAAAACCGCCAAAGTCGATGCAAACCGCAGTGGCGGCAAGTTCAAACCGAGCAAATAGGCATTGATGGGGGGTGCTCCCGCATGCGCCATGAAGGAGGTAAAACCCGAAGCAATGGAGAGAACAACACCCGTGGGACGCGTGGGTTGGCTAAAGAGCTTCACCGAGGGCAAAAAAATGCGTTGCGCCAAAAACAAAAGGGTGCTCGCGCCCACGATGGCCGAGACGGTTTTGGTGTCGAGCGACTTGAACGACAAGTACCCCAAAAACACCCCCACCAAAGAGCACGGCACGAGCCACTTGAGCAAGGCCATGTCGATGTCTTTGCGATAGGCGCGCAGGCCCAAGATGTCGAGCACGAGCAAAATGGGCATCAAGATCGCCGCGGCTGTCGGCACACTCACCACCATGGCCATCAACGGCACCGCCATCGAGCCAAAGCCCGACGCAAAGCCGCTTTTGCTCAGTCCCAGCAAAAGCACGGCTGGGATGGCCACCCCGTAAAACAGGGGGTCCATCGCGGGCCAATCGAACAAGTTAGAGGACCTGGCAGGCTTGCTCGAAACTCAACCTGGGGTTGCGAGGGAAGAGTTTGGTGTTGTCGCCGTAGCCCAAATTCACCAAGAAATTCGCGGTAAAACGCCCGTCTGGGAAAAACTCTTGGTTGACCTTGGCCGCATCAAAGCCGCTCATGGGGCCGCAATCGAGCCCATAGGCCCGAGCGGCCATCATGAAATAAGCGCCGCCCAAGGTGCCGTTGCGACTGGCTGTGCCGCCCGCCAAACCGGCATTGCCTTCAAACATCTGTTTGGCATCGGGCTTGTTGGGGAAACACTGGGGCAAGTGCTCGTAGAAATGGGTGTCGGTGGCCACAATCACACATACCGGAGCGGATTTGGTTTTGTCCACATTGCCTGGGCTCAAGGCGGGATACAAGCGTGCCTTGGCCGCTTCATGGGTCAAGAAGACATAGCGGGTGGGTTGCGTGTTCATGGAGGTGGCGCCCATTTTGGCCAACTCATAAATATCGTGGAGCAAGTGGCTGGCCACTGGTTTGTCCAAAAATCCATTGGCCGTTCTGGCGTCATGGAAAAGTGCTTGCATGGCTGCTTTGTCGATCGTCATTTTCTGTATCCTTTGATTTAGTTCACAACATAATCCACTTGATGGCGTGCGCTTCGCACGCCATCGAGTTCTTTCTTCAATTGCTCATGCAAGGGGTGACTGGCATAAGCCTCCAAATCCTTTGCTGTCTCAAATTCGGTGTAGAGCACCACATCGCACGCATAGTCAATGCCACTCACATCCACACCGAGCTCGAGGTGCAGCATGCCAGGGATATGGCCCTTCAAAGCGTTAAAGCCTGAGCACACGCGCTCAATATTGGCCCGCTTATCGATGTCGGTGTCTCCGCGCACGCGCCACATCACGATGTGTTTGATCATGGCAAAAGGTCTTTCATTCTAATGAGTTTTTTTGATAATTGGACGGGTTGGCGCTTCTCATGCCAAGCCCAGACCCCAAGCTCACTCGGGCTGAATCCCTAGCAAATGGATCAAGGGCACCCAACGCGCCAAATCTTTTTTGAGCGCTTGACGGCTCTCTTGGGGAGCCCAAGCGAGCAAACGCCCGCCTTGTTTTTCAAATCTCGCTCTGGTCTCAGGTGCCAGCATGGCCTCTTTGACCAAGGCGGTCAAATAAGCCATTTCTTTGCTCGGAGTTTTGGAGCTCGCAAAGAGTCCAAACCAGGACTCGAGCTCCAAGCTCTCGATGCCACTCTCCAAGAGGGTGGGCACTTGAGGGTGGATGGGCAGTCGCTGTGCACCCGACACCGCCAAGGCCTGCAAGTGAAGCGCGTCCACATGGACACGAGCCGTGGACGATAAATCAAAAAACAAATCCACCCGACCCCCGATCAAATCGGTGTAGGCCGCCTGCGCACCGCGGTAAGGCACATGGATGAGGTCCACCCCGGCCACATGGGCAAGGGCCGCAGCAATCACATGCTGGCCGGTGCCGTTACCGGCCGACGCATAGGTCACTTGGCCGGGGTGTGCCTTCGCGTAATCCAACCAGTCTTTGAGTGTTTTGAGTTTGGCGTCCAAGCGAGACACCAAGGTGTAGCTGTAACCCACCGCCAGTCCCAAAGGCTCAAAGTCTTTCACCGGGTCGTAGGACAAGTTTTTATAAAGCCCCGCATTGAGCACCATATTCGACACCGAGCCCAGGAGCAAGGTGTAGCCATCGGCTGGAGCTTTGGCGACAAAATCTGTTCCCACCAACGTGCCCGAGCCGGTGCGGTTTTCCACGATCACGCCAGCAGCCACGCCTTGGGTCATTTTGTCGGCCAAGACCCGTGCGACAAAGTCAAATCCCCCGCCAGCCGGCTGGGGCACCACCACTTTGATGCTTCGACTCGGGAAAGTTTCGGCACTTTGTGAAAAGGCCGTGAGCGCTTGACCCTCTAGCGCCAGTGCTGCGCCGCCCAGCCCCAAGTGTTTTAAGGTTTCTCGTCTTAGCATGGTTCAATTCTCCTGGAGAGCACTCCATGTTCAAAGTTTCTGACTTTTAACCCAAGTGTAATGAACATTCCCCCAACTCGGGCGAGATCAACGCACCAAAGCGCCACCGCTCAACCACTGCTCGCCATGGGCATACAGGGCCTGAACTTTTTCGCCTTTGAGCATGGGCATGTCCATCTTGACGTTGTAGCCGATGCGGGTTTGGATATAGGCCAAGTGGCGATAGCCTTCGGGAAATGCCGCCAACGCGGCTTGATCAAGCACCAACTTTGCGTTGGGGTCGACCGGGTCAATGCGGTCTTTTTCGTAAATGGGTTGACGGTGCACCAAGCCCCAGACTCCGGCGCGCTCTTCAAAGAAGTCATAAAACCGCCCGGTGCAGACCACGTCGCAAAGGACATCTTGAACTTGACCGCGCTGCGAAATCGTCATCTTCGTTTGGGCAATGGCACGTGTTCCTTGAACATCGATAGAGGACCCCCCCAAGAAATGCAAAATGCTGACCCCTTTGTTCCAGCCCTCAATGGTGACCTTGATGAATTCCTCAAAGGGCCCTTGAAACCAAGTGGCCATCATCACCCCATCGTCGTGCCAAACGGTTTTGAAGCGTTCCCAGTCGCCCGCATCGCGCCAAACAGCCCAGCTCTCAACCAGTTGACGAATGCGCAATTGGTGCACGAGTGTAGAGTCCATATCAGAAGTGTCCTGTGAGTTTAAAAAATGGGTGCGCGGTTTTGGACAGGACGATCAATACGTCTCTTTCCAACACCGAATGGACACAATCTTATCTCTTTTTAGTGTCCCCACTGCTCCTGTAAAACACCCACTCGAGCGCTTAAATCTGACTTGTTTGCCATGCGAACGCGTGAATTGAAGGACAATGGCGGCAAACCTGAGGATGATCCTGACATGACCGATTTCGATGTATTGATTGTGGGCGGTGGGCCCAGTGGCTTGATGCTGGCCAATGAACTCGGACAACGCGGCGTGCGGTGTTTGCTCTTGGACGCCAAGCCCTCGACCGCCTTCAACCCCCAGGCCAATGCCACCCAGGCGAGAACCATGGAGCATTACCGCCGCTTGGGGTTTGCGCACGAAATTCGTGCGCTTGGCCTGCCGGGTGACCACCCCACCGATATCGCTTATTTCACCCGACTCAACGGCTTTGAGCTCGCGCGCTTATCCTTGCCCACCGCCCACGAGGCGGTGGAGAGAATCAAAACCATGAAGGGATCTTGGAGTGCGGCCGAGTTGCCCCACCGCGTGTCGCAAAAGTTTGTCGAAACCGTGCTCAAAGATCACGCTCAACGTTATGCTTGCAACGATATTCGCTATGCACACCGCTTGCTTGATTTTGAGGATCAGGCAGACTGCGTGGTTGCGCATTTTTGCGCCCTTGATCGCCCCGCAGACATTCAAACCGTCAAGGTGAAATACTTGGTGGCAGGGGACGGCCCCAAAAGCACGGTGCGCCACGCATTGGGACTGTCTTACACGGGAGAGACCGGCGTCAAGAGAAGCTATATGGGTGGCCAAATGTTTGCCGTCTATATGCGCTCCAAGAGCCTATACCAACACGTCCCGCACCCAAGAGCCTGGATGTACGTGACGGTCAACCCCAAGCGGCGCGGCTTTTTGGCCGCAGTCGATGGGCTTGAACAATTTGCCTTTCACAGTGCTGTCGCCGAGGGAGAGAATCCCGAACACTGGGGTGAAACAGAGGCCCGCCAGTTGCTGCTTGAATTCATGGGCTGCGAGGTCGATTTTGAAATTTTGTCGCTTCAGACCTGGACCGCTGGCCACTCCTTGGTGGCCGAGAAATTTCAGCGCGGGCGCGTGTTCCTCATGGGAGATGCGGCCCATTTGTTCACCCCCACCGGTGGCTTGGGCTACAACACCGCCATTGAAGACGCGGTCAACCTTGGCTGGAAATTGGCCGCCGCCATTGCAAATCCTGCCCACGCGCCTGTCCTTCAAACGTATGAGCTCGAGCGCCGCCCCTTGGCCCTGCGCAACACAAGCTACGCCCGAGAGTTTGCCGATTCGGTCGGGCTCTACCCCGTGACTGAGGCCATCGAGTCCGACAGCCCTGCGGGTCAAGCCGAGCGGGAACTGGCGAGCATTCACTTCAACGCGCATGTGAGAAAAGAATTCAACATCCCTGGCGTCACCTTTGGTGGGCGCTATGACGGCTCGCCCATCATCGTGGGCGACGGCAGCACAGCGCCCAGCGATGAGGCCAACAACTACATCCCAACGGCCACACCCGGGGGCAGACCGCCCCATGCATGGCTTGAGGACGGCAGCTCGCTTTATGACCACTTCGGCCGCAACTGGACGCTGCTCAATTTAACGGGACACCCCGATGTCGAGCATACCCTGCAAGACGCTGCGAGCCATGCTGGCCTAGACTTAAAGTGTTTGAGCCCAGCGCCAGACGATCTCTTGGAAATCCAAGACTTGTACCAAGCCCACTGGGTCATCGTGCGACCCGATCAGATCGTGGCCTACCGTTGCCCGCTCTCGTCTCCTGCGCTTGTGAACGAGCCCGATGCCATTTGGCATCGTTTGCTGGGACTTGAAAGCATCGCGCCATGAACGGCTGAAAGGGTAAAATGGGGTTTGGACGCCCAAGAGATGCGTTTGCATGATGACGGCTTGACCTGATCAAGGGTCCACTTCGAAGCTCTGAGGGACACAAGCCACCTTCTTGCCCTCCTTGCCCTCCTTGCCATCATTTTCCCGATTACCCTGACACCCTGTCACCCTATTTGCCCTCAAAGCCCCATGAGCAACATCCACACCGAGAAAGTTTTAAGCGTTCACCATTGGACCGACCGATTGTTCAGTTTCACCACCACGCGTGACATGGCCTTGCGGTTTTCCAACGGCCACTTCACCATGATTGGCTTGATGACCAACAACAAACCGCTCCTTCGCGCCTACAGCATCGTGAGCGCCAACTATGAAGAGCACTTGGAGTTTTTGAGCATCAAGGTGCAAGACGGGCCCCTCACTTCAAAGCTCCAACACATTCAAGTGGGAGACGACATTGTGGTGGGGCGCAAACCCACGGGCACCTTGCTCATTGACTATTTGCTGCCTGGTAAAAATCTCTATTTGCTCGGAACGGGCACCGGCATGGCACCCTTCATGAGCATTATTCGAGACCCCGAGACCTACGACAAGTTTGAAAAAGTGATCCTGGTGCATGGCGTGCGTGAAGTGGCCGAACTGGCATACCACGACTATTTGACAAAAGAGTTGCCCGAGCATGAACTCTTGGGCGACATGATCAAAGACCAATTGCTCTACTACCCGACTGTCACGCGCGAGCCTTTCAAACACCAAGGACGCATCACCGATTTGCTCACCTCTAACCAATTGACGCAAGAGCTTGGCCTGCCGCACTTGAACGCCATCACGGACCGCGTGATGATTTGTGGCTCACCCCAGTTGCTCAAAGACTTGAAGTCCATCTTGGAGACGAAAGGCTTCAAAGAAGGCAGCACCAGCGAGCCTGGCGACTATGTGATCGAACGCGCCTTTGTTGAGCAATAAAACGACGCCACATTCGCTGTTGTAAAGCGCTGTTGTAAAGCGCTGTTGTAAAG
>CAILYC010000041.1 GCA_903838355.1 uncultured Burkholderiales bacterium | reverse complement strand
TTTTGGGGTGTTGCTTTTTGGGGTGTGGTGTTGTGGGACCGATGGCTTGGATCAAGCGCCATCCAAGCCAACCTTGATGCAAAGATTAGCAGACTTCAAAAAGTCCCGCCGCCCCTTGGCCCCCGCCCACACACATGGTGACTACCACGTGTTTGACACCACGCCTTTTGCCCTCAATCAAAGCGTGACCCACGAGCCTCGCCCCCGACACGCCATAGGGGTGGCCGACCGCAATGGCCCCACCATTGACATTCAAAAGGGTGTCATCAATGCCGAGTTGTTCTTGGCAGTAAAGAACCTGCACGGCAAAGGCTTCGTTGAGTTCCCACAGTCCTATGTCTGAGACCTTGAGGCCACTTCTTTCAAGCAAACGCGGCACCGCGTAAATGGGGCCAATCCCCATCTCACCGGGCTCACAACCGGCGACCGCAAAGCCTCTAAAAATACCGAGCGGCTGCAGGCCTCTTTTTTCAGCGAGTTTTTCATCCATCACCACCACGGCTGAGGCACCGTCGGAGAACTGGCTGGCGTTGCCGGCGGTGATGACCCCCCCGGGGAGCGCCGAGCGGATCTTGGCCACACCTTCGAGGGTCGTATCAGCGCGAATGCCCTCGTCGCTGTTGATGGTGACTTCGCGTGTGAAAATGCTGCGACTGACCGGGTCAGCGACGCCCATGGTGACGCGCATGGGGACGATCTCTTGCTCAAATAGACCTCTCGCTTGAGCCGCCGCCGCACGCATCTGACTCCTCACACCATAGGCGTCTTGGCGCTCTTTGCTGATGTGGTAACGCTTGGCCACCTGTTCGGCCGTTTGCAGCATATTCCAATAGATCTCGGGCTTGATCTGGGCCAAGCTCGGGTCTTTGAGCATGTGGGCATTCATGTGGGGCCCAACACAGGAGATGGATTCCACCCCACCCGCCACCAAAACCGGCACCTGGTCCACAATCACGCGGTGCGCGGCCATGGCGATGCTTTGTAATCCTGAGGAGCAAAAGCGGTTGATGGTGACCCCCGCGCTTGACACGGGCAGTCCGGCTCTCAAGGCGATTTGGCGGGCAATGTTGGCGCCGGTTGCGCCTTCCGGCGTTGCGCAGCCCATCAAGACGTCCTCGACTTCACCCGGATCGATCTGGGCACGGGCCACGGCGGCCTCAACCGCTCGGGCTCCAAGGCTCGCACCATGGGTCATGTTGAAGGCGCCTTTCCATGATTTGGCAAGACCTGTGCGAGCGGTGGAGACGATGACAGCGTGTTTCATGGTGAATTCCTAAGAGTCAAGGTTTGCAATGGTGATTGCATTCAAGTGAGGGATTTGCTGTTGACCAGACACGCTTGCAAGAGGGCGGCGGGCTGCCAAAAATCATCGTGGGAGGCTTCATGAAAGCGCTTCATGCTGGCACAGACTTGAAAGAGGCCCACCTCATCGGCGTATTTCATGGGGCCGCCTCTAAAGACCGGAAAACCGTAACCGGTGAGGTAGACCACATCGACGTCGCTTGCCCGCATGGCCATGCCTTCTTCAACGATGCGAGCGCCCTCGTTGATGAGGGCATAAATGGTGCGCTCAACGATCTCGGCGTCGGTGAATTTTTTAGGCGCGATGCTCTGGGCTTTGCGGTATTGATCGATGATGTCGGTGACCACCGGGTCGACCAGGGCTTTTCGGCTGCCGCTCTCGTAGCGGTACCAACCAAGCCCGGTTTTTTGTCCAAATCGGCCGGCTTCGCAAATGGCGTCGGCGAGTCTTGAATAAATGACTTGGGGCTTTTCGACATAGCGCCGCTTTCTGATGGCCCAGCCAATGTCGTTGCCGGCCAAGTCGTTCATTCGAAACGGCCCCATCACCATGCCCCATTTCTCCAAGGCCTGGTCGACCTGGGCGGGCGAAGCCCCTTCTTCCACCAAGAGCACCGACATGCGCACGTAGTGCTCGAGCATGCGGTTGCCAATGAAGCCATCGCACACGCCGGAGACCACGGCGGTTTTTTTGATGGTTTTGGCCAACTTCATGACGGTGGCCAAAACATCTTTCGCCGTTTTGTCACCCCGCACGACTTCCAACAATTTCATGACATTGGCGGGGCTGAAAAAATGCGTCCCGATCACGTCCGAGGCTCGCTTGGTGGTTAAGGCGATGCGGTTGACATCCAGGGTCGAGGTGTTGGTCGCCAAAATCGCACCCGGTTTGAGCACCGCGTCGAGTTGATGAAAGACCTTTTCTTTGACCCCCATGTCTTCAAACACCGCTTCGATGGCCATGTCCACATCCCCCAGGTCTTTGAAGTCGAGGGTGCTCGAGAGCAGTGCCATGCGCTGGTCCAAATCGGCTTGGCTCAATTTGCCTTTTTTGAGGGTGTTCTCGTAATTTTTGCGGATGGTGGCCACCCCTTTGTCAAGCATGGCCTGCTGCGTGTCGATTAACTTCACCGCGATACCGGCGTTCAAGAAGTTCATGGCAATCCCCCCGCCCATGGTGCCCGCACCGACCACCCCCACCGCTTGGATCGGCCGTGTTGGGGTGTCGTCTGCGACATCGGGGATTTTGCTCGAAGAGCGTTCAGCAAAGAAAGCATGGCGCATGGCTTTGCACTGCGGGGTGCCCATGAGGTCGATGAATAATTTGCGCTCGGCCTTCATGCCGTCTTCAAAGGGCAGGGTGCACGCGGCTTCTAAACTCTCGATCAAGGCCAGGGGGGCGGGGTAGTGGGGTGCCGTGGTTTTAACGGTGTTCTTGGCGAAATCCAAGAAGGCTTGGTGGTTGGGGTAGTCGACCTTTCTGTCTCGGATGCGTGTCAGGGGTTTGTCTTGTGCCACGAGCAAAGCGGTGAAGTCGAAGGCGCCTTGGACAAACTCACCCTCGATCAAGTGGTCCACAACGCCCATGCGGGCGAGTTCGGCGCCTTTGACAGGTTCTCCCTTGAGCATGAAATTGAAGGCCGCTTCCAAGTCGATGAGGCGGGGCAACTTTTGCGTGCCGCCCGCGCCCGGGATCAAGCCGAGTTTGATCTCGGGTAGGGCCACACTCGCCGCTGTGCTGCAGACTCGGTAGTGACACGCCAAGGCGAGCTCAAAGCCCCCCCCCATGCAAGTGCCCTCGATGCCAGCCACCACGATTTTGGGGGCCGCTTCGATCAAGTTGATGAGGGTCATGAGGCCGGGTTCAGCCCTCGCTTGGGGTTTGTCGAACTCGGTGATATCAGCCCCACCACTGAAGACCTTCGCGCTGCCAGTGAGCAGCACGGCGTCAATCTCTGGGTTGGCAAAGGCCGCTTGCAAAGCCTCATAGAGCACGTGGCGCAGGGCCAGTCCCAGGCTGTTGACAGGCGGGTTGTTCAAGGACAGGCCCAGAATGCGGCCATGGTGGGTGAGGGTTACCAAACTCATGAGGTCTCCAAAGGTTTCAATAACGCGCAAAGACAGGCTCAAAGACAGGCTCAACGCTTTTGACAAATATAACGTGAAATTCATCCCGCCTTGCGCTGCCGTCTTTTGAACACTCTGGCAAAACTCAAGTGATGTTGCACCGCAATAAGAAAGTCTTTGCGCCTTGATCGTTGTTCTTGACGGCTTGATGCAGGACAAAGGTCCATGATAGCCTTGGGCCGGCCTAGGGCTAACCCTCTAACCAAGAGCGTTTGATCCCGAATAATCTCACTTCATCGTTCAGACCCTCAAAAAAAGGAACCTCGCAACATGAAGTATTTCAACCCCCGCACCGTTTTGTTGGCCGCTGTTTGTTTGCTCAACCTCTCGGCCTTTGCGCAAAAAGGCGAGACCGTCAAGATTGCGTGGATAGATCCCTTGACCGGGCTCATGGCGCCGGTGGGCAGCAATGGACTCAAGAGTTTCAAATTCGTTGCCGAAGAGTTCAACAAGTCCAATGTCGCTGGCGTCAAATTTGAAGTCATTGGGATGGACAACAAATTGAGCCCGGCCGAGAGTGTGAACGACGTCACGGCCTCGGTTGATCAGGGCATCCATTATGTGGTGCAAGGCAACGGCTCTGCGGTGGCTGGCGCCATCATTGAGTCGGTCAACAAAAACAATGAAAGAAACCCTGGCAAAGAGGTGCTCTTTTTGAACTACGCGGCGGTGGATCCCGACTTCACCAACTCCAAGTGCAGTTATTGGCACTTCCGTTTTGATGCCGACACCTCCATGAAAATCGAGGCCTTGACGACCTTTATGAAAGATCAAAAGGACATCAAGAAAGTCTTCTTGCTCAACCAAGACTATTCGCACGGCCACCAAGTGGCGAAATACGCCAAGGACAATCTGGCGATCAAAAGACCCGACATCCAAATCGTGGGCGAGGACTACCACCCCTTGGCCAAAGTGCGCGACTTCACCCCCTACATTGCCAAGATCAAAGCGTCGGGCGCCGACTCGGTGATCACGGGCAATTGGGGCAGTGACTTGGCCCTCTTGATCAAGGCGGCCAATGAGGGCGGCTTTACTGGCAAGTTCTACACCTATTATGTGAGCACGACCGGCACGCCGACCGCCATTGGCACCTCGGGTGAGGGCAAAATCTTCCAAGTCTCCAATGGCCACTACAACATGGGCGGCAAGATGCAGTCGATGATGGCGGAGTACAAAAAACGCTCGGGAGATGACCTCTACATCCCGGCCATTGCCCACATCTTCAATGCCTTGACCCTGGCCATGAGCAAAGCGCAGTCGACCAATCCGGTGAAAGTCGCCGCACAACTGCATGGCCTGCATTTTGACAGTGTGAACGGGGCCTTGGAGATGCGGCGTCTGGACCACCAGTTGCAGCAGCCGCTCTACATCACCGTGTGGCAAAAGGCCGACAAAAAGTCACCCTATAGCCCCGAGAACACCGGCATGACACTGGCGGTGGTCAAATCCTTTGAGTCCTATGTCTCGAGCACGCCCACGACGTGTGATATGAAAACGCCCTGAGTCCAAGACAAGCCCACCCGGCATCACCCAAGATCGCCCCAGACTATTGAAGACTGCATGGAGTTTTTCGTCATCAATGTGCTCAATGGCTTGAGCTTCGGCTTGCTGCTGTTCATGCTCAGTGCTGGGCTCACCTTGATTTTCAGCATGATGGGCGTGCTCAATTTCGCCCATGCATCCTTTTACATGCTGGGCGCCTATTTCGGCTATGTGGTCAACCACGTCCTCGGGTTTTGGCTGGCCTTGCTGCTCGCGCCCTTGCTGTGTGGACTGCTGGGTGCACTTTTTGAGCGCTGGTCTCTTCGCCGAGTCTATGCCGGGGGTCACGTGCCCGAGCTCTTGCTCACCTTTGGGCTGTCATATTTGGTTTTGGAGGGAGTTCAAATTGTGTGGGGCAGATCGGTGGTGGCGTTCACGCTGCCCGAGAGTCTCAAAGGTCCTGTGGTGACGCTGGTGAGCGAACCCAACCACCACCTGTCGGTGTTTGGGCGCTGGCAAGACCCGGCCCTTTGGCAAGCGCTGTGTGACAGCAGCAGGCAAAGCGCCGAGGCTTTGAGCCAGTGCTCGCCCTTTCCGATGAATCGTCTCTTTATCATGCTGTGTGCCCTCATGATGATGGCGCTGCTGTGGGGGGTGCTCAACTTCACGCGCTTGGGGCTCATCATCAAGGCGGCCTTGACCCAGCCGCAAATGGTTGAAGCACTCGGCCACGATGTCCCCAGTGTCTTCATGCTGGTGTTTGGACTTGGCACCGCCTTGGCCGGTTTGGCCGGGGTCATAGGCGGGAGCACCTTCATCACCGAGCCAGCGATGGCGGCGAGTGTCGGTTCGGTCACCTTTGTGGTGGTGGTGGTGGGTGGCATGGGCTCCCTGGTGGGGGCGTTTTTGGCGTCGATTTTGATTGGCATGATCCAGACCTTTGCCGTGGCCATTGACACCACCTTGGTCAAAATCTTGTTGCAACTGCACATTCAACTCGGGGATTCTTGGCTTCACAACCCCGTGCTCAATTTGACCCTCACACAGATCGCCCCCATTTTGCCGTATTTGCTCTTGGTTTTGGTGTTGATTTTCAAGCCCAATGGGCTTTTGGGTAAAAAGCCATGAGTGCTTTGAGCCGTTCGCGTGTTTGGAATGCTGGGGGTGTTTGGATTGTTTTTGCCGCAGTCCTCCTGGTCATGCCTCAACTCTTTTCGAGCAACTTTGGTCTCACCATCTTGTGCCAAATCGGCATCGTCATTGTTTCTTGTGTGTCCTTTCATTTGTTGCTCGGAGAAGGGGGCATGCTCAGCTTTGGCCACGCCGTCTACACCGGCATGGGCGGCTACTTTGCCATTCACGCCTTGAACGCCTGGGGCAAAGGTGAGCATTACATTCCGGTGAGCCTCTTGCCCTTGGTGGGGGGGCTGGGGTCCTTGTGCTTGGCGTTTTTCTTGGGCTTTGTGAGCACGCGCCAATCGGGCACCACGTTTGCCATGATCACGCTGGGGACTTCTGAGCTGATTGCCTCGATGGCCTTGATGTTTTCGGATTTCTTTGGCGGTGAGGCTGGACTCACCGCCAACCGTGTCACGGGCCACGCTGTGTTGGGCATCACCTTTGGGCCACAAATCGAGGTCTACTATTTGATTGCGGTGTATTGCTTTGTGTGTGTGCTCTTGATGTACCTTTTCACCAAAACACCGCTGGGGATCATGTTGAACGCCGTGCGCGACAACCCCATGCGAGTGGGCTTCATTGGCTACAACACCCTGCGCATTCGCTGGTTTGCTTTCATGATTTCGGGGTTTTTTGCCGGGGTTGCTGGCGGTCTTGCGGCGCTCAATTTTGAGCTGGTCAACAGCGAGGTCGTGGGCCCGGTGAGGTCGGGCGCCTATATTTTGTTCACCTTTTTGGGGGGCATCAAGGCGTTTTTTGGCCCCATCATTGGCGCTGTGCTGCTGGTCCTCACCAACAATGTGTTCTCGTCGCTCACCAAGGCGTGGTTGCTTTACTTGGGGCTCATTTTTTACATCAGCGTGATGTACCTGCCTGGCGGTCTTGCCAGTGTGGTGGTGAGGCACTTGGAGGCTGTCAAGACCATGGCTCGATTGCAGGGGATCGGGGGTGGGGCAGCCCAGACTGCCTTTGGCAAGATTGTGAAGTCTTATCTCCTCTTGCTCTTGACCCTCCTGCCCCTGATGGCGGGGGTGAGTTTGATCATTGAAATGCTCTACCAATTGCAGCTCGGCGACAGCATCAGCTCGGACTTCTATTTTGCCGGCGACGCCGTGGACCCGCAAAACCCATGGGTGTGGATCTTGGGATTGATTTTTAGTGGGCTGTGCACGCTGCTCTTTAACCGGGCAAGACTTTACACCCAGCAGGCGTGGTCTGACTTTGACGAGATTGTCAAAAGCCACCAATCTGCGCTTGAAGT
>CAILYC010000040.1 GCA_903838355.1 uncultured Burkholderiales bacterium | reverse complement strand
TTGAAGTGAGCTTGAAGTGAGCTGCGGAAAAAGTTTGTTGTATTTTTATGTTGTTTGTTGTTAACTTGATTTTGAAGGATGTTGAACATGGGCCAATATGATGTGATCGTGGTGGGTAAAGGCAATGCCGCGCTTTGTTCGGCGCTGGCCGCTCACGAGCAAGGGGCGAAGGTTTTGGTGCTCGAGGCGGCCTCAGCGGACGAGTCGGGTGGCAACAGTCGCTTTGCGGGTGGCGTGATGCGTTTTGCCTACAACAGTGTCGAGGACTTAAAGCAAGTCACCGACATCACCCCCAAGGAAGAAGAAGAGACCGACTTTGGCACCAACACCGAGGAAGAGTTTTTTGACGACTTGTTTCGCTTGACCCAAAACCGAACCGACTTGGATTTGTCCGATATTTTGGTTCGCAGGAGCTTGCCCACCATGGTTTGGTTGCGAGAAAAGGGCGTTAAATTCGTTCCCAATTTCGGTCGTCAATCGGGTCTGGTCAATGGTCGCCGACGCTTTTTTGGTCGCTTGCCCATTGAGGTCAACGGCGGCGGTGCGGGTTTGGTCGAGTATTTGGACCAGGCCAGCAAAAAAGCCAATATCGAGGTGATCTACAGCACCCGCACCGTGTCCTTGATTTATGAAGACGGTCAGGTCAAAGGTGTCAAGGCCTTGAAGGACGGCACACCGGTGGAGTATCGCGCTGCCAGCGTCGTCTTGGCCTGTGGTGGCTTTGAGGCCAACCCCGAGATGCGCACGCGCTACTTGGGGCCCGGGTGGGAATTGGCCAAAGTGCGTGGTTCACGTTTCAATCAGGGGGACGGTCTGAAGATGGCCTTGGACATTGGCGCTGCGCCTTATGGCAACTGGTCGGGCTGCCACGCAACAGGCTGGGACAGAAATGCGCCAGAGTTTGGAGATGTGAATGTGGGCGATAAATTTCAAAAACACAGCTACATTTTTGGCCTCCTCATCAACGCCGAAGGCCGTCGTTTTGTTGATGAGGGCTTTGATTTCCATTCGTTTACCTACGCCAAATATGGCGGTGAGGTTCTCAAGCAAACGGGTCAATTTGCTTGGCAGGTGTTTGACGCCAAAGTCAAAGATAAATTGAGAAATGAGTACCGCATCAAATTCGTTACCAAGGTGTCGGCCAACACATTGGAAGAGTTGGCAGAAAAACTCGAAGGTGTGGACGCCAAACAGTTCTTGAAAACCGCCCACGAATTCAACGCCAACATCCACACCGAGGTGCCCTTTGACCACACCATCAAAGATGGCCGCGCCACCTTTGACAGCGTCGTACCCCCGAAAACCAATTGGGCCCAGGCCCTTGACACCCCGCCCTTTGAGGCCTACCAAACCACCTGTGGCATCACCTTCACCTTTGGTGGACTGCGCACGCAGCCCGATCGAGGGCAAGTGGTGGACGTGCACTTGAAGCCCATTCCGGGACTCTATTGCGCTGGAGAGATGGTCGGGGGGATTTTTTATTTCAACTACCCCTCAGGCACCGGACTGGTCTCGGGCGCAGTCTTCGGTCGCATTGCTGGCACCAGTGCCGGTCAAGATGCCGTGGCCAAAAGAGGCGCTTGATGAGGGTTCAAGCACAACCCCAAGCCCAAATTTACTTGAAGGCAGAACTCAGGACCCCACACTGTGGATGAGCTCAGCGCGAGCACGGCCTCTTTGGCCCAGGACAGCCCCGCCAACAAGGGGCAGTCCTTGGCCCAGCGGGCTTATGAGGCGATACGCCAAGCCATCCGCAGCCGACGATTTCGCTCTGGCGACCGCTTGGTCGAGAGCGAGCTTGCACAAATGTTGGGTTTGTCGCGAACACCCATTCGAGAAGCCTTGCTCAGGCTCCAGGCTCAGGGGCTCGCCGAGCAGCATCCTCACCGAGGGTTTTCGGTGATCGAATTTGATCACGCGATGCTCCTTGAGCTCTATCAGATGCGCGAAGCCTTGGAAGGCACAGCGGCTCGGCTGGCGGCCAAGGGTGCAGATGAGGCGCAGTTGTCATGGCTGCGCTCTTTGCACGTGGAGTACGCCGAGCTCATCGATTCGGGCAATGCGAGCGAACTCGCTCTTAAAAATCGGCAATTTCATGAAGCACTGATTTTGTGTGCCCACAACCGTTTTTTGATTCGAATCATGGAGCCCTTGCAAGATGCCTTGGGGCTACTCGGTGAGTCGAACTTGGCCGATCCAGAGCGAGCAAGAGAGAACATCACCGACCATGAAAGCATCTTGCTCGCCTTGGAAGCGGGTGACCCTGAGCGGGCGCAGGCCGCAGCGGTGCAGCATGTGCGGCGCGCTTACAGCGCGAGGATGCGCAGACTCTTTAGCGTCAAGGATCAGTGAGACCTGTTAGGTGCGGTGGGGTTCGGCGTATTTTTTCTCAAGCGCGTCAAACTCGAGTTTGCTCACCAGTTGTTGTCGCTCATTGAAGGTGGCGACCAAGCCACTGGACTCGTCCAAGCGGCCATGGGTTTTGAGGGCCCCCAAGGCGAGTTGCATGCCTTTGACCGAGCCTTGCAAGGCGGCGTTGGCATAGAGCACCATCCCAAAGCCCATGCGCGAGAAGTCAGATGCGTCCAAGGTTGGTGTTTTGCCCCCAATCACGATGTTCACCACTTGCGGGGTCGACAAGCGCTTGGGGATTTCTTCGATTTCTTGGGTTGATTCGGGTGCTTCCACAAAAAGCACGTCCGCCCCGGCTTCTTGGTAAGCCTGAGCGCGATCAATGGCGGCTTCAAAACCCTCGACGGCTCTCGCGTCAGTGCGGGCAATGATGATAAAGTCGTCGTGGCGTCTGGCATCGACAGCGGCTTTGATTTTTCCCACCATCTCTGCACAACTGATCACGCCCTTGTCGTTGAAGTGGCCGCATTTTTTGGGGCTGATTTGATCTTCGAGCTGAATGGCATTGGCCCCGGCCGCTTCCAAGACCTTGATGGTGTGAATGACATTCAAGGCGTTGCCAAAGCCCGTGTCGGCGTCGACGATCAAGGGCAGTTCCACCGCTTGAGAGATGGCTTGGGTGTGCGCGGCAATGTCATTCAAGCTGATGAAACCCAAGTCTGGCATGGCGTAAAACGTGTTGGTGAGTCCAGCGCCACTCAAATAGAGAGCCTCAAAGCCCAAGGCGTGAATCACGCGAGCGGCCAAGGCATTGGCCGCCCCTGGGACCATGAGGCCATTTTTTTGTTGTAAACGGTTTTTTAAACGCGTGCCCAAAGGTGTGCTCATTCTTCGGTCATCCCTGTTGCTTTGACCACCACTTGTAGCCGGGCTCGCTCTTGTGTGACAAATTCTTCAAACGACGCCTGGGTTCCACCAATGGGTTCAATGGACACGTTTTTGAGCCGCTCGACAATGTTGGGGTCTTTCATGGCCGAGTCTATTGCGCTTGCCATGCTTTGGATGATGGCCTGGGGGGTGCCCCGTGGGGCATGCAAACCTGCCCAGTGTGCGATTTGAATGTCGGTGTAGCCCAGCTCATAAGCCGTGGTCACATCGGGCAACTGGCTCAGGCGGTGCGTCCAGGTGGTGGCCAAGGCCCTCACTTTGCCACTCTTGATGTGGGGCATGACGACGATGCTGGCCTCGGACGTGGCATCGACTTGCCCACCCACGACCGCGGCCAAGGATTCGGAGCCACTCTTATAAGGGATCACCCGCAAGTTGGCGCCGGCTTTGATGTTGAGGAGCTCGGCCACGAAGTGGGGGGTGCTGCCCGTGCCAGCGGTCGCGAAATTCAGGCCCTTGTTGGTTTTAGATTTGGCAATGAAATCTTGCAGCGAGGTGTAGGGCGAGTTGGCAGGCACGATGATCACGGAAGGCGCCAGTGCAATCATGGCCACCGGGACCAAGTCGGCATCTTTGTAGGGCATGGACTTTTTAATCATGCTGTTGGAGATGATGCCAGCCGCGCTGATGAGAAAAGTGTAGCCATCCGGAGCGCTCTTGGCCACATAATCGGCGCCCACCGTGGCGCCGGCACCCGGTTTGTTGTCAATGATGACCACTTGTTTAAGGGCTTTACTCGCCCCTTCAGCACCGGCACGGGCAATCAAATCATTGGCGCCACCGGGTGCAAAGGGAACGATGAAGTGAATGGGCTTGTTTGGCCAACTCGATTGAGCAAGGGTGTTGTGAGTGTAGGCCCCGGCACCGAGCAAAGCGGTGAGTTGCTGGAGAAAAATTTTGCGATTGATGGATTGCATGGTGGCACTCTCTTAGAGGATAAATTCAAAGTCTCGTTCTTTTGCTCAGCACTCTAACATGTTTGCGATTGCATAAAAATAAAGGGCACACGTTGCTCGCATCTCCACTGGGTGAGCTTCATGCCAATGGTCACCCCGACCCAGTCAAGGGCGAGGGATCGGGGTGGGAATCACAACAGAAAGAGGGGGGCCTAAGTTTGATCGAAGGAAGGTGTCATACCAGGGTTACGGGTGGCCCGCAGGGGTGGCCAGCATGGGTGGGCCTTCGCTCCAGGTCAGTGCAAAGATGCATTGCACCGCGCCAGCCAACAAACCGACCAAAACACCCACTTGAATGGCCAGATTGTAGGAGCCCAGGGCATCAAAGATGAGCCCTCCGCCCAATGCACCCATGAAGCTGCCCATCTGGTGGCTCATGAAGGCGATGCCGCTGAGCATGGCTTGCCAGCGAAGACCAAAAGCGTCGCTGAGCCAACCGGTGACCAAAGGCGCTACCCCCAGCCACAAAAAACCAATGTAAGCGGCAAAAACCAAGGTCGTGGACGGGGTGGGGTCAAGGTAGAAATAAAAACCAATGCCAATGGAGCGCAAGATATAAATCATCCCCAGCACGAGTAACTTGTTGGTTCGCCCACCCAACCAGCCAAAGAACAAACTCCCAAGCGCATTGAACCCGCCGATGGTCCCCAGCGCCTTGGCGCTCAGCATCGGGTCGAGCCCACAGATCTCCAAATAGGTGGGCAAGTGCGTGGTCAAGAAAACAAGCTGCATGCCACACACAAAGTAGGCGAGGGTCATCACCATAAAGGGCGGATGTTGGAGTGCGTGGCGCGCCACAAAGCTGGCGCTCTTGCTGTCAAGCCCCCAGTGGTCGGCGATGGGCAACTGGTCCACTTTGGCGCCGTACCATGCGGCGGGAATCATGCATATCCCCAGTACCACAAAACCCGCGACACCCACGCGCCAGCCGTCTTGCTGGGACAAGGTCTGCCCAATGGGTGCGGCAATAAGCGCGCCAATGGAGCCGGCTGCCGACACCGTCCCCAAGATCGTGCTGCGCATGGCAGGCGAGACGCAACGCGTCGCCACGGCCATGGCCATGGCCGAGCCCGTGCAAGACAAGGACAGTCCGATGAAAAGGCCCGCACCAATCAAGACCATCCAAAAATTGTGCGCGCTGGCCAACAAGGTCAAGCCGGCCACATAGAGCACCGAGCCTGCGAGCAGCAAATGGCGGTAGCCATTTTTACCAGCCCACGCACCCACCCAAGGTTGTAAAAATCCCCAGGAGAGATTTTGAACAGCAATGGCCAAAGTGAACTCGGAGATGGACATGCCGGTCTCTTTGGTGAGGGGGAGCATGAAGACTCCCAGGCTTTGCCGCATGCCCATGCTGAGGGTGAGCATCAGCGACGCTCCGATCAAAATGGGTAAGTTGGCTTTGATCAATTTATCGAGTGTCATGGTGGTATTTTATAGATTTGAGACGGGTACCGAATCGGTGTTGTCCATGACCTCATTGCAAATGATGCTTTTGAATGTTGCCTTTGAATGATGCCTTTGAGCTTTGCCCTGAAGTGGTCGTGAAGTGGCATTGGCGTGGCATTGTGGGCCTACACCTCCAAACTCGCCAAAGCAAAGCTCCAAAGTTCGCGTAAACCCTAGCAATTGACGCTATTGTTTCCTTTACCCTTGAAGGCGCAATTCAAAAATTGATTCAATCTCTTGGGAGTGTTTTTATGTCCTGTTCAGCCCGTTTTTGGGGACCTTGGGTTGCGACCTTGGTCACCTTGCTCAGTTTGCAGTTGACTTTCGCTCAAGATAAATACCCGAGTCGAACGGTGACGTTTTTGGTGCCCCAAGCGGCAGGCGGCGCCAATGATGCCATTGCCCGGGTCATAGCTCAAAAGCTCACGGAAGCGAGCGGACAAACCTTTTTGGTCGACAATCACCCCGGTGCGGGGGGCAATGTGGGAACCGCGTTGGTGGCCAAATCCAAACCCGATGGCTACACCATCTTGGTGACGGCGGACAGCGCGCAAGTCATCAACCCAGCCCTTTATCAAAAAACCGGGTTTGATCCCATCAAAGATTTTGATCCTGTGACCCCGTTGGCCAAGGCCGGCTATGTGGTGGTGGCCAATCCGGCATTTCCACCCAGCAATGTGGTCGAGTTGATCGCCTACGCCAAAGCCCGTCCCGGTGAAGTGGCCTATGCTTCAGCGGGCAATGGCACGATGAATCACTTGATTGGCGAGATGCTGCAAAAGGCGGCCGATATCAAATTGCAGCACATCCCTTATAAGGGGGCTGCCGGTGCCGCCACCGATGTGGTGAGCGGACAAGTGCCCTTGTCGGTGCAAAGCACGCCGTCATCCCTTGCTTTCATTCGCGCGGGCAAGTTAAAGGTCATTGGTGTGGTCAATGAAAAAAGGCTGGCCGCTTTGCCCGATTCCCCCACCATTGGAGAAACACTCAAAGGTTTTGGTGCGACCCCTTGGTATGCCATGTTTGCCCCAACCGGTACACCCAAAGCGGTCACCACCTGGCTGCAAGTGGAGGTCAACAAAGTGCTTGACGACCACGACGCCATCGCCAAACTGGCCACCTTGGGCTGTGAGCCTTACAAGGGGAACCCAGACTCGCTCAACCAATTGGTGCAATTCGATTTGGTGCGGTGGGCCAAAATTGTCAAGGACTCAGGCGCTAAAGTCGATTGAGTGGTTCATCGCCGCACTTGGCGCAGATCTCTACTCGGCTTTGAGTCCCACTTCTTGCACCAGTCGGGTCATGAGGGCTTTGTCGGCCAAGAAGACTTTTTCAAATTCTTCAGCGCTATCGTGCGAGGGCTCAATGCCTTGGGAGAGCAGTCGCTGGCGCACCACGTCTTGAGAGATCGCCTGATTCAATGCGCTGTTGATGCGTTGTACGCTCGCTTTGGGCGTGCCACTGGGGGCCAATAATCCAAACCAAGACTCAAAATAAAAATCCTTGAGCCCTGACTCGTCAACGGTGGGGATGTTCGGGTGCAGCGCTGCGCGGTGATGCGACGTGATGGCCAAGGCTTTGATGCGAGGGTCGGACAAGTAAACACCAACGCCTGCTGTCGGAACGATCACGGCTTGGGAGCGGCCCGCCACCACGTCGTTGGCCGCTTCTTGTGTGCCCTTGTAAGGAATGTGCAAGAGCTCAATGCCAGCTTGCCGACAAAAATAGGCCATCGCCAAGTGGGTGGAGCTGCCAATCCCCGCGGAGTTGTAATTCATCTCGCCAGGGTGCTTTTTGGCGTAGGCGATGAAGTCGGCCACCGTCTTAAAGGGCAATTTGGCGCTGATGAGCAAGACGTAACTTTGCGTACCAATGTTGCCCACGGGCACAAAATCCTTGACCGCATCGTAGTGCGGCTTAGAGCCCAAAGCGGCTGTCACAAAGTGACTGGACGCGGCCATCAAGAGGGTTTTGCCATCGGGCTCAGCTTTGGCCACAAACACCGTTCCAATGGCGCCTCCTGCCCCTTGGTGTGACTCGATGATCCAGTGCTCACCCAGGGCTTGGGCCATTTCCTGGTAGATCGCCCGAGCCGGCATCTCCCGCGCCCCCCCAGCGGCAAAAGGCACGATGATGCGACCCATGGCGCTGTTGGGGGACTGTGCAAGACTTGGGACGGGCAGGGCCATCACACCCAAGCCCGCCCAAGCGGTCAAGGCCAAGGCCAAGACCAAGACACGGGCCGGGGCCAGGGGAAAAAGACGTTTGCAGTAGAGGACGGTATTCATGGTGCCACGGATCGTTTCAAGAAGTAGGGAAAAGAGAGTGTGGCGCAAATCAATCAAAAAGGCTTTGTTTAAACCCATGCGCTGAGCTCTACCCATGCCAAAGTGAGGGGCTTGCGCGGCTCATTGGGTCAGTTGCAAGTCACCAAAGAGTTCTTGCATGGCATAGGACCTGGGAATCAAGCCTTGCTGTGTCGAATAGGTCAACAGCAATTCAAGGGCATTCCTGTTGGCCTCCACGCCAAATGGTGTGAGGTCTTGGTGAGGCGTGCTTGAATGTGTGCTGCCCTTGCTCACGCTGGAGGCCTTGTGCGAATCAGCGGCTTTCTTGCTCAGCAAGAGTGAACCGTAAGCTTGCCTCAAGCGCTCGGGGTGATTGTTGTAAATCTCTCGTTTGACCATCATCATGTGGTTGATCGGTACCAGTTGATGGCGCTCTCCCCAAGCTTGGGCGGCCTCGTGCGGATCGGGGATGACCGACTGCAATCTTGGGTCATCGGGAAGGTCGGTGCCGATGATGGCGGCATCGAGCTCGCCGTTCAAGAGCATTTGCACCATATTTTGTTCTGGCTTGGCCCGAGACACGCCTTTGGGGTCTGGGAACTCGGCCAGGTGGCCGTGCTCAAAGGTGAGCCAACGGATGCCCCGCAAGTCCACGCCGTATTCGTTCATCAAAATACCCCTCACCCAGGTCACGGTGGTTTGGGCGTGGGCGCGTATGCCAATGCGTTTGCCCTTGAGCTGAGAGACACCGAGCTTGCCCCTTTCTTGGTTGTACACCAAGCAGTGGTGTTGAAAGCGTCCAGCACCCACGACGGCGGGTAGCATGACAAGGGGTTTGTTGTAGGCCTTGGCTTGAAAGGCGGTGACCAATGCGAGCTCGGCCAAATCAAACTCCAGGTCTCGCACCACGCGTTTGAACAATCGGTTGGCCACGGGCGCGTGGACAAAATCAAAATCGATCTTGGGCGAGCGAATTTGTCCGCTTTTGAGTGCCAAGGTGTTGGGGTAGTCGCCCAAGAGGGTCTTGAATGTGAAAAGGGCGGGGTTCATGATTGGGCCAAGCCTTGGATTTGATTGAGTGAGGGATAAAGGGAATGGGCCGTTTTGGAGTAGATCCATTCAAGCTCGGAAGCGCTCAAAGACTGGGTCGCCGCCAAGGACTCTTGCAACTGTTCTCCCAAGGAGCCTGAGCAGGCGGGGAAATTCGAGCCCCAAGCGATGCGAGAGGCACCAAAGACATTCACCACCCGTTTGAGGAAGGACTCGGGTGTGGCCAGTCCCAGTTTGGCGTCACGCACGTTGTGGGTGGTGAGCTTGAAGTAAAGACCTTCAAAGGCGGCCAATTCAAAGAGGCCTTGTGCGGCAGGGTATGGCTCGCCGCCTTCCAGATCGGGTCTGGCAAAGTGGTCCAGCAGCACGGTGAGTTTGGGGTGTCGCTCAAGGACCGTTGCCAGCGCCGCCAGCCCAAAGGAGCGCAGTTGCACGCAAATGGGAATGTTGTGCGAGGCCACATGTTCCCAAAGCGGGTCGGCCCGCCGGTCATCAATGCGCAGGGTTTGGTCTTGTGCGGTGTGGCCGGCAATGAACACCCGCACACCCGACAAGCCTGACCCCATCCAGTGGCTGATTTGCTCGCACGATTGTGGGCTCACCAAATCCACGGAAAAGACGCCCACGAAGGCCTCAGGGTGATGGCTCACACTTTGGGCCACGTAACGGTTGTCATGGCCATAGCAAGTAGAGGCTTGCACCAAGACGGATTTGCTCACTCCGCCAGCTGTCATGGCCGCGAGCATGCCCGCATCGCTTACGGGGCGCTCTTTGGACCAATCGGACTGCTTGCCGCCCATTGGCGTGGTGATGGGAAATAGCGTGCTGTCGTTGGCGATGACGTGGCAATGGGTGTCGACCACATGGGAGGGAATGGTGTGCATGAGGAGACGATCTCAGTGAGGGGTGGCAAGAAGGTGTTTGACCAGTGCTTGGGCGGTCGAGTCGGTTCTCAAGTTGCCGCCGACATCGGGCGTGACTTGGGCGGTTTGCATCAAGTGCAGCGCCGAGCTTTCAATGGCTTGGGCGGCGGCCAAGAACTTGGCTTGGCCGGTTTTTTGGCCATGCCAAGTGAGCAGCATGGCACCCGAGATGATTTGCGACAAGGGGTTGGCGATGTTTTGCCCGGCAATGTCGGGGGCTGAGCCGTGGGCGGCTTGGCCCATGGCGTATTGGGTACCAGCGTTCAAGGTGCCCGCCAAGCCCAAACTTCCCGAGAGCTCGGCGGTGAGGTCAGACAAGATGTCACCAAACATATTGGTGGTCACAATCACATCAAACCGTTCAGGCGCTCTCACCACATGGGCCATCATGGCATCGACGATGAAGTCGTCCACCACCACCTCTGGGTAATCTTTGGCGGTGGCGTGACAGATGTCAATGAACATGCCGTCGCCCAATTTGAGCACATTGGCTTTGTGCACGATGGTGACGTGTTTTTTTCGGTGCTGGGCGAGTTCAAAGGCGCTTTTGGCGATGCGTTCGCAGCACAGTCGTGTGATGCGCCGCAAAGAGATCACCACATCTGGGGTGATGAGCATTTCGCTGCCCCCTGACTCGACGTTGCGGTCGGCATAAAAGCCCTCGGTGTTTTCACGCACCACGATCAAATCAAAATCTTGGGCCACACGTTTGGCCAGTCCTGGATAGGTTTTAGAGGGCCTGATGTTGGCAAAGAGGTCGAGTTTCTTCCTGAAAAACATCGACGGGTTGATCTCTCCCTTGGATTCGTCTTTGAACTCATAGGTGGCCATGGGGCCGAGCATCAAGCCGTCGCGCGACTTGACCAGGTCTAGGAGTTCGTGGGTAACGGTGGCACCGCGTTTTTTGAGGCTTTGCGTGCCCGCAATTTCATGCTCGAGCTCAAGGTCTAGGTCGAAATGTTGGGAGGCCGCCATCATCACTTCATCGCATGCGGCCATGGTCTCTGGACCAATTCCATCGCCAGGAATGACTACAATTTTCATCATCAATCTCGCTAATTCAAATGAAGATCCCGATCATAACAAGATCAGCTTCACGCTTTTGGTGTGAATGTGGTCGGCGCGATCAATATTTTAGAGCGCGGGCAGCGCTTGTCAGCCTGTGCAGAGGAAGGCTCTGGCCGGGGTCGTAAGACCACGACGAAACCAGCCTCAGTGAAGCAAGAACCCACTGAAGTGACTGCGCATGAGGTTTCTCATGTTTAGCACCGTAGAAATCCCGGTCTCTTCAGGGCCGGGAGGATGTCAAAGCAAGAGATGGATTGGGCGCAGGATCGGTTCGTGGGGGATGCGTTATTTATTTCGGTACACTTCTGAGCGTGCGATGAACAATCCTATTGGGGCAACGATCGGAACATCGATCGGCACAACTTTGAGCAAAATACACATGAATCAACAATTATCGGTTTTGGGTGTTGAACACACCGCACTTGAATTTGTCATGCCCAAAAGGGCGTGCGACTGTCACACCCACGTCTTTGGGCCTCACGATGAGTTCGCTTTGTCCAAGAGTCGCAAATACACCCCGCCCGAAGCGCTCTTGTCGGATTTGGTGACATTGCACGACGCACTGGGTATTGAGCGCGTGGTGATTGTCCATCCGTCCCCTTACGGGAGTGACAACTCTTGCACCCTGCGCTCACTGCAGGCTCTCAAGGGGCGAGGTCGAGGCGTGGTGGTGATCGACAAAACGGTCTCCAAGGCAGAGCTCAAACGCATGCACGACTTGGGGGTGAGGGGAGTGAGGATCAATTTGCAAACCGAAGGCATTCATGACTTGTCCTTGGCGCAAGCCCAAATCGATTGGACCGCGAAGATGATTCAGGACTTGGGCTGGCACATTCAACTCTTCACCCAGGTGGATGTGATTGCCAGACTTGAGGGGGTGTTCAATCAACACGATACCGAGTTTGTGATCGACCATTTTGGGCTGGTCAATCCCGAGTTGGGGCTGGATCAAGCGGACTTGAAGGTGCTGTTCAAGATGATTCAAAACGGCAAGGTTTGGATGAAACTCTCAGCACCCCACCGTATTTCAAAGACTCCCGACAGCGACGCTGTCACGCAGTTGGCGCGCGCCTTCATCGACTGCAATCCGCAAAGAATGGTCTGGGGCAGTGATTGGCCCCACCCAGGAGGCCACCTGAGTGGACCGCGCAACATCGAACAAAGTGAGCCCTTCAATGCGATTGACGACGGCCTGGCCTTGAGTCGCCTCAATCGGTGGGCACAAACGCCCGAAATGTTGCACAGGATATTGGTGACCAATCCGACGCTCTTGTATAACTTTTAGAGCTAGAAGCCATTGCATTCGGTCTGTGGGTTCAAAATTGCCCGCTCGGGCAAGCGCATCTAAAATACGTCTTGCCAAGCTCAACAGTGGGTAGACGTCAATCCAGATTGAGGCAGACGAATACGCCAAGCCAGTGTGATGCGTTTAGGAGTCGTATCTTGGGTAGGCAGAATTTGCGCTCTCGGCTTCGAGTCGACGAATCAATGCGGGCCACTCGAGCACACCGTAAGGCCTGCGCGTGCCAGGTTGGTACAAATGGGCTGTGCGTTCAAGCACATCTTGTCCGGGCAGAACCATATCGGTCTTGGCGGCCATCACGTCCACTTGGGCGCGGCAAGACAATTCCAATTGGTACATGGTGTTGAAGGCTTGCTGCACCGTTGAGCCGCAGGTGAGCAGTCCGTGGTTGCGAAGCACCATGGCGTCATGCTTCCCCAAGTCTGCGACCAAGCTCTCTCGCTCCTTCAAATCAATGGCCGGCCCTTGGAAATCATGATAGCCCATGTGACCCACAAAACGCATGGACGTCTGCGTCATGGGCAGCAAGCCACACGCCATGCTCGAGACCGCCATGCCCGCGCGCGTGTGGGTGTGGATGACGCTGTTGACATCGCTGCGGGCTTGGTGGATCGCGCCGTGGATCACATAGCCCGATTTGTTGATGCCGTAATCGGTGTCTGGCTTATAAAGAATGTTGCCGTCGATGTCGATCTTCGCCAGGCTCGATGCGGTGATCTCTTTGTACAAAAGACCATACAAATTGATGAGCAAGTGCTCGGTGCCTGGGATTTTTAGCGTGATGTGGTTGTAGATCAAGTCTGACATTTCGTACACATCAACGAGTCGATAGCAGGCGGCCAGTTCCACCCTGGCTTGCCACTCCTCGGGGCTCACGTGAGACTGAACCGATTTGAATTGGGTGTCTAGTTTGAGTGTACTCATGGTTTGATCGATTTTCGTTTTTTGAGGGGTGGACAGCAATCTTGAGGGCCCCTCGATCTTAATGCGTTTTGTTCGATTGAACAAATGTGAGCGCATTGCCCACCCTCGGCTTGGTGCAAGCTGGGCGGCTGCGAAACCGTTGCCGCGACGTGTGGGGCTATGCAAAGATCAATCTGCAAGCGGGAGGGCTTTTGTCGTCCCCACGGTGGCCATCCCGTCAGAGCAGATCGCACGTCAATGGAGATTTGTTCGTGGTCACGCAAGGATATTGTTGCAGCTTTGCAAGAGCCCGGATACCCTGCGAATGCGGGTCTCCCAACCCCCCCCCAGATTCATCCGTGGGGCCCGTTGAGCCTAGGTTTTTAAAGCGCTCGATTGGATGGGTGCAAGCGTTGATGCCCATCCATCAGGGTAAGGTCCCTGTTGCAAAGTCTTGGGTGGTGCTATATTTTTTTGCCAAGCACTTGCCGTGTTGGTATCTTGGAGTCTTTCATGCGCTTTGTTCTTTTATACTCTTTCTTTATCTCTTTTTTCATTTTTAGCCCCATGACCATCTCAGCACAAACCCCCGAGACAACCATCGCCCACCTGATGGCGCCCCACACCCACGGCAAGCTGCGTGCTTCGATCAATTTGGGCAACCCCATTTTGGCCAACAAAGACCCAGTAACGGGTGAGCCTATCGGTGTATCGGTGGACTTGGCCCGTGCACTGGCCAAAAAACTCAATCTCGAGCTCGAGTTGGTGGTCTTTGATTCAGCGGGCAAATCGGTCCAAGCCGTGCAAGACGACCAAGCCGACGTCGGTTTTTTTGCCATCGATCCCAAGCGCGGCGAGGGCATCCATTTCACCAAGGCCTATGTCCTCATCGAAGGCAGTTACTTGGTGAGAGAGGGTTCTGCCTTGAAAAGCAACGACGAGGTGGACCGAGCACACACCCGCGTAGCGGTGGGCAAGGGCTCGGCGTATGATTTGTTTTTAACGCGAGAGCTCAAAAACGCCACCATCGTGCGTGCCCCAACTTCCCCCACGGTGGTCGATATGTTTGTCGAGGAAAACTTGGAAGTGGCCGCCGGTGTCAAGCAACAGTTGCAAGCCGACTTGAAACGCTTTGAGCACTTGCGTCTTTTACCAGGCCGTTTCATGGTCATTGAGCAAGCCATGGGACTGCCCAAAGCCAGAGACGCCAAAGCACATGACTACCTCTCGGCTTTTGTCGAGGAGATGAAAAAGTCCGGCATGGTCGCCCAGTCTTTGTCCACCCACAAGATTGACGGTGCCGACGTCGCGCCTTGATGTTAACAGGGTGCGCGGAAATCCTCTGCGTTAAGGGGGAGGATGGATAGCGCGGACACCGAAGGTGTTTCGGGTTGTCGGCTGTTTGGGTGTTTGCTGTTGTTCGATGTTGTTCGGTGTTGTTCGATGTCTTGGCGAATGATCGCTACCGGAGCGCCACCACACGAGGCTGCAAAATCAGATGGCGACCAAAAAGTCTGGTTTGAACCGCGCCATCCTCGATCAAGGCTGGGGCGAGTTCAGGCGGCAACTGGGGTACAAAATGGCTTGGAACGGCGGCATTTTGCTGTGCGTTGCGTCCCATCACACCAGTCAGACTTGTCCGTGCTGCGGCCAGGTCGCCAAAGAAAACCGGCTCAAAGAAGTCGAGTTCTTGTGTGCCGCTTGTGGTCACGCAGACAATGCCGATGCGGTGGGCGCAATCAATATTTTAGAGCGCGGGTAGCGCTTGTTGGCCTGTGCAGAGGAAGGCTCTGGCCGGGGTCGTAAGACCACGGCGAAACCAGCCTCAGTGAAGCAAGAACGCACTGAAGTGACTGCGCATGAGGTTTCTCATGCATGGCAACGTAGGAATCCCGGTCTCTTCAGGGCCGGGAGGATGTCAACTTGGCTTCTTGCCTTCTTGGGCGAGTTCGTTGGCCATGGTTTTACCCAACTCCACACCCCATTGGTCAAAGGGGTTGATGCCCCACAGGGTTGCTTGAACAAAGGTTTTGTGTTCATAAAGTGCCATCAGCATGCCAAGGCTAAATGCATCCAGCTCTTGCAACCACAGGCTTGAACTCGGGGTGTTGCCTCGAAAAGAGCGGTGCGGGGCAAGGGCATCGATGGCCTCGGCGCTGAGTCCTTGAGCGGTCATCTCTTGCCTTGTGTGCGATTCGTCCCGGCCCAGGGCCATGGCCTGGGCCTGCGCCATCATGTTCAATTGCAGGCAGCGCAGGTGCTCCTGGGCCAAAGGCAATGGGCAAGCGCTGTCGTGTCTCACGCCAATGAAGTCCACGGGCACCAAATGCTGGCCTTGGTGGATCAGCTGAAAATAGGCATGCTGTCCGTCTATGCCAAGGCCACCCCAAACGATGGGTGCGGTCTCGATTTGAACGCGATTGGCGTTCAGGTGTGTGCCCTTGCCATTGGACTCCATGTCTAGCTGCTGAATATAGGGGGTGAGTCCTCTCAATCGGTAGGCATAGGTGGCAATGTGGTGCGAGGGTGCCTTTAAAAAATTGCGGTTCCAAACGCCCAGGAGCGCCATGAGGGTGGGCATGTTCTCCAAGACAGGCGCCGTGAAAAAGTGCTCGTCCATGGCCCTGGCACCTGAGAGCATGGATTTGAAATTCTCGGCCCCAATGGCCAAGGCAACGGGCAGTCCTATGGAGGACCACACCGAATAGCGCCCGCCCACCCAGTCCCAAAAGTGAAACGTTTGTTCGGCCAAGAAGCCTTGTTTCAAGGCCAAGTCTTGGCGGGCTGTCACGGCCACCAAGTGCCTTGGCAGATCGTGTTCGGAGCATCCTTGGTCAACAAGCCAGCGCTTGGCCGAGCTTGCCAGCAGCGTGGTTTCTTGGGTGGTGAAGGTCTTGCTTTGCACCACGAACAAGGTCGTGCGAGGGTTCAGCCCCTTGAGCGTATGCCACAAACTCCAAGCGTCGACATTGGAGACAAAATGTACCCGAGCGTGAGTGCTGGGGCCTTGATTCAAGCCCTCAAGGGCTTGCACGCAGGTCATGGGCCCAAGGGCCGAGCCGCCGATGCCCAGATTGACCACATCGGTGAAAGGCTCACCGCCAAAGCCCTTGAGTTGATGGGATTCAAAGAGATCGACAAAGCGGCAAACACGCGCCAATTCTGTGCCAACTTGCGCCTGTATCGCCTCTCCCCAAGGAGGGTGTTGGAGGCCTTGGCCTCGAAGGGCCACGTGAAGGGCCGCACGCTGCTCGCTCACATTGACCCGCTCGCCAGCAAAGAGCGCTTGGGTGTGCTCCTTGAGTTGGGTGCCTTGTGCCAATTCGGCCAAGGCCACCATCACCTCAGTCGTTACCCTTTGGTGTGAGTAATTCAATTCCATGCCGTGCAGACTCACCGTCATGGCGTGTGAGCGCTCTGGGTCGATCAAGAGATCGCGCAAGTGCTCGACCACACCGGGCTGGGCCAAGTTCTCAAGCTTTTTCCACGCCTCGAGTGAGGTCGGTAATGTAAAGCTGTTGCTAGGCGATGTCATGGCGCAGGTCTTGGGCTGAGGTCGATGTTCTTTGAGGAGTCTTTTGCCTAGTCTTCTTTGAGAACCAAGCCCGTTGCTTGGCGCTTCTCAACAGAGAACCGAATCAAGGCCGCGCTGCGGTAAATGCCGTGGGCAAATTTCCCGTACGGCAGGGTCAAAAAGAGCGCCATGATGCTGGCCAAATGGGCGGCGAGCATGGACGGCAAAAAAGTACTGCCATGGCTCACCCAGAGCAACAGACCTGTGCTGGCGCAAAGCGCCAAGAGCGCGATGAAGCCCAAGTCCATGGGTTTTTGCTTCAAGTCCCCATGCCAAGGATGGCGTTTTAAATTAAGCCACCCCAGCCCCAGGGTCCCGAGCAACAGGCTCATGCCGCCCACCACCCCCAAAACTTTGGGCCATGTGCCCCAAGCATAAGGCGCATGCTCGCCCAAGAGGTAGTGGTAGAGGGTTGCCACACTAGTCGAGGCAAAGCACAGCAAAAAACCATAAAAGGTGAAATGGTGCATGCGTTGGCGCCAAAGGGTAAAGGCGTCGTCTTCGTTGTTGCAGCCTTCGTGGTGGCCTCCGTCCAAGTATTTCAAGCTCATGATGTTGTGGGTGGCCTCCAGTGCGGCAGGTCTTGTGAGCGCTGCGCCTGATGTGGCCGGTGTGATGTTGCTGAGAAAGTTGTAAACGCCTATGGAGAGCGCCAAGACATCAAACAAAAACACCGGTGCAAACCACGACACCATGGTCTCGTGGCTCATGAGACCATAAAAATTACTGACCTCCTGGGTGGGCGCGGGCAGCAGCAGTCCAATGAAGAGCGCCAAACTGGCAAACAAACACAGGGCCAGCCACAGTCCGTTTTTGGCGTAGGTGACGCCCATGAAGGCTGGCCATGCATAGGTCTCGTAAGTTTTAAGCCTCACTTGTGCCATGGAGCGTGGAATATTGACGGCAAAGTCATGGGGCTCGGCATACTGGCATGCGTGCAAACACGATCCGCAGTTGTGGCAAAGATTGGCCATGTAATGGATGTCGCTTTGCGCAAAGCTCAGGCGCCGTGTCATGGCGGGAAAGACCGCGCAAAAACTCTCGCAATAGCGACAGGCATTGCAAATTTGAAGTTGTCTGGCCACCTCGCGCTCACTGTCGGCCAAGACCAATGATGGGCGAGAGAGGTCCTGCGCCTCTTTTACCAATTGCTCAAGCACTTGCATGTTTTTCTTTCGATAAAAGGTGGGAGTCTGTGTGTGAGCCAGGGTGTTGTCCCGAATGTTGTCCCAATTGTTGTCCCAATTGTGCTTTCACGCTTTGGGCGGCAGAACTGCCGGCAATGCGTCCAAACGCTGTACCAATGGTCATGCCGACACCGGCGGTGTAGCCTTTGCCGAGTACATTGCCCGACATCATTTCGCCCGCGACAAACAGGTTCTGGCTGGCTTGTCCGGCGAAATGAACGGCGGTGGTTTTGTCGGTTTTGAGGCCCAAGTAGGTGAAGGTGATGCCGGGTCTTACCGGATAGGCATAAAAGGGGGCTGTGTTGATGGGCAAGGCCCAGTGACTTTTGACCGGGGTAAGCCCCTCTGTATGACAGTTGTCGAGTGTGGTGTGATCAAAGTGACCCACCTGACAGGCTTGGTTGTAGTCGTTGAGGGTTTTCATGAAGACCTCTTGGTCGAGCCCCAAGGTTTGGGCCAACTCCTCCAAGGTGTTGCACACGGTGCCATCAAAGACTGGTGGCATGAAGCGACCCACTGCTTTGGCGTCGGTGATGGAGTAGGCGATTTGTCCCGGTTGCAAGGCCACGAGTCGACCCCAAATGGCATAACGCTTGGGCCAGAAATCCTCGCCTTCGTCATAAAAGCGTTGGGCAAATTTATTCACCACGACGCCAAGGGAGACGCAATCAATTCGGGTGCAAATGCCGCCGTCGTAGGCAGGCGCTCTAGCATCAATGGCCACCATGTGCGCTTGGGTTGCGTCACCGATCATGTCAGCACCCAAATCTCGCAAGACATCGATCAAGACGCCGTGGTTGTAGCGTGTGCCGCGCACCAAAAAGTTCTCGGCAGTCCACTCGCCCCATTCGTTTTGACCCCAGGCGGCTTTGAGTTTTTCCATGTTGGACTCAAAACCACCACAGGCCAAGACGCAGCTCTTGGCCTGAATCCATTCTTCTTGGGTACTGCCACCAGGCAACCGATGAATGGCTTTGGCCGCTTTGAATTGGCCATCTTGGAGCTCGAGGTCGACCACGGTGCAGTCGTAATCAATTGCGATGCCAAGATTTTGAGCGCTTCTAAAGTAAGCATTGATCAAGGCCTTCCCCCCGCCCATGAAAAAAGCATTGGTCCGCGCGGTGTGCAAGGCGCCTGAGAGCGAGGGCTGAAAACGCACCCCGTGCTTGAACATCCAAGGCCTGCAAGTGGCCGAGTGGCGAATGGCAATGCGTGCCATCTCCTCGTTGGTGAGCCCTCCCGTGACTTTGAGCAAGTCTTGCCAAAATTCTTCCTCAGGGTAGGCCTCGAGCAGCACATCTTGCGGGGCATCGTGCATGCAACGCAAGTTGCGCGTGTGGGTGGAGTTGCCACCGCGCCAAAGCTTGGGGGCCGATTCAAGGATTCGAACACTGCAACCAGCCTCACGTGCCATAAGGGCAGCGCAAAGCGCAGCATTGCCGCCTCCGACGACCAAGACGTCGAGTTTGGGGGGGATTGAGCTCAAAGAATACTCCAGTGAATTTTGAATGGACGCAAAAAGCTGGCCATCTCCAGAATGCGCTTGTTCAATGGGTTTACAAAAGTTGGGGCAATTGGAGGGCTTTTTGTTTCCAAAGTTCCCAAGGTCTTTTCAGATGCTGGTCGTTCATGACGGCGGTGGCCTGGGCTTCGCCATCGGTGAGGAACTCAATGTTGCCAATTTTCATTGACTCGAGTTGAAGCTTGGCATTGAGCTCGGTGTAAATGGCCCGGTAAACCACTTGCGCTATGCTCACTCCAACGGCCACGCTGCCGTGCCCACGCATCAAAGCCACGGTGTGCGCGCCCAAGGACTGGGCCAACGAGCGACCCAAGGCTTGGCTGGTGATGAGCAAATCTGAGGTCTCCCCGATGGTTTGCCGTATTTCATAGATGGGGGTGTGTGAGCCCAAAAATCCGCTCATGTGGCAAATGGGTCTCAGGCGCTGCGAGGTCACACCAAACGGAATCACTGACATCGAGTGCGAATGCACGATGGCTTGCACATCGGGTCTTGCACGGTAAATTTCACTGTGAATAAAGCGCTCGACGTAGCAAGTTCTGTTTTGTGGGTCGTGCACCACACCCTCGAGGTCACACTGCAAAATGTCGCTGGGGGTGACCAATGCGGGGGCCATGCTTTTTGCGATCCAAAACCGCGTCGTGTCTTGTGCGTCTCTGGCACTGATGTGCCCAAATCCATCCACCACCCCTTCAAGGTACAAAATCCGATTGGCAATGCTCAAATCTTCAATCAATTGATGGTTTTCAGGTGTCATGTTCATGCTAAAGGCTGAGGTGAAAGCCAAATGATAACGTCTCAAGGCCTTGAGTTCGGTCTAACAACTTGGATTATAGATTCTTTAGTACTCATTTGATGGGTAGTCTCTCTTGCCTAATCAAATTTGAATCTTTAAAATAGTTTAAGGTGGATGAACTTAATACTTTTAAATTAAATTGGAGGTGGAGGGTCGTGCTTGGCCTACAGCTCTTCTTTTCTGTGTCGATAAAACCAAAGTCGTGACCCACTCGTCAGGGGTGGGTGTTGCTGGCCGGGTTTGAAATTTGCTTCAATAAAGTTTCTTTAGCACCGAGCGATCGCGGTGCATTTCAACAGATAAAGGGTTGATGGGTTTGAGTCAACATGTTTAAAAATAAAAGAATTCTGGGTCTAATGGTGGCTGGTGTTTTGATGGTGTTGAGCCTGGGACTCTACATCTATAGCTTGGGTACGAGCTCATCAGAGAAACAAAGGCCCCAAGACGAGCAATTGGCCAATCCAGAACAAGCTGAGTCAGAAAAGACTGGGGATAAAGAGGCCAGCAAGGGAGCAGAAAAAAAGGACGCTTCTGATGAGCAAGAAGCGCGGGTTGAGCCCCAGGCGGTGAAGGAAGAAAAAACCAAATTGTCTCAGGGTGAGAAAGAACACGCAACGCTTGACAAGGCCGAGATTCATGAGCCTGTTGCCAAAGCCGAAGGCGGCAAATCAAGCGAGCTTGAGGGCCCAGAAAAAGCGGCAAAGTCGCTTGCGCATGGTGACAAAGGGCGCCCGAGTGTGTCCCCAGACGAGGTTGCTGAGAGTGATAAGAGAGACGAGGAGTTCGGGACCAAATACCGTCCGCGCATCATTGGACGGTGCAAGGTGCTGTTTAACCAATTCAATTTGCAAAAGCTCGAAACGCAACAATTTCACGCTTTTGCCTACAGTTTCGATGGGAAAAGTGGCTATTGTGCGGACTCAGGTTCACAAAGTTCGTTGAAGTTGGCCCAGGACATAGCGCTCAAAGATTGTGAAAAGAATAAAGTCAATGTGGATGGTTATGCACCCTGTTTTATCTATTCCAACAACTAGTCAAAGGTCTGAACATGAACTGCGATAAATGTGGAAAATCCAATTCTTCACAAGCCAAGTTTTGTGGCAAGTGCGGCTTCACACTCAAGGCCTTGGTTGCCCAAGATCAGGAGCTCACTCAGCAAGACGCCATGGCAATGAAAGCTCAGGCGCTCCATGCCGCTCAAAGTGAGCCCTTGCTCACAAATGAGCCCGCTCGCCAAGAAGAAGCCGTGGGTGCAGCCGTGGGTGAACAGGCTTATGCTCGCGGCACAGACTCCAGTTCTTTTGCTGAGATTAAAAACACATCCCGGCCACCATCGGCTTTGATGGGTGGGCTTGACGACGCGCACGACAAATCGCAAGAGGCCTTGGGCGGCCCGCTCAATACCCTCAACGAACCCAATTTACCGCCGCCCGCCTCTTTGCTGCCCGTCTCGCTCACGCAGGCTTCTGCGACTTTGGGTGAGGGTGCTGCTGTGCCCCCGGACGAATTGAAGTCCTTGATCAACAGTCAATTTAGCAACAATTACGCCAATCAAGCGGCAATCAAAAAGTACTTGGATGCTCACACCGAGCAGTTGAAGTCCATCACGTTTCAGCTCGAGAGCATCAAAAACTTTCAAGCCACCATCAATTACGAGTTGATCATCAACGAGATCAACGACAAGTACAACGCCATCACCCAAAGCATCAACGAGAAGTTTTTCTCACCCAACTTTAAACCTTCTGAGGAGATGGACTCTTTGCTCAGTGATGTGGATGACAAAACCCACTTCTTGTTTGAAAAGATCAATTCCTTGCTGCTGTCACACAACCAGCAATTGATGAACAACTTCACATCGGTGATCCACAACATCGATCATCAAAACGCCTCGGTGTATGAGTTGGTTCAAGATCAATTCAGCCACAAAAATGAAGAGTTGGCGCAAACACTCAAATCCGTGCTAACCCAGTTTGAGTCCACCGATGTGGTTCAAAACATCAATTTTGAGTCGCGCCTGTTGGACCATATCACGGAGGTCAAACAACAAAATCTTGACGCCAATCGCCTGACTCAAGAAAGAATTCAATCCTTGGAAGAGTCCTTGAAAGGGTCGAGTCAACTCTCTACGGGTGAGAATTCCAGCCAAACGGTGGACTTGATTGCCAAGCACATCAAATCGCAAGCGCTCACGGGTGTTGAGAAAATCTCTACCCTCATGGCCAACAACAACAAGACCATGGCCAATGCGGTGGCCGCCGAGATCGGTCTGCTCCTCGAGCAAAAGCTGCAGGCCTTGAAGTCCGATTTGCAGGGCAATTTGCTTGACTTTGAGAGCCAGGTGAAACTGGACCAAGAGAAAATCTCCAGTTTGCTCAACCAATCGGGCAAGATCGACCAACTCCTCAAGCTCAAAGTGTCCACGTCTGCCAAAGATTCAAGCGCCTTTGCGGCCAGTGAGCCTTTGAGTGCACAAGAGGCGGACAAAAACACCGTCATCACTTTTGCAACAGGTCTGCTTTGCGGCTTTACTTTCCTATTGGGGGGGATGGCGATTTACAACTTGGCCTTCAAGGATGATTTTACAGTCCACAGTGCCAATTCGGTGTCTCAAGCCAAGAGCATCAAGCACGAGTCGGCTCACAAGTCCGTGGACAAAGCTGTCGAGAAAGTAGCCGAGTAATGGGACTGCGATGAGCGAAAAACCTTGTTTGTCCTGTGGCGTCTTGAACCCCAGTGATCACCTCTTTTGTGAGGGATGTGGTTTTAATTTATCCGACTCCGACATTGCGCCGGTCTACATCAACACCTTAAAGCACGACAGCCACCTCATCTCGACCGATTTGTTTTACCGTCGGATTTTTTATTTTCTCTTGGCGACTTTGTTCGGTGTGGGTGCCGAATTGATCTGGAACGATCATCAAATCACGGCAGGTGTTTTGGCGGTGACTTGGTTTGTGGCTTGGTACATTCCCCACGCTTTTCACCAGGCCATTCGACAACCCATACCCACGGAAATCCTCTCTAAGAACATCATCGCCTATGGACCTGCCACCAAATCGGGTCTGTTCATCATCTCTTTTGGCATGTTTTATTTTTTGGACGATGGCTTCTTCTTCAAATCCTATTCTTTTTTCGGTCATGCTTATTTTTTGTTCATCGAAAAGTCCAATATTGATTTGGTTGCTGGCTTGGAACAGTTACCCCTTGGTCAGTCTTCCTCCAAGATTTGCATCACCCTCAAGGGAGGGGCGGAGCACCACATCAGCGTTTACAAGCGCACCCAGTGGCTCATGCTCATGTACAGCCATGGCATCGACGTGTTGATTGAGGGCCTTCGCTTTACAAAACACTGATTTTTCCTGGTTACCTGTCCTTGCAGGGTCTCCTCACGCGAACCCCAAGCGGTGGCTGCACCCCAAAGAGGATGAAAATATAATACTTAAGTTTAAATTTATGCGCTTAAATCGAAGTTTATAAAATAAATGTCAAATAAGTTCACTCGCTGTAAACCAGTCCAAGGCTTGGGGCGTTAAAGAGTGACAATAAGAGGCATCCACATGAAAAAGTCATCCTTTTTAGCTCAATCCACCCGTACGGTTATGGAGAGAGGTTGTTCTTACGTGAGCTCAGAGCGCACCAACATCAAAGAGACCTTTGATCGCATTCGCGCTGAGATGGCACAAGAGGCGGAGCAAAAAACCCGTCCAGTTGCTAGAATTTACTCGGGGTTTAGAGCCATCAAGGCTTGAGTTTGAGGTCCTAAGGGGGCACCCCTAGAGTGAATTGGGCTGATTTTTTATGCTCCTTGGTGAGCATCAAAACCTTTTAAAAAGCGTACTTGATTTCGGAATGGCCCGAATTGATTTCAGATGCCAGCTCCTCGAGCTTTCTGTCCGATATTTAGCCTTTCTCGCGCAGCCTCAAAACAATATTGCAATAGAATGATTGGGCATTGATGCCTACGCGTGAGCTCAAGTCTTGCGCGCCTCATATGGTCAAGCAAAACACAGGATGCCAGAGATCAATACCCAGAGACTCGAGAATTTTGTAGCTCGTTTTACACGCCTCATTGAATCTCTTCCCAAGGAAGCCGCCTTGTTAACCCAAGGGCGAGAGATTTTGCATGATCTGGTCAAACAAGATGACTGGCTCGAGGCGGCATTGCGCCAACCCCATGACGCTCACTACCAACAATACCTTTTGCATTTGGACCCCAAGGAGCGTTTTAGTGTGGTGAGTTTTGTTTGGGGGCCAGGACAATTCACCCCCATCCATGACCACACGGTTTGGGGCCTCATTGGCATGCTCGAGGGTTCGGAGAAGTGCCAACCTTATTCTCGGATGTCCGATGGAAGGTGGGTCCCCGCAGGTTTGCAGTTACAACTCTTGCCTGGTGATGTGGAGGCCGTTTCTCCACGCTTGGGAGATGTGCACAAAGTGTGGAATACTTTTTCTGATCAAACTTCCATCAGTATCCATGTCTATGGCGGCAACATTGGTCGCATCCCCCGACATGTTTACCAACTCGATGGTCAAATGAAAGAGTTTGTATCGGGCTACAGTCCTGTTCCGAGCTTGGGTTCCTTCCAAGAGCATTCACCAAGAACGCCTCACGCTTCGGCCTCAAACAAGACGGCACCCGTGCTTGCCAATCCCCCGATCTCCAAAACCGTGCCATTGACGCTGGAGGCGGCCCATGCGACGCCTGCTCCTGCCAGTGCGGTCAAGTCTTGGATGTCAAGGAAAGCCATCGATCAGTTGAGCCCTGCTCAAGCGAAAACGTCTTCCATGGGCAAAGGCCTGTTGCAAGACGGGGCGGCGGGGTTCAGTTCGGCGATGACACCCAGTGGCGTGCCTGGCTTTTTGCCCCATGCAAAGGTGGTCCTGGGCGATGACGGCCTGGAGCGAGCACCATTGTCGCGATCGGGCTCAAGTGCTACAAACACCGCCACCGCCACCGCCACCTCCACAGACACCAACGCCAATGCCAATGTTCATCATCCCGAACAAACACTGGGCGCTTTGAGTGGCTCGGGTTTATCGATTCGGCCGCGCGCAGATGTCGTGATTCCCTCCATTGCAAGCTCCGCCAGTAACGGCATGAAGCCCTCACAGCCCTCACAGCCTTCACAGCCCTTGATGAAGTCAATCGCACCAAGCCTTGCGCAGTCGCTCACCCAGGGGCCAATCCAGGCACCATCCTGGGTGAGTGGACTAGCCCATGTTCAGGCGCAAACACAGTCGCCTTCTCCATCAACCAAGCCGCAAATCCAGACAGGGAGCTCAACGATCACGCCCGATGACGCCAGCAGAAAATCCGCCATGTGGGTAAGAGAGCGCTTATTGGCACGCCAAGAAGTGGCCCTCATTGATTTGCGCGAAGAAGATCCATTTGCCAGGGGGCATCCTTTGTTCGCGGCCCAAATGTCGCTCTCGCGTGTCGAGCTGGATGCCTATCGACGCTTGCCTTGTCTGGAGTCACCCATTGTGTTGTACCACGATGAGGAATCGGTTGCTGAGCGAGTCAGAGAAATTTTGCAACAAATGGGCTACAAGGCCGTTTTTCTTTTGCAAAACGGCTTGAGGGCTTGGCAGCAAGCTGGGCAAGAGATGTTCATTGACGTGAACGTCCCGAGCAAAGCCTTTGGCGAAATGGTGGCAGCGCAAAAACACACTCCCCATGTCAGTGCCACGCAGTTGAAGTTTTGGTTGGATCAAAATGCCGACTTGGTTGTGCTCGATGCCAGGCGCTTTGATGAGTACCAAACCATGTCCATCCCCAAAGGGATCAGCGTGCCAGGTGCTGAATTGGCCCTGAGGGCTCGCACCCTAGCACCTCGAGTGACCACTCGAATCGTGGTCAATTGCGCAGGACGAACGAGAAGCATTATCGGTGCACAGTCTTTGCTCAATGCGGGGATTCCCAATCCAGTTTGCGCGCTTGAAAATGGCACCATTGGATGGGTCTTGGCAGGGCAAACCTTGGAGTCGGGTCGCACGCAAACCTTCGGGGATGTCAACGAAGCCGATTTGAGCAAGGCCAAAATGAGCGCTCTTGCTTTGGCCATCCGCAGTGGCGTGAAGCGCATCGATTTGCAAGAGCTTCAAGCTCTGAGCGCAGAGGTCTCACGCACCACTTATTTGTTCGATGTGCGCAGTGCGCGAGAATTTGAAGAAGGCCATCTGCCCAAGGCCATCCATGCCCCAGGGGGGCAATTGGTGCAGGAGACCGACCACTTCGCACCGGTGAGGGGCGCTCGTTTGGTGCTCTATGACACCGAAGGGGTGAGGGCTATGATGAGCGCGTCTTGGCTTGCGCAAATGGCCTGGGAGGTCTATGTCATCAAGGACGTCCGAGCGGGGGACTTGACCCGCAAGGACACCCGCTACATCGATCCCCCGCAAGTGAGCGGTGGTTTTGCTGAAGTCACGCCCGAGAGTCTCAAAGAGTGGTTGGCACAAAGAAACAATTTGACCTTGGTGGTGGACATCTCCTCCAGTGCTCACTATGTCAAGCGCCACATCCCTGGCGCATGGTGGTTGTTGCGCTCACAGATGAAGCACGATTTCAGTCGTGTACACAAAGCCAATCGCTACGTGCTCACCAGTGAGGATGGTTTGAGTGCACGCTTCGCATGGCAGGAGTTGCGGTCCTGCGTGAAGCCCAATGTGGAGATATATGTTTTGGTGGGTGGTACTCAGGCCTGGGTGGACTTGGGCTACTCGGTCCAGGTGGGAGAATCGTATCTTGCCAGTCCACGAATAGACCGCTATCAGCGGCCCTATGAAGGGGTGGAAAATTCAGCCCCGGCCATGCAAGCGTACTTGGACTGGGAGTTTGGCTTGGTCGAGCAGTTGAGAAAAGATGGGACCCACCATTTCCGGGTGGTTTAAGCGCAAATTCCCCAGTTCCCCAGTTCCCCAGTTCATACACAGTAGAACACCTCGCGCGTTGGGGATGGCCTTTAGAACTGGGCCCAATTGAACACGGAGTTGGGTCCTTTTGGAAAACTGCTGTTGGTGACAGGTTTTAGTTTGAATCGGTTGGCTTGAGCAAGGTGCTTGAACTCAGATTCGGCTGGCACAATTTGGCATAAATCCAGGGCTTCTTGGAGCGAGATGCTGCTCAGCAGCCGCTCGGAAGCGTGCTGGAACATCTCAAAGATCGATTCAGAAGACAACTTTCCGACTTGTTTTTTCTCACTATCGAGGTTTTTTTCAATGCTTTGGGCTTCCACCTCAAAGGGTTTGGCAATGGACCACAAAGAAATCGAGGTCAAGGGGGATCGTGTGGCATAACCTCCGCCCGGTCCTTTGAATGAAACAATCAAATCACACGCTTTGAGCGTTGAAAAGATTTGCTCCAACGAAGAGATAGACACCTGCATGGCTTCGCTGATCTTTTGAAGACTCACGGGTCCCGCGGCCTGCATTAGCCCCAACCACACCAAAGCATTGATGGCATTGAATGATTTTTTAGACAACATGGCAATGAATTTAAATATTTTTAGATGATGTTCATATTATTATCTAAACATTACCTTTAATATTGTTTTTTAATATGTATTTTCCGGTTTATTAAAATAAAAACCTAGACAATGTCTATACAATAGGAGCTTGGTGTTGTTGATCAATGGATGGGGTGATGCATGTCTAAGGAATTGTTGAGCGGGTTAGAAGGACGGTACCGAATTGGCGCTGTTGCCAAAATGACGGGGCTTTCTGTGGCCACCCTCAGGGTTTGGCAAACTCGACACCGCGTGGTTCAACCGTCCATGAGTGAAGGTGGCCAGCGTTTGTACAGCGAACAAGAGGTGAAGAAACTGGCCTTGATCAAGGGCCTCACCCTGGTGGGCCAACCCTTGGGTTTGATTGCCGGCATGGACGTCGCTCAACTGCAAGAATTGGCTCACAAGCAGCAACTCTTGACCGCATCGCCCAAACCGCAAGCGCACGAGAGCCTCAAAATGCTGCAACCCTCTTCGCAAAAAGCCTGGACAGGTGCTCAAGACAAAAGCCTGTGCCTGGTGGGCTCGGGTTTGTATTTGCGCTTGAATGCGCTTCGGTTCTCGTTTGCCTTGGCTCAGGTGAACTTGCAATTGCACCAAGAAAGTGATTTGCCCCCATTGCTTAAAAAGCTGGAGGGCAGGCCTTCCAACGCGACCCATGAGGCGAGCTGCTACCTCATCAAACTCAATTCGACCAATGCCGAGAGCTTAAAAGATCTCAAAGCGCTCAGAGAGCTTTTGCCCGGTGCGCGCATTGCGGTTCTTTATCACTATGCGCTCGCCCATGAGCTCCAGGGCATGCGCTCCTTGGGGCTGGAAGTCAAAAGAGATACGCTGTTGGGCCAAGAGATGCTCGATTGGGTCATGAGTTTATTGCTCACCGACACTCAGGCTGAGCTTCAGGAGGGGTCTCAAGTGGAAAAAATCGGATCGCCAAATCAGAGGTTGTTTTCCAACGAAGCCCTGGCCCATTTTGCGCAAATTGACAATTCATTGCTCTGCGAATGTCCCAAACATTTGGCGCAAATCATTGAACAATTGGCCAGCTTTGAGCTCTATAGCCTGCACTGTTTGAGTACAAGCCCTCAAGATGAAGCGCTTCATGCTTCCTTGCACCAAGTCTCCTCTAATTGTCGAGCCCTGTTGGAGAAGTCTTTACTCCAAGTCGTTCAATACGAGGGGTTGGAATTACCAGATTTCAGGGAGGTCCAAGCCCAAGGCTCCCTCGGGCTTGCGTCATGACAGCATCGTGTTGAGTTGGGATCTCAGTCTTTGGTTTAACTCGTGGGGGCCAACCCAGACGGTTTTAGCCCAAAATGAGATTAACTGACGCATCAAAAAGCGAGCGATATAATCGTCATCATTATTTAATGAACAAGCTTGGTTGATCTATGAATACCATCAATTCTGAATCTCAAGAGCGTGTTGGATTTTTGTTTTTAAAGCAGACCTTCACCCAACCCACTCACCCCTACTTTAGCCGTTGGCAAGCGCTCATCAATTTTTGGATTTTCATTTCCTGCTTGACTTTGGCGCTAGAGACCGTTGAGCCTTTTGCTGGCGAAAACGAGGCCCTTTTTTATTGGATCGAAATCACTGCGGTGTCGTTTTTTGCCATCGACTATTTGGCCAATCTTTATTTTGCACCCAACCGCGTGAAGTATTTCTTTAGTTTTTGGGGGTTGGTGGATCTGATTTCGATTTTGCCAACGCTCTTGATGGTTCTTAATTTGAGTTTTTTGCAAGGCGCCAAAGTTTTTAGACTTTTGCGAGTGATTCGGGTCCTGCGAGTTCTCAAGATGGCCAGAACAGCTTTGCAGCAATTGGCCAGTGGGGTGAAATCTTCCAATCCAATTGTGACCAATTTGAGAATCTATTTCATCGCCTTGTTTTCGGTGATGATGATTTCAAGCACGCTCATGTTCTATGTTGAGGGTGAGTTGTATTCAGCTGAAAACATCGCACACGGTCAGCAACTCTTGGACGAGGAATTTGCCAAAATGCAGGCCAATCCAAGTCTGAATGTCGCAGGTTTGAAGGAGCCTGAGAAATATGTGCCGCTTGACCCTGTGAGTAAAAACCCCATTGCGGAGGACAAACGGTTTTTCAACTCCATCCCCACCACCATGTGGTGGTGTATTGTGACACTCACCACCACGGGTTATGGCGATATGTTCCCCGTGACATTTTGGGGGCGCGTGATTGCCGGTGCTACCATGTTGATGGGCTTGGTGCTGTTTGGTATTTTGATGAACATCGTGGGTAAAACGCTCATGGTGC
The DNA here is from genome assembly GCA_903838355.1 of uncultured Burkholderiales bacterium. Taxonomy (GTDB): domain Bacteria; phylum Pseudomonadota; class Gammaproteobacteria; order Burkholderiales; family Burkholderiaceae_C; genus Limnohabitans. The sequence goes on along the minus strand of CAILYC010000040.1, from coordinate 131,978 downwards.
TGCTCTTTGGTGAGTCCATGGACGAAAGCAAGGACCAAGCAAGCCGAGATCAATTGGTTCGCATGATGGTGAACTTGAAGATGATTGACAGTGCCAAAGCCAAAGAGTTGTCCATTTTGTCCGATGAAGAGTTTTCTCGCCGAGTCTCTGAGGTCTAAGCTGTTTTCTAAGAGCTCGTCAGCACTTTGACCTCGGAGCAGAGTCTCTTGGATTGACTTCGCAACAAAGCGCAAGACCCACTCAACATACTGTCTATTTAATCGTCGTGGCTCGACTGTTCAACGTCACAGATGATTATTCCGTGAGCCACTTGGTGATGGGTTCCCACTGCTGAAGATCGCGTTCCACGCGTTGTGGAGTCATATCAAAGAGCGAAAAACCGTGGGCTGCCATTTGAATGTAGTACTGGGTGTCTCGAATAAAACCCACCACGGGTATGTCCAAGGCGTCCATGAATTCTTTGAGCTTGGCCGCGGCAATGGTGCGCTCGTCAACTCGCATGCCCACAATGCCCAGTGAGATGTGATTGAGTTGTTTGTAGCTCTTGAGTTGGTTTAAGAACTCACGAGATGCAAAAATATCGAAAATGCTCGGCTGAATGGGGATTAAAATTTTATCGCTCATCTCCAATACGCTTTTGAGCCGCCAGCCGTGAAGACCGGCTGGGGTATCCATTACGGCATGGGTGACGTCCTTGGGTGAGGGTGCGATGTGGTCAAAATTGATGGCCCAGCTCTCTATTTTGGATAAATTGTTGGGCCTCAATCCCAACCACAACTGAGAAGATTGTTGACGGTCAATGTCGCCCAAGGCCACACGTTGTCCTTGCGATGCGTAATAGCCTGCAATATTGGTGGCCAGTGTGGATTTGCCCACACCGCCTTTGATATTTGCCACAGCAATGACAGTCATGGTCTATTTTTTTAAAAAGAAAATGGTGCGCGAAATATTGAATCTGGCCAAGGGAACGTTGGAGTTGGCACGGGACCCAAGGATTAAAAATTTTCTGTGTTTGGTACAGCAAGCCCAACATCGTTTGAACCCAGGGATTGAGTGGCCATGAATCCAAAGGTTTCAGTGGGTCATTCTAACTTTTTTAATGATCAATGCTGGACCATTGCCTTGAAAGTGGCCATTTTGCGTCCCATTATGGTGCAAAATTTTTGGACTCGTACCCGAATCCGACGGGTTGGTCAAAGCCTAGGTGGTTTTTTGATTACTTTTTTGATTACTTTCTAATTCATTTTTAAGCTCTGAGCCCAGACCGTCAACACTCAAGGTCCGCGGTATCCCAGGGCGAATGCAGGGCAGATCGATTGGGTGAAAAGCATGAAATTTTCCATGATTGGGACGGCGTGTTTAAAGTTCTTTACTCGAATTCATATTCAGTTAATGATCTTTTTCTGCAAATAGCGGATAATCAATTCATTGATCAATCCATATAGAAATTTATGAAAATTCATCCATTGAAAACCTTGAGCGCCATCCTTTTGGCTGGACTGGGTTCAGGCGCATGGGCACTTGAGCAGGCGAAGGTCATTTCAAGCACAGCTGTGGTGCAGCAAGTCAATGTGCCCCAAAGAGTTTGCAATAACGTCCCTGTCGTGGTGCAAGAGCCCAAAACCGGAGCCGGTGCCGTCATGGGTGCGCTTGCCGGTGGCGTCATCGGCAACGCCATTGGCAAGGGAGCCGGCAACGCGGCGGCCACAGCATTGGGTGTTATCGGCGGCGCTGCCATTGGCGACCATATTGAAGGCAACCCCACAACAGCGGCCACTGTACAACAATGCAGCACCCAATACACCTTGAGCAACCAAGTCACCCATTACAACGTGGTGTATGAATATGCGGGCAAACAGTACAGTGTTCAAATGGCAAAAGATCCGGGCTCGAGCCTGAGCATTGACATCACCCCAGCCACCAGCGCCATGCCTCCTCCTCCTGCTTCGGCCATGGGGGCGGGTGTGCCGCCTGGGCCCATCGAGGGCATGAACACCGCCCAAGGCGCTGTTGCTCCTCAATATGTGCAGCAAGCCACCACGGTGTATCCCGCACAGCCCGTTTACGTCAACCCCTATCCCTATGGGACGTATTACGCACCGGCCTATAACCCTTATCCCTTGGCTGTTGGCATTGGCCTGGGCATTGGGTTTGGCGGCTACTATGGCAGAGGCGGGCGCTGGCGTTAAAACCTGGCATCGAAAATATGCCATTGAAAGCCTGGTTTAGAGCAGGGATTGGGATTTTCAGCTCAATGTGAGGTCCCACCTCCCCCCAAATAAGCGGCGATCACAGCCGGGTCGGTCTTGAGTTGCTGCGCTGGCCCGTGAACTGAGATGCGTCCATTTTCCAGCACATACCCATAGTCGGCCACATTGAGCGCGGCCGCGGCAAACTGCTCCACCAAGAGCATGGTCATCCCCTCTTGTTTGAGGCGGGCGATGATTTTAAAAACCTCTTCGACCAAAATAGGGGCCAAGCCCATGGAGGGCTCATCGAGCAAGATGACGTCGGGGTTGAGCATCACTGCGCGGGCCATCGCCAACATTTGTTGCTCGCCCCCAGACAGTGTTCCAGCCAGTTGTTGACGTCGCTCTTTTAATCGTGGGAACAACTCCATGGCTTTTTCCAAATCAGCACTCACGTCCCCTTTGGGCCGTGATCCAGTGAGTCTTGGAAATGCACCCAAGATTAAATTGTCCGTGACACTCATGGTGGCAAACACACGTCGTCCTTCCGGCGAGTGGGCAATCCCCAGTTTGGCGATTTGATTGGATTCCTTCCCATGAATTGGGTGGCCATTGAGCGTGATTTCTCCAGCGGACGGTTTGATCATGCCGCTGATGGCCCGCATGGTGGTCGTCTTGCCCGCACCATTGGAGCCGATCAAAGTGACCACCTGTCCTTTGGGCACATGCAATGAGATGCTGTGAAGCACGTGCACTTTGCCGTAGCCGGCTTCGAGTTGATGGATCTTTAACATGGGGCTCTTTCAAAAAGTGTCATCGCCATTTCTATTGCACCTTTTCCGTGGTGCTGCTGCCACCCAAGTAAGCGGTAATGACCTTCTCATTGGCTTGAACCTCTGCAGGTTTGCCTTCAGCAATCTTTTGACCAAAATCGAGAACCGAGACAGTGTCACAAATGCCCATCACCACATCCATGTGGTGCTCAATCAAAATGATGGTTACCCCACTGTCACGAATTTTTCGGATGTAGGCGATGAGCTCCTTGATATCGGGAGCGGTTAGACCAGCAGCAGGCTCATCGAGCAGTAGCAACTGAGGATTCAATGCCAAGGCCCTGGCGATTTCCAGTAGCCGCTGTTTACCATACGGCAAGTTATGGGCGAGTTCATTGGACAACGCATCGAGTCCGACAAACTCCAGCAAATCGTGCGCGCGCGCGTTCGCTTGCATCTCCTCTTTGAGGTAAGAGGGTGCATGCAGCGCCACATTCCACAAAGGGCTCTCAAAGCTGTGGTGCAAACCCACCAAAACGTTTTGCAGCACGCTCATGTCGCCAAAGAGTTGAACATTTTGAAAAGTTCGGGCGATCCCCGACAAGGCAATATCTGAGCTTGAGCGCCCCACAACGCTTTGACCATTGAATTCGATTTGTCCAGCGCTTGGGATGTAGATGCCAGTGAGCACATTCATCATGGTACTCTTGCCCGATCCATTGGGGCCTATGAGGCCATGAATTTCGCCGCGCTTGATGACCAGGTTCACGTCGTTGATGGCTTTGAGGCCACCAAACTGCATCAAGACCGATTGGGCGCTCAAGATGATCGAATGGGGCACTGTGGCGCTCACGGCGCTCACGGCGTGATTGCGGTTTTGTCCCAGTGCCGTCGATGGGTGAGCCACGTCCGATGAAGCCTGCACGGAATCAGTTTCTCTAAGGGATGTGCTCTCGACTTCGCCCAAGTGGCCCAATTTTGAAATAAAGCCCACGATGCCGTCTTGCAAGTAATACACCACAAACAAAATCATCAATCCAAAAATACTCAGCCGCCAGTCGGTCATGTTCTTTAGCTGATAAGAAAATGCGGCCAACGCCAAAGTGCCGACCACTGGGATGATGACCGCCTTTGGGGTGGTGAATTTTTTTTGTAGCCCAATGACGGCACCCACGGCAATGACCACGGCTGCCGTGGAGGCCACCCAGCGAAAGAGCTCAATGTCGTCGAGCAGTTTGGGGAGCATCACAATGATCGTGGCCCCAATGATGGCGCCGCTGCGGGTTTTGCGACCACCCATGATGGTGGCGAGTAAAAAGAGCACGGTGAGCTCAAAATTGTAGGTGTTGGGTGAGATGTACTGCTCAGAGTAAGCGTACAAACTGCCGGCCAAACCGGCCAAGCCCGCACTCACGACAAAGGCATACACCTTGTAGCGATAGACTGACACGCCCATGCAGTCTGATGCAATGGGCGAGCCCTTGAGCGCTTCAAAAGCGCGACCCAAGTGTGAACGCAACACACGGTGCACGAAAATCAAAGCCAGTCCCAGTATCACGCAGACCAGCCAGTAGAACTCGCGCTCAGTGAGCTTTTCTCCCCAGAGCACAGGTTTCGCGATTTTGATGCCCAAAGGACCTTCGGTCAAAAAAGTCATTTCATTGATCAAGATCTGAATGATGGTGCCAAATGCCAAGGTCACCATCGCCAAATATGGGCCAGAAACACGCAAGGCCGGTAGCGCCAAGATGGCGCCAAACACCGCAGTCACTGCAATGCTGGTGGGCAAAATGAACCACACGCTCGCAGACAGTTTCATGAACATCACGCCTGCGGTGTAGGCGCCTATGCCAAAAAGTCCAGCGTGACCGAGTGAGACTTGTCCCGTGTAGCCCACCACAATGTCTAGGCCAAAGAGCAAGATCGAGTAGATCATGATGGTCTCGACCAAATGGATGTAATACGGGTTTGGAATGGCCAGAGGAATTAAAACGGCCAAGACCCAAACCACTGCAGCCCAAGATGAGGAATGTGCACGCATGGTCATACTTTTTTAATCGCCGTTTTACCAAACAAGCCAGACGGTCTTACCGCCAGCACCAATAAAAGCAAGACCAGTCCTGGAACGTCCTTGTAGCCCGTGGAGATATAAAAACCAGTGGTGGTTTCTGCCACACCCAACAGTATGCCCCCCACCACGATGCCAAGACCGCTGGTGAGACCACCAATGATGGCCACGGCAAAGGCCTTGAGGCCGAGCACCGAGCCCATGGTCGCACCCGTGAGGGTCAAGGGGGCCACCAAAATGCCGGCAAATGCGGCGGTCATGGACGACAAGGCATAAGAGAAAGTGATCACCACCGAAGTGTTGATGCCCATCAAGCGAGCCGCTTCGCGGTCATTGAACGTGGCGACCACGGCTTTGCCAAAGATGGTTTTTCGATTGAAAAATTCGATGAGCACCATCATGAGAAGGGCGCCCCCAATCACTAAGATTTCCATGGGCAAGACGTTTGCGCCAAAGAGTTTGATGGGGGACTCGTCCAAGGGGGAGGGAAAGCGCAAGTCGTCGCGCCCCCAGATGTTTTCGGCAACATTTTTAAATATGATCCCCAGCGCAATGGTGGACATGATCCAGCCAAATTCGCTTTTGAGCTTGATCGCAGGCCTCACCCCCACGCGCTCGACCAAGGCCCCTTGAAAGAGCCCAAACACGCCCACCACAGGAATGGCCAACCAATAGTTCATGCCGAACGTGTCGACCAAGGACAGTCCCACCAAGGCGCCGAGCATCAAGGCTTCACCTTGACCAAAGTTCAAGGTGTCCGAGGTGGCAAAGGTCAATTGGTAGCCAAAAGCGATGACCGCATAGATCATGCCGAGTGCAATACCGCTATAAATAAGTTGTAAAAGGATTTCCATCGATTGTTTGCTTTAAGCTGTTGGCCTCGAGGCGAGGGATACCATGGTAGATCTTACAAAAAAAAACCGTGCTGAGGTAGGCAGCACGGTGAGCAAAGTCAATTCTCGCGTTTACTTGGCTTTGGCTTTGCTGTCTTTTAATTTAAGGTCAGCGCCCTTGAGGCGATCTTCCTCATAAGCGTAAACCACCTTGCCAGACTTGACTTCGCCATAGATGGGGATGTTGGCGGTGATGGCTTCGTGATCGCTCTTGGTGAAGGGGTGGTCATACACCATCACCACGCCATCGACCTTGGTCTGAAGGTTTTCGAGTGCTTCGCGAATTTTAACGCCATCGGTGGAACCCGCTTGCTTGATGGCTGCGGCCAAAAGGTAAACCGAGTCATAGGCCTGTGCAGCAGAAACGGGCGAATCGATGCGATTATTTTTGGGCTTGAACTCTTTGAGGTAAGCATCAATGAAGGTTTTTCTCTTGACCGTGTTGGGCTCTTGGATAAAGGTTTGTGGCATGCGAGCGCCTTGGCCGCCTTGTCCCGCATTGTCAATGAAGTTGGCCATGGACAGCGTCCAGCTTCCAATCATGGGCACCTTCCAGCCGAGTTTGGTCATGCCGTTGGCAATCTGTGCCAACTCTGGTCCAATGCCGTAGGTCAAAATCACTTCAGCGCCAGCTTCTTTGGCTTTGAGCAGCTGTGCGGTCATGTCAATGTCTTTGATGTTGAATTTTTCAGTGGCCACAGCCTTGATGCTTTTGGCGGTCAGGGCTTTTTCCAAATCCGCCAAGCCAAGTTGACCATAGTTGGTGGAGTCGGCCAAAATGGCGACCTTCTTAAAGCCACGACGAACCACGGCCTCTTCTACAATCATGGGGGCTTGGATGCTGTCGCTAGCTGCATTTCTGAAGATATAGTTTTCAGAGAACTCTGGCGCGATGAACTGCTTGGTCAAGATCGAGCCGGTGGCCACGTTGTTGAAGACTGGAATTTTTGCTTCTTGATAAAAACGTTGAGCCGCTTGCGCTACCCCCGTATTGATGAAACCCAAATCGGCCACCACGTGCTCTTTGTTGATGAGCTCTTGGGCGATTTGTACGCCACGCTCGTTCTTGGCCTCATCATCGCGCTCGATGAGTTCAATTTTTTTACCTAAAACGCCACCCGCTTTGTTGATCTCTTGGGTGGCCAAACGCACACCGTCGCGCATGCTCACACCCATGGACGAGGAGCCGCCGGTGAAGGGACCGCTCACGCCGATTTTGATGGTGTCATCGCTCCAGGCCAAGCCTGCACTGGCCATAAGGGCGGCAAGCATTGTTGTTTTAAGGATGGGTTTCATGTCATTTCTCCATTGATTTTTTAATAATACAGTGCCGATTTCGTGAATGTTTGTTGTCTGCATCGGGCCATCAGCATCACGCAAAATACGCCATTTGGAAGAACCCCAAGCAAATTTATACAATTCAACGCATTTACATCTTAGTTAAAAAAACGCACAAAAATAATTTCATAGAAATTAAAGCTTGTTTTTTGTCAAAGCAATTTGGTTTTTCCAAGTTTACTGCCCCTCACGCTGTCCGAGTCGGTTCAATTGGGTTTGAGTCCTAGGGTAAACACCAGTCACCTTGTCTTGCTCAGACCCCAAAAGAGGTGAGGTTGAGGCACTCAATCGGCTGTGATGTGGGCGTCGGCAATGGTTTTTTTCCAACGTGCGGTGTCGCTGGCCACCAATTGGCCGAGCTGCTCGGGTGTGCTCAGTTGAACGGTGAGACCTTGTGCGCTCAATTGTTCTTTGATCTCGGGCGTGTTGAGGACAGCCGTCAAATCGAGGATCAATTTATTGATGATCTCTACAGGCGTTTTGGGCGGTGCAAACATGGCGTACCAAGCGTCCACGGCGTCCATGAAGTCCACGCCTTGTTCTCTGAACGTACCCACATTGGGCAAGAGGGGCCAACGGGTGGCACCGGTGACTGCAATCATTTTGAGCTTGCCCGCTTTGACGTTTGGTAGCATGGAGTGAACGCTTGCAAACATCAACTGAACTTGACCGCCAAGCAAATCGGTGGTGGCACCGCTGAGCCCTTTGTAAGGCACGTGCAGCAGCTCAAGCCCCAACTGCATCTTCATGAGTTCCATCGCCAAGTGATGCGGGGTGCCGTTGCCCGGGGAGCCGAAGTTGTACTGATTGGGGTGGGCTTTGAGAAACTGGATGAGGCTTTTCAAGTCATTGGGAGGCAGCACGGGATTGGTGACGATGGCAAAGTTGGCCACGGTCAATTTCATCACCGGCGAGAAATCAGTGACTGGGTCAAAGCCAGGCTTTTTGTACAAATTGGGCGCCATGGTGATGGTGTTGATGGCCATGAGCAAATTCAATCCATCGGGGGCTGCCTTGGAGACGTAGTCTGCGCCAATGTTGCCACTGGCTCCGGCGCGGTTGTCCACAATCACCGATTGATGCCAGCGCTCAGACAGTCTAGGACTGATGATGCGTGCCAAGATGTCACTGCCCGAGCCAGCGGTGAAGGGCACGATCAGGGAGACCACCCGTTCAGGATAAACGGCCCAGGCGGTTTGGACAAAACAGCTGCTCAAAAGGCTTGCACCCAAGAGTGCTCGTGCAAAAAAATGGGGTGTGAACATCTTCATTGTGTGGATCAATCTTTGTCTTGGAGTTGGGGTGAAACGGTGAGCTTGAGTGATGAGGTGAATGCCAGCTCAGGCCTTGGCGTCTTTATCCCAGCCCAGCAATTTGAAGGCGTTGCCAAAATAAACTCTTCTGGCATCTTCCGCCCCCAAGTTGAGTGTCTCAATGGAGCGGATCCCTTCGCGAATGAACATGGGACCTTCCTCTGGATCAAAAGGACAGTCGCTGGCAAAGACCACGTGCTCAGGGCCAAAAAAATCGAGTCCACAGCGCAAAGCTGAAGACGATCCCCCGAGGACCGTGTCGCCATAGAACATTTTGAAATACTCCATGGGTTTCTTTTTTAGATTCGCCAAGACCTGGTCCTCGCTGCCATCGGCACTTCTCGAGCCCAATTGCGCCCACAAGGTCTCGGCCCGGCCTTCGAAATAGGGCAGCATGCCGCCGCAGTGGTGGGTGATCAGTTTGAGCTCGGGCAAGCGGTCAAAGAGTCCGGAGAACACCATGCGCGACATGGCCACACTGGTCTCAAAGGGCCAGCCCAAAACTTGCCAAATTTCGTATTTTGAGCGGTCTTCGCTGTCGTAATCGGGCTTGTTGCCTGGGCGCGTGGGGTGCATCCAAACGGGCAGGTGGTGGTGGTTGGTGATGCGCTCAAAGATGGGAAAAATCTCAGGATGATCGAGCGCCTTGCCACTGGCATGCGAGAGCACTTGAATGCCCTTGGCACCCAGCACCTCAATGGCATGGTCCATCTCAATGAGGGCCGCTTGGGGGTTGTTCATGGGCAAGGAGGCAACAAAGGTGGGGAACTGCTGGGGCCACTCACGGCAAATCGCCGCCATCCCTTCATTGGCCACGCGGGCATAGGCGGGGGACTCATCGGGCGAGCCCATCATCTCGGGCGAAGGCACCGCCAAAGAGATGATTTGTTGAACATCGGGAAACTGTTTGAGCATTTCCACCCGCGCGGGCATGTCCCAGAGCATGCGCAAGTTGCTCATGCGTTTGATCATTCCCGGGTCGCGGCCGTGTTTTTTGACAAGCTCAACATAACTCGGTGGCATGACGTGGTTGTAGATGTCAATTTTTGGGGTATTCAAAATTCAAACTTTCAAGGCAAGGCCAATAAAAAGGGTGGGCAAAAATGGGGTGGGAAAAGAGTGATGATGAGGTGCGAGTCTGTTTCTCAACGGGGTCCTTCATCAGGATTTTCCCTTGGCGTTGGCGCTGGCCGATCAAAGACTCAAGCCCCAACGTAAAATCATCGCACAGATTCAACCTAGGTTAAACCCTTGGTAACCCTAATGAGCGCCTCGTGGGATGGTCGCCGTGGGGAGTTTAGGCTTGGCGCACTTTATTTTTTACTTAGAACCAGGGACTCCAACATGTTTTTGAATAAACCAGAAGAACTCACCCGCTATGTTTTGGAGCAAATGGCCAAGACCGAGGATCCCCGAACCCGTCAGATCATGGTGGGATTGGTCAAACATTTGCATGCATTTGTGAGCGATGTGGGGCTCACCGAAGCCGAGTTTCACCAAGCCTGTGGACTCATCGCCAAGCTCGGGCAGCAAAGCAGTGCTTCACACAATGAGGTGACCTTGATGGCAGGCTCGCTTGGGGTTTCAGCCTTGGTGTGTTTGAGCAACAACGGAGAAGGCGGCAAGCGAGCGACCACGGCGAATTTGATGGGACCATTTTGGCGGCAAGACTCACCCTTCACTCCAAGTGGTGAGTCGATTGTCAGGTCACCCACACCCGGGGAGACCTTGTATGTGAACGCATGGGTCAAGGACCTCCAAGGCCAACCGGTGTCTCACGCCTTGGTCGATGTCTGGCATTCCTCGAGCAAGGGCTTTTACGAAAACCAAGATGCCTCCCAAGCCGAGATGAATTTGCGCGGGCGCTTTGAGACCGACCAAGACGGCCACCTGGCTTTCAAATCCATCAAGCCCGCGGGCTACCCCATTCCCATCAATGGCTTGGTGGGCGAGGTGCTCACCAAATTGGGTCGGCACAATATGCGCCCTGCACATTTGCATTTCTTGATCTTTAAAGAGGGATTTAAAACCCAGTTCTCGCAGGTCTACTCCAATGACGACCCGTATCTAGAGACCGATGTTCAATTTGGGGTCACCCAGGCCTTGATTGGCCAATATGTCTTGCACCAAGGAGAGACGGACCCCAGTGGTCTGAGCGGCAACGATTGGTGGAGCTTGGATTTCGTTTTTGAAGTCGAGCCTGGTGTGGCGTATTTGCCAAAGCCCCCCATCAGCGCCAAGGTCGAGGCTTGAGGTCAACTGAGAGCCCCTGGCCTTTGCAGGTCTGTTGACCTGGAAGGATCTTGAAAGTATCCGTCGCGAAAGTTCTTGTCACGTCCTACAATGAACAGCGCTATTGCCAATTTTTAACCCCAAGGAGACAAACCGATGACCCTCAGAATCAATTCCATTGCACCGGACTTTACTGCCAAGACCACCACGGGTGAGATACACTTTCACGATTGGATTGGCGACCAATGGGCATGCTTATTTTCGCACCCCAAGGACTTCACGCCGGTCTGCACGACAGAGCTCGGTTACATGGCGAAAATTGAACCCGAGTTCACCAAGCGCCACTGCAAACTCATCGGTCTGAGCATTGACCCCGTGGAGAACCACAGTGCCTGGGCCAAGGACATTGAGGAAACCCAGGGGCACCGGGTGAACTACCCGATGATCGGTGACACCGATCTGCATGTGGCCAAACTCTACAACATGCTGCCCGAGAGCGATGCACCAAGTGCCGAGAGAAGCGCTGCCACCAATGCGACAGTGAGGTCGGTCTTCATCATTGGCCCCGACAAAAAAATCAAATTGATGCTCACCTACCCCATGACAACGGGCAGAAACTTCGATGAAATCATACGCGTCTTGGACTCCATTCAGCTCACCACAGCCCACAAGGTGGCAACGCCAGTGAACTGGGTGCCAGGGCAAGATGTGATCATCGCCGGATCGGTGAGCGATGTTGAAGCCAAGCAACTGTATCCTCAGGGCTTTAAAACCATCAAGCCCTATTTGCGCACTGTGGCTCAACCCAAGTGATGCAATGAGGCGTCGCCAAGGGGCGACGCTAAGGGTTTTTTTTGCAGCGGTCTTTGGTGCCTCAATGCGCTGCACTTGCGGCGGCGCTGCTGCCCGGGTTGACGCTTGCATTCGGGCCAGATTTGCTCGATGGCCCTGAGTGTTTGAACTTGGCTGGACGGTCAGGGATCCAAATGATGGCAATCAAAATGACAAAGAACCAGCCCGAGGCGTAAAAGATATCATCGGCTGCGCGGGTGAAGGCTTGCTGGTCGATCATGCGGTTGACTTGAATCCAAGCTTGCTCGGTGCTCAGTCCGGCTTGGTTCATTGCTGCCACGAAGGCGCCAAAAGCCCCTTGGTCTTGGACCAAAGGCTCGGTGAAATGGGCGTGGTGCAAAGAGGCGCGTTGGTCCCACACCGTGGTGGCAATTGAGGTGCCCATGGCGCCAGCCGTGATGCGCACAAAGTTCGACAAGCCTGCAGCGGCAGGGATGCGCTCTGGGCCCAGACCGGCAAGCGACACCGTGGTCAAGGGGATGAAGAAAAAGGCCAGCGCCGCACCTTGCAAAATCGTCGGAATCAAGATAAAACCCAGATCCGTCTGTGTGGTGAATGAGGCGCGCATCCACAGAACCACCGCAAAGGTCATGAAGGCCCCGGTGGCCATGAGTCTGGGGTCCCAGACGTTGAGCTTCTTGCCCACGATGGGTGTCAATAGGATGGCCAAGGCTCCCACAGGTGCGAGTGCAATGCCCGCCGAGGTCGCGGTGTAGCCCATCCACTGCTGCAGCCACAAGGGCAAGATCACGTTGTTGCCAAAAAAGATGCCATAGGCCAAGGAAAGGGAGAGGCAACCAAAAAAGAAGTTCTTGCCCAAAAAAAGCCGCAGGTCCACCACCGGGTGGGCGTCGGTGAACTCCCAGACCAAAAAGACCGCAAAGCTGATGGCGGCCACCACGGCCAAGATCACGATGGTGTTCGAGGCAAACCAATCGAGCTCTTTGCCTTTGTCAAGCATTAATTGCAAACTGCCCACCCACACGACCAAGAGGGCGAGACCTACCGAGTCAATCGGGAGTTTTCGGATGGGGGTTTCGCGTTTTTTGTAGATCACCCAAGTGAGCATGGCTGCGACCACCCCCACTGGGGCGTTAATGTAAAAAATCCAAGGCCAGGAAATGTTGTCCGTGATCCAGCCACCCAAAAGGGGGCCCACCACGGGCGCCACCAAGGTGGTCATGCCCCAAAGTGCCAGGGCCGTGCCCGCGCGCGATTTGGGGTAGCTCGACATCAGCAGGGTTTGTGACAGGGGAATCATGGGGCCCGCCACCAAGCCTTGCAAGACGCGAAACGCCACCAGCCACTCAATGGAGGGGGCCAAACCGCACAAGATGCTGGCCAACACAAAAAGCACAATGCTCCAGGTGAACAGACTCACAGCGCCAAAGCGTTGCGTGAGCCAGCCGGTGAGTGGAACCGAGATGGCATTGGCCACCCCAAAACTCGTGATCACCCAGGTTCCCTGACTCGGGCTCACACCCAGGTCGCCTGAAATCCCAGGAATGGAGACGTTGGCAATCGAGGAGTCGAGCACATTCATGAAGGTGGCCAAGGATAGGCACAAGGTGCCCAGTACCAAAGCCAAGCCCGTCAAGGGCTCGGGGGGGGTGTAGGCTGCAGGCTTAGGCCCATTGGGCCCATTGGATGTCAAAGTGTCACTCATGAAAAAAATCTTTGTGGATCCACGACCCGATGTGGTGATTGGACCGAGTGGTGTGTCAGACGGGTCTTATAAATTGTCATGGATGATGCGTTGTACGACAGCCTGGGCCTGGGCCTCATCGGTCTCATAGGCCTTGGTTGAGGAGAGTGCCTGGGCGCGAGGTTGGGTGGTGAGCAGTGCGCCGGTTTGGTCGCTGGTGTCGACACTCACCTCCATGGACAGACCCAATCTGAGCGGGTTCACTTTGAGTTCTTGGGGGTCAAGCGAGATGCGCACCGGTACGCGCTGCACCACCTTGATCCAGTTGCCGGTGGCATTTTGTGCGGGCAGCAGTGCAAAAGCCCCGCCGGTGCCCGAGCCCAATGCGGCCACTTTGCCGTGGTAGGTCACTTGAGAGCCGTAAAGGTCAGAGTCCAAGGTGACGTTTTGGCCCAAACGGATATTTTTTAGTTGGGCTTCTTTGAAATTGGCGTCCACCCACAGTTGATCCAAACTCACGAGGGTCATCAAGGCCGAGCCGGCGGCCACGCGCTGGCCGAGTTGAACAAATCGCTTGGCCACATGGGCATCGATGGGCGACAAAATGTCAGTGCGGTGCATGGCCAAATAGGCCTCGCGTACTTTGCTGGCAGCGCGCTTGACGCTGGGGTGTTGGGCCACCGTGGTGCCCTTGGTTTGCGTCAAGCTCGCGGTCAATTGGTCTTTGGCCACTTCCAAGGCGGCCAAGGTTTGATCGACATTGTGCTTGGCCATCAGGGCTTGCTCGCTCGCGTGTGCAATTTCCTCTAGGCCCACGCTGCCGCTTTGGCTCATGGGGCTGCGACGCTCGAGGTCGCCTTGGGCTTTGCTGAGTTCGTTTTGCGCCTTGGCCACATCGGCTTGTCGGACCTTGATTTGTTGCGACAAGGTCTGGTTGTTGTCAAACATGGTTTTGACCTCGCGCACCGCTTGACCGAGCTGCTCTTGGGCTTGCTCCAAGGCGAGCTTGGCGTCCATGGGGTCCATCTTGAAGAGCACTTGTCCGGCCTTGACCATGTCGGCCTCGTCGGCCAGTATGGAGGTCACTGATCCTGTGATTTGGGGCGTGATTTGAACCACATTGCCTGACACATAGGCGTTGTCGGTGTTCTCTTGGTGGCGGCCCGTGAACCAGTGCCATGCGCCGTAGCCCAAAGCGAGGACGAGGACGGCAGAGGCCAACACGGTGAGGCCTAAACGGCGGTTGTTGGCGGAGGTTTCGTTGTGGGTGTCGTTCATGGTCAGAGGTGTTTTTAAAAAAATCAATCAAAAGGGTGAAAATCGATGCCGTGGCTCTTTAAGGCAGTCAAGGTTTCAAGGTGTCAACGGCTCAATGGCTTAGCAAGGCCAAGGCGGAGGGGTCGCTGTAGCCTCCACCCAAGGCGTTGATGAGGGTGACGTGAGCGCTCAGTGCTTTGGCTTGCAAAGTGACCCAACCTTGCGCTTTGTTCAAGCTCGCGCGCTTGGCTCCCAGCACGGGTTGCAAATTGGTCAGCCCTTGTTCACGCCGCTGTAGCGACAGAGCTTGCGCTTTTCGAGCCAGGGCCAACGATTCGGTGGTTTGCTTCAATTGAGGCTCAATGCTTTGAAGTTCACTCAAGGCGTTGGCACACTCTTTCACGGCCTCAAGCAAGGTCTCGTTGTACTGCGCAATGGCGCCATCGCGTTCGCTCTCCCTGCCAAAGAGCTGAGCGCGCAGTCGGCCCCCATCCAAGATGGGCAGACTCACGCTGGGCAACAAGCCATATTGAAGGCTTTGGCCGCGCAGCAATTGATTCAACTCGATGGAGTTGTAACCTGCAAAAAGGCCCAGATTGACGTTGGGGTAAAAATTCAGCTTGGCCGACTCGACTTGGCCCAAGGCGGCTTGAACGCGCCACTGCGCGGCCCTCAGATCGGCCCGTTGTGTGAGCAAATTCAGCCCCAAGGGTGCTGGCCACTGGGGCGTTTTGAGGTTGGCCAAGTGGGGAGTCAGAGGCTCAAGGCTCAAGGGATCTTGTACAGTCAACACCGCGAGTTGGTGTTGGGTCGTGAGCACTTGCGCTTGAATGTAACTGAGCAAGGTGTCACGGTCTTTGAGGTCAGACTGAGCTTGAGTGAGCTCGATGCGGTTGTCAAGCCCATGCGCCACGCGCTCTTCCAGCAGCGCCACTGTGTCGGCTTGCAACTGGCGTTGTTGGCGTGCCAAGTCCGCCTGGTCCACCCAAGAGGCCAAATTGATGAAGGTGAGCGTGACTTGGGTGGCCATTTGCAGTTGGGCATAGTGGCTTTGGGCTTCTTGGGCTTTGACCTCACCAATGGCCGCGCGCAGCTGCGCTGCACGCGCACCCATCAAGTCAGGGTTCCAGTTCACGTTCGTTTGCAAGCTGCCCATGTTGACCATGCTCCCAGCAATGGGGGGCGGAAAGATGCCGTTTTGGGAATAAAGTTGACGTGAGACTTCAAGCCCCACGTCGACCTGAACCAGGGTGGCTGATCGACTGAGACCTGCCAAAGATTGGGCTTTTTCAATGCGAGTTTTGGCCAAGCTCAAACTGGGATTTTGTGCCAACGCTTTGCTCACCAAGGCCGATAGCTCGGGGTTGCCCAGAAGCTCCCACCAGTTGGCGCTGTGAAGTTGGTCGGTTTGGGTTGGCGCCTTGGCAGACAAGACCGATTGGAGTCGATCTTGAAGAGCGCTTTTGGGGCTCGACCAATCACTCGTGTCGAGTTTGGCCAAGGCTGGCGTGTCGATACCGCGCTCGGCGCATGCGCTGAACACCAGCACGGTGGCCAGGCACAAGCAGTCCCAAGTCCACGCGGTAAACCTGGCATTCTTCTTTGGAGCCATCATTGACCCTGTGAGCCGTGGTGTGGCAGGCTGAGATGAAGGGTTTTGGTGTGTCATGGTGTTCAATGCTGAAGTGAATGGGGTGGCTTTTGGGTATGCTTTGAGGGCGTGGAGTCACTGGCCGGTTTTTTTTTGCATGGGTCTTGCTCGAGTGCGCGCTCGCCCGAGATCAGCATTTGTTGCAGTGATTCGATGAGAACACGGCTCGCTTGGGGTCCCAAGCCGCTCAGATGTCGATTCATCACGCCGCTCAAAATAAGCGGCACGCGGGTGGCAATTTCTTTGCCTTGCTCGGTCAAGGTGAGTTGGACCACACGCTTGTCCAAGAGACTGCGCTTTCTCTGAATGAGGCCTTTTTTCTCCAGGCGATCGAGTGAGCGGGTCAGGGCGCCAGGGTTGACTTCTATTTCTTTGGCCAAACCCAGCACTGTCCAAGAGCTCGATTGGGTCAGTTGAAAAAGGGGGAACCATTGGGCATAGGTCAAACCAAAGGCGGCAAGCTCTTCATCGGCTTGGCTCAAAATTGAGTTGAACACTTTACGAATGAGACGCCCGACACAAAAGGCTTGCAAATAGGTCTCGCTTTGGTAGAAATCCCCGATGACGGGCGGCGTTTGAACAGTCATTCCCTCATTTTAGTTGCCTAAGCAACCAATTGTCAGATGGAGCTTTAAAGCCTGTTGGAGTCTAGGGTTAATACCTAGGTATTTTATTCTGGAGTGGGACCACCCTTCAAAAAAGAGTGGATTGTTGTCAGAGAGTATTTCCCTTTGTGTCGATATACTTGAGTGTGTCGCCTTGGCTGAGGAATTTTATTGGCCCGCACAAGCGTCTTGGCCAATGTGGGTCAGTGTACAGTTCGAGTGAAGAAAAGGTTTTTCAGTTCATGTCCAAAAACGTGCAATCTGCCCCTGTTTTGATTGTGGGGGGAGGGATCGGCGGTTTGGCGGCGGCCTTGGCCTTGTCCAAGCAGGGCGTGGCCTCCACCATTTTCGAGCAAGCTCCAGAGCTTGGGGAGATCGGCGCGGGTATTCAACTCGGCCCCAATGCCTTTGCCGCTTTTGATGCCTTGGGCTTGGGTGAGCGTGCCAGAACCCGGGCGGTCTACACCGATGACCTGATCATGTGCGATGCGGTGGATGCCAAGGTCGTGGTCAAGATCCCAACAGGACAAGCATTTCGAGACCGCTTTGACAACCCCTATGCCGTCATCCACCGAGCAGACATGCACCAGTCGCTTTTGGAGGCGGCCAAGGAAAGTGACCATGTTGAGTTTCTTACCTCGACCAGAATCGAACGCATCGAGACCCTTGCAAACGGCGTGCGCGTCTATGATCAAAACAACCGCGCGTTTGATGGGCAAGCCTTGATTGGAGCCGACGGTGTGAAGTCGGTGGTGAGGCAGCATTTTGTGGCAGACCCTCACCGCGTCACTGGCCATGTGGTCTACCGCGCTGTCGTGCCCGTTCAAGAGTTTCCCAAAGAGCTGCAATGGAATGCCGCCGCACTTTGGGTGGGGCCTAATTGCCACTTGGTGCATTACCCCCTCAAGGGCGGTGAACAATACAATGTGGTGGTGACCTTTCACTCACGGCAGACCGAAGAGTGGGGTGTCACTGAGGGCTCACAAGCCGAGGTGCAAAGCTATTTTGAAGGTGTGTGCCCTCAGGCGCGCCAACTCATCGATTTACCCAAGAGTTGGCGACGGTGGGCCACCGCGGATCGAGACCCGATTGCACAGTGGAGTTTTGGACGCAGCACTTTGTTGGGGGACGCGGCCCACCCGACCACGCAGTATATGGCGCAAGGCGCTTGCATGGCCATGGAAGATGCGGTGACACTGGCCGAGTGCTTGAGAGTTTGCGCGCACGATTGGGTGCGAGCTTTGGATTTGTACCAAAGGGCCCGGGTGGCCAGAACAGCGAGGATTGTGCTTTCTTCTCGCGAAATGGGCAAACTCTATCACGCAAGCGGCGTTGAGCGCTTGGTGAGAAATGATTTGTGGCGAGGCCGCAGCACCGAGCGCTTTTTCGATGCCCTCGAGTGGTTGTATGGTTGGAAGCACGCCAACTGCCTCTCGGGTGTGCAGGCTTGAGCTGAGGCTTGAACCTAGGATTAAACCGAGGACTAAGCTTTGAATTGGACTTAGGCTTGATTTTTTTCAAGGCAGCGTGAATTTTGACGCTCTCAGCCGCTTTTTTTTGTATCGACAAGACCCACAGGAGTCAAGACATGGAAGACGTAGAACTTGCCAAATTGGAAGATTTGCCCACAGAGTATGTGAAAGATCTGACCGCGCACAACCTCGTGCCCTTGTGGCCGAGCTTAAGAGGGGTCTTGCCCCAGACTCGGCCGCGCCCCTTGACCCAAGCCACGGCTTGGGCCTACGGTGACATTCGGCCTTTGCTCATCAAAGCCGGTGAGCTCACCCCCATCGAGAAAGCTGAGCGCCGGGTGTTGGTCTTGGCCAATCCAGGTCATGGTCTCCAAAAGATGCAGGCCAGTGCCGCCATTTATTTGGGCATGCAGTTGCTACTGCCGGGCGAATTAGCACCTCCCCATCGCCACACTCCCAACGCGGTGCGCATGATTGTCGAAGGCGAGGGTGCCTACACCACGGTGCAAGGTGAGAAGTGTCCCATGAGCCGTGGCGACTTGATCCTGACCCCAACCGGACTGTGGCACGAGCACGGTCACGATGGCGACCAACCCGTCATTTGGCTCGATGTGCTGGACCTGCCCATGGTCTACTACATGGAGGCGTCATACCATGTCAATGGCACACACCAAGAGCCCCAGCCCGGGCACAGTGAGGCGCAGTACAGCGGTGCGGGCGTGATTCCTACACCGTTTTTTACCCGCGCGGACAAGGCCTATCCGGTTTTGCGGTTTGCCTGGAGCGACGTCAAAGAGGCCTTGAACCATTTGGCCAACGATGCCGCCAACGTGGAGTGCGTCCAGGTCACCTACATCAATGCGTTGAATGGCCAAGATGTGGAAAACATTTTGGGCTACTACGCGTTGATGCTGCGCCCAGGTCAAACCCTGCGACTGCCCGCTCGCTCACCCGCCTGTGTTTTTCATGTGATCGAAGGCGGCTTTGAGCTCAAGACCGATGACAAAGTCTTCACCTTGAACGAGGCCGACACCGCTTGTGTGCCGGGCTATGGCGCGGTGGTGCTTAAAAACTTGAACGCCACGCAGCCCTGTTATGTGTTCATGACCGATGAGTCACCATTGCACCGCAAGCTCGGTGTTTATGAAAATTGGGGATAAATTAACCCTCCGAAGACGACGCAAGAAGAAGGGCTGATGATCTGGTTTTCATCGACTCTGCGTCGACACTTTGGGTTCGAGCCCCTTTAGTCGATCGTCATGTTGCCGCTTTTGATGACCTCGCGCCAACGCACCGTCTCTTCACGCATCCACTGCGCGAGCTCCTCAGGGGCGTTACCAACAGGCTCTGCACCCAAGTCTTCGTATTTTTTGATGATCTCGGGAGACCTTAAAACCTCTGCGATGGCTTTGGAGATTTTGCTCGCGATGGCCAACGGTGTTTTGGGCGGGGCGACCACACCAAACCAGGTCACAGACACGAGCCCAGGGATCACTTCACTGATGGCGGGGATTTGTGGGTGATTGGGATTGCGCTTGGGGCTCGTGACGGCCAAGAGGCGCAATTTGCCCG
This sequence comes from uncultured Burkholderiales bacterium, assembly GCA_903838355.1. Classification (GTDB taxonomy): domain Bacteria; phylum Pseudomonadota; class Gammaproteobacteria; order Burkholderiales; family Burkholderiaceae_C; genus Limnohabitans. The sequence continues at coordinate 112,118 of CAILYC010000040.1, read as the reverse complement.
ACTTCAAATGGGCTGAAGCCGCCGATAAATTGCCAAACATCACTTGCACATGGCCCGCCAATAAATCGGCAATGGCGGGTGCGTCGCCTTTGTAAGGAATGTGGGTGAGGTGGGTGTTTGTTTTTTGTTTGAACAACTCCGCGGTGAGGTGTGCAGTTGAACCGTTGCCCTGGGAGGCATAGGCCAGTTTGTCAGGATTGGCGCGAACGTAGGAGATGAATTCTTGCAGTGTTTGCGCCGGCACCGAGGGGTGCACCAACAAAGCGTTGCTCACAGTGGCGATCACTGCGATCGGTACGAATTTGCTGGGGTCGTAATTGATTTTGGGGTAAAGGCTCACGTTGATGGTCAAAGTCGTGGGCGGTGAGGCCATCAAGGTGTAGCCATCGGGCTCGGCCGCGTTGAACCACTCGGCACCAATATTGCCGGCTGCACCGGGTCGGTTGTCCACAATCACGGCTTGGTTGAGTTTGGTGGACAAGGCCTCGCAAAGAAGCCTGGGCAGCACATCGGCCGAACCTCCGGCCGGGTTGGGAACGATCAAGCGGATGGGCCGTTGCGGCCAATCGGACACGCCATCCGCCCAAGCCGACAAAATGGGCAGTCCACTCAACCCCCCCGTGGCCGCGAGGAGTGCAAGGGCTTGACGTCGATCTATCAAAGGCGATGTTGTGTTCATAGGGCAAAAAGGAGGAAAGATGCTATTGGGTGTTGTGGGGCTACAGGGAAATCCACTTTTAGAGCGGTATCACCATCAAGGTCTCGACTACGCGTGAATCAAAAAGGAAGAGCCTTTCTTTGAACTTCGCACCCTCGGGGGTGAGTACGATGAGATCGTGGCATTGCCCAGTGGCGAAAATTTTCATGTCACCACTCAAATCCATGGTGCGCACAATGAGGAAATTGTGTGTAACCTCAAAGGTATTGTCGTCGCCCGAGGCAATGTGAACGCCCGAGAGCATGTGGCGGTAATGTTGGGGTTGATAAACATTGGCTTTTCGCATGGACAAAATGCGGTCGCGCAGCTGCGCGGCGCTTTGGGCGTCAATGACGGCCAGCGGCAAGCCGCGGTCATGGTTAAAGCGTGACTTCACCGTGTAGCGCCCGTCGTCGAAGAGAAGCTCAGCGATGTGCTCAACGCGGTCCTCGTCAATGGCACGAGCCCAAGCGTAGATCAATTGTTCAACTCGGCGGTAATGGGGTTCAAAATCAATCATGGTGTATTTCGTGTGGGGTGTTGTAGGCCTTGGCCTGCGGCCTATGGCCGCAGCAGGCTCTGGGTTTTTGCCCTTGGGGCGCGATCAAAGTCCCATGTCCTCTTTATAGTGATGCCAAAAGTTGCGAATGGCGCGCTCTGAGAGTTTGCTCGACCCTTGGATGTCGAGATCCTTGCCGCCCATTTCGATGAAGGACTCCCCCACCTGGGCGTCGGCCATGGCGTGCTGCATCATCTCGCACACGGCTGCGTCTTCCACCGAGACCATGCCTGCTGATCCCGCCAAATTGGTTTGAACCAAACGCTTTTGCGTCATCGCCTCGTCGTCGTCGGCAAAGCCAAAGTAAGTCCAGACCAAGTCGGTTTGACCCACCCCCTTGGGGCAGATTTGGCGAGTGGCCAAGCTGTGGGCAATTTGGTGCAATACAAAACCTGGGTAGGTGCTCAAAATTTGCACACTCACGCCGTCGCCAAACTCATCCTTCCAGCCCAAAATGCTCGAGTCCTCAAGCTTGAGCCCATCATTGTGCGAGCGCAATTGTGAGGTGGTGGCCTCGTAGTCGGCGGATTTTTTTTCCGTGCCCGCTTTGGTGTAGAAGTAGACATGGCGACCGGCTTGGTCGAGCACCATGCCCGATTCTTGTGACATGCGCGACAGACCAAATGTTCCGTAAAAGGTGTGCAAGATGTTGGCGTGGTAGGAGTCGCGAGGGTTCTCGTGGTAAGTCTTCCAATTGGCATGGATGCGCTGGGTGTCGTAGCCAAGCACTTTCAAGGGGCGGTTCAAGACCCGCTTGATCCCAACGGCGACTTCGCCAAGCCACTCTTCGAGAGGGGGGGTTTTGTCAGAGAACGTGGCAAACACCAAGCCACACAGGGTCGCCACACGGCATTTTTGCAGGCCATGGTCGCCCAAAGCAAAGTCCTTGGGCAGCCCCCCTTCGCCTCGGAGTCCTTGACTAAAGGCCGCGTGGCTCAAGTCCCCTTTCAAGGTGAAGCTCCAGGCGTGGTAGACGCAGTAGAGTTTTTTCGCTTTACCAAAGGGCTCTCTACACACCATGTTGCCGCGGTGCGCGCAGCGGTTCACCACCACATTCAAGCTGTGGTCGTCGGCGCGGGTGAGCACCACCGACTGCTCGCCAATGTAGGTGGTCTTATAGTCGCCTGGGTTGGGGACTTCAACCTCCAAGCCGACATAGTGCCAGTGCGCTCCTCGAAAGATGTGGGTCTGTTCATTGGCATAGGTCTGGGAGTCCAAGTAAACCCAGTAGGGCGCTCGAGTAAAGCCCTCTTTTGGCCAGGCTCGCGCAAGGCTTGCACCCGGGGCGCTTGTGGGCGCTGTCTGGGGCTTCGGGGGAGTATTCAAGGGGTGATCGAGTGGGCACATGGCAGGCAAGTGTGTGAGCGAGTGAAAAGTTCTATTTTTACACAGTTGATGCCGCTTTCGGGGAAAGACTTAACCCTAGGTTTTGCCAGTTTGGGTCCTGAACTGGGCGCAGGAGCCGGGATTTGGAACTGCTTGCAATGGTGATGAATGTGATCCGTTCTCTATTTTGCGCGGTCTTTGGTTTTCCACTGCGCCCTTCTAGTCCATGCGGTAAAACTTGGCTATGATGACCCCTGGTGTTCTCAATCTACAGTTCAACGGAGTGCTCGATGAAAGCAGCTTGGTACGAAAAAAATGGTCCAGCCAGAGAGTGTTTGATCGTGGGCGAGATGCCCCTGCCTGAGCCCGGTCCGGCAGAGGTTGGGGTGAAGGTGATCACGTCTGGGGTGAACCCCTCGGACGTCAAGTCGCGTTTGGGCCGGCCTTTGGGCGCTTCGCGCATCATTCCCCACAGCGATGGTGCTGGAATTGTGGTGAGTGTCGGACAAGGCGTGTCGCCGTCCAGAATCGGTGAGCGAGTCTGGCTTTGGAATGCGCAGTGGGTTCGAACACACGGCAGTGCCTGTGAGTTCTTGACCCTTTCCTCTTCTCACGCCGTCAAAATGCCCGATCATCTCGATTTTGAAAGTGCCGCTTGCCTGGGCATCCCCGCCTTGACTGCTTTGCAAGCCACCCGTTTGTGTGGACCCCTTGAAGGTAAAACGGTGTTGGTGACAGGGGCTGGGTCTGCCGTGGGCCACTATGCGGTTCAAATGGCGCGCATGGCTGGGGCCCGGGTGATCGGCACGGTGGGATCGGCCAAACGCGCCGCTCACGCATTGACCGCTGGAATTGAGCACTTGATCAATTACAAAACCGAATCGATCGTGGACGAGGTGGCCCGTTTGACTGGTGGTTTGGGTGTCGACTGCGTGATCGATATGGATTTCTCCAGCACCTGTGAGTTGCTGCAAACCACGGCGGTGTCGAATCACGCGCGCTTTGTCTGCTACGGCTCGAACTCCCCCGAAGTGAAGATGCCCTTCAGACCTTTGCTGTGGAAGTCGGTGGATTTGAAATTCATGCTCGTCTATGACTTGAAGCCCAAAGACCGCGAGGATTGTTTGGCCAGTTTGACGCAAATGCTGGAGAGTAGCGCACTCGTTCATGCGGTGGGCAAGACCACAACGCTTGATGACATCGCCTCGGCCCACGAGTGGGTGGAGTCGGGCAGTGTCTTGGGCAATGTGGTCCTTAAAGTGCAAGTCGCTTGAGAACTCAGGTGCCCATTTGTTGAAACATCGACAGCACTGGCTCGAGTCTCATCTCCCTTGATTGCCAATCCCTTTTTAAGAACCCTAACATGTTGCGACCCCTTCATCACCACACAGTGGCAGCCCATTTGGACGATTTGATCCCGACACAGTGCTCTGTGGGTTACTGGGAGGTGCACAACAAAGTTTTGGAGTGGCAAGCACTGGCCAAAAAGGCGCGCACTGAGGTTCTCAACCAGCATTGGTTTCCCTGTGTGATGGGGCCAGGCCAGCGACCCTATATCGTGGACCACCATCACTTGGGCTTGGCCTTGCACCAAGTGGGACAAAAAAAAGTGTTTTTGATGGTGCTCGCGGACTGGTCTCATCTGGAGAGGGCCACGTTTTGGCGAATGATGGAGTTTCACCAGTGGGTCTATCCTTTTAATGAAAAGGGCAGGCGGGTGAGCGTTGACCTGCTCCCCATCCACGTGGGCGAGTTAAAGGATGACCCCTACCGCAGTTTGGCGGGTTTGGTGAGAAAAGCCGGCGGTTATGCCAAGGACACCACGCCCTACAGCGAATTTTTATGGGCTGAGCATTTCCGCACGCGCCTACCCATCCCCAAAAAGCCCCAATGGACAGCGCTCACCCAAGTCGCGGTGGCCCTCGCCTTGACCCATGATGCGAGTTATTTGCCAGGCTGGGTCGGTGCTTCCCATCACGGCACTTAATTTTGAAGCGGTTTGAAGCCACAGTCGCACATCAAGAATTGCGACGTAGATTCGTGCATAAACGCCCTAAAACCTAGGGATGAAGGCCCAGCCCTCTAGCTCATGATCTTTTTTTGCAATGCGCAAGCGGGAAAACATTTTTTTCGAAGTGACAAATGGTACATTGGACAATACTTGTCATGTTTTAAATGTAGAGTATTGGTATGAAAATTTTACTCATCGAAGACGAACTTAAAATTGCCGACTTTGTCCTCCAAGGCTTTACCCAGGTGGGCTTTGAAACCGATCACTTTACCCAGGGCTCTATCGGTTTAAAAGCGGCGCTCACCGGGCAATACGATGCCATCGTGCTCGATTTGATGCTCCCTGGAATGGATGGCATCGAGGTGTTGAAAAACATCAGGCAGTCCGGTGATGCCATTCCTGTGATCATCTTGACCGCCAAGGGTGACTTGAGTGACCGCTTGATCGGATTTGAGGCTGGTGCCAACGACTACTTGCCCAAACCCTTTTATGTTGAAGAGCTGATTGCTCGGGTGAAGTCCTTGATGATCACCCACAAAGGACAAGAGAGCTCATTGTTGGTCGTGGGCGAACTGAGTTTAGACCGCATCACCCGACGGGTGCAATGGATCGACCATGCCATGGTGCTCAGTCAGCGTGAATTTACTTTGCTCGAGTATTTAATGCGCACGCCGGGTCACATCTTTACCCGTAAGCAAATTTTAAAGCACGTCTGGGCCATCGAATTTGATCCCCAAACCAATGTGGTGGATGTGTGCATCCAGCGCATCAAAAAGAAGTTGACCCCTACGAGCCAAAAAAATGTGGCCGATTTTCCCATTGAGTCCATTCGTGGTGTGGGTTATAAGATTAAAGCCATTCCCAATGAGCTTTGACACCCTGCGCACCTTCAAGTGGGTTTATTCATTTCGATTCCTGATCGCGATTCAAGCATTTTTGTGCACCTTACTTTTTGTGGTGTTCAATCGCTGGGTTTCGCAAACGATGGTCTGGAACATCATTCACGACAAAATCCAGTCGGAGTTGGTCATTCGCTTTGCGTCTGGGCTTGATTTGAACCCTTCTCCAGAGCAAGGGGATCTCACCCATTCAAGCGATCCATCGCATCGGCTTAAGTTTGACTTCAAAGGGTTGTTCATCGGGCAAGTCGTGCAGCGTTCTTTGCGTTGTGACCAAGAGGGCTTTGCGTCCATGGATGTCAAATCAAGCGCCGATGTGCAAGCGATATTTCCTCGCATCAGTCCCAAATTATTTTGTGGTGATTTGATGCGTGTGGCGGGCTCGTTCAATTCCTGGAAAAGCCTTCAAGTCGACGGAATCAAAACGCAAGTCCAGTCTGCTGACTTGTCCCTTGAAGGTCTGAGCTGGATGGTGATTCAATTCACCCCCACCAGACCCGATGCACCGGTGAGTTGGGTGGCTGTGCCCAAATCTGCTATGGATGATTATGTGGAGCTCATTTGGGATGTTCGCGACAAGGTTTTGATAGCGGTGCTGCCGGTTTTGTTGATCACGGTGATCTTGACGACCTTTTTGATTACGCGCACCGTCATCAATCCACTTGAAAAACTCAAGACAAGTCTTTTTCAACTCGAGACCAAGGACTTGGACAAACCACTGCACGCGCAGTCGCGTTTCAATGAGTTCAAGGATTTTGTGGATGTTTTTAATTTACTCAGGGAAAGGCTGAGGGCTTCTTTTTTCCAGGCGGGGAGATTTTCTGCCGACGCATCTCACGAGCTGCGTACACCTCTGACCATTTTGCGAGGCTACGCCGAGCGAGCGATTGCCGATTGTGAAGAAGGCTCTAGACAGCAAATTCGCCTGTCGCAAATGTCCGACGAAATTGACCGCTTGATCTCCATCACCGATAAACTCCTGCTCTTGTCCAAGGCCGACGCGGGCTCTCTTACTTTGTCCGCCGCCCAAGTCAATATCAGCGACATGTTGGGTGAATTGGTGATGGATGCCAATATGTTTCAAGACAAGTTGAAGATAATCTCCAACATTCAAAAAGCCATGTACTGGTATTGTGATATGCAACTCATTCAGCAGTTGTTCCACAACCTCTACACCAACGCGGTCAATTACAACATTGAAAATGGTTGGATTCATTTTGAAGCGAAGATGGATCGCCATGAGTTGGTCGTTGTGTTTAGCAACCCCACGCCCAAAATGTCTCACGATGTGGTCGAGCGTGCGTTTGAGCGGTTTTACCGAGGCATTGATTCGCACACCCGGTTGATTGACGGCCATGGCTTGGGGCTGAGCTTGTGCAGAGAAATTGCGCGCGTGCATTATGCCGAGTTGGAGATGGTCGAGGACGATCAAAATGTGGTCAAGGTCACCTTGAGGGTCAACCCCAAAGCGCTCATGCAGCCCAATCATGCGCCAGTGGCCCACTTGCTGGAAACGGCGTGAGAGCCGTCCTGGCTTGGGTCGAGCGCAACAAGACGGTGTCTCAGGTGGGAACAATTGCAATGCTTCGTGCCACCTTTATGCTTTGTTGGGGTTTGTCATGGCTCGTGGTGAGCCAGGGAACGCTGGCCAATGAGGGATCTAACATCCTTGAAGGGGTGAGGCACGCTGAGATCACTTACGGACTCAATCAATCCAATCTTTCTCTTCTTCGTGGGGTGGTGATTGACACCAAGCTCGAGCCCACCATGGATTTCAAGCTCGAGACTGATCGGGCCTTTGTGAGCCTTCAAAATGGATTGGGCTTGTGGCTCAACCACACCCCCCCATTCAAGTCGGGGGTGTCCATCAATTACATGTTGGGCCGGCACCAAAGCACCGATTTGCATTACCAAAGATTGGGAGACCAAAGTGGCAGTTTTGATCTCTATGCCTTTGCTGAGTGGCAGCCGATCTTGGAGGCGGTGACGTTTTACGGCAATGTTGCGCAGACCCCCAGTCCCGTGGCCAGGCAGTTCGCCCAGGCTGGGGTGACCTTGGGGTTGGCCTTGGTCAAACCATGGAATGCTTTCTTTGATTTCAATGAGACCTGGGGAAATGCCGTCTACTGGCAGAGCTATTACGGTGTGAATTCTCAGCAACACGTCACCTCGATGAAGGGCTTTTTCATGCCCACACAAGGCGGCGCTTTGTACCAGTCCCAATCTTTTGGGGCGGTCTATAGCCTGAACAATGCAATGGATCTGATCATGGGGGTGGGAACACTGCAGGCTTCAAACGCTTTGATGCAAAGCCCAGTCATGGGGTCTCGCTCACAGCATACCGTCATGGTCATGCTCAGCCACAAATTGCTCGACCACTAAAGCGCTTTGGACTTGGGGTGCAAGGAACTTCTGTTAAAAATGTTGCCTGTGTTGCCTGTGTTGCCTGTGTTGTCAATGCTTTGCACGAAGACAAACTCACGGTTGTGTTTCGAGATAAGATGCCCACTTTCCTCGCGCTGCTTTGCGTTTTACCAGCCAACTCAGAAACCAAAGGCTTTGTCCATGAATGAAAACTTTGTCATTGCAGTGACCACTGCCCTCATTTTGGGCTCCCTTGTGGGTGTCGAGCGCCAATGGCATCGCCGTCTGGTGGATTTGAAAACCAACGCCTTGGTGGCTTTGGGGGCGTGCTTGTTTGTGTGGACTTGTCGCGCCGACCAAGGCTATATAGAACCTGTGCGAATGGCTGGCCAAATCGTGGTGGGTGTCGGATTCATTGGCGGGGGCTTACTCTTTCGAGACGGGGCCCAAACCCAAGGGGTCAACACTGCAACCACTTTGTGGTGTTGCGCTGCTGTTGGGGTTCTGTGTGGACTCTCGCGCTGGCAAGAAGCCCTTTTTGCGTCCGTGGTCATTGTTTTGGCCAACACCATATTGCGCAATTTGGCACACCTGCTCAATCTAAAAATGGGGGTCAACGATTATTTGACCGAGAGCGTGCATCTCGAGTTGGTGTGCGACGCGCCTTGCTACGAAAAGGTGCTGGAGTGCATGGGCCATTTTTTTAAAGAGCACAATTGTCAGCCACGCAATTTTTCACACGAAGTGTTACCAAACCTCAAGCACACCATTGGCTACAAAATTGCCTTTGAACACGACCGACCAGAGCGAGATATTGCGCAGTTGGAAACAAGCTTGCGCGACCTCGGTGTGATGAAAATCGAGTGGCATCGTTAAGACTGCCAGTGACTTCAGTACTGTGTTTGATAGGGTTGCGACAAGCGGTAGTTGCGATCAAAATGACCCAAATAGACTTGCGCGAGTTTGGGATTGTTCCAGTTGACCAAAACGTTTTCAGAATTTTTGTGCGCAGCTGCCGATGAAAAGTTAAAGCTCCCGAGTTCTACCGTTTGTTGATCAATGATGATGACCTTGTCGTGGTGAATGGGGAAGCGGTCAATCAGTCTGACCTCGCAACCGGCGTTGACCAGCGCTGAAAGTGCAGCTCGCGCTTTGCCACTGTGGTCCTCGACCGTGCTGCTTTTTTTGTCCACCACCCAGGTCATTTGAACTCCGCGTTTTTTGGCCCGAATCAATGCCTCGGTGATGGCTGGATTGGTAAAGCTGTAGGCCAGACCACGGATTTCATGCCGGCTCGAATCGATCGCTTTGATCACGAGCTCTTCCGTGCCTTCGTTTGGTGAGAATGCCACCTCCAAAGTGCCCGCCGCAGGGATCTCAAAGGCTTGTGCGCGGGTCAAAGACCCAAGGCCACACAAAAGTACCAGGCAGCAGCTCAAATGCGAGAGCATTCTTTTGAGGGTCAAGTGACCCCTGAGTGGGCCAAAGGCTTGAGTGTTAAAAAAAAGCGAATGGGGGTGGGGAAATAGTTTAATGTCCGTCATGGTCGTGGTGTACTCAATGTAAGGAATTCAAGCGCAGTTTGAGCTGGGCTTTGGGAGCTTTATTTTAGGCGGTATTGCACTTGCAATGCGCTTGTCATATGTTTGATATGCGCTTTTAATGCTTGTGGGTCTGGCGTCTTGCTCACGGCTCTGATGGGCCAAGGTGTTGGCTGCTCGCGGTTGCAGTTTGAGGCCTGAGATGTGAAACTGGCGGATAATCCAAACCTATGCTTGACTCACCCATGCCTTCATGACAGATTCAACGGGAACTCTTTTTTTGATGTTGCCTGGGCTATGCAGTTCCCCCGAAGAGCTCAATAGCGTCCAACGCATCTTGGAGCGGCACGGCTTTCACACCTTAGCAGTGACCATTCCAGGTTACTCCTTTGACCCAGACAAAACCCAGCAAGTGGCCACGCCATTTGAGAGTTGGCTTGAGCTTTTGCATGAGCAAATTCTGCACGAGCGCGCTGGCTTTGAGCGCATTACCTTGGTCGGATTGTCTTCGGGGGCAAATTTGGCCTTGGCCTTGAGTATCAAATACCCTCGCAGCGTTGACGCCTTGGTGCTCCTGTCGACCTCCATTTGGGTTGATGGTTGGTCCATTCCGTTTTATCATTGGCTCTTGCCCTTGGCACTGTTCACGCCTTTGGGCGTCTTTTGGAAATACCGCGAGAAAGAGCCCTTTGGCGTCAAGGATGAGCGCATTCGTGCCTGGATCAAGCGTGAGTTGGAGCGTCGTCGGATCTCGGCTGTCGGGGCGAGTGTGCTGGAGATCGGTCACCTCAAGCAAAATTTTCGCCTGCGCTCCTTTGTCAAGAAACATTTACCCGGCAGTGCGCTGCCTTTGGCACTGGCCATCCACTCGGAGCTCGATGAGGTGGCGAGTTTGAGGAATGTGCGTTGGCTCGAGTCGCATTGGCCAGCTCACACACTGCAGACCTTGATTTTGAACAACAGTTACCACATGATCACCATTGACCAAGAGCGACACACCGTGAGTGAGGCTGTTTTGAGTTACGCTCAGGCACAAAAAAGCCCCAAAAGGCCACCACTCTGAATGGGCGCAACTGTTTGGGGCTGAGGGCGATTTTGAAACTTGAGCGTTAAGACAGGGAAGTCCGCGAAGTCTGCGAAGTCCCAAGGCTCAAGAAATCAAGCTTTGGTTACCAATCGTCAGAACCACCGCCGCCACCGCCAGAAGAGTCGTCCCAAGAGCCGGAGTCTTGGACCCCGAAGTTGTCGCCCCCCATGTTGTAGTTGCCACCACTTTGTGTGGGGTAGCCGTTGTCTTGAAAACTGTTGTTGTTGGGAGCAAAGCCGCCTTGATTGGAGTTACCGTGTTCTCCAAGAACGTTGTGCATGAGGGCTTCTCCTGCCACCATTCCAGCGCCAACGGCCGCTCCCGTGACCAAGCCCCCCATGATTCCCGAGCCCATCCCGCCACCACCGCCCATGGGTGCTGGGCCATAGGGCTGACCCATGGGCATGCCACCACCCATGGGGGTGGGGCCCATGCCACCATACTGTGGCTGAGGCATGTAGACCTGTTGGGGTCTGGCAAACATACGATACACAAAAAAGATGAAGGCCAAGGCGGCAAACCCGATGATCCAAGGCAAGAAGCTCGAAGAACTGCTGGCGACTCGTTCATTGCTGGGCACGTAGTTGTTGTTTTGCGCCACGGCAGGTGGCGGCGCGCTCAAGCGTGCCTTCAAGCCACTCAAGGCCTCGGGTTTTGCAAAGCTCAAGCCTGGGCTTAGTTTCTCTGCGATTTGAAGTTCGTCACGTGCGGCTTCAAGTCGGCCTTCTTTTGCCAAGAGTTCGGCATTGACAAAGTGCGCCTTGCCACTGTTGGGGTGGTCGCTCAAGACTTGTTTCATCATGGCGTCGGCCTGGGCGAAATTGCCCGACTCGGCTGCCTTGTAGACCTCGTTCATTGAGGGGTCAGCCGCCAAGCAAGAGGATGCTGAGAGGCCCAGCAAGGCCAAAGACAGCAAACCCTGGGTGACGCTTTTGGGTAAAAGGGTGAAATTCATGTGGATCAAACTCCTATAAGGCAATGACAATCCATTTGAGGGTGAGTTCTTCGAATTCAAGCCCAGCAGTCTAAAGAAGCTTGTCGCTTGTGTGTCACGGGGCTTGCCGATGGGGCACAAGGGTTTCTTTTGGAGGCTGATTTTCAATCCTAGAGTCACCTATTTTGCCCTAATTTGGCAAAGGCGGTGCGAGTCATCTTGCTTGTAGGGCCAAAGAGCCAAAGGACAAAAGAACCAAAGGGCATTGTTGCCATGAGGCGAATGCCTTAAGACCGCCGAAAAGCCCCAGCATGGTCGCCCTAGGGTAGGGTTTGGACTTGACGCCCCTATAGCGGGGACCCTATTTTATTCGCGCGGTAGCGGTTAAGATGCTGGGTGGGGTAGCGCACCGCGGCGGCCTATGCTTCAAGCGCGAACCTTCCCGTATGATTTATTTTTTCAAGGAACTTTTTCGAATGTCTAACCTATTGTCAACAGCGAGTTTGCCAGTTTTTAAGCTTTTTCTCGGTAATTTGAAAACGTGTTTGCAAAAGACCATCGCCAACGCCTCTGAGCGAGGATTTGATCCCCAGGTGTTGGTGGATTTCCGTCTGGCACCCGATATGCTGCCCTTCAAGCGCCAAATCTTGATTGCTTGTGATGCAGCCAAATTTGGCGCAGCAAGAATTGCTCTTGTGGAGGCCCCCAAATTCGACGACACCGAGGCAACCATGGCCGATTTGGTTGAGCGTGTGGCCAAAACCATTGCTTGGATCGAGACTGTGAGCCCCCAAGCCATGGACCAAGGTGCTGGGCGGGAGGTGACTTTTCCCGTGGGCAAGGAAACCAAAACCATGGTTGCAGAAGATTATTTGCTTCACTGGGTCCTACCCAATATGTATTTCCACATCACAACCGCCTACAGCATCTTGCGCCACAATGGCGTGCCTTTGGGTAAGCGCGACTATTTGGCCGGCTCTCTAGCGAGCTAATCCCTCTCCTGTCCTTTGGTCGCTCAAGCTTACCTTCGCGCGGAAGACTTGAGCGGCCAGGCTGTGGTGTGTCAACGAATTGGCCCTAGAAAAAAGAGTTTTTTTGGGCCTGCTCTATCCTCTGTCTGAAAGCGCCCATGGCCATCAAGTCCACCATTTACAAAGCTCAACTGCACATCGCAGACATAGACCACTCCTATTACGAAGACCACACCCTCACCTTGGCTAGACATCCAAGCGAAACCGATGAACGCATGATGGTGCGCCTGGTGGCTTTGGCATTGAATGCCTACCGACTTCAAGAGATTTGCAAGGGAGATGGGTCTTGGGTGTTCGGTGCGGGGCTATCAGATCCCAACGACCCCGATTTGTATTTGCTTGACTTCACCTCCAGAAAACGGGTCTGGATCGAAGTGGGGCAACCCGAAGACAAGCCTTTGAGCAAAGCGTGTTCGCAAGCCGATCTCGTGCTGGTTTATGCGTTCAACCATGCCAAAGAAATTTGGTGGAACGGCATTCGCAACAAAGTCTCACGTCTACAGAAATTGCAAGTGTGGGGCCTCCCCCACGAGGTGACCCAGTCCTTGGTGAGCTTGGCCGAGCGAAGCATGAATTTGCAAGCGACCATTCAAGAGCAAACCCTCACCTTGAGCAGTGAGCGAGGCAGCATTGAAGTGCAAGCCACCTTGATGTCCGTTTAGGTTTTGCACCAGATTTGGGTGTTGTTTTGCAGACGTGAACCCCACTCAAGTCCATCCAGTCGGCGACCCGTGATGGGCAATCACGCAGGGCGTGTGCACTTAGCCAAGTGGCTGCACCGTGACCGCAACGTCGAGCAAATGGTCGTTCCCGCCTTGAATGACTCCCCTCACGGGTGACACGTCAGAGTAGTCTCGCCCAAAGGCGGTGGTGATGTAGTCCTCTCCTGGCGAGTACACGCCAGAGCGGTTGTTGGTGGGGTCAAAGTCAAACCACACGCCGGCGCTGCCAGGCGTCGAGTCCACGCCAGGCAGATAGACCGAGGCCCAAGCGTGAGACGCATCCGAGCCGATGAGCCGAGCTTGTCCCTCAGGAGGTAGGGTCAAAATATACCCACTCACATAGCGCGCTGCCAGGCCAAATGAGCGGCAGCACGCCACCATGATGTGGGCGAAATCTTGGCAAACCCCCGTGCGGCTCGCAAAGGTATCGATCAATGGCGTATTGACTTCGGTGCTTTTGCTCTTGTAGGCAAACTCCTCATGAATCAATGCCATCAAATGCGTGAGCCCTGTGAGCAAGGGGGTTTGAGCGCCCAAAGCGCGCATGGCGTATTGTGCAAACACCTCAAGTCTGGGAACATGGGGCGAGTCGAATAAATAATCACTGGCCTCGTCAAAGTGTTTGCCCGCGTTGTACTGGTAATGGTCGCGGGCTTGTTGTGCGCTTGCATTTTCCCAGTGCTTGACCTGCGCGGGAGTGAGCAAGGTGGGCCAACTGTTGCTTTGGGTTGAGGAGGACGGCGAGCTCGCACTCCATTGAGTACGCTCAGGGGGCGACCAGGCGTTTTGCTGCACAGACTGCTCGGGGTTGTGCAATGGGGGTGACTCAAGGCTATGGAACCCAATGGATTGCATTTGACTCTGAGACTGAAATTGGGATTGAAATTGGGATTGAAATTGGGATTGAGTGGCGGATGACGTCATGCCAAAGCGCAAATTCATCTGCGTTCCTTGGGCTTGAGGCTGTCCATAAGACCAGGTGCTCAGCACACTCTCTGAGGTGATGCTCAATTGGGAATGTTGGTTCAGGAGCGCCAAATAGTGGGTTGGGTTTTGATAAAAATCCTGGGATTCAAAAAGCTCGGTGGGCTCTGGAGAGATGCTCAGGTAATGGCTTTCGAGCCTTTGGCAGGGCATATCCCTGGGCTTTAAGTGCAAAAAATGCTGCGCTGTCTCCACCGCGGGTTGATAGCGGTAAAGGCTGGTGTGGGTCACTTTGAGCCTCAAGCCTGCTCTCCAGCGCACGGGCTTAGTGGCACTCTGTTGGCACCATTGGTCTGGTATTGCGAGGGCGAGGGTGTGGCATTCAAGGTGTGGGTAAAGTATTTCTCTCCAATGGCATTGGAGACCTGAATAGTTTGGCCCAGGCCTTGTTGCAGGCTTTGGGCCAGAGACCTCAAGTCTGCGTCTGAACATTCTGCATGGCTCGGGTTGTGAATCCAAGTCTCGGGTTTTGGGCACAGGCCCGCCAAGGCATCCAATTCAAGCGGCCCACAGCCTGCCAGTTTGGCCAAACGCCCTCTGAGCGTTTGCGCCACCCAAGCCAGTGAGCGGGGATTGTCGCCATCCAAGACGATCAAATCAAACAAGGCGTTCAAGCTGCGGCTTTGTTGGTGCTGGGCTTGGAAGGTGATGGTGCTGTCAAACAAGTTCAACAGTGTTAAAAAACAGGTGTCGTCGTTTTGGAGTTTCGTCAAGACGCCCATGTTCAAGGCCGTCTCCAGCACTTGCGAGAGGTAGCCCAGGCGCTCCACATGCCGCCCAATGCTGAGCAGTCGCCAACCGTCGTCCCTCACCATACGGTCGGTTTGTGCGCCTGTGATCGCGGCCAATTGGTTCTGGGTGTTGGAGAGCACCCGAATAACCTCGGTGAGGGGGTAGTAACTGTTCTCAGACCAAGGCCTCGCGGCATTGGAGAATTCTTCTTGGGTGCGCTCAATAAGGAGCCAGTGATCCAAGGACAGTCGCTCGCGAACTGCCGAAGCAGCCAGTTGCAATGCGCGCAAATTAAAACCCAAACTCGACACCTTGCCAAGCGCTTCAAGACTGGCGGTCAAGCGTCTCTCAAACCGCCTGTGTTCGTTCAAGAGTTCGGGTTGGGTGCTCATGTCAAGGTCGATCAGCCCTTGCTGGTAGGCCAAACGAGAGACCCAGCTGCGCCATGTTGAAGAGAGTTGTTGCTCAGCATTCAAACCCTCCAAGGTGAGTCTGACTTGTCTGAGAATGTTCTCGCTTCTTTCGCTGTATCGACCGAGCCAGTAAAGGTTTTCAGCGGCGCGACTGGTGACCATTCTTTTTTTAGTACTGAGGTTCAACTCGGTGTGCACGGGTGCAGGCGCCGTGGCACTGTTGTGCTGTGTTCCTTGTACCCAAACGTCGGCACTGCTGCCGCCTCTTTGCATGGAGGCGATTTGCGCACCTTGGGTGGCCAGCCTGGCCAAGCCGCCTGGCAAGATGCTCCACTGATCATTGGCTTGGCGAATAGCAAAGACGCGCAAGATGCACGAGCGTGAACTGATTTGGTTGTGCTCCCAGGTGGGCAGTTGGGACAGGGGCAGATACTTTTGGGCCGTGTATTGATCCGGTTGGGAGCGGATGTCTTGGCGCAGGCTTTCCAAATCGTGATCACTCAAATGTCGACCCAAAACAGTGTAAGGCTGGTTCTGGCGCTGCGCTTGATAGGGATAGGTGGGTTTGATCACGCAGTCCTTGAGCTCGGGATTCACGGTTTCAAAAGCGGCTTTTTCTCCGCACCACCAAGTTGATAAGCTCGGCAACTTCAAGGGCTCATTGAGCAATGTTTGACAAATGCTGGGTAAAAAGCCAAGCAATGCCGGTGACTCCAAGATGCCAGAGCCCGGCGAGTTGGCCACGAGCACATTGCCAGCGCGGATGACTTGCATGAGGCCGGGCACGCCCAAGGTGGAATCTTCTCTGAGCTCCAATGGATCTAAAAATTCGTCATCCAATCTCTTGATCAAGCCGTGCACTGGCTCAAGACCTCTCAAAGTGTTGAGGTAGAGGTGCTGATTTCTCACGGTCAAGTCCCGGCCTTGAACCAAGGTCGCCCCCAAAAACCGAGCCAAATAGGCGTGCTCGAAATAGGTCTCGTTGTAGGGGCCCGGCGTGAGCAAGGCGATATGCGACTGGGTTGCGTGTCCCGAGGCCTCCTTGAGGTGATCCATCATGCTGCGGTAGGTCTGGTGCAGGCCTTGAACACCCAGGGCCGTCATGGCACTTGGGAACAAGCGAGAGATGATGCTTCTATTTTCCAGCAAATAGCCCAGTCCCGAGGGGGCCTGGGTGCTTTGGGAAAGCAGCCTCCACTGGCCGCTCGGTGACCTCGCCACATCAAAGGCCACGATGTGCAAATGGTCCCCTCCCAGAGGTTTGACGCCTTGCATGCTTCTTAAGAATCCGGGGTGCCCGTTGACCAAGGCAGGAGGCAAGAGGCCGGACTTGGTCAACTGCTGATCGCCATAAACGTCTTGCATGACACGCTGCAAGAGCTTGACTTGCTGGGTGACAGCGCTCTCGAGAGTGAGCCAGCTCTCTTCGTTGATGATGAAAGGAAACAAGTCCAAGGACCACGGGCGCTGAGGACCATGCTGGTCGGCGTAAATATTGTAGGTCACACCGTTGTCTTTGATTTGGCGCTCCAACTCCTTTTGTTTTTGATTCAAAGACTGCACATCGCGGGTGTCTAAGTGGTCAAAAAAAGCCTGCCAATGATGGGCCAATGGGGCCGCGGGGTCTGCGCCAGCGTTTTCGCTAGAGCTTGGGTTTTCACGGCAGGCTTTGGCCCCACTGGCGTGGGCCAATAGCTCTTGATAATGAGGGGACTTCTCACGCTCCAAGGCCAGGGTTGAGCTTGCCAAAAACTCCGCGAAGTCAGGGCCGCTTGGATTCAGTGGGGTGGGCATTGAATCGAGTGCGCTAAAAGAGGGGTCCAACATCTCTTCATTGTCTCATGACCGAGGTCCCCAAACACGTGAGCGTGGGGGGCCAAGGGTCGGTGAGAATGGGTTCTTCATCGCTTGGAGGGCTCACGCCCGCCTCAAATCCAAGGTCAGTGGGAACTCTTGATTGATGGGCAACTCAATGGATGCGCTGGGCACATTCCAAATGCCCGGTGTGTGGCCCATTTGCGCAAAGCGCGAGACTCGGCGACTTTGAGCCTCATAAGCATTGACCGGATAGGACACGTAATTCAAGCCCCCTGGGTGGGCCACGTTGTACTGGGCTCCAGCGACCGCGCGCTTGGACCAGGTGTCATAGAGGTCAAAAGTCAAGGGCGCATGGGCGCCAATGCTCGGGTGCAAGGAAGAGGGGGGTGACCAGGCCTTGAAGCGAACCCCTGCCACATACTCGGCGCTCACGCCGCTCGGGTGCATGGGCAAGGGGCGTTGGTTGACCGTGAGGGTGTAGCGAGACGGATTGAAGCCTTTGATGTGAACTTCAATTCTCTCCAAAGACGAGTCCACATAGCGAGCTGTGCCGCTTGAGCTGCTTTCTTCGCCCATCACATGCCAGGGCTCCAGCGCATTTCTGATCGTCATCACGACGCTGCCGAGCACGACTTCTCCAATGAGAGGGAAGCGGAACTCAAAATGCGGCTCAAACCAAGTGGGGTCAAACGCGAAGCCAGCGTGTCTCATGTCGTCCAACACATCTTGAAAGTCTTGGCGAACAAAGTTGGGCAACAGAAAACGGTCATGCAGTTCGGTGCCCCAACGGCTGGCATGGGTCAAATAAGGTTCATTCCAAAAGCGCGCCACCATGGCGCGGATGAGGAGTTGCTGCAAAGCACTCATGCGTGCGTGAGGCGGCATCTCAAAGGCCCGAAGTTCCAGTAAGCCCAGTCGGCCCGTGGCGCTGTCGGGAGAATACATCTTGTCAATGCAGAACTCTGAGCGGTGGGTGTTGCCTGTCACATCGATCAAGATGTTGCGCAGGGTTCGGTCCACGGTCCAGGGCGGCATGGCCTTTTTTTGCAGTTGGCGTTGGCGATAAATTTCCTTGATGGCGATCTCAAGCTCATAGACTTGGTCATTGCGGGCCTCGTCCACACGAGGAGCCTGGGAGGTCGGTCCAATGAACTGGCCACTGAAGAGATAACTCAGTGACGGGTGGTTGTGCCAATATAAGATCAAAGACGCCAAAAGCTCTGGGCGACGCAAGAACGGACTGTCTGCTGGTGTCGCACCCCCTAAGACCACGTGGTTGCCTCCGCCCGTGCCCGCGTGCTTGCCATCGGTCATGAATTTCTCGGCCGAGAGGCCACACTGGTGCGCCGCCTGGTACAAAAACTCGGTGTTGGCGACCAACTCGCGCCAAGAGTGGGTGGGGTGTATATTGACCTCGATCACACCCGGGTCGGGGGTGACTTGCAAGATTTTGAGACGCGGGTCGCGGGGGGGTGGATAGCCCTCGAGCACGATTTTAATGCCGCGTTTTTGCGCTGTTTTCTCAACGGCGCGCAACAACGCCAAGTAATCTTCGAGCTCAGCCAAGGGCGGCATGAAGACATAGATGACGCCATATTTATCGCCTGTGCTCTCCCCCTTGGGACCATTGGCACGCCTGGGGTCTCGCACTTCCACACAAAGGGCCGTGCGCACGATGTTGGGCGCAGATTCGTGGCGATCGGGTAAATTGGGGTTGAAGCTCAAGTCTGAGGGCGTGCTCAAGGCCTCCAAGGCCTGCGCATTGGAGTCAAACCAAAAGGGCATCCAAGCATGGAGTTTGCTTTTGAGGCCATCGAGCACTGCGCCCAAGCTTGGGTTGTCGGCACTTGGGGGTGGGGTCAAGGGCGATTGAAGTTTCACCTCCGGTGTGCTCAAAGGAGCGCGGGCGGCAAATGGATCGAGTTCGTGGTGAAAGGGGTAGTCTTCGGTTTTGACCCAAGGCAATGAGTCCAAAGGCAAGCGGTAGCCCATGGGTGAGTCCCCTGGGATGAGGTACAAGCGCTCTTCTCGCATGAACCAAGGGCTCGATAGCCACCTGGGCAAAGCCGGGTTGCTGCTGTGAGAGGGGTTGATTTGAATGGGCAGCAAATAGCCGATGTCGCTGCCGAGTTTTTGCTCAAACACTCTGAGCAAACGCGCGCGCTCCATCTCATCGTCCAAGCGCGAGTCAAGGGGGTCAACGTTGACCGGCAGCCTGCGCTCGCGCCACAAATAATAAAACGTATCCTCGTAGCCCGTTTGCACATGAGAGGCGGGCAGTCCGAGCTCGGTGCTCAGATCAAGCAAGAACCCTTTTGCGTCTTGGGCCGAATAAAAGCTTGGCTCAGACTCGTTGGCAAAGAGCGCTGGGTTTTGCCAACAAGCTTGGCCATCGGCTCGCCAGCAAATGCTCAGCGCCCAGCGAGGGAGCTGCTCACCCGGATACCATTTGCCTTGTCCAAAATGCAGGAAGCCTCCTTGCCCATACTCATCTCGCAATTTATGAACCAAGGCGGTGGCAAATTGGCGTTTGGTCGGTCCCAAAGCATCGGTATTCCACTCCGGCGCGTCTCGGTCAGTGGTGGCGACAAAGGTGGGCTCGCCGCCCATGGTGAGGCGTGTGTCACCCAGGCGCAGTTGCTCGTCAACACGCTCGCCCAGCGCCAAAATATCACGCCATTCGTGGTCTTTGTAGGGCAGGGTGACGCGCGGTGTCTCCAAAATCCGCGTCACCGCCATGTGGTGCTCAAACTCCACCTCGGCCTCGTCCATCAGGCCTTCAATGGGAGAAGCGCCCGAGGGCTGTGGTGTGCAAGCCAAAGGAATGTGACCCTCGCCAGTCAAGAGCCCAGAGGTGGCATCCAGTCCCACCCAACCCGCTCCAGGCAAATACACCTCGCACCAGGCATGCAGATCGGTGAAGTCGACCTCGGTACCACTCGGGCCATCGATGGATTTGACATCGGCTTTGAGTTGAATCAAATAGCCCGAGACAAACCTTGCGGCCATGCCGCAACGCCTGAGCAGTTGCACGAGCAGCCATGCCGAATCTCTGCAAGACCCAGACCCGAGTGTGAGGGTTTCTTCTGGCGTTTGCACGCCGGGTTCTAAGCGAATCAAGTAACGCACCGAGTGGTGGACTTGTTGGTTGAGCTTGACCAAAAAGTCAATGGTGCGGCAAGGCGTGTGGTCAATGCTTTTGATGTATTGAGTGAGAAGCGGGGTGAGCGGGTCACAAGAGAGGTAAGGCGTCAGCTCTGCGCCGAGCTCTTGGGTGTATGAGATGGGATAGTTTTCTGCGCGGGGCTCTAAGAAGAAATCAAATGGGTTAAAAACCGCCATCTCGACCACCAAGTCCACCGTGATCTTGAAGACTTGCGTGGGTTGCGGAAAAACCAACCTGGCTTGGTAATTGGCGTAAGGATCTTGTTGCCAATTGACAAAGTGCACATCGGGCTCGACCTTGAGGGAGTATGAAATGATCTTGTTGCGACTGTGTGGTGCCGGGCGAAGGCGCACAATCTGGGGACCCAATTTGACCCAGCGGTCGTAGCGATAGTGGCTGATGTGGTTGAGTGCAACGTGGATGGTCATGGTCTAAACCGTTTAGCAAAAGACAAGCCAGTGTAGTTTGACTTGAATTGATTTTCTTTGTCAAATTAAAGCTAGATACGCACCAAATCAATGCAAATTTTGTATTTCACATCATGATTGCCAGCCAGAGTAGCAGGCGCACTATTTTGGTGCAAATAAACTCGACAAAGTGCATCGGTTTATGGCAAGCTACTTGCTAATTAACGCCAAGGAGTGAGTCTGATGAAACCATTTGATGAAATGTATGTTCGCTTGCCTGGGGCTCAAGGCGGTGCAGACTTGGGAGAACTCAGGGCGCATTATGAGGTTTATCAAGGCTGGTTACAAAAGCAAACACAAGCGCAAATGAAGACGCGCCGAGCCGAGGCGGAAATGGTGTTTCGGCGCGTTGGGATCACGTTTGCGGTCTACGGTGAAAAGGACGCCGAGGGCGATGGGACCGAGCGTTTGATTCCGTTTGATTTGATTCCTCGCATCATTCCCAGCCACGAGTGGCATCGTTTGGAAAAGGGGTTGGTGCAACGCGTTCAGGCCTTGAACCGATTCATCCACGATGTTTACCACGATCAAGAAATTTTAAAAGCAGGTTTGATCCCCAAAGAGCAGGTCTTTGACAACGCCCAGTTCAGATCCCAGATGGTGGGGGTGAATGTGCCCCACCAGGTCTACTCTCACATCAGCGGCATCGACATCGTGCGTGCGGCCAATGAAAAAGGCGAAGGCGTTTACTATGTGCTCGAAGACAATTTGCGCGTGCCCTCTGGCGTGAGCTATATGCTAGAGGACCGCAAAATGATGATGCGCCTCTTTCCCGACCTCTTTCGCTTGCACCCCGTGGCCCCCGTGGCCCACTATCCCGACTTGCTGCTTGAGACACTCAGGAATTGTTCCCCCGCCTCGTCTTCAGAACCCACGGTGGTGGTGTTGACGCCAGGCATGTTCAATTCGGCCTATTTTGAGCATGCATTTTTGGCGCAGCAAATGGGGGTGGAACTCGTTGAAGGCAAGGACCTTTTTGTCAAGGATGATTTTGTCTACATGCGCACGACCCAAGGACCCAGGCGTGTGGATGTGATTTATCGCCGGGTGGACGATGACTTTTTGGATCCCTCGGTCTTTCGAGCCACGTCAACCTTGGGCTGTCATGGTCTCATGCAAGCTTACCGCCTAGGCCATGTGAACATTTGCAATGCGGTGGGCACGGGCATTGCTGACGACAAATCCATCTATCCCTTTGTTCCCAAAATGATCGAGTTTTATTTGGGCGAGCAACCCATTCTTCACAACGTTCCGACCTACATTTGCCGAGATCCTGGTGATTTGAAGTACACCTTGGATCATTTGCCCGAGTTGGTGGTCAAAGAAGTTCACGGTGCGGGCGGCTACGGCATGCTGGTGGGACCGACCGCCTCCAAGACCGAGATCGAGCAGTTTCGAGCGGCCCTCATCAGTGACCCGCAGCGCTACATCGCCCAGCCGACCTTGAGTCTGTCGTCATGCCCAACCTACGTCGAGTCTGGTGTGGCACCCAGGCACATTGATTTGAGGCCCTTTGTGCTCAGTGGCAAGACGGTTCAAATGGTCCCCGGTGGCTTGACACGGGTGGCTTTGCAAGAAGGCTCTTTGGTGGTGAACTCCTCTCAAGGCGGTGGCACCAAAGACACCTGGATATTGGAGTACTAGACTTATGCTTTCTCGCACCGCCGATCACTTGTACTGGATGTCTCGCTACACCGAGCGCGCAGAAAACACCGCCCGCATGCTCGATGTCAATTACCAGACCTCACTTTTGCCCCAATCCACCGCGGTGGCCCAGGTCGGCTGGCAAGGACTGCTCTCCATCAGTGAATTGACCCACGCTTATCAAAACATCCATGGCGAGGTGGTCCCTTCTCGCGTGATGGAGTTCATGGTCAAAGACGAAAGCAATCCGTCGTCCATCATCTCTTGCCTCAAAGGCGCAAGAGAAAACGCCAGAGCCGTTCGTGGCACCCTCACCACCGAGGTGTGGGAGACACAAAACCAAACCTGGCTCGAACTCAATCGCCGATTAAAAGCGGGTGACTTTGAACGCGACCCAGGGCAGTTTTTTGAATGGGTCAAATACCGCTCGCATCTCTCCAGAGGCGTCACCGTGGGCACCATGTTGATCGACGAGTCGCTGCGCTTTATGCGTCTGGGCACTTTTTTGGAAAGAGCCGACAACACGGCAAGACTCGTGGATGTCAAGTTTCATGCCTTGCAAAGTGATTTTTTTGGCGCAGCCAATGCCAAAGACCAAGAGTATGACTTTTATCACTGGAGTGCAATTTTGCGAAGCGTCTCTGGCTTTGAGATTTACCGAAAAGTCTACCGAGACGTGATCAGCCCTGAGCGGGTGGCCGAGTTGCTGATTTTGCGCTCAGACATGCCAAGATCGGTGCACGCGAGCATGAATGAAGTGGTCTCCAACTTGGAGGTATTGGCCAATGAGCAATCGGTGGAGACCATTCGGCGTGCAGGCAAACTGAGGGCAGAGCTCCAGTATGGCGTGATTTCAGAGATTTTGGCCAACGGCTTGCACGCATTCTTGACCCAGTTCTTGGACCGGGTCAATGATTTGGGGCAGGGTATTTCCAGAGACTTTCTGATTGCAACTTGATGGCGCTTGTCAGGTCGCCCAGATCGGCCAGATCGGCCAGGTAGGCTAGGGGTGTCGTGTTAAAAAACCGCTGATTTTGAGAGCAAAGGGACCGAGCCAACGCGAGATGCGGTGACGGTGCTTGGCAAAGGTGGCATAGAGGTGGCCCAACAGTCCTTGAAGACAGGCGCGGCTCAAGATCCAGGCCAGGGCTTGAAAGCCCACCAAGCGGTAGGCTGCTGCAAAGACGGGTACGCCTTCGATCACCTCACCGTTTTGCAGTCGGCCTTGCATCAACTGCATGGCCCGCTCGCACGAAAGCCCCAAGCTCTCCAAATCGTCTTTTGCGGTGGTGATGTCAACGAAATCGAGTTGCCCCTCACGGTCCTTGTGCCTCAAGTAGTCAATCTCAGCACGGCACAGCGGGCACGTTCCGTCGTAATACAAGGTGAGGGCGGGCACTTGTGCCATCAAATCGTGTAAAGGGGGCGGTCCAAGCCGCCTGCCAAGTTGTCTTTGGACCAACTCAATGGGTCCACGCTTTTGGGCAAAATCACACCCGCAGCCCGCACATGGTGGCTCTTGGGCTCCACGGCTGGCAAGGCATGGGGGTTGTCTTGGAGGTTCATGGCTGCTTCATAAAGCATGCGTCTGGCCATCACAATGGCGCGGTCGGTGGGCAAGAGCTTTTCGTCGTCGTGGTTTTGAATCGGTCCCATGCTCTCTTGCAAAGATGCGTCTTGCATGGAAATGCCAAACACACCGCTGAAGGTTTCCTTGTTTTTTTGCGCCACACGGTCTATCAAGTAGTCATTGTCCATGTTTTGTTTGGGCCTGAAGCTGCCTGGTGCTTCATACTGCACGTGTATGCCTTTGCCTGCCCCCATGTCGGCGACCTCTTGGGGGGATAACGCTTTGTCGTGGTGAAAATTGATGCTCCAAGCCCAGCAATGATGATCGTCTTTGGGGACCCACAAATGTCCCCCCAGGGCATGGTGACCAAAAGGGGGAATCAAGGTGTACCAGGGGAAAATGAACTGCGTGATGCGCCAGTAGTAGTGGTCATCATCGGCGTTGCGTCGGCCAAAGAGGGTCAGTCCAAAATCGGTTTTTTCAATTGTGAAAATCACATTGCCGTCGGCTTTGATGTACTTCAATGCCTCGGTGCCCACGTGCATGGGGTCGCGATCGACCTCAAAGCGGTGAACATAGGAGACGTGAGCGGTGTCAATGCCGCCTTCCATGGCTTGGAGAAAATTGCACTCTTGCTCGCGCTTGGAGATGAACACCTGGCGGGCTGGCAGTGTGCTCCACTCCAATTCGGGGGGGGCGGGTTGGAATTCGGGCGGCCCCATGTAGGCCCAGACCAAGCCGGCTTGTTCAACACAGGGATAGGCTTTGATGTTCATTTTTGCGCACATCTCGGGTGCGGAAGGCACCTCGATGCATTTGCCATGGCGATCGAACTTCAAGCCGTGGTAAGCGCACCTGAGGCCACCCTCTTCGTTCCTGGCAAAAAACAAAGACACTCCGCGGTGCGAGCAAAACTCACTCACCACACCGACCTCACCTTGGGTGTCGCGAAACACCACCAAATGCTCGCCCATGATTTGGGTCTTGACTTGGGGGCCGTCGGGCAAGGCCACTTCTTGGCTCGAGACCACGGGGACCCAGTAGCGCCTGAGTAAATTGCCCATGGCGGTGTTGGGGCCAGTTTGGGTGAGGACTTGGGACATCTCTTTGTTCATATCGTCGGGTTTCCTGTGGATCAAGCAAGGGATTGTCCTATTGTAAAAGAACTTATCCTGAATTTGATTCGCATCTGACCCAATGCCTTGGGTGTTCAAGGGCATCGCGCTCGGGGGGATGTGAGGGGTTTTTCCTCTAGACCGTTGGAGATCGATCGGCTAGAGTGCATCCTTTGAATTCAAACCGCGGGTCTTTGGGTGATTTGATGAGCACATTGCAAGAAATAACAACCAACGTCTTGATCGTGGGCGCGGGTCCAGTGGGCCTGAGTGCAGCCATTGAATTGGGAGCCAGAAACGTGGCCACCCTTGTGGTGACGGATCAGCCCACCACGGCCCAGCACCCCAAATGCAACTCGACGAACTCGCGCTCGATGGAGTATTTCCGGCGACATGCCATCCATTTGTCTTTGCGCCAAGCGGGCTTGCCCGCCCATGTTCAAAGAGCCTCGGCTTATGTAACGAGGTTTTGTGGCGAAGAGTTTGCCCGAATGCCCAGGCCCGCCTCGAATTGGCCCACCCCTGAGCTGCCCAACTTTATCTCACAAATCACCTTGGAGCGTGAGCTCTGCCACCATGCCCAAGCGCTGACCGGTTCGGGTATCCGTTTTGGTCACCGTTTGCTCAGTTTTCTCGACCACGGCATGGGTCTCGAGTACCCAATAGAGGCAATTCTTCAAAACCCTGAGGGGCAAACCTACACAGTTCGAGCGCGATTTTTAATTGGCGCTGACGGTGCCAACAGTTTGGTGAGAAAAACCATTGGTGCACAACTGCAGGGCGAGGACGGCAGCCTGGAGAGATCCTTCATGGGGGGCACCATGTTGTCGTACTACATCCGTGCACCCCATTTGCAAGCCAGAAGTGCGCGCCCGCCCGCCCATTCCAATTGGATCATCAACCCCGATATGCGGGGCTTGATGTTTGCCCAAGACGGGCAAGAGCGATGGGTCGTTCACTACCAAGTGCCCCCTGGGGTGGATTGGCAGACCTTGGACGCGCAAGCAGTCGTGAGATCCTTGCTCTCGAGCAATGAAGTCGCTTTGGATCACCACGATTTGGATTTTGAAATCATCTCGGGCGGGCCTTGGCGAGGTGGCTTGGCGCTGGTGGCCGATCGCTATCAAAAGGGCCACGCTTTTTTGGTCGGAGACGCCGCCCACTTGTTCACACCACTGGGTGGCATGGGCATGAACACGGGCATTGGGGATGTGATGAATTTGTGCTGGAAGTTGGAGGCGGTGCTCAAAGGCTGGGCGGGTGCGGCGCTACTCGAGAGCTTTGAGCTTGAGCGCCGTCCCATAGGACAGCGCAATGCGGTTTTTGGCGTTCAATGTGCAGCGGTCATGGATGGCTGGCAAGTTCCACGCGATTTTGAGGACCATACCCCTGCTGCCATGGAGTCGAGGGCCCGTTTGGGTGCGCAGATTTTGAGAGAGGATGCGGCCCAGTACCTCACCGTGGGTTTGCAGTTGGGGGAGCGCTATGAGTTGTCCAATATTGTGGTGAGAGACCCTGGGCCTGCCCCAATCGACTCTTGGGATGTTTTGTCTGACGTATTGCGCTCGGGAGCCAGGGCCCCCCATGTCTGGTTGTCACCTGGGGTGTCGTGCTTTGATCACTTTGGACTTGGCTTTACCTTGATCAATCTGGGGCCAGCGCAGGCCGCGCTGGCTTTGCAAGAGGAGGCCAAACGCTTGGGGTTGCCGTTGTGCACCCTTCAATGGCAAGACTGGGTCCCTGAGCCGTGTGAGCAAAGCGCCCTGGTGTTGATGAAGGGCGCTTACACCTCGACCTTGGTGCTCATTCGACCTGATCAGCATGTGGCTTGGCATGGAGAGCCCCAAGACGTTGGCCAAGTGGCGCAGGCCCGTGCACTTTGGTCGCGCGTGCGCGGCGAGTTGCCGCTTGAGCCCCAAGCCTCTGTCGCCATGATGGACCCAAGGGCCAGCCATTATCAAAACCTCATCCAAACGGCTTGACACCATGATGGATCCCAAAGATTTTCGCCCCTTTGTGCCCACACTGGACTACCCCCGGGTGGCCGCATTTCAAGGCCGTGATGCTTACCAGCACGGGGATGCGGGGTTGGCCAATCCTTACCCCAAGGCCTTGCTCTTTGATCCCTGGGATGATCTGTATGCCCAAGAATTTTTAGGTGTGACCACCAACGGGCAGATCTTGACCGATCTCTTTAAGCGCCAGTCTCAACGCGCGCCGGTGAAAGACATGCACCAAGCCGCCTTGGGGATGCTCGCGGTGTTGAGCCCTGAGGAGAGGCTTCGGGTGAGCTTGCCGCTTGACGCACGGGAGTGGCGACGCTGGAACAACACAGAGATGTACATCTATCGCTACGGATTGAGGCTCGAAGAGTTGGCCCAGGGGTCGCGCGAATCGATTTTGAAACTCATGGCATGCAGTTTGTCCGCCAAGGGGTTTGCGAAAACCCGCAACACCATGCGAATCAATCATTTTTTGGGCACACTCACCCATAACACCCGAGTTTTGGGTGAGTGGAGTTACAACTTCACCTTGTTTGGGGATCCGTCCTTGGTCGAGCCTTGGGGGTGGCAGATCAGTGGCCACCACTTGGCGATCAATTGTTTGGTGATCAAAGACCAAATGGTGCTCTCGCCAACGTTCATGGGTGCTGAGCCCAATTCGATCGATGAAGGCGTCCATGCAGGCCTCAAAATGTTTGAGGACGAAGAGCAAAAGGGCTTGTCCTTGATCACGGCCTTGGGTACTGCTCAGCGTGAGAAAGCCATTGTTTATCATTCATGTGTGGGTGGCGATTTGCCCGAGGGTCGTCGCCACAAAGCCGATCAATTGCACCTGGGTGGGGCCATGCAAGACAATCGCATCATTGCCTACGAGGGGATTGCGGCGCGAGAGTTCAACGCTGCGCAGCAAAGTCGACTCTTGGATTTGGTGCAGTCTTTTATTGAGCCCTTGCCCGAGGGGCCCAACAAAGCGCGAATCGAAGAAATTCAAGACCACTTGCACGAGACCTATTTTTCGTGGATCGGTGGCACCCAAGAGAACGACACGTTTTACTATCGCATTCAAAGTCCCGTGATCATGGCTGAATTTGATCACCACTCGGGTGTGTTCCTCACCAACGCCTTGCCGGCAAAATTTCATATCCACACCTTGGTGAGAACGCCCAATGGTGGAGATTACGGCAAGGATCTTCTGCGGCTTCATTATTTGCGCGATCACGATGCCACCTTAAAGCCTGGCGTGGCGGGACTGAATTTGAACCATCAGCGCCAGCCTTTAGAGCCAAGGCAGAGTGATTCGCATTCGGCTTCGCATGAGCAGTCCCACAGCCATGCTCATTCGCATCAACATTCGCACGATCACGCCCACGATCACGCCCACGGTCATGCCCACGGTCATGCCCTCGATCATGCAAAGAGCCTCGCTCCCCACGACTCGCCAGCTGCGCCTGAATCTAAGCCCTCGCAACCCGTTGCCCCAAAACCAAGCCACTGACAATGGGTTTGCCTGGGGCTACCTTTTTCTCACACCAATTGACCAAGGATTTGACCATGTCACTGAAAACTTTCAACCGCCGAACCTGGCTAATGGCTGCTGGTGCCAGTGCCGTGAGCACAAGCCCCCTGTGGGCTCAAAGCAGCAAATACCCCGCTCGCAATATTCGCATGATCGTGCCCTTTCCTGCAACCGGGGGCCCCGACACGGTCGGGCGTTTGGTGGCCCTCATGCTGTCCCAAAAATGGGGCCAACAAATAGTCGTTGAAAACATGCCCGGGGCCTCGGGTCAGATTGGCACCAACTATGTGGTCAAAGCACCTGCAGACGGCTACACCCTGCTGTTTGCGCCGCCCACACCCATTACGATTGCCCAGCACTTTGATCCCAAGCCGGCCTACGACCCCACCAAGGACTTGGTGCCGGCCTCCCTCATGGGCAGGAACCCTGCGGTGATTGTGGTCAATTCAAAAGTGCCCGCCAACAACTTGGGTGAGTTTTTTGCGTTGGTCAAAAAGAATCCTGATAAATATTTTTACGGCTCGCCAGGTCTGGGTCACGCGTTTCATTTGATCTCGGAGATCATCTTCGCCAAAGCAGGCGTCACCCTCACACACATCCCCTATCAGGGCAGTGCCCCAGCGGTGATGGGCTTATTGGGTGGTGACGTGCAATTTTTGGTGCAGTCGGTGGAGTCGGTCAAGGAGCACATCAAGGCGGGCAAGTTGCGCGCTTTGGCAACCCTTGAGGCCAATCGACTGGATGCCTACCCAGACTTGCCCACTTTGGCCGAGAGTGGGCTGAGCAACTTGGACATCATGAATTGGTATGGCGCATTCTTTACCGCCAAAACCCCTTCCGAGATCATTGCTTTTTGGGAGCACGAGTTGGCCCTTTTGGCCAAAGATGCAGCGTACCAAAAGCGCATGCGCGAGATGAGTTTTGATCCGGTGGTCTATGGCTCTCAAGAATTCTCCAAGATGATGGCCTTAGAGAGCGTTCAGTGGGCTGGCGTCATCAAGTCGGCCAAAATCGTCACACAAAAATAAGATCCAAGGAGTTTTTTATGGATTTAGGAATCAAAGGCCGCACCGCATTGGTGTGCGCCTCTTCCCAGGGTTTGGGCATGGCCTGCGCGGGGGCACTCGCCCGAGAGGGCGCGCTGGTCTACATCAATGGTCGCGATCAAGGACGCCTTGATGTGGCCCATGCCCACATCTTGCAAAGCACTGGCGTGAGTGTCAAAACCGTGGTGGCCGACATCACTGAGGAAGAAGGACGTGCTCGCTTGTTCCAAGTTTGTGAGCCTTTGGACATCTTGGTCAACAACAATGCCGGCCCCCCACCTGGGGTGCTCATGGACTGGGATCATGCAGCTTGGCTCGCGGCCTTGGAGAGCAATATGCTCGCGCCCATTTTGCTCATCCGTGGGTTTTTGCCGGGCATGCGCGTTCGCCGGTTTGGGCGAATCGTCAACATCACTTCCGCCATGGTCAAGAGCCCGCGGCCACACATGGCGCTGTCGACAACAGCACGCACGGGGCTCACTGCATTTTCTAAATCGGTCTCACATGAGGCCGTGGCCGACAATGTGACCATCAATAACTTGCTGCCCGAGCGCATTGATACGCCGAGGCAAGATTTCATGGCCAAGCGCACAGCCAAAAATAAAAACATCAGCTACGAGGCCGCACGCGACGAGATCGTCCAAACGGTGGCGGCCAAACGGTTTGGAACTCCGGGTGAGTTTGCCGATGCCTGTGCTTATTTATGCTCAGCGCAGGCTGGATTCATCTCCGGCCAAAACCTGCAGCTCGATGGTGGTTCTTACGCTGGACTGCTTTGAGTTGGCGAGAGCGTTTTTTTAACAGGGTGCGCGGAAATCCTCTCCGTTAAGGGGAAGGATGAATAGCGCGGGCAGCGCTTGTTAGCCTGTGGAGAGGAAGGCTCTGGCCGGGGTCGTAAGACCACGACGAAACCAGCCTCAGTGAAGCAAGAACCCACTGAAGTCAATGTGCATGAGGTTTCTCATGCGTAGCACCTTAGGAATCCCGGTCTGTTCAGGGCCGGGAGGATGTCTATGAATTTGGAGGTTGTCATGTCGCCATGGATAAGATGGGGTTTTTTGCTCTGCACACTCACGCTCGTGAGTGCGCAGGCCCAAGATGAGGCTCGGATTGTGGGCAATTGGCGATTGGTCTCGGTGGTCTACGAAGATGCTTTGACCCATGAGAGAACGCCGGTGCTAGGGCTCCACCCGGTGGGCTATCAAATTGCCACGGCTTCTGGGCGTTGGTTGGCCTTGGTCACCGGCGAGGGCAGGGGGGTACCCAGCAACGACGCCGAGCGCGCTCAGGCCTTGAAAACCATGATTTCTTATACCGGACGCTACCGAGTTGAGGACCACCGTGTCATTACCAAGGTGGAGGCGGCTTGGAACCAATCATGGGTGGGCACCGAGCAAATTCGCGCCTACCGCTTTGAAGGAGACTTGCTCCATTTGGAGAGTCCACCCCAACCCCATCCCAATATCGATGGCCGGGTTGTTAAAATTATCGTGACTTGGGCTCGGGAGCCTTAAAAAAACAATTGGTGAATGGGGTTTACAATTGTTGAGACGAATTTCAGTCCAGTCGTGCTGAATATACGCTAACATTCGCGCACATCTAAAACAAAGACAATGTTGATTTCAAAGTGCTTCAAAGTTAAGCGCAAGATGGCAAACAAGGTGCTGACCCTGGTTGCATGGGGTAGTGCCTTTTGAGGGGGGTACCCTCGGCTCTTGAAATTTTTCATCTCATCCTCAATTTAATGCCGGAATTGATTTTTTCATCAATGGGCGCTACCCAGAAGAAACGCCTTAGGATATAGCCATGATCAAAGTTGACAATTTATTCAAAACGTTTGGAAACAAACAAGTCTTGAGCGACGTCTCGTTTGAGGTCGCGCCCGGTGAGGTCTTGGGTTTTCTGGGCCCCAATGGGGCCGGTAAATCCACCACCATGCGCATCATCACAGGTTTTTTGGAGCCCAGTGCCGGACACGTGGAGGTGTGTGGTTTTGATGTGGCGACCCATGCAATAGAGGCCAAAAAAACCATCGGTTATTTACCCGAGTCGGCCGCTCTTTATGAAGAGATGAGGGTGGGTGACTTTTTGAAATTCATTGCCGAAATCAGGGGCATGTCTGGACCAGCGCAACGCCAGGCGCTTGAGCGCGTGTGCGAGCAGTGCCATTTGGAGAGTGTTTGGCACCAAGCCATTGAGACCTTGTCCAAGGGCTTTCGCCAGCGAACGGGCTTGGCCCAGGCCTTGATCCATGATCCGCAGGTCCTCGTCTTGGACGAGCCCACCGATGGGCTCGACCCCAATCAAAAGTTTGAAATTCGCGAATTGATCACCGAAATGGGGAGGTCCAAAGCGATTGTGTTTTCCACCCACGTGCTTGAAGAAGTGGAGGCGGTTTGCTCGCGTGCCATCGTGATCAATGCAGGCGTCATCGTGGCCAACGGCACCCCCCAGGAGTTCAAGGCCAGGGTGCCGAGCGGACGAATGGATGATTTCTTCAGGTTGGTCACCTTGACCGATACCGCTCACCCCACTCAAGCGCCCAGCTCACATTTCAATTCGGAGACCCACGCATGAGTTACCTTAGCACCACCCTGGCCATCACCAAGCGCGAGCTCAAGGTTTATTTGGGATCACCCTTGGCCTTTGTGTTCTTGATTGCTTTTTTGATCCTCTCGGGCATCTTCACCTTTACGCTCGGGGGGTTTTTCAACATGAACGAGGCCTCTTTGTCTTCGTTTTTCAATTGGATGCCTTGGCTCTTGATCTTTTTGGTGCCAGCAGTGGGCATGCGACTGTGGTCTGAAGAGCGTCGCTTGGGGACCATCGAGTTGCTCCTCACCTTGCCGGTCACTGTCTGGCAAGCCATCATCGGCAAATTTTTGGCGTCATGGATTTTTTTGATGGTCGCCATCGTGCTCAGTTTCCCCATGATCTTGACGGTCAATTGGCTGGGGTCACCTGACAATGGCGTGATCTTCTCGGGTTATGTCGGCTGCTTTTTGTTGGCGGGAACTTACCTGGCGGTGTCATGCATGGCCTCATCGATGACGCGCAACCAGGTCATTGCCTTTATTTTTTCCGTGATGCTGTGCTTGGTCACCACACTGTTGGGCTTTGCGCCAATCACCAATTTGCTCAGCCGCTGGCTCACCCCTGAGAGCATCGAGAAAGTCGCCAACTTCTCTTACTTGTCGCATTTCGATAGCTTTCAGCGTGGCGTCCTTGATACCCGAGACATTGTTTATTTTGTCTCTACCGCGGCTTTTTATTTGTTCATCACCAGTTTGGTCGTTCGTCAAGTGCGTGCGCGTTGAGGTCCCAGAATGTTTAAACCGATCAAAAATATCTACATCGCTCTTGTCATTGCCTTGGTGGCGGTGGTGGCCCTCAATTGGGGGAGTGCTTATTATTACTCTCACTTGGACTTGACCCAAGACCAGGTCTATACCCTCTCGCCAGGCACCCGTGAGGTCCTTAAAAAACTCGATCAACCCGTCAAAATCAAGTTTTATTTTTCCAAAAGCGATGAAAACATGCCCTTGGCGTTGAAAGGATTTGCCTCTCGTGTGGAGGATTTGTTGGCCGAGTTCAAGTCCGCAGGTGCTGGGAAATTGATCATTGAAAACGACGACCCGCAGCCCGACACCCCGGTGGAAGACGCGGCAACCGCTGACGGGATTGGCGCGCAAGCCCTGCAAAATGGGGACCATTTTTATTTGGGCCTGGTGGCCTCTCGGGGTGAGAAGAAATCGGTCATCCCCGCCATCACCATGGAGCGTGAGCGACTCCTAGAGTACGACATTGTGCGTGCCATCTCTCGCACCCAAGAGGGCAATAAAACCCAAGTGGGGATTTTGAGCTCCGAGCCCGTCTTTGGCTCGCGCGGCATGCCCATGATGGGCATACCTCCCTCGCAAAAACAAGTGTTTGTCAGCGAACTCGAACGGGACTACAAGGTGGTCAATGTCGCGAGCGACACCAAAGCCATTGATCCCGAGATCAAAATTTTGTTGGTCCTGCACCCCAAAGACATCAGCGAGCAAACCCAATATGCCTTGGATCAATTTGTCATGCGCGGGGGCAAGCTGATCGCGATGCTCGACCCTTACGCCTACTTTGATTTGATCCCAGGTCAAGGCGGCATGCAACCAGGCGGCACGAGCTCGAATTTGGAGCGGCTCATGAAGGGCTGGGGTGTGAGTTTGGATACGGGCAAAGTGTTGTCCGATTTACAGTACATGTCGGGCGCAGGGGTGCAAGGCCTGCCCACCTTGTTGTCTTTCAATGACCAAGCCTACAACCCCAATGACATTGCCACGGCCAAACTCGGGGCCACCTTGTTTCCCTTTGCCGGCAGCTTTAGCCTTGAGGTTGCACCCGGTCTCAAGCACGAGGTGCTCATCCACAGCTCCAAGAACTCATCACTGATTGGCTCCGCACAATTGATGGACCGTGGCGACAAGGCCATGGGAGGCTTCAAGGCCTCGGGTGTTGAGCACCCGGTGGCCGTTCGCGTTGAGGGGCAATTCAAGACTGCTTTCCCAGATGGTGCTCCTGTTCCTCCAGTTGACCCCAAGGACAAAGACAAAGTGGACAAGAACGGCAAGCCTCTTGCCAAGGTGACCGATGCCAAGTCCCAGGTCGGCTCCAAAGCCCCTGGCGCCGCAGCGCCCAAAGTCGGTTCGACTGAAGCGACTGAACCCGTTGTTGCCGCGCTTGTTCACTTGAATCAAACGAGTGCCAACAATTCCGTGGTGTTGATTGCGGACACCGACTTCATCAGCAATGAAGCGGCCGTGGAGATCCAAGAAGTTTTTGGACAAAAAATTGTTTACCCCAGCAACGGCAATTTGGGTTTTTTACAGGCCTTGGTGGACCAGTATGCAGGAGATGCGGCCCTTGTGTCATTGAGAACCCGTCAAAGCGCTTCGCGCCCCCTCACGGTCATTCACGACATGGAGATGGTGGCGCAGCAAGCTTATGTGGGAAAAATCAAGGAGCTTGAAGACAGCCTGCAAAAGACCCAGGAGTCTTTGAAGGCCTTGCAAAAGGACAAGGGGCCGGGCGAAAGTGCAGCGATTTTGTCAAAAGAGCAACAAGCGCAAATTGATGAATTCCGTAAAAAAGAAAGTGCGGCGCGCCTGGAATTGCGGGGTTTGCGCAAGAACTTGCGATTGGAGAGCGAGGCGCTTCAGTTCTGGGTCAAAGTGGTGAACATTGGCCTGTTGCCCGCTCTCCTCCTCCTGCTTTGGCTGGGCTTGGCCTTGCGAGGAAGACGATCCTCACCAGCCTGATAGTCTTACAGAAATTTGGGGTTATTGCGGTGAAAAAACTCACTGCAATCGTGGACAATAGATGCTTGTCTCGGCCCTAGGCTTGGCCTCATTGTGCGGCTAGGTTCAAGGTCTTGCTGCTGGGGCCCAATGGGCATGGCAGCCCATTTAAATTGGAATACCCCTTGAGTCACATCACTGTTGAGATCAAAGAGCAGTTCGCTCACATCCTGATCAATCGCCCCGAAGACGGCAATAAGCTCGACATGGCGATGATTCATGAATTGATTCGCCTCATCACCTCTTTGGGCTCAGACGTGGCTATCAAGGTGATCCACCTGAGCGGGCAGGGCCACGATTTCTCCAATGGTCGTTTGGTCCCCGCACCTGCTCCAGGGGTGAAGCCTGAGCGCAAATCGGCGCTCGAGATTCGCGCCCAAGTCACCGACCCCATCTTGAGTCTGTACGCCGCCATTCGCCAGTGTCCTGTTCCCCTCGTGTCATCGGTTCAAGGTGTGGCCCATGGCCTGGGGTGCGCCGTGGCGGTGTTGTGCGACTTGACTCTGGCCTCCAACAAAGCGCGTTTTTCCCTGCCCGAGATGCGCAGCAATATTCCGCCGACCTTGGCCATTTCAGCCGTCATGCACGCGGTCTCTCCTAAAGCTTTGGCCCATTTGATTTACTCTAGCGATGAGCTGAGCGCCGCGCAAGCTTTGGGGCTTGGGATGGTGAGTGCGGTCTACCCCGATGATCAATTTGACCAAGAGGTGCAGGCCTACTTAAAAACCTTGTGTTCTCGCCCCCGAGACGTGTTGTGTGCCGTCAAAGAGTATTTGCTCTTGGCGCCAGGTCAAGACCACGTATCGGCGGCGCGTTATGCCTCGAATTTGTTGGCCAGTGTTTTGTCCTCCCCCACCTAATCTGTGGTCGTTGAGGCTTGGTGAATGCGCCAACCCTCCTTGAGCCTGCCCGCCTGTACCTGACTTGAACCATGAAACCAGCTCGCTTTCAATACCACCGTCCCACCAATTTGAGTGAAGCCCTCGAGATGGTCGCGACCCTCGAGAATTACAAAATTCTCGCTGGCGGACAGTCTTTGATGCCGATGATGAATTTTCGCTTTGCCATGCCCGATCACCTGATTGACCTGAATCAAGTGGGTGAACTCGTCGGCATTCACGAGGAAAACGATCGATTGGTTGTGGGAGCCATGACGCGACAACACCACATTCATCGCTCGGAGTTGGTGGCCAAGCTTTGCCCCCTCGTGCCCGAGGCCTATGATCAAGTGAGTCATCGACAGATTCGCAATCGAGGCACTTTGGGCGGGTCCTTGTGCCACTTGGATCCCGCCTCGGAGCAGCCGTGCTTTACCAGCGCTTTGGATGGGAACATTGAAGTGCAAAGCCGCGCTGGCAGCAGAACCATCTCAATACATGACTGGACACAGATGTACATGACGCCCGCGCTGGGCAGCGATGAGATCATGACCCGTGTGTCGCTTCAACCTTGGCTTGGGCCCCATGGTTGGTGTTTTTTGGAGTATGCCAGGCGCCATGGCGATTACGCCATTGTTGGCGTGGCGGTGATGGTCGCTTTGGATGCTGGTCAAAAAATTGAACGCTTGAGCATCAGTTTGTGTGGGGTGGCGCCTGCGCCTTTGCGTTTGAGCGGCTTGGAGTCCGCTTTGGTGGGCCAAGCGGGCGACAAGCGAGTTCTCCCCGCCGTGCACGAACACATTGAGGCGATTGAAGAGATCATGCACGACGCCTACAACTCCTCGATCTACCGTCGCCATTTGACCCAAACGCTCACTGCCCGAGCACTTGGCATTGCCTTTGAGCGTGCATTGAAGGCGCATTGAATACCCGTTCAGTGCGCATTGAGCACTCGCACCGTGCGTCGACCCCTAAAACCGATCGAGAAACGACATGCAAGAAGAACTCCACATTCATCTGAGCGTTAATGGCAAAGCCCATGACTGCCCGGTGAGCACCCGCAAGTCCTTGGCGGATTTTTTGCGCCAAGACCTCAAACTCACCGGCACCCATGTGGGCTGCGAGCACGGGGTCTGTGGTGCTTGCACGGTCTTGGTCAACCACCAAACCGCGCGCGCTTGTCTTATGCTTGCGGTGCAAGCCGATGGCTGCGAAATCACCACGGTGGAGGGATTGGCCAATGCCGATCAAACGCTCTCTGTCTTGCAACAAGCGTTCAAAGAGACACACGCTTTGCAGTGCGGGTTTTGCACACCCGGTATGCTCACGACCTTGACGGAGTTGCTGGCTGAAAACTTGAATCCATCTGAAGAGGAGGTGCGAGAGGCGATCACGGGCAACCTGTGTCGCTGCACCGGTTACCAGCCCATCATCAAGGCCGGCCTGTTGGCTGCTGAGCGAATGCGCGCGTTGGGTGATGAGATCATGACCCCTTTTGGCGGTCCGAGTCGATGAGCGCCGCGGGGCAGATGGACGTCCATTGGGCAACACGGTCTTTGCCAGAGCACGAACGCCCGGGTAAATACATTGGCTCGCCGGTGCAAAGGACCGAGGATGAGGCCCTCCTCAGAGGTCTGGGGCAGTATGTGGATGACTTGAAGCTAGAGGGTGCTTTGCATGCCGCGGTGCTCAGAAGTCCTCACGCTCACGCCAAAATTCTCGCCATCGATACCTCTGTTGCACGCTTGATGCCGGGCATTGTCAAAATCTATCTCTATGACGATTTGCCCGAGAGTGCCAAAAAACGTTTGCCCATTTTGGTACCCAACCCGGCCATCCAACAAGTCATGACCCAAGAGGTGTTGGCCTCCAAGGAGGTTTTGTGTGTTGGTGACCCGGTGGCCTTTGTGGTGGCATCTTCTCGAAGTCTCGCCGAAGATGCCTGCGATGCCATTGGCGTGGAGTACGCGGTCTTGCCCGCAGTGGCCGATTGTTTGCAAGCCCTGAACCCGTCTTCGCCCACCATCCATAGCGATATTGCCTCCAATATGGCTGCCCACGTGAAGATGGGCTTTGGCGACTTGGACCAAGCTTTTGCATTGGCGGCTCACCGGGTGCGAGACACGTTTTGGATCAACCGCGGCTCGGCCCACCCCATGGAGACTCGTGGGTATGCGGCGCGCTTTGATCCGGCCACGGGTGACTTGTGTGTCTGGTCATCAGGCCAGACCCCACACTTGGAGAAGAAGAATTTGATTGATGTCTTGGCTTGGCACCCCGAGCGACTTCGCGTCATCATCAACGATGTGGGCGGTGGCTTTGGTCCCAAAGTGATGTTCTATCCCGAGGAGGCCTTGGTCGCTCACGCGGCCCACGATCTGGGCCAGCCGGTCAAATGGATCGAAGACCGCAGAGAGCACTTCTACACTGCCACCCAAGAGCGCGACCAGTGGTGGGAGATGGAGTTGGCGCTCACAGCTGAGGGCATTATCTTGGGGCTCAAGCTCATCATGACGCATGACAATGGGGCCTATTTGCCCTGGGGCATTATCATGCCCTACATTGGCGTCACGACCACACCAGGGCCCTATGTGATCCCTTGTATGGGTGTGGATTTACGGGTGGTGTACACCAATAAAAATGCCACCTCACCGGTGCGGGGTGCCGGTCGGCCCCAAGCGGTGTTTGCCATGGAGCGCATCATGGACAAGGCGGCGCACAGCTTGGGGTTAGACCGCTCGTTGATTCGGGAGATCAATTTTGTCAAGCCCGAGCAGATGCCCTACAACAATGGCTTCATCTACCGCGATGGCAAGCCCATGGTCTATGACACTGGGGACTATCCCAGGTGCCAGGCCATGGCGCTCGAATTGGCCGACTATGCCAACTTCCCAGCCCGTCAAGCCCAAGCGAGACTTGAGGGGCGTTTCATCGGTATCGGATTTGCCAATTTTGTCGAAGGCACAGGTCTGGGTCCGTTTGAAGGGGCCACAGTCAGGGTTCAACAAGATGGTCGTGTGACCGTGCTCACCGCCGCTTGTCCTCAGGGGCAAGGGCACAAAACCATTTTTGCGCAAATCTGTGCCGATCAGTTGGGCGTGCCCATGTCCATGATCGATGTGATCACGGCCGACACGAGCACCATCTCCATGGGTATTGGCACCTTTGCCTCTCGCATCACCGCCACTGCAGGCAACTCGGTGTATTTGGCCGGCAAGAGTGTACGAGATAAAGTCTTGGCCCTGGGCGCATTTTTGCTGCAAGTCAAACCCGAAGAATTGTCACTCGAGGATGGGGTGTGTTTTGTGCAGAGCAATCCAGTGCTGCGTAAAACTTTTGCCGAACTCGCCCGTGTCTCTCAAGGTATGCCTGGCTTTTCTTTTCCGCCTGGGGTTACCAATGGACTTGAGGACACCCAATATTTTTCGCCTTCCCAGTCGACGTATTGCAATGGCACGGCCGTGGCTGAACTCGAGCTCGACACGGACACGGGGCAAATCAACATCATTCGCTACTGTATGTCGCACGACAGTGGCAACTTGATCAACCCTTTGCTGGTGGATGGGCAAATCCAAGGCTCCATTGCCCACGGCATCGGGAACGCCACCTTGGAGTGGATGCGCTACGATGATGAAGCCCAACCCATTTCCACCAATTTCGCCGAGTATTTGCTACCCATGTCCACCGATGTGCCCCATGCGCAGTTGGTGCACCTTTGCAGTCCCACTTACTTGAATCCCTTGGGTGTCAAGGGTGCTGGTGAGGGTGGGACCATTCCCGCGGCGGCAGCCATCATCTCGGCCATTGAAAACGCACTCAAGGAGACGGGCCTCTTTTTAAAAGAAGCGCCCTTGACGCCACCTCGGCTATTTGAGATTTTGCACGAGTCGGGTTTTTTTAAGCGTTCCTCAGCTTAAAAAGCAGCGCCAAAGGCGAGGGTTTAAAGTTTCTCACGTTCAAAACCTCAACTTAGGCTCAAGATCAAGACGCAGGCTTAAGTCCCATGGCCTTGACCACTTTTCTATTGCTCTCCAAGCCATCGGCGATTTTTTTTTTGAACTCGGCCGGTGGTGTGGCAATGACTTTAAAGCCAATACCATCAAAGGCTTCTTTCATTTTGTCGGTTTTTAAGGTGGTTTGAAATGCGCTTTGGAGTCTCTGTGCTGCTTCAGCAGGAATACCGGCGCTGGCGACAAAACCAATCCAACCGGTGTAGGTCCAGTTCTTGAGCTCGGGGTTGCTGGACTCGGGAAAAATGGGGATATTGGGCAAACGTTTGTTGCGCTCAGAACCCGTCACGGCCAAGCCCACGACGGCGCCATTGAGCACGTATTGCCGAATTTCGCCCAGGTCGGGCATCAGCATATTGACCTCACCACTTAAAAGGCCCAGCATGGCGGGCCCACTCGATTTGTAGGTAACTTGTAGTGCGTCCAGGTTGGTCAAATACAAAAAGGTCGAGGTGGTGAACTGCATGCTTGAGCCGTTTCCGCCAGACCCATAGCTCAATTTGCCCGGGTTGGCTTTGGCGTAGGCGATCAATTCGGCCAAGTTCTTGGCGGGTACGGATGGGTGCACCACCAAGACCGATTGGTATTCAATGCCATTGGCCAAATAGGTGAAGTCTTTCAAGGGATCGTAGCCCACAGATTTTTCAATCACGGGGTTGATGGACATAGACGCTGGTGAGACGGCGGCGATGGTGTAGCCGTCCTTGGCGGCAGCCAATAAAAACTCCA
Source organism: uncultured Burkholderiales bacterium (assembly GCA_903838355.1). Taxonomy (GTDB): domain Bacteria; phylum Pseudomonadota; class Gammaproteobacteria; order Burkholderiales; family Burkholderiaceae_C; genus Limnohabitans. The sequence goes on along the minus strand of CAILYC010000040.1, from coordinate 71,520 downwards.
CGCCAATTTTTTGAGAACCCCCTGGTTTGTTCATGATCACAATGGGTTGCGCGAGCTCGACAGACAGGTCCTTGGCCACAATGCGAGCGGTCATGTCAATGGGGCCACCTGGCGCCGTGGGCACAATCATGGTGATTGTTTTGCTAGGGAAAGCCGTTTGACAACATGCGCTGGCGCAATTCAATACCAAGGTGATGAGCCCAGTCGTCAACAAGAGCGAGCGTGAGGGATAGTTCATGGCATTGACCTGTGGGGAGAGGGGGTTCATTGTTGGGTTGATGCTCTAGCCGAGTGTCGGCTCAGAGCTCAAAGATTTTTTGTGGGAAGGCGTGGAGTCGCTCTGAGGCGTCTTGCTCGCCCACCAAGAAGTCATCGCAAGACCAACTGTAGGTGCGCTCCGTGGTGTAGGTCGGGTGGGCTGAGAGCACCATGTTCTTGGCGATTTTCATGGTCTCATCAAATCGCACCAAGGGTCGCTCCACCATGTCGTAGCCTTGTCCATGACAGTGAAGACGCTTCTCTTCGGGGCGACCGTGCTCGCGCATGTACTGGTTGTACTCGTGCCAGATGTCCGAGCATGAAGCACCTGGGCGCAGCAAGCTGGCGGTGAATTGTTGCGCTTCTAGGACAAATGCGTACTCATCGAGCATTTCTGCACTGGCTTGACCGAGCACACAAGTGCGACCGAGTTCACAGTAGAAGCCTCCCACACCACTGTTCTCAATCAAAAGTGTGAATTGGTCGCCTTCATGGATGATGCGGTTTTGTTGATGCCGGTTGGCAAACACGGGGGGCACCCCCACGGGACTGGATGCACACAAGAAGAGGCCTTGTTCGCTGCCAAAGCTGTGCCCGACTTGTTCGGCAATGGCCGCCACTTCAATGTCCCGCATGCCAGGCTTGATCCCTGCAAAGACCGCCTCCATGGCGCGGTCTTGCATGTGGGCGACGCGGCGCATGAAGCTTATTTCTTCTTCGCTTTTGATGCCTTTGATCTGGTCAACGATTTCAGAAGCGTCGATGAATTTGGCACTCGACAGTGGACCCTTTTTGAGGGTATCGATCAACGCATAAGACATCGACGCTGTCCCCAAGAGGCCAACCGTGCCGTTGGCGTATTTTTCCAGTGCTTTTTGGGCGAGTTCCGCGTCATACCCTGCGGTGTAGTGGGCGGCCGAATAACTGGGGGTGCTCATAAAGCGGGCCACGCCGCGGCGCAGCAAATCATCCTCGCCCGAGAATTCTCTCACCGTGTTGAAGGGACCTTGACCGACCACGCTCATGCGGTCGTCGACTGGAAAGACCACTGTCACCGGGTAGCCATTGGTGGCAGGGATGTCGGTGAAATACTTGACATAGCCACCCATGAAGTCGTTGTTGGACTGCATCAACAAGACATCGATGTGGTGCTCGGCCATGGCCGCGCGCACCGCTCGCCAACGGCGCTCGAGTTCAGCGCTGGAAATGGGTGAATTGATGCGTTCTTCTAAAGGGCTCATGCTTCATTTTCTCTTTTAACGATGTTGATCATGTCGCTGAAATTGCCCGCCATGAACTGTTTTAAATTCTCTTCGATGACGGGCAGGGCTTCATCCACATAGGCGTCATAAAACCCGCCCATGTGCGGCGTGACGGTCACGTTGTGTTGACTCCACAAGGGGTGCTTGGGCGGGAGCGGTTCCTCAGCAAAGACATCAAGGGCGGCACCCGCAATTTGACCACTGTTCAAAGCGGCCAACAAGTCGTCTTCATTGACCACACCACCTCGGGCCAAATTGATCAAATGGCTGCTTTTTTTCATGAGTGCAAAGGTCTTGGCATTGATGATGTGGTGGGTCTCTTCAGCGTAGGGCGCCAGCAGCACCAAGAAGTCGGCTTGCGCAATCGCAGTTTCGCAGGCCGCTCGGGTATGAATTTCGTCAAACCCCAGCACCGCTCGCACGGCGTTGCTGATTCCAAGAACGCGCATGCCGAGTGCTTTGCATTTGGGCGCGAGCTCGGCAGAGATGACACCCACCCCGTAAATGGTCACGGTTTTGCCCTTCAATAGGCCCACCGGCGCTTTGCGCACCCAGGCCCCTTGGAGTTGATTGAGGACCATATCTTTGTAGTGACGAGCTTGACCCATCATCATCATGAGTGCCGCTTCAGACACGGGTGCACCATGGATGCCGTGCAAATTGGTGACGATCACGGACCCCTTGAGGGAGGCTCGGTTGGTGATGCCGTCCACGCCGGAGCCCAGGGCTTGAATCCATTTCAGATGGTGAGCTTGCTCGAGCACATGTTCGGCCATCATGGGCCCAAAGGTCACGAGCACATCGGCCTCTTCGATGAAGGGGCTCACCTTGCTGTGGTGGTCCACGATGTTGATGTTGAGCTTGGGGAAACGCGATTTGAGGCCGTTGTAGTACTGCAGGCGCACCGCTTCAGGCAGGGTCAACAAAATGAGCAAATTGAGCATGGGTCAAATGGGAGCAATTGAGAAAAATTGAGAAAAATTGGAATTCAATGGCTTCAAAATATCAGTGGGTCTTGTCCCTGCATTAAGTCCCATCGTAGAGCTTGGGGATGCTCACCACCATGACCACGGATTGACCTTGGTCAAGGGCGTTCAAACTTCTGCCAATGGCGGCTCTTAGTTCGCTGGCCTCATTCACGCGCTCGCCATGGGCGCCAAAGGCCGCCCCCACCATTTCAAACTGTCGGTGCTCACCTTCGAGTCTGGCGTGAAAATCTTGGGACTTGGCGGCATAGCCATCGGGGTGGACCCGCAAGGTGGCCTCCTTCACCGCTTGCCAGCCCCCGTTGTCAAGCACCACGGTGAAGATGGGCAGCCCTTGGGCCTGCGCCACGGCATAGACTGAGGTTGGGGTACTGAAATGAAATCCCCCGTCTCCCACGATTTGAACCACGCGGTGCTTGGGATTGGCCAATTTGAATCCAAGTGCCATGCCACCGCTGTAGCCCAGGCCGCCACCTGCAGAGGCAAAGAGGGTTTTGGGGGTGTTTCTCTTCAAGTGGTTGAGCAAGGTGGGGGAGTGGCGAATGGCTTCATTGACCACCACGTCCTCGGTGTCGAGCATCTCGTACAAGGTGTGCATGAGGAAAGCTGGGTTGACAATGCCGGGTTTGCTGGGCAGCTCGACCTCGCTTCTCAGTTTTTGAGCCCGTGCGTTTTGCAGCGCTTGGATGCTTTTTAGACGCTCTTGGATTCGGTCTTGGTGGGCGGGGGTGATGAGGGTTTGAGCCACCGAGAGCAAGTCCTCTAACCACTCGGCGCTGTTGGCCTGAATGCGGGTTTGAGTGGCAAAGCCCCAAAGCGGAAAATCCTTTTTGATCGGATCGATATCGACATGGATCCAAGGGGTGTTGGGCTGGGGTTGGACATACTTGGGCAGCCACGGTACGTCCACATCAATGAGGAGTCCCAAGTCCGCGTTGGCCATGGCACTGGCGGGATCGAAGCCACAAAACCAGGGGTGATCGCGAGAGATGTTGTTGTGGGTGGGGCTCGCCTCATAAACACGGATGCCCAGTTGTTCGGCCAGTGCGCTCAGGGCATGAAAGCCGCGCGCGCTTCGACCTGCATAGCAAGTCACGAGCATGGGGTTGTGGGCTTCAAGGAGTTGTTTGGCCGTGCTTTGGAGTTGACTCAAAGACGATGAGCCCAGGTGCACGCTGCCGTAGTTTTGTTCTGAGAATGAATGCACTTGGTTTTCTTCCCAGTGCTGGGTCAAGGTCTCGCGCGGCAAACTCAAGAACACGGGGCCGGGTGGGTCGCTGTGCATGACACTGTGGGCTCGGCGCAGCACCTCTTTGCTTACCACGCCCGAGGGCAAGTTGTACTCCCATTTGGTGTAGGGGCGCACGAGGCTGGCCATGTCAAAGGGGTCTTGCACAAAATGGACGTAATTGTCGCGAGATCCAGTGAGCTCTCCTCGTACCGTGTACGGAGCTCGACCGGCCATTAGCAAAACGGGGAGCCTTGAACGCATCAAATTGTGCATGCCCATGACGGCGTTGGCCGTTCCCGCGTCAACGTGCACCAATACTCCTTGGCCCTTGCCCGTCATGGCGGCGTAAGCGCCGGCCATGTGGATGGCCACGTTTTCATGCGGACAGGTGATGAGTTGGGGGATGGCTTTGCCCAGCGTTTTGAACTTGGCCATCTCCTCAATGAGTGTCGCGTGATCGGTGCCTAAATTGCAAAACAAGTATTCGATGCCCGACTCCACCAAGCCCTCTAAAAAGAAGTGTGCGCTGGTGTGCTGGTTGTTTTGTGGGGAGGGTTGGCTCATGTTGAATAGGGGTGAGAGTTTGAAGGGTTTGAAGTCAATGGCGAGTCAAAGGGGGCGAAGCAGCACAGGGTGGTTAAAACTGTGCCCAGGGTTGACTGCGCTTGGTGCCGGATGATGTGAAACGAAGTGGAGCCATGGCTTGTTATTTGGACACAATCTGACGACCGTGGGGCTTGATGCCAAGGCGAGAGGCATTGAATGCACACGCTGACATTGTGCAGTTCATGATGTCTTCAGCGCAAAGCCTTCATTCCAATTTGATTTTGGCCTCCTTGACCACCTGTCCCCATTTGCTGATTTCTGATTTGATGAAGAGGTTGAACTCTTCGGGACTTTCGCTGCCGTATTCGTAGCCCATCTCTGCACCATGGGCCTTGGCCGCGGGTGAACTCAATGCTTTGGTGAATTCCTTGAAAACGCGGTTCACCACAGGCGCGGCGGTGCCGCTGGGCAAAAAGATTCCATTCCAGCCCGCTGCCTCGACATTGGGCAAGCCCGCTTCCGCAAAAGTGGGGACGTCAGACAATAGGCTCAAGCGTTTGGGAGAGGCAATCCCCAAGGCAATGAGTTTTCCCGATTTGATCAATTGAGCCACCACAACAGGGGCCAAGTAGGCCGCGTTCACATGTCCGGCCATGACATCGGGGAGTTCTGCGCCAATGGCTTTGTAGGGCACTTCCTGGATGGATACGCCGGCTTTGGATTTGACCAATTCACCCAAGAGTTGGGTAATGGATCCTGGCCCCCCCGAAGCGTAGGTCAAGACATCGGGCTCAGACTTGGCCAGCGCCAAAAACTCTTTGAGTGTTCGGGCTTTGACGTTGGGGTTGACCACCAAGACCAAGGGAGTTGAAAAAAGGCGCATGACCGGCACCAAGGCCTCTCCCAAGCGACAACAGTTGTTGTTCACATTGGTGGACAAATCATTCAATGCATTGTTGATGTTGCCGTGAAAGATGGTGTAGCCGTCTGCCGGGGCGCGAACCACTTCTCGTGCTCCAATGGTGCTGTTGCCACCTGGCTTGTTGTCGATAATGACTTGTTGGCCAAAACCTTCGTTGAGGGCCGGCAAAATATCCCGAACGGCCGTGTCCACCGCACTGCCGGGACCTGCGGGCTCGACGATGCGAATGGTTTTGCTGGGAAAATTTTGCGCTTGAGCGGTGAGGCAGACCACGGCCACCAAAGCCATCAGGCTCATGCGTTGCAAAGATTGGAGAGTGAGTTTCATGAGTTTTTTTAAAAAATAAAGGAGATGAAGTCGACCAAGCAAACCCCAAGTTTCAGGCTGAGCACCTTGATTTTTGAGTAGCACAAAAGCCATCAGGCTAAACCCTAGGATTATGGACGAATTGTGGCCCCAGTGACCCAAGGGTTAGTCCTAGCCACACTCGCAATTTCACTGTCAGCGCGGTGTCTTGACGCACTGGAAAACAGCGGTGTCGAGGCGATGCGATAATGGATTTGGGGGAGATTGATCGCTGATGTTTTTGAGATTGCCCCCCCTTGAGTCCAAATTATTCAAAGAGGCAAAGATGTTAAAAGTTCATGCATTTCCCCGGTTCTGGTTAAAGACCTTGTTGTCGGTTTCGATGTTTTTTTTGGGGGGGACCGCGTTGCATGCGCAAACCAAGCCTGTGGATCAGAGCATGGTCGACGAATTGGTGGCCGCCAATAAGATTTTGGCCTATGAGGGCATTTTGGACGGCTGGGGCCATGTGAGTGTTCGCAACCCCAACAATCCCAACCACTATTTTTTGGCCCGCAATTTGGCGGCCGAATTGGTCACGGCCAAGGATATTATGGAATTTACCCTCGACAATGTGCCGATCGACAGCAAAGGTCAAGATCTTTACACGGAGAGGTTCATTCACGGTGAGATCTACAAAGCCCGGCCCGATGTGAACTCGGTGGTCCACACCCATGCACCCCCACTCATTCCTTTCACGGTGACGCAAGTGCCAATGAGGCCGTTGTATCACCGTGCTGCTTTTGTCGCTCAGGGAATTCCCGTTTTTGATATTCAAGACGATTTTGGCATGACGGACATGCTCATTCGAAATGCCCAACACGGCCGCGCTTTGGCCACCTCCTTGGCCGATAAGCCCGCGGCCCTCATGCGCGGTCACGGCGCAACGGTGGTGGGACCTTCTTTGCCCAGGCTCGTGGGCCGGGTCGTTTTTTTAGTAAAGAACGCTAGCTTGCAGCAACAAGCCATGTCCTTGGGTGGACCCATCAAGTATTTGAACCCCGAGGAAGCCCGCTTGATTGAGGCACGTGAAGGCTATGGGCTGGGTCGCCAATGGGCAGCTTGGAAGCTCAAAGTCGGGATCATGCCCCAGCCTTGACGTTTGATGAATTCACGCGGGCGCAGCCCAGCACGGGGTGAGATTTTTTTGCGCCGGCGGTTTGGGGCTTGGCTTGAACGCTCAGCGTTCTTTGCGTTTTAAATACGCCAAGATTTCGCCCACAATGCCTTTTCTAAAGACCAGCACGCAAAGCACAAAGATGGCACCAATGATCACGTTGACCCAGGAGCCCACTTTGTCGGCCAGTGTGTTTTGCAGTGTCACGACCACGGCCGAGCCCACCACGGGTCCGAGCAGCGTGCCGGCCCCGCCGAGCATGGTCATCAAGATCACTTCGCCCGAGGTCGATTGCACCACATCGCTCAAGGTGGCAAAACTCAAGACCAAGCATTTCAGTGACCCCGCAAAACCCGCGAGGGTGGCCGACATCACGAACACGATCAATTTGTGGGTGTTGACAAAGTAGCCCAAGGACTCGGCTCGGGTTTCGTTTTCTCGAATGGCTTTGAGCACTTGTCCAAATGGGGACTCAATGATTCGCTCAATGGCCAAGAAAACAGCGCACAAGCAAAAAAGCACGAAGTAATACATGACCGAGTCTTGGGCCATGTCCAGTCCCAAGATGCTGCCTCTGTGCACACCTTGAAGGCCGTTTTCACCGCCCGTAAAACTCGCTTCCAAACAGACAAAGTAGACGATCTGCGACAAGGCCAGGGTGATCATGGCAAAGTAAATGCCTGATCGGCGAATGGCGATGTAGCCAAAGACCACACTGAGTAGGCAAGAGGCCACCACCCCGCCCAAGATCGACACGATCGTTGAGCTGCCAAGGCTGGTGATGAGCCAGCCCGTCACATACGAGGACAAGCCAAAAAATGCCGCGTGCCCAAAGGACAACATGCCGCCAAAACCCAAGAGCAGATTAAAGGCGCAGGCAAAGATGGCAAAACAGTACAAGGTCATCAAATAGACTGTGTACACGCCCAGCCATGGCGCCACAAGCCCCAAGGTCAATAGGCCCAGGTAGAGAAGTTGACGCTGGCGAGGGTGCTCCATGGCCTTAACCTTTACCAAAAAGACCGTTGGGCCGCCAGCACAGCACAATGGCCATGATCACAAAGACCACGATGTTGGATGCCTCTGGGTAGAGGACTTTGGTAAATCCTTCCACGATCCCGAGCATCAAGCCGCTCAAGATCGCACCCATGATGGAGCCCATACCACCGATGACCACCACGGCAAACACCACGATGACCAGGGACGATCCCATCAAAGGGGAGACCTGGATGATGGGTGCAGACAACACCCCAGCAAAAGCCGCCAGGGCCACGCCTGCGGCGTAGGTGAGAGAAACCATCAAGGGCACGTTGATGCCAAAGGCTTGAACCAGTTGCGGATTCTCGGTGGCGGCTCTCAGGGTCGAGCCCAGTCGTGTTCTTTCAATGACAAACCAAGTGATCAAACACACGGTGAGACTGGCGACAATCACCCAGACACGGTAGATGGGCAAAATCATGAAGCCCACGTTGACCGCACCTTGCAGCAATTCGGGCACGGGGTAGGTTTGACCGGATGCACCAAAGCCTTCTCGTATGAAGCCCTCGGCAATCAAAGAAAGCCCAAAGGTGAGCAGCAATCCATACAGGGGGTCGATTTGGGTTAAACGCTTGAGCATGGTGCGCTCGATGACAATTCCCAGACACCCCACGATCAGGGGCGACAAAATCAAGGCACCCCAGTAACCTATCCCTAAGAAATTCAACAAGGCCCAGGTGCCATAGGCGCCCAGCATGTAAAACGCCCCGTGGGCAAAGTTCACCACCCCCAAGAGGCCAAAGATCACCGCCAACCCGAGACTGAGCATGGCATAAAAGCAGCCATTGACCAGTCCGAGCATCAATTGCCCCAAGATCACGGGAACGGGGAAACCAAACAGATCGGTCATGTCTTCACTTGGGCCGGGTTGAGGGTGGCTTGATCACGAAAACCCCGAATTACTTTTTGACCACCAAAGGACAAGTCGAGTCAGACAAGGGGCCAAAAGCTTCTTCGCCCGGCATGGTCTTGATCACTTTGTAGTAGTCCCATGGGTATTGAGAATCCGCGGGCTTTTTGACTTGCATCACGTACATGTCGTGGACCATGACGCCATCGGCGCGGATATAACCGCCTTTGACAAACATGTCGTTGATTTTGATTTTGTGGAGCTCTTGCATGACCTTGTCCGAATCGGTGGTTTTGGCCGCCTTCACCGCATTCAAGTACGCCAAGGTGGCCGAGTAATAAGCCGCTTGGTTCATGGTGGGCTCTTTTTTCATTTTTTCAAAATAGCGTTTGCCAAATGCGCGGGTGTCTGGATTCAAATCCCAGTACCAACCGGTGGTGAGGTACAAGCCTTGTGCGGTTTGCAGGCCCAAGCTGTGGATGTCGCTGATGAAGGCCAACAAGGCGGCGGGCTTCATGGTTTTGGTGATGCCAAACTCATTGGCCGCCTTCAAAGAATTGGTGAAATCGTTGCCGGCGTTGGACAGTCCCAGTACTTGCGCTTTGGAGCCTTGGGCTTGGAGGAGGAAGGAGGAAAAGTCCGAGGCCGACAAGGGCACGCGCACCGAGCCGATGGATTTGCCGCCATTGGCGTTCACCACCTTGGTGGCCGCGTCTTGGAGTTGCGTGCCAAAAGCGTAATCGGCGGTCAAGAAGTACCAAGACTTTCCACCTTCTTTGGTGATCACAGACGCAGTGCCATTGGCCAGTGCGGTGGTGTCATAGGCGTAGTGAACAATGTAGGCATTGCAGTCTTGGTTGGTGAGTGAGGCGCCAGCGGCACCGATGGCGATGAAGGGGACTTTTTTCTCGCCCGCGACCTTGGCCATGGCCAAGCTCACGCCAGTATTGGATCCACCCAAGAGCATGTTGAGTTCATTTTTATCGGCCCACTCCCTGAATTTGGAAGACCCGACGTCGGGCTTGTTTTGGTGATCGGCGCTGATGAAGACAATTTTTTTACCCAAAACGGTGGGGCCAAAATCGCTGATCGCCATTTTGACGGCCTCAACACCGCCTTGGCCAATCACATCGGCATAAAGACCTGACATGTCGTCAATGTCACCAATCACCACCTCATTGCCTGCGTTGGCCGTCATCGTTGCGCCAAGCCCTAGGCTCACGGCGAGTGCCAACCATGTTTTCTTGCTACTGAACTTCATGCTTATCTCCTTGTTTTTTCTAAAAATCATCATCACAAACATTCACACGTTTTTTGAAGAATGTCGATCCTTCACGCCAAGGCCCTGACGCGCTAAACGCCAAGAAACTCCTTGAGGTTGGGGCTCACCCGTTCGAGATCGGGCTGCTCAAACGTTTGCACAATTTGCCCTCTGTCCATCACATAAAAGCGATCGGCCAAGGGCGCTGCAAATCTAAAATTTTGTTCCACCATCACGATCGTGAAACCGGCCTCTTTGAGTCTGAGGATCAAACGCGCCAGACTTTGAACGATCACGGGGGCCAGTCCTTCTGAAATTTCATCGAGCAGCAGCAACTTGGCGCCGCTGCGAAGAATGCGTGCCAAGGCGAGCATTTGTTGTTCGCCCCCAGACAGTTTGGTGCCTGGGGAGTCTTTTCGCTCTAAAAGATTGGGAAATAAATCATAGAGTGCTTCAAGCGTCATGCCGCCGGGCTTTAATATCGGTGGGAGGAGTAAATTTTCTTCACAACTCAGGGAGGAAAAAATCCCACGCTCCTCTGGACAAAAACCAAGGCCCAATTTGGCAATGTGGTGGGGTTCGAGGTGGATGGCCTCTGTGCCTTGAATTTCAATGGAACCTTGGCGTTTGGCCACGAGCCCCATGATGGATTTGAGCGTGGTGGTTCTGCCCGCGCCGTTTCTGCCCAAAAGTGTCACAACTTCTCCGGCGAAGACTTCAAAGCCAATGCCGTGAAGGATGTGCGACTCGCCGTAGTGGGCATGCAGGCCGTGCACTTTGAGCACTGCGCCAGGGGTACTTTGATGGGTGGTTTCAGTGTGCACGGGGGACACTCTCCAATGCACTGGGTTCTTCTTCTTGTCCCATATAGGCCTCGAGCACCTGGGGGTTGGTTGACACCTCGGCGTAGGGTCCCTCGGCGATGACTTGGCCGCGCTGCATCACACTGATGCGGTCGGCAATGCTGGCCACCACCTTCATATTGTGTTCCACCATGATGATGGTTTTGTCGGCGCTCACTTTTTTAATGAGCTCACTCACCCTTTGGACGTCTTCCAAGCCCATGCCTTGGGTGGGTTCGTCAAGGAGCATGAGCTCTGGCTCCATCGCCAAGGTGGTGGCAATTTCGAGCGCGCGTTTCAGTCCATAAGGGAGTTCTGCACTCAAGTGGTGTGCATAGGATTCAATGCCGACTTCAGCAAGGAGTTCTAGTGACCGCTCATGCAAGGGGTGCAGACTTTTCTCAGATCGCCAAAACTGAAAACTTTGTTGGCTGCGTCGCTGCAGCGCCACGCGCACGTTCTCGAGCACGCTCAGGTGCGGAAAAATCGCGGATATTTGAAACGAGCGAATGATGCCTCGCCTGGCCACTTGCGCGGGTTGATCCGCGGTGATGTCTTGACCGTTGAAGACAATCGTTCCAGCACTTGGGGCGAGAAACTTGGTGAGGAGGTTGAAAAAGGTGGTTTTGCCCGCACCATTGGGCCCAATGATGGCGTGGATGTGACCGCGCTCGACCTTTAAAGATACCCGATTAACAGCAACAAAGCCTTTGAAGTCTTTTTGCAGATCGTGTGTTTCAAGAATGGTCGAAGTAGGCATGAGGTCATGAGAGTGAACGGCTGAAATAAGCTTAACACGTAGGCTCAATGTCAAGCGGTATTTTGTTGGTTTTTGCAATGGCTCTAGGGTTTATCCTAGTCGGTCTTTGCTTGAAGTCACTTCTCCAAAAAGAGCACTCAAGTGGGGTCTCTGCTGTCGATTGATTCGATTGGCGAATAGGACGATAGAATGCTACCATTAATTAATTCTCAGGTCTTTTTGACGCTGATATTTTTGACTTGAAAAGGAAGTAATCAATGGATTCATACCGCCTTGCTCATCAGAACCAGTGGCGCATTTGGGGTGTGGTCATGGGATTGTTGGTGGCTTGTTTGGGCTCATGGGCCCAGTCCCAAGCCCAAACCCAACCCCCCCTTCAATCGGTCAAAATGATCGTACCCTTTACCCCTGGTACCGGCATGGACACCATTGCCCGTGCCATTTCTCCCAAGCTCGGTGAGCGTCTGGGAGTGGCCATCGTCGTGCAAAATTCTCCTGGTGCGAGTGGCAACATTGGTGCCGACATGGTGGCCAAAGCGCCGGCCGACGGCTCCACCATTTTGATGGGTGCCAACACGATGCTGATTGCTCAGCAGATGTACAAGAATGTGCCCTTCAATCCCATCAAAGATTTTGCGCCCGTGTCCATGACCGCTTGGGGCACCTTGATGCTCGTGACAAACCCGAAAACCGGCATCAAATCCGTGCAGGATCTGATTCATGTGGCGCAGGCCAAACCGGGTGCCGTCACTTTTGGCTCGCCCGGTGTGGGCACACCACACCACATGGCGATGGAGCTCTTAAAGCTCGAGACCAAACTCGATCTTTTGCATGTACCCTACAAGGGCTCTGCGGGCTACACCAACGATTTGCTCTCGGGTGAGTTGATGGTGGGCTTTTTGCCCGTCCATGTGGCCCAAGCCTTTGTCAATTCTGGCAAGTTGATTGCCTTGGCGGTTGGAAGCCCCAAACGCCACCCCGTTGCACCCAATGTTGCCACCTTTGGAGAGTTGGGTTACAAGGGCATCGATGTGGAAATGTGGTATGCCTTGTTTTACCCCGCCAAAACCCCCAAAGAGATGGTGGACCGGCTCAGCAAAGAGACCGCTTATGTGCTGAAGTTGCCTGAGATTCGTGACTTGCTTGGCAAAGCAGGACTTGACGCCGAGAGTTCAACCCCCGACGAGTTGGCCCAAGTTGTGGCCAAAGATTATCCGCGTTGGGGTCGCGTGATTAAGCTCAGGGGCATTGAAGCGGAGTAGCCAAGCCGCGTATCCAATTTGCCTGGGTGTTCAATTCGCATGGATTTTTATCCTGTTGGACAACCACCGCTCAACCCCACAATGCCAAAACCCAAGCCTTTGAGTCAGGAAGAACTGCAAGTTTTGAGAGGCTTGGCACCCGAGTGGCAAATCGATGCCTTGGGTCTGGGGATGAGGCGGGTTTTTCTGTTCAAGGATTTTGGCCAAGCGTTCGCTTTTATGACCCAAGTGGCCACGCTCATTCATCAGCAGGATCACCACCCCCATTGGTCCAATGTCTATGCCAAAGTCGAGGTGTTTTTGAGCACCCATGAGGTGGACGCGTTGACATTGAGAGACCAAGCCTTGGCCTTGGAGATGGATAAAATTTGGGACAGTTTGATCCCCTGAATTCTTAATTGTAGGACTCCACGCCATGACCTCGATGAAGCATCAACTCGCCCAGGGTCTCAGTCACGAAGACTTGATTGAACGGTCTTTGGCTTTGGCGCAATCTCCTCCAGCCCAGTCGGTTTTTTTAAAGCTGTATGCAGCAGAGGCCTTGGCCCAAGCCAGGACAATTGACACGCGACTCAAGCGCGCCCCTCTTTCTTCTTCTTCTGCATCGCAACCCCTGCTTGGCTTGCCCGTCAGCATCAAAGATCTCTTTGATGTCGAGGGCGAATGCACCCATGCGGGCTCCGTGGTGCTGCAAGGCTCGGCGCTGGCTCATCAAGATGCGCACGCTGTGCAGTCCTTGAAGGCGAGCGGTGCGATTGTCTTGGGTCGCACCAACATGACCGAATTTGCCTTTTCAGGCATTGGCATCAATCCTCACCACGGCACACCGGTCAACCCTTGCGACCCTCAAACGCCCAGAATCCCAGGGGGTTCCAGCAGTGGTGCGGCGGTCTCGGTGGCACTGGGCATTTGCCACGCGGCTCTTGGCTCCGACACGGGCGGCTCCATTCGAATTCCTGCCGCGCTTTGCGGTTTGGTGGGATTCAAAAACACACAAACCCGTGTGAGCATTCGTGGCACCGTCCCCCTGTGTCCTGCCATGGACACGGTGTGCGCCATCACCAAAAGTGTGACAGACGCCATTGAGCTCGATCAGGTGCTGTCTGGCCAATTTTTGTCTGTTAAAAAAAGAGACCTCAAGGGGCTCAAATTTTTGGTCCCCCAAACCGTCGTCATGGACGATTTGGAGAGCGGGGTGGCCAACGCCTTTGAGCGCAGCTTGGCGGCGCTTTCACGCAAGGGCGCCATCATCTTGCAAGAGGATGTTCCCATTTTGAGCGAGATGGCCGAGATCAACACGCCGGCGGGTCTCTCGCCCATCGAGGCCTGGGCAGAGCACCACGCCTTGGTGATGATGCATGAAAAGCGCATCGACCCGCGAGTCGTGGTGCGCTTAAAGCAAGGCCAAGGGGTGAGTGCTGCGCAATACTGGGATTTGCTCAAGGCACGCGCGCAGTGGATCTTGAATGTGCAGCAAGCGTTCTCAGGCTTTGACGCGGTCTTGTGCCCGACCACACCAATGGTGGCGCCTGCCATCGCGTCTTTGCGCCATGATGATGAGGCCTTTACCCGAGCCAACCGATTGATGCTCAGGAACACGTCCGTGTTTAATTTCTTGGACGGCTGCTCCATCAGCTTGCCTTGTCAAAGTGCAGATGAACTCCCGATGGGTCTGATGCTCTCACATGTCGCTGGCCAAGACGCCCAACTGCTGGGCATTGCCTTGGTTGTCGAGTCTTGTCTGGCGTCGTTCAAGTCCTGAGTTATTTGGGCGTTGTGTGGATGTGGAACTTTTCGTGTTTGCTCACCGATGCTCCCGCATCCAAGCCTAGAGCGCGGTAACCCAAGAGTGAGATAAAGATGAGGCCGCTCACCCCAAAAAATGCGAGTTCAAAGTCGTTGGACTGAGGGTGATGGATGTCTCCTTGGCGCAGGTAGACACTGGCATGGATCAGGGTGGCGCCAAGCGCCACCCCGACCCCTTGGGTGAGTTGGGCCATGGTGCTAAAAAGGGTGTTGGCCCCGCTCATTTGCTCAGGCGGTATATCGGCAAAGGCCATCGTCTGGATGCAGGTGAATTGCATGGAGCGTGTGATGCCATAGACCAACATGACCATGACAATGATGGCCACGGGGGAGGTGGGACTCAAAAGCCCGATGGCAAAGGCTGAGCAAGCGGCCAAGCAACCATTTCCCAGCATGATGGAGCGAAATCCAAAACGCCGCAATAGCTTGGGGGTGAAGGGCTTGAGCCCGAGGTTGCCGAGCATGGCCGAGAGCAGCAAGAGGCCAGAGGCAAAGGCGTTGTAGCCAAAGGCCACTTGAAACATCAAGGGCGCTAAAAAGGGGGTGGCGCCAATGCACACGCGAGTGAGTGATCCATAAAAGAAAATGGTGCCAAAGGTGGGCACGCGCAGCACGGAGAAATTCAAGAGCGGTGTCGGGTGCCTTTGGGTGTGCCACCAAGCCAAGACCCCCAATGTGGCACAAGCCAAAAACAAACCACCGCAGTGCTCAGACAGGCCTTCATTGCCCAAAGACTCCACCGCCATCACAAAGGTGGCCAGTCCCAAGCCTATGAGCACAAAACCCACAAAATCCAGGGGTCTTTTGCTGTCCTCACTTTGGTTGGTGATGAACTTTTTGATGAGCCAAAGCCCAATGAGCCCCAATGGCACATTCAAATAAAAAATGTAGTGCCAAGAAAAGTAAGTGGTGATGAAACCCCCCAAAGGCGGCCCGACAATCGGGGCCATGAGCCCAGGCCAGGTGATGAGGGCCACCACTTTGACCAATTGATCTTTGGGTGTAATTCTGAGCACGATGAGTCGGCCCACAGGGACCATCATGGCGCCTGCCATGCCTTGAAGGATTCGTGCCAGGGTAAAGGCTTGCACCGTTTCACTCAAGGCGCAGCCTATCGAGGCCAGGGTGAAGATGGCCACGGCGCAGCCGAACACGCGCTGCGCACCAAAACGATCGGCAAACCAACCACTCAAGGGAATAAAGGCCGCCAGCGTGATCAAGTAAGACGTGATACCAATGCTCATGTCCACCGCACTGACCCCCATCGACAAGGCCATTTGGGGCAAGGCCGTGTTGATGACCGAGCCGTCCAGGTTTTCCATGAAAAAAGCACTGGCCACGATCAAGGGCACAATGTGAGAGGGGTGAAGAAGTTCTTGAAGCTTGGACATGGCAGTGCATTGTAGATTCCAAATGCAGACCGTTTTACACGGCTCAATGAGACTTTCCCCCAATTGAGCAAGAACTTTGTCGTGGCGCTATTCTTTGCTGGTCTAGCCCTTCAAGTCCAGAGCCCAATACAATATTCGGACCGTCTTGGTGTTAAACCTGAGTGCAACAATGAACATTGCTTTTTTATGTATTTTATTGGCTGGCATCACGCCCGTGATGTGCACCACCATTGCCAAGTGGCAATTCAAAGAGTTTGACAATCACAATCCGCGAGAGTGGTTGGCGCGTCAAACGGGGTTCAGGGCGCGGGCCAATGCAGCGCAGCACAACAGTTTTGAGGCCTTTCCTTTTTTTGCTGCTTCGGTCTTGGTGGCCACCTTGGCCGGTGTCGAGAGCACACGCATCGATCAGTTGAGTGTGGTGTTCATCGCAGCACGCTGGCTCTATGTCTTTTTTTATGTCACCGATCGACCCACTTGGCGCACCATTTGTTGGACCGTGGCGTATGCGTGTGTGGTGAGCCTCATGGCCATCTCACTCTCGTGATTGCGCCCTGATCTACAAGCTCATTCAACCACGAGTTGGCAAGGCGCTTTGATTTGATTGTTGGCGCGCATCGTCTCGCAGTATTGCAAGGCTTTGCGCTCGCCTTGGGCTGACATTTTGATGAAGACGGAGCAACCATAGGCCATTTTGCGCTCATCGGTTCCACTGTCAAAGGCCACGGCGCAGTGGCCCATGCTGCCCAAGTCGGGTTTTTGTTTGACCCAGTAGCTGTACAGAGAAGTGGGCAAATCACGGCTTTTGATGGTGGGGCCCGCACTTTGCGCTTGGGTAAACCCCAGTAACAGAGTCAAGCCGATGCAAGCCCAAGTGAGGGATTTGAAGCCGATGGCGTTAGAAAGGGGTGAGCGCATGGTCTTAACCTTTTTCATGACACGAAAAATCATTCTAGTCCTACAAAGTACTTTACATTGCAAGTCTTTGTTGTGTCATCCTGGGTGGGGTGCATTGCGTTGTAAGATTACCAGGCTCAAACCCATTGACCTGGGGGATCAAAAGACCGATGATAGGTTAATTGACCAAGGTGATTAAACTCAGCCCTATCCTCAAAGGAGGCAACATGAAAAAACTCACACTTTTGATGTTCACATCAGTCTTGCTTTGTACCAGTTTGACCAGCCAAGCCCATGGGTTTGCACATTACGGTGGCGGGCACGGTGGATATGCCCGCGGTGGTTATTACGGCGGTGGTTGGGGGGTGCCTTTTGTGGCGGGTGCCTTGGTGGGAAGTGCTGTCTATGCGGCGACTTATCCAGCCTATGGTGCCGTCTATGCTACCCCTCCTGTGGTGGTGAACCCCGCACCGGTCTATGGCGGCGCGCCAGTCATGCAAGGTGCGGCCCCCGTGGCCTATTACTGTCCCAGCTATCAGCAGTATTACCCCCAGGTGTCGTCTTGCCCAGTGCCTTGGCAACCCGTTCAGTAACTTTGGCCTTCACACCCCTTGAGTGTTCAAGTGATGGGTGTTGGCTGGCGTGTTGGGTGCGGAGCGTTTTGCCGATGAGTGGCACGGTGACTCGGGAGCTATGGACATGAGGACCTGAGGACCTGTTGGTCTAGGCTTTGGCAATGAGAACTCAGCGTTCAATCTACAAAGGCTGATGCAAAGGCGCTTTGCCCGCAACATTGACCTCCCGGTTCTTGAGTGCGATCGAAAACTCTTTTGCGACCTCGCTCGCAGGCTCGATGGCCACCGCCCCCGGCGTGTCTGACCTCGCTCTTTAAATGTCAAGCATTAGAGCGTGGCCAAGCTTTGGAGTTTGATGTCCCCAGGTCGATCTGAATACTTTTCAAGGCGCGAGAAGGTCTCGATTTCCACCTTGGCGTCTTTTTTGTGGCCATACACATTGACCTTGAGCCAAGCGAGTTCTTCCTTCATGCCCTCAAAAGAGCCGAGGACCTTGCTCCAGCTTTTGATTTCGGCATTCCAGCGATAGGCTCTGGATTTCAAGAGGTCTTTGCTCTCAAAGGGGGCGCCAATCGCATAAACTTGATGCTCTTTTTTATCGATGGATTCAAACAGGCCTTGGGCCACGGTTTGGTTCTCTTTGCTGAGGTGCATGTTCAAGATCTCAAGCAGGGCCCAGCAGTCGGTGACGGCACGGTGTGCTTCATAGAAAACTCCTTGCAGCATGGCCAAATACTCCAACTTGGCCGAGCCCACGCCATTGGTGCGCCAGTTCACATCTTGAATGCTGCAACCCCATGGTAGTGTGGTGAAAATGGGCCACCTGTTTTCTACAAAGGGCCGATCAAAACGAGCGTTATGGGCGATCACCAGACTCACCCCTTGAAGTAAATCATGCACGGCTTGGTCATTGATGGATTTGCCCTTGACCATCGCATCGGTGATGTGGTGAATCTCTGTGCTCTCTGGTGGTATCGCAAAGCCCGGGTCTTCCAGTTCATTGAAAACGCGCGAAACACTCACCACCTTGGCGCTCACGGGGTCGTATTCAAAGACGATCATGCCCAGTTCAATCACCTTGTCGCTCAAACTGTTCATGCCCGTGGTCTCGGTGTCCAAGACCACGCCTTTGAGGGTGCCGAGGCGATGGACCGCAGTCTCATTCGCCAAGAGCCACTTCTCGGGATTCAAGCGGCGCAGAACCTTGTAGTCGGGGTTCTCTTCCAAGGCGAGGGCCAGCGCGGACCAGTCTGGGCTTGTTGCCTTGGGGCTTGAAGAGAGGGTCAAGGGAGGGGTCATGGGGGATGTCATGTAGGGTGTCGTGGAGGATTTCTTCGAGGACGGGGCAAACATTGAAATAATGAAGCGTGCACTAACGGCTTGAGCAGGGCGCTTTGGCCAACACCGATGGTGATGATGGTGATGCCGGCACGCCCTAGTGTACAAGCTCAAACACCGCACACGGCCGTTTAAAAAACTGTCTTTTTGAGCGTCACTGACTCAGACCTCTTCATTGTTTTGGCGGTCCACTTCCACGAAGATGGGCAAGGCCACGCCGATGAGGGCAAGCATGGCGCCGCACAAGAGCAAAACCATGCCCGATCCCCAGTAAGGGATGAGCAAGGTGCAAGCCACCACCCCAAGCGATTGACCGGCAAACAATATGCAGGCAAAAAGCGCCATGCAAGTTCCCCTGCGATTGGGGTCGAGTTGCGTGGACAAGGCTTGCATGGTGTTGTGAAACATGAAAAACCCAAAGCCTGCAGCCGTGAAGGTGAGTGCGTCCACCACCATGCTGCTGGCAAAGCCAATGGCGCCATAGGCCAGGCCAAAGGCGAGTGCCCCCCAGCGGATGAGTTGGGTCTCGCCCAAGCGGTAAATGAGCCATTTGGCAACCGCCATGTAAATCACCCCACCCAGACCAAAGAGCGCCACGATGATGCCCGCCACCGAGACGCGCAAGCCTTGGGCGTCGTGCAAATGGGTGGCCGAGATGGCAAGCACCCCAAAAGCAAAGCAGCCCTCCAGAAAGATGAAGCACATCAAACGCCTGGCCCTGGATTTGGAGAGCACGGCCTTGGCATTGTCAATAAAGGACAGGGAGACTTCTCCCTGTTCCTTGCGGGTGAGACCTTGATTCTCAATTCGGGCCTTGGGGTTGGTCCAGAGCACCCAGCCCACCACAAAAAAGACTGCACTCACAGCGCCAAAGGCAAAGCGCCAACCCAGTGTGTCCGTGAGAAGCCCCCCCACCAGTTGACCAGCGACGATCCCCATGGTCGAGCCCAAGCCCACTTTGGCCAAGGTTTCTTGCCGGATCTGGTAATGAACCGAGTCTCCCACCCAGGCCAAACCCAAAGGGATGATGGCGGCAGCACAGGTGGCCGTCATGACGCGACAAAAGACCAAAAAAGACAAATTCCAAGCCAAGGCGCTGCCCAAGCAGCCTAGGCTGCAGCCGATGGTGGCCATTGCAACGACACGGTATTTGCCAAAGCGGTCGCCCAAGGGTCCAAAAAACACCTGCATGAGGCCATAGGTCACGGCGAAAAAAGAGATCACATGGGCGGCTTGCACGCGCTCGACTTGAAAGTCTTGGGCGAGTTGGGGCAGCATGGGGTCACAAAGGCGCTGAATCGTCATGCTGGCAAAGCTGGCAAACGACAAGTGAAAGATGGCTCGCTGGGTGGAGGGCTCAATCACAGAGATCAAGGGTTCAGACATGGAGACGGTGCAATGGGAGGCAGGGGGGGGGAAGGGTTCAAGAGTAAAGGAGTACAGGAGTAAAAGGGGACAAGAGGCGGCAAAAAAGATAAAAAATCGATCTCCCGCCAGAAGGATCTGTTTTTAGTAAATGCTCTCTAAAGAACGCATGGAGCGTTCTTTAGGGCTTGATTCCCAAAAGATCAGACCTATACTTCCTTCATATTGCGATGAATCAATTTTGATTGCAAGAATCTTATTATCCTTTGAATTTTGAAAACTCGGAGACTCTCATGACCCTTACCCCTGAACAGATCATGGCCGCCAACAAATCCAATTTGGAGACCTTGGTGGGTTTGACCACCAAAGCCTTTGCGGGTGTTGAGCAACTCATTGAGCTCAATTTGGCTGCGGCCAAGTCGGCCATGAGCGACACCAAAGATGGCACCCACGCAGCCATGAGCGTGAAAGACGCTCAAGAATTGTTGGCTTTGCAGTCGAGCATGTTTCAGCCTTTGGCGGAGAAGGCCGCGACCTATAACCGCCACTTGTATGACATTGCCAGCGCCACGGGCAGCGAAGTCTCTCATGTGATTGAGGCCGAGATGGCCAAAGGTCAAAAATTATTCCAAGACATGTTTGACAACATGGCCAAGAATGCACCTGCGGGTTCTGAGTCGGCGGTGACCGCTTTCAAAACCGCCGTGTCTGCTGGAAATACGGCCCTTGAGTCGGTGCAAAAAGCTGTCAAGCAAGCCTCTGACATGGCCCAAAGCAATGTCAAAACCATGGCCCAACAAGCCATGAATGCCTCCAAAACCGCCAGCAAAAAACGCTGATCAGCCTGAGGGGACACTTGATCTTAAGGGGTCAGGGCTCATCCCTTAAGGGGTCAGGGCTCATCCCTTAAGAGTCACTGGCGCTTGGATGGCGGCGAGTTCAACAAACGAGGGCAGGAGTCTAACTCTTGCTCTTTTTTTATGCCTGCTGTCGTGATGCCGAGTGTGTTTGGAGCGCTTGCGCCACCGACTTGATCAACGCTGGGCCGTGGTAAATCAAGCCGCTGTAGAGTTGCACGCAGTCGGCGCCGGCGTTAATTTTCTCGACCGCGTCTTTTGCGGTCATGATGCCCCCGACGCCGATCAGGGGGAAGTGGGGTCCCAAGAGGCGGCGCAACTCGCGCACCGTGTCGTTGCTGCGCGCTTTGAGGGGGGCGCCCGAGAGTCCTCCCGCTTCATCGCCATGGGGCCGGTGAGCAACAGAATCTTTGTGCAGAGTGGTGTTGGTGGCGATGACACCCCAAAGACCTTGTTTGGCGCTTTCATCGATGGGGCACAGGCGCGCCAAGGTCGAGGCAAAAAGTCTCAATTCGTCTTCGCTCATGTCGGGTGCGATTTTGACCATCATGGGGACTCGACGGCCGGTTTGTTCAGCCAATTCCTGGCGCTTTTGATCGAGCACGCAAAGCAAGGCGAACAAGGCCTCATCGGACTGCAGGGTTCTCAAGTTTTTGGTGTTGGGGCTTGAGATGTTGATCGTCACATAGTCGGCAAAGGGGTAAACCGCTTCCAAGGCGAGCAAGTAATCCTTGGGAGCGTCCTCGATGGGGGTGGTGGCGTTTTTGCCAATATTGAGCCCGAGGAGAACTGGAGAGCTTGAGGGCTTGCGCAAATGAAGGCTTTGGCCAATGTGGTTCACAAAACTCTCACAGCCCTCGTTGTTAAAGCCCAATCGATTGATGAGGGCCTCCTCTTGGGGGAGCCTGAAGATTCTGGGTTTGGGGTTGCCCCCTTGGGGGCGAGGGGTGACGGTCCCCACCTCCACAAAGCCCAGTCCCATGCTGGACCACGCGTCGATGCAGCGGGCATTTTTATCCAAACCCGCCGCCAGTCCCACCCGGTTGGGAAAACTCAGCCCGCACAATCGCACCGGGTCGTCCAAGCGAGGTTGACGGTACAGGTGAGCCCAAAGCGAGCCTTGGGTCTTTTCAAGAAAAGACACGGTGAGGTCGTGGACCACTTCAGGATCCAAGGCAAAAAATAGTGGTTTGATGAGGGAGTAGGGCACCGGCATGGGGGTAAACTTCTTTTTTTTAAGAGCACAAAATGGTGGGTGAGGGGTCAATCCTTCTCAAACGCACACATTGCGCAGGATGACTTCTATTGTTTCAGAGATCGGGAGAATATCACGTGAACTCCATGTCACCTCAAGACTCGCTCAAAGCGCAGGTCGCGCAAGCGGCATTGTCCCTGATTGGCCCCGGTGCCTGGCTTGGGGTGGGCACGGGTTCGACTGTGAATTTTTTCATCGATGCCCTGGCCGCGTCCGGCCTCAAGGTTGCGGGCACCGTGTCGAGCTCAGAAGCGTCGAGTGCTCGACTCAAGCAGTTGGGCATTCCTGTGTTTGCCAGCCATGAGGTGGCCGAGCTTGATGTGTATGTGGACGGTGCCGATGAGATCGAGTCGCACGGCTACATGATCAAAGGAGGAGGTGCTGCGCTCACCCGAGAGAAGATTGTCGCGGCCCAATCGAAACAGTTCATTTGCATTGCCGATGAATCCAAATGGGTACAGACCTTGGGGGCCTTTCCTTTGCCGGTTGAAGTGATCCCTATGGCCGCTGCCAGGTTGATCCAATGTTTTGAGTCACTGGGTTCGGGGGTAAAAGCCAGCCTTCGGATGAAAGAGGGCAAGCCTTGGGTGACGGACAATGCGCAGCATCTATTGGATGTGAGGGGTTTGCAGATCCAAGATCCCTTGGCCTTTGAGTCCTTGGTGAGCCAGTGGCCTGGGGTGGTAACGGTCGGTGTGTTTGCGCACCAAAAGGCCAACGTCTGCCTCTTGGGCACGGCGCATGGGGTGAAGACCTTTTATTTCTAGAGCGTTTTTGCACGGAGTTGTTGCTGCGCTTCCATAAGTCCACGCATCCACGCATCCACACATCCACACATCCACACATCCACACATCCTCGCATCCTCGCATCCTCGCATCCTCGCAGCCTCGCAGCCTCGCAGCCTCGCAGCCCCAAAGCAGAATTCATGTCAGCTGCATTTTGCATGGTGCAGTGAACCTCTGTTTGGGGCTTGGGCATCAAGCCTTGGTGAGTGAGAAGTCTTGTGGCTGCAAAGCCGTGGTGTGCATCGTCGCATTCAAAGCGGTGACCGCGTCGGTGGCCAAAGACTCGATGTTGCCATTTTGGTTGAGTTGTTTGAGTTGTCCATTTTTGACCACCACCGCGAAGGGCATGTGAGAGAGGATGACATCGTCGACCAAATTTGGAATGGCCGCCTCGTTGTGATCCAGCCCCGGACCTACATACAAGGTTTTGTTGTCGATCCGATTTTGAATTTGATCGGTGTAGCCTTTGTATTGTGTGAAAGTTGTGTCATTGAGGCCGTGACCTTGGATGGCCAGTTCTTCGAGTTGCGGGTTGCTTTGCAAAGTGTGTTCAATGCTCAAGTAAGTCTGGAGCGTTAAGGGCGCATTGGGGTCAACGCTGGCCAGTGTCATCGCGGCAAATTGCGCATCAAATTGACGTTGCAAATCCACCCGGTATGCTGTTTGTAGGGTGGCGCTGGCTTTGGCCAGTCCTGTGTTGAGCAGCACCGATTGGGCATTGGCTTCCAAGCGCAACTCAGGCGTTAAGCTTGTCCCGCCGTTGTTGATCAAGTCTTGATAGGCATTGCTCCATTCGGTTGCCAAGTCTGCGCTGGTTTCAAAAGTCCCCGAGGCATTGGCCTGCCAGGTGTGGGTGTTGGTGGTGATGGTGCCTGAAACCACATAGCCCTCAAGCGTGACGATGGAGCCCTTGGGCGCGGTGGTGGTTTGGGCGTTCAGAAAGGTCAAGGCGGGAGAGATGAAATTGACGTGGGTGGAGGATGCCGTGCTCGCAAAGTCGCTGGCAGAATAGGTTCGGTAAAACATGCTGTCGTCCAATGCGCTCACCGCCTGTGTCAAGGTGTTCTCAGCATTGGCATTTTCATTGAGTTGGGTGGCCGTGCCGTTGTGCTCAACCACGGCAAACGGCATGTTGGAAAGAATGTTGTCATCGAAAAAGTTGGCAACGGCGTTGGTGTTGTTGTTGAGTCCGCCTCCGATAAAAAGGATGGTCTTGTCGCCATTGTTTTGGAAATCTTTGGAGTAGCCGGCGTAGCGCGCGAGCCCTGTGCCGTCCAAACCGTGTCCTTGCATGGCCAACTCTGACAAGCTGTCATTGGATTGAAGCGAGTTCTCCACGCTCAAGTACTGTGTTTTGGTCATGGGCGCATTCAAGCTCACATTCGAGCCGACCATGCTCGCAAAGATGGCATCCAATTCGCGTTGAGTGTCTTGCCGATCGGTGCTCAACTGGCTCGTGCTCAGTTTGCTGAGGGCCGTGTTGTCAAAGACGGCTTGGGCGTTGCCTTCCAGGCGCTGGATATCGTTGAGGCTAGCACCTTGTCCGTTTTGCATGGCCAGATAGCAGGTCTGCCACTCGGCCGCCAAATCGGTGGTGGTTTGGTAGAGGTGGGTGGTGGGGTCGGCCACCCAAGTGTGGCCATTGACGGTGATGGATTGGGCCGCACTCGAGCCAAAAATGGTGATGAAGGTGTGGGTGGTGTCGAGTGTGATGGGAAGGACGCCGCCGGCGCTGGTGCTCAAATCATTGCTCATGGTTTTTTCTCCAAATGGACTGTTGTTTGACCGTTGATCGTCACTTGGAAGTTCTGCTGCCGGCTTAAACCCCCGTGAAAGTGGCAACAGAACTTTCAAAAGTGACACCCATACTATATGGGAAAATATCCCATATTAAAATAAATGGGAAAAATTCCCACCTATAACCAGGGTTATTTTAGAAAAATTGAGTTCTAAAGAATTCTTATTTCGCAATTTTGTGGTCTATTGAACGATTTTCTGAGCTTGACGCGCTTCAAATGGCGTGCTTTATTTCAAAAACGAAAATACTTTTTAAATGGGTAAATTTCCCATACAATAAAATCATGACGAATTTTGAAGCCCCAAACGAGCCCGCGAACTCATCCTCTTTGGACGAGATGCTGGCCGTTGTTCAGCCTTTGGTGTTGTGGATGAGCCGTACTGGGATTGGCTACACCGAGTTTGCAACGGCCTTGAAACCTTTGTTTTGGAAAATGGCCATGATGGAGCTCGAGCGCTTGGAGCGCAAAACGTCCGACTCGGCGGTCAGTTTGCTCTCTGGGCTGCACCGCAAAGAGGTCAGAACCTACCGCGAAGAATTGAACATGGATGCCTTGCAGTTACAACAGCAGCGCGAGCACTGGGGCAAGCCCAGCGCGGCGAGTCAAGTGGTCACCCGGTGGTTGAGCCTGGGCCTTGAGGACACGATTGCTTATTCAGGTGCAGAGCCTTCTTTTGAGCAGTTGGCGCAATCGGTGTCGAAAGATTTTCACCCGAGGTCGGTCCTCATGGAGATGTGCCGCTTGGGTGTGGCCAAAGATCTGGGGCCCCAAGTGCGCTTACTAAAAGAGAGTTTTAGCCCTGACGCGCAAAACAAAGAGGCGAGTCAAATGCTGGCGGTCAGTGTGGCCGATCACCTCTCGGCCGGTATCCACAATCTCTTGAACCCCGAGAGGAGCAAGTTTTTGGAGCAAAGTGTGTTTGCCGATGGCTTGAGTGCCGAGTCGATTGAGCGTTTGAACGCCATGGCGCGTGAGCTCTGGGCCCAGGCTCTCAAGCAAATAGTGCAAGCCGCAACCCAAATGGTGAAGGACGATGAAGGGTGTGATGCGCCTTATCGATTCAGACTGGGACTTTTTACCTTTGCAGCAGACCCTGATGGACAGGCCGCACTTCTCTCACCCGGCATGGATGCCAAGTCATGAGTCTTTTTTTCGTCTCTCTGCTGCTTCGGCCCATGGTCATGGGGAGCCACCGCGGCGTCTCCCCCAAAACTTGGATCTCGCGCTTGGGGTTGCTGGTGTTGCTGTCGTCTTTGCTTTCTTGCGGAGGCGGTGGCGGCACTGCCGTGGTGGCCAGCCTCATCTCGCCCGGTGGGGTGGGCAGTGGCGGTACGGGTCTGGTGGAAGGTTTGATTGCGGGTTTTGGCAGTGTGATTGTTGACGGTGTCGAGTATGACGACAGCCAAGCGGTGAGCCAAACCGATGACGAAACGGGGGCCTTCACGACGACTCAAACCCAATTGGGGCAACGCGTGAAGATCACCCAGTCACAATCGGGCGTGGCCAGTGTCATCAACATCACGCCAATGTTGCGTGGCCCCATCAACGCGAGCTTGCAAGGGAGCTATTTCCAAGTGATGAACCAATGGGTTCAAGTGTTGGCGCAAAGCACCGCCTCAGGAAGTGCCACGGTGTTGAATGGCTTGGCCAACTTGGCTGCCTTGAAAGCGAATGTGAACGTACAGATTTATGGCATCTGGATTTTTGATACCATTAAAAACACCTATGTGCTGCAAGCCTCGAGGATTGAGTTGCTGAGCGTTGCACCCACTTATAACCTGGTCAGTGGGATGGTTCTGGGTCGCAATAACAATGATTTGCTGATCAACCAAAACGCCGGACCGCCTCAAATTCATGCCCTCAATGCCGTGCCACAAAGTATCACCTCGGGCAGTCTGGTGAGAGCCTGGGTCGAAGCTTCTCAAAACAACGCGGGCAATGTGTTTTTTGCCACCCGAGTGGTCGATGCCACTCCGGCCCCTGCCAATGGTCAAACCCTCTTGATCAGTGTCCCCACTTCGGCTGGCAATGTGCAAAACGGGCAGATCCAAACACAGGGCCTGAACCTTCAAGTCCCTTCCGCTGTGGCGGCACAAATGCCAGCCAATTCCGAGCTGGTCCAACTCAATGTGCTCAATACCAATGGCGTGCTGACCGTCACGGGCGTCAACTCCCCCAGCAACACCCCAGCCCTTCAAGCCCAGGTGGTGGGGCAAGTGCAATTGATGGGCGCCATACCCTGGATCGCCAATCCGCCCACGATCAACTTGCGCGGTGTCTTGGTGGTGGGCACCAATGCCCCAGGCGTGATCGACAAAAGCTGTCCTGCACAAAACGTGCCCAATCCCGTGCAAATCAACATCCTGGCCAACATGGGTGCCCCAGGTTCCGCCATCGTGGCGAAATCGGTCAGCTGCAACCTGACACCCCCGCCCCAATCGGTGATCCAACAGTCTGGGTATTTGCTGAGCTACGCAGCAAACTTGTCCACGCTCACGTTCTCCATCAACGCCAGCCCAGTCACCATGACCTTGACGCCAGGCACGGTGCTGCCCCCGCCGCCCAACGATTTGCCCAGTTTGGTGAAATTTAAAACACCCCTGACCATTGAGTTTCAAGTGATCAACTCGGTCTACCAGATTCGTGATTTCCAGCCGCCACCCCCCAATTGAAGTGTGCATGCCGCTCAGGAACTCCAACCCAACCCCCCGTGAAACTTCGCAACTGGATTTTTTGGATGATGACCATCCACCCCTTTTTAGGAGAGACACATGAACAGCAGTATGAATTCGGCGAGTCCTCTCGCCATAGGAACTCAACACGGTATTGACCTCAAGCACCTCAAGCACCTCAAGCACATGTGGCGGCAAGTCTTTCTCGTGGCCTTGACGCTCGCAGGCCTCATGGCCTGGACCTATTCGGCGCACGCGCAAATCACAGCACCTTCCCCAGCGCCTCCCAACAGCACAGCCGCCGCCCCTATGGTCACGCTGGAAAATTTGGGACAAAAGATTTTCAATGACAAAAATCTCTCGCAACCTGCGGGCGTTGCCTGTGTGAGTTGCCACAACCCGCAGACTGGTTTTTCCAGTCTCAATGGCTCAAGACTGGGCGTCCCCTTGGGCAGTACCCCCAACTCCTTTGGTAGTCGCAATGCCATGCAAAACGCCTACAGCTCGTTTGTTCCCAGCTTTTCATTCAGGGTGGTGGGGACAGACACGGATCCCAAAGGAGGGCTGTTTTGGGATGGGCGCGCGGATAACTTGGTGGCCCAAGCGATGATCCCATTTTTATCCAGCGCAGAGATGAACAACGCCAATGCCAGTCAAGTGGTGGCCAAAGTACAAAGGGCCAGTTACGCCAAAGACATGACCGCGCTCTTTGGCCTGGGTGTCTTTAACAATACCGACACGGCGTTTCAAGCCATTGCACAAGCCATTGCTACCTTTGAAAAAAGCCCTGCACTCAATGCCTTTAATTCCAAATACGATCAGTTTGTAAAGGGGCAGGTCAATCTCAGTGCGTCAGAACAAAGTGGTCTGAACCTTTTCATGAACCCGAGCAAGGGCAACTGCGCATCGTGTCACTTGATGAACCCGCAATCCTCTAAGCCCAGTGACAATTTATTCACTGACTTTGCAATGTATGCGACAGGCATACCCAGAAACCCCAAAATTCCTGCCAACGCCAACCCGTCCAATTTTGATCTCGGGCTTTGTGGGCCCAAGCGCAACAAGCCGGCGCTGAGCTCCAATGTTCCTGTGGGTGTAACGATCGAGCAGTTTTGTGGCACTTTTCGCATGCCCTCGCTTCGAAACGTTGCACAACGGCAGTATTTTATGCACAACGGCGTCTTTACCGATTTGAACGAGGTGGTCTCCTTTTATGCCACCCGCAACGCCAATCCAAAGCGATGGTACGGTCCCGCTGGTGTGCCCAATGATTTGCCCAATGCTTATCTCTCCAACATTGTGAGCGACCGCGCGCCTTTCAATCGGTTGGCCTCGGAGGGCCCAGCGCTCACCCCCAGTGAAATTGGCGATGTGGTGGCTTTTCTTAAAACTTTGTCGGATGCGCCCGTGCCCCCTGCTGCGCCAGTCGCAGGCCCATCCTCGCCCGGCGCTGTTGGGCTCAATCCTTTTTCTGCCCCTGCACCTGCACCTGTACTTGCACCTTCGCCTCCACCTCCACCCCATAATCCACCCTTGGCCGCCAGCGCGCCTGCAACTTCAAAGTAAGCGGGGAACCCACGGACTGGAACCCGGTTCTTTTGCTGGGCCAATGCATCAAGCATGGGGGGAGGTCGACTTGACCGTCTCACTCATGCCTTGGTGTCTGAGCAACGCGTCCATCTCAGGGGCTCGCCCCCTGAATGCAATGAAGGACTCTAGCGCAGGGCGGGATCCGCCGACTTGCAAGATTTCTTGCAAAAACCGCTCGCCCGTTTTCGCATCAAAGGCACCCGTGGGTGTCATGGTCTCCTCAAACGCAGCATAGGCGTCGGCACTCAACACCTCGGCCCATTTGTAGCTGTAGTAGCCTGCCGCATAACCACCGCTAAAAATATGGCTAAAGCTGTGTGCGCTTCTCACCCATTTTGGGGTGGGGATCACACTCACCTCGGACTTGATGCGCGTGAGCAGGGCTTGCACGTCTTCAACGGCCTGGGCTTGGCTGTGGAGTTGCATGTCAAAGAGCGCGAACTCGACTTGCCGCAAGGTTTGTAGGCCAGATTGGAAATTGCGCGCTAGCAAGAGTCGATCAAACAAGCTCTTGGGCATGCGCTGCCCCGTCACGGCGTGCGCCGTCATGGGCTCCACCACCGACCACTCCCAACAAAAGTTCTCCATCCATTGACTGGGCAACTCAACCGCATCCCACTCCACGCCATTGATACCTGAGACATCGCGCACATCGACTCTTGAGAGCATGTGGTGCAGTCCATGCCCAAACTCATGGAACAAGGTGATGACGTCGTCATGGGTGAGGGTGGCGGGTGTGGTGCTCGTCGCACTGGCAAAATTGCACACCAAGTGGGCAATGGGGGTTTGCAAAGTGCCGCCATCGGGTCTGAGCCAACGGCTTTGTGCATCGTCCATCCACGCTCCGCCGCGCTTGCTTTGGCGGGCAAAGGGGTCAAGGTAAAACTGTGCGATCAAGTCCGCGCCTTGGCTGATGTGGTAAAACCTGACATCCTCATGCCAGACGGGAGCGAGTGCTTGCGTGATGGTCACGCCAAAGAGTTTTTGAATGAGTTCAAAGAGTCCCTTCAAAACACTCTCAAACGGGAAGTAGGCCTTGACCTCTTGTTCACTGAAGGCGTAGCGTGCTTCCTTGAGCTTTTCTCCCACGAAGGTCCAGTCCCAAGCCTGCGGCTCTTCAATACCCAACTCTTTTGCAAAAGTCCTCAAGTCCTGCAAGTCTTTGAGGGCATGGGGCTTGGCACGTTTGGCCAGGGTTGCCAAAAAATCAATGACCTCCTCGGCCGACTGTGCCATTTTGGGCTCGAGCGAGAGGGCGGCAAAATGCCCAAACCCCAGGAGTCGAGCCTCCTTGTGGCGTGAACGCAAAATATCTTTCATCACCAGGGTGTTGTCAAACACCAAAGCACTGGTCTCGGCTTGATCGGATGCACGGGTTTGGTAGGCTTGGTAGAGCTTTTCGCGCAGGGCTTGATGTTGTGCAAACTGCATGACTGGCAGATAGCAAGGCATTTTTAAGCTCAAGCGATAACCCTCTTGGCTCAGAGCTTGGGCCGATTCACGCGCGGTCTGAATCACGTCCTCTGGCAGACCCGTGAGTTCAGTGACGTCGGCCAGATAAAACCATGCATCGGTCGCATCGAGCACGTTTTCACTGAATTTTTGGGTCAATTGTGCCAATTGTTCTTGCAGCAAAGCGTAGTCTACTTTGTCCTGGCCCTTGAGTTGAGCGCCGCCAAGGATGAAGTTGCGCAAGGCCAGCTTCAAGGCCTGGCGTGTGTGAGCATGCAAAGGGCTAGCTTGCACGCCGGCATATTTTGCAAACAAGTCGTCGTTGGATCCAAGCTGTGTCCAGAACTCGGTGACCTTGGGCAAGACTTGGTTGTAGGCCAGCCGAAAAGGGGCCGAGTCCATGACGGCATTCAAGTGGTTGATCACACCCCAAGCTCGACTCAGGCGCTCAACGGGGACATCGAGCTTGAGCTCAATGGCGTGCCAATCGGCTTTGAACTCTGGCGTGGAGACTTCTTTGAGCGCTGCTTGTGCTTGTCCAATGAGAACATCCATGGCGGGCTCGAGGTGCTCGGCTTTGACTTCATCAAAACGTGCTGGGCTCTCGAAGTCGAGCAAAGGATTGGGCTGGGCTTGAGCGCGGGCCAAGGCAGAGAATGCGGTATGGGTGTTCACGGTTGATCAAGCCCTCGGTGTTGGGGGTTTATGGGCAGCATGGACAGTCTGGGCTGACAAGTCTGTCAAGGTTGATAGGGCGGTCTGCGCCGCCTCCAAAGTGTTGGCCAATAGCATGGTGATGGTCATGGGGCCGACGCCTCCGGGCACGGGGGTGATGTAGGAGGCCACTTCTTTCACCGCCGCAAAGTCCACGTCCCCGCACAACTTGCCCTGCTCGTCTCGGTTCATGCCGACATCGAGCACCACTGCCCCGGGTTGGACCATGTCGGCTTTGATCAAGTGGCGAATGCCCACCGCCGCCACCAGCACGTCCGCCTGCAAGGTCTGGGCTTTGAGGTCTGCGGTTTGACTGTGGCAAATCGTGACCGTTGCATTCCTTTGCAAAAGCATCAAGGCCATGGGCTTGCCCACGATATTGGAGCGCCCCACCACCACGGCGTGTTTGCCTTTTAAATCGAAACCGATGGCGTCTAGCATTTGGAGGCAGCCGTGCGGCGTACAAGGCCAAAAGCTCTTGGTCCCGCACATCAAACCACCCGCACTCTCCAAGTTAAACCCATCCACATCCTTTAGCGGTGAAATGGCTTGAATCACCGATTGGGGGTCAATTTGGGGGGGCAGGGGCAATTGCACCAAAATGCCATGGATGCTCGCGTCGTGGTTGAGGCGGTCAATTTCTTGGAGCAAGCGCGCTTGCGTCATGTCGGCCTCAAATTCAAGCAGCACGGAGTGCATGCCAATCTCTTTGCAGGCCAAGACTTTGTTTTTGACATAGACCTGGCTGGCGGGATTTTGACCGACCAAGAGCACGGCCAGGCCGGGCGTCACGCCCTGGGAGGCCAGTCGTTTAACACGTTGCCCGTAGTCTTGCCTGAGGGTGTGCGAGAGTTGTCGTCCGTCGATGATGTTGGCGCTCATGGCTGGTTTGGTTTGGTGAGTTGAGTTGAGTGGTGTTGTTTTGTGTTTTGGGGCTGTGAATGCGCTTGAGGCTCATGTGGATATTGCGACCCCAAAAGGAAAGCCTCTAGGCCAGACCAGCAGTCTGGGGCTTGAGGCTTGAAGATTGGCGTCGAATGGGGGCAAGCCCGCGCGCGACAGCGTTAAGAGGCGGTTTTGCTGGACGTGGAGCCGAGTGCAATTTTGAGCAAATCGGCCACCGTGTTGGCATTGAGTTTTTCCATGATGTTGGCACGGTGGGCCTCAACGGTTTTGATGCTGATGCCAAGGTCATCGGCAATTTGTTTGTTGAGCCTGCCCGCCACAATGCGCTCCAAAACCTGGGCTTCGCGGCTGGTGAGCTTGGACATCAATGCATCCCTGGAGGCGGCTTGTTGGTGGCCCGCAAAGGCATCTTTGGCTTTTTCAAGCATTTGCTCCACCAAGGGCACGAGGTCATCTTCTTTGAAGGGCTTTTGGATAAAGTCCATGGCACCTTTTTTCATGGTGTCAACGGCCATGGGCACGTCGCCATGACCGGTGATGAAGACCACGGGGAGGGGGGAATTCTTTTCGGTGAGTTTTTCTTGGAGCTCCAGGCCGCTCATGCCTCCCATGCGGATGTCCACAATGAGGCATGCCACTTCTCTGGGGTCATAGCGGTTGAGGAAGGACTCGGCCGAGTCAAAACATCGCACCCGGTAGTCCTTGCCTTCGAGGAGCCACTGCAAGGAGTCGCGCACGGCCTCGTCATCGTCAACCACATAAACCGTGCCTTTTTTTGGAATCAAGCTCATCATTTGCCCCTGTCACCTGTAATTATGAAATCTCAAACCTGCCAGTGTATCGCTTTACTGCGCCACCAATTCTTCGTGAGCTGGTAGCCAAAAGGAGAAGCAACACCCAATGACCTTATCACCATTGTAGATGTTTTGTGCCTGCATTCGGCCTTGGTGGGACTCGACAATGCTTCGGCACAAATTGAGCCCAATGCCCATGCCTTCGGTTTTGGTGGAAAAGAAGGCCTCAAAGAGACGCTCAAGCGCCTCTGGGGCGAGTCCTAGCCCCGAATCGGTGACGGTGAATTCAATCACCTGTTGAGCATCGATCAGTTGTGGGGTGACTTTCATCTCGACATGCCGATGCCCGCTCTCCCTCTTGGCGTTGTCGATGGACTCGGCCGAGTTGCGCAGCAAGTTGACCAGCACTTGTTCAATCAAAATCGGCTCGACCATGACGGGAGGCAGGCTCGCGGAGATGTAGTGGGTGAGTTTGACTTGGCGGCGTTTGAATTCAATCTCGGTGAGCTCAACGGCCTCCATCACGATCATGCCAATGTTGGCCAAGCTGCGGTTGGGCTCGCTCCTTTTGACAAAGCTGCGGATTCTTTGAATGATTTGACCTGCACGCTGAGCTTGGTGTGAAGTTTTTTCGAGTGCCAACAAGAGATCTGCTTCTTGTAACTGCCCGCTTTTGATGCGCGAGACCATGCCCGAGCAGTAGTTGCTGATCGCGGCGAGGGGTTGGTTGAGTTCATGCGCCACACTCGAGGCCATCTCGCCCATGGTCACCAAGCGGCTCAAGGACTGAGCCCGCTCAGTTTGCAAGGCTTGCAACTCTTCGGCTTGGCGACGAGGGGTGATGTCGGTGGCAATGATCATTTGCGCCAAACGGCCATCGACCCAATTCAAATAGCGTGATCGCACTTCCAGCCATTTGCCCAGGTTTGGGATCAAGATCTCGGCGTTTTCGGAGAAGGTGCGTTCTAAGTTCTGAGATGGCAGACCGGCCAAATCGTCGGCGTCCTGTGCCAAGTTGTTCATCATCTGGATGGACTCGAAGGCCTCTTCGATCATTTGCAAATGGCCTTCACTCTTGGCGCCGAACCATTGGCGGTATAGCTTGTTGGTGAACAGCATTTCGCTCGAACCAATTGGGGTCACCGACACCGAGGCGTCCAAGGCTTCAAGAACAGTGGTGAAGCGCTCGTAGGAAGCGGAGAGTTGTTGGCGGATGCGGTTGGGCTCGGTGATATCGGTCATCGAGGTCATCCAGCCCGATTGTGCGCCCTTGGCGTCGATCAAGGGGGAGACATATAGGCGTGCATCAAAGAGGGTGCCGTCACGGCGCTTGACCCGCACTTGCAGGCCGGTTTGCGTGTTGTTGCCGCTCAACTCCTCGGCCAGTTTGGCGGCCAAGACCTCGCGGTCGGCATCGGGCCAATAGGGAAATGGGGGGTATTGGCCCACCAAGTCAAGCTCTGCCCAACCCGTCATTTGGCAAAAGGCTGCGTTGACATACGTGATGCAGCCATTCATGTCCATGGCGCGCATGCCTGTGAGCATGGAATTTTCCATGGCACGCCTGAAATTGGTCTCGGCCACCAAGGCTTGTTGGGCTTGCAGGCGGCGGCGGGTGTGGCGCCAAGTGCCAATGAGCATCCAAGCGGTGAGTAGGCTCAAGAGGGTGATCATCCAAAAAAGTCCATTGCCAATCACCCCTTGTGAGGTGCGAAAGGCTTGGGCTTTGAGAATCAGCCCATTGCCCACCGGGGCAATGGGAACTTCATAATGGTAAGGCGGTTTGATCCATGGGGCCAGGTAGGCGGCTCGAACACTCTGTTTGAGCACCTGGCCGCTGAGCAAATGCTGGCTGTCATCCCAAATGGAGAGCGCCACACGGTCTTTGACTTCTGGGGGAATGACAAAGCGCATGAGTCCATCGATCTTGTATTCGATCAAGAACACCCCACTGAAATTGCCTTTCACGACAAACGGCACCAAGAGTTGGAGTTGCGGCTCTGGGGTGTCGCGTCCCACGGCTTCGCTGATGCTTGGGGGGGCATAGGCGCTTTGTTGTCGATGCTTGACCCACTCAAAGGTGCGGATCAAGCTCGGTGTTTTGAGGGAGTCTCCCAAGAGGTGCAGTTGTGGGTTTTGCACGCCCGCTCCCGCATAGGAGTATTTCACTCGCATTTTGGTGTCTAGCCAACTCACGCCGGAGACTTCCGGGTAGTGGGAAACAATGGAGCCGGCCTCTTTCAGGAAGTCCAAGTCGGCAAGTTCTCCCGTGGAAATTTCGCGCGACAAGCGCAGCACTTGCTCTTGTCGCTCCAAGAGACGGATGCGCAATCGCTGCTGGGCGTATTCGATGTCACGCCGCACGGTCTCTTCTTCGCGAAGGATTTCCTCATAGCGCAAATAGCCAAATGCGGTGGCGATGGCGGCGAAGAAAAAGATGACCGCCGTCAATGGCGCCATCAAAGCGAAACGGTCTTGGCGGCTTGGGCTTTGGTTGCGCCACCACCGGGTCCAAGCCTTCAAAACGACTTTCAAAGGCAAGCGAATGGTGTGCAACAGGTTGAACATGGGTTCATTTTAGAGGCACTTGTGGCCGTGTCTCTTGAGACAAGCGCAGGCCCCTGCATATTTTTTTACTGTTTTTTTAATTTCATAATATAAAAAATAAAAGCATAATTTGAAATCCGATTGACCTGTGTGATAATCTGAAAAAAAACAAAGTTCACGCACAAGCCCACCAAGCCATCTAAGCCCCGAGGAGACAAACCATGTCCGCTTTACCCAACGAGCAGCGCACCTTCGCGCTCAACGACACCGACAGTCAAGAAACCCGAGAGTGGCTTGATGCTTTGAGCGCCGTGATTGCGTCTGAAGGCACTGAGCGCGCCCATTTCTTGATTGAGCAACTCCTTGAGCACGCCAGAGAAAGCCGAATTGATTTGCCATTCTCGGCCAATACCGGTTACATCAACACCATCAACACCGAGGAGGAAGAGGTCTGTCCGGGAAACATCGAGATCGAGGAGCGACTGCGCGCTTACATGCGTTGGAACGCCATGGCCATGGTCGTCAAAGCCAATCGCCATCACCCCGAGGATGGCGGCGACTTGGGCGGGCACATCGGCTCCTTTGCCTCTTTGGCTCACCTCTTTGGCGCGGGTTTTAATCATTTTTGGCATGCTGAAAACGAGAACCACGGCGGCGACCTCCTCTACATCCAAGGCCATGTCTCACCGGGTGTCTATGCGCGTGCTTACTTAGAAGGGCGCTTGAGCGAGGAGCAACTCCTCAACTTCAGACAAGAAGTTCAAGGCAAAGGCCTCTCGAGCTACCCCCACCCCAAACTCATGCCCGAGTTTTGGCAGTTCCCGACCGTCTCGATGGGACTGGGCCCCTTGATGGCCATCTACCAGGCCCGCTTTTTAAAATACCTTCACGCCAGAGGCATTGCCAACACCGAGAACCGAAAAATTTGGGTGTTTTGTGGAGACGGTGAAATGGACGAGGTCGAGTCTTTGGGCGCCATTGGTTTGGCCGCTCGGGAAAAACTCGACAATTTGA
Organism: uncultured Burkholderiales bacterium; assembly: GCA_903838355.1. Classification (GTDB taxonomy): domain Bacteria; phylum Pseudomonadota; class Gammaproteobacteria; order Burkholderiales; family Burkholderiaceae_C; genus Limnohabitans. The sequence goes on along the minus strand of CAILYC010000040.1, from coordinate 35,082 downwards.
TATTTGTGATCAACTGCAATTTGCAGCGATTGGACGGACCTGTGCGCGGCAACGGCAAAATCATCCAAGAGCTCGAGAGTGAATTCAGGGGTTCGGGCTGGAATGTGATCAAGCTCATCTGGGGCAGCAATTGGGACAATCTCTTGGCCAAGGATCACGATGGGGCCCTGCGTCGCATCATGATGGAGACCTTGGACGGTGACTACCAAGCCTTCAAGGCCAACGACGGTGCCTTCGTTCGTGAGCATTTCTTTGGTCGAGACCCCAAGACCTTGGAGATGGTCGCTAAAATGAGCGACGACGAAATTTGGAATTTGCGCCGCGGCGGCCACGACCCCCAAAAGGTCTACGCGGCTTACGCCAAGGCGGTCAAGCACACCGGCCAGCCCACGGTCTTGCTCATCAAGACCGTCAAGGGCTTTGGCATGGGCAAAATTGGCGAAGGCAAGAACACGGTTCACCAAACCAAAAAGCTCACCGACGAAGACATCAAAATCTTTCGCGACCGATTTAATATTCCCGTGCCTGACAGTGACTTGGCCGCTTTGCCTTTTTACAAACCCGCCGACGACACGCCTGAGATGCAGTACTTGCACCAGCGCCGAGCCGCCCTCGGAGGCTACTTGCCCGCTCGCCGTGTCAAAAGCGAAGAGGCTTTTCAGGTTCCCGCTTTGGAGACCTTCAAGTCAATTTTGGAGCCCACGGTTGAAGGTCGCGAGATCTCCACCACCCAAGCCTATGTGCGCTTTTTAACCCAGCTCTTGCGCGACCCTGCACTGGGCTCTCGCGTGGTGCCGATTTTGGTCGACGAGGCCAGAACCTTCGGCATGGAGGGCCTCTTTAGGCAAGTGGGGATTTATAACCCTGCAGGCCAACAGTACACCCCGGTCGACAAAGACCAAGTCATGTACTACAAGGAAGACAAAGCAGGCCAGATCTTGCAAGAAGGTATCAATGAAGCGGGGGGCATGAGTTCTTGGATTGCGGCCGCCACGTCCTACTCGACCAACAACCGCATCATGATCCCGTTTTATGTCTACTACTCCATGTTCGGGTTCCAGCGCATTGGTGACCTGGCCTGGGCGGCAGGGGACATGCAAGCACGCGGCTTTTTGCTCGGTGGCACCTCCGGGCGCACCACCTTGAATGGTGAAGGTTTGCAACACGAAGACGGTCACAGTCACATTTTGGCTGGCACCATCCCCAACTGTTTGAGTTACGACCCGAGCTTCGCCCACGAAGTGGCGGTGATCATGCAAGACGGTTTGCGGCGCATGGTAGAAAAGCAAGAAAACGTCTTTTACTACATCACCCTCCTCAATGAAAACTACCCCATGCCGGGTCTGCAAGCGGGCACGGAAGAAGAAATCATCAAGGGCATGTATTTGCTCAGCGCTGGAGACGGCGCCAAAAAGGCTCCCCGGGTCAATTTGCTCGGTTCGGGCACCATCTTGCGCGAGTCGATTGCCGCTCAGGCGCTGCTGAAAAAAGACTTTGGCGTCGTGGCCAATGTTTGGAGTTGTCCGAGTTTTAATCAACTCGCCCGCGAAGGCCAAGAGATGGATCGCTGGAATTTGCTCCACCCCGACCAGACTGCGAAGGCCTCTTTTGTGGCCACGCAACTCGGCGCCCATGAAGGCCCCGTCGTTGCGTCAACCGACTACATGAAGTCCTATGCCGAGCAAATTCGCGCCTTTATCCCCAAGGGCCGAAGTTTCAAGGTCTTGGGCACGGATGGCTTTGGTCGCAGCGATTTCCGCTCCAGACTGCGTGAGCATTTTGAGATCAATCGCCACTTCATCGTCTTGGCCGCCTTGAAAGCCTTGAGCGAGGACGGCCTGTTGCCCACCTCCAAAGTCTTGGAGGCCATTGAAAAGTACCAGATCAAAACCGACAAAATCAACCCATTGAACGCCTAATTCCAGGAGACGCTGCATGAGTACAGTCGAATTAAAAGTGCCTGACATTGGGGATTTTGAATCCGTGGGTGTCATCGAGATTTTGGTCAAAGTGGGAGACGCCATTGAGCTCGAACAGTCCTTGATCACGGTGGAGTCGGACAAAGCGTCCATGGAAATTCCATCCTCCGTCAAAGGGGTGATCAGCGAGCTCAGGGTCAAACTTGGCGACCGCGTCAAAGAAGGCAGCGTGCTTGCGATGGTGACGCTGGCCGCCTCAGGCGAGAGTCGCGAAATGCCTGCTTCCCCTGGCGTGGCAGTTGCTGCCCCCGAAGTATCTGCCGCCATCACCCCTGCAGCGCTGCAAGCCGCGGCTGGGGGCGCTCCTTTGGCCTCAGCATTATCCCCACCTGTGGCTGCATCTTTGGCCGCAACTGTTGCACCTGTTGCAGCCTCCCCAGCGCACAACCCCACGCAGACCCCCGCCTTGCTCGCCCAAGTGCCCCATGCGTCGCCTTCTATTCGCAAATTCGCCCGTGAGTTGGGCGTGCCCTTGAGCGAGATCAAAGGCAGCGGCCCCAAAGGGCGCATCACCTTGGACGATGTGCAAGCCTTCTCGCGCAGTGTGATGGCCGGTGCCATTCAAACCACAGCCCAGGCCGCTTCTGGGTCCGCTCGAACCTCTTCGGGTTCTGGTGAGGCCTTGGGACTCTTGCCCTGGCCCAAGGTGGACTTTGCCAAGTTCGGTCCTGTGGAGCGCAAAGAAATGGGCCGCATCAAGAAAATTTCAGGGGCAAATTTGCACCGCAATTGGGTGATGATCCCCCACGTGACCAACCACGACGATGCCGACATCACCGATTTGGAAGCCTTTCGCGTGCTCGCCAACAAGGAGCATGAAAAAAGTGGCATCAAAATCACCATGCTCGCCTTTTTGATCAAAGCTTGTGTGAGTGCGCTCAAAAAATTCCCTGACTTCAATGCCTCTTTGGATGGCGAGGATTTGGTTTATAAGCAGTATTACCACATTGGTTTTGCCGCTGACACGCCCAATGGTCTCATGGTGCCCGTCATCAAAGATGCCGACAAAAAAGGCGTCTTGGAGATCTCGCAAGAAATGTCTGACTTGGCCAAAAAAGCCCGCGAAGGCAAACTCGGTCCGGCTCAAATGAGTGGCGCGTGTTTCACCATCTCATCCCTGGGTGGCATAGGTGGGCGCTACTTCACCCCCATCATTAACGCGCCTGAAGTGGCGATTTTGGGTGTTTGCAAAAGCCAAATGCAACCCGTTTGGAGCGGCCAAGCTTTTGAGCCGCGTTTGATTTTGCCCTTGTCCCTCAGTTGGGATCACCGCGTGATCGATGGTGCGCAAGCGGCCCGTTTCAATGCGCATTTGGCACAAATCTTGGGCGATTTCCGCCGCGTCCTTCTTTAAGAAAGTCCAACCATGGCCAGCATAGACATCAAGGTCCCCGATATTGGTGACTTCCAAGAAGTCGCGGTGATTGAAATTTTGGTGAAGGTGGGCGACACAGTCAAAGTTGAACAAAGTTTGATCACCGTGGAGTCGGACAAAGCCTCTATGGAGATTCCGTGCTCCCATGCCGGGGTGGTCAAAGCGCTCAAGGTCAAACTCTCCGACAAGGTCAAAGAGGGAAGCGTGCTCTTGACACTCGAGACGGCAGACAGTGCACAAGCTCCCGCCGCCACCGCCACCGCCACCGCCACCTCCCCCAAGGCTTCATCGCCAACACCCGAACCCACTTTGCCTGCAGCCCCGAGCGCTGCCCCCCTTGCCCCCGCTGCGGCCATCAAGTCCGCCACTCCCGGGCCCAGCCAGACCGACTGCGATGTCTTGGTCCTTGGCGGTGGGCCAGGCGGCTATTCCGCTGCTTTCAGGGCGGCCGATTTGGGTCTGAAGGTCATTTTGGTCGAGCGTTATGCGTCGCTCGGTGGCGTATGTTTGAATGTGGGGTGCATCCCCTCCAAAGCCTTGTTGCACGTGGCCAGTGTCATGGACGAGGTCTCACACTTGTCCGCGATGGGGGTGAGTTTTGCGCCGCCCACCGTCAACTTGGACCAACTGAGAGGGCACAAAGACAAGGTCATCACCAAGCTCACTGGCGGCTTGGGGGCCATGGCCAAAATACGCAAAGTCGAGGTTGTCCGAGGCTTTGGTTTTTTTGCCGGCCCCCACACCTTGAGCGTTGAAGAGACCCAAGGCACGGGCCAGGAAAAATCCGGTCAAACCAGATCCCTCAAGTTCAAGCGCGCCATCATCGCAGTGGGCTCGCAAGCGGTTCGGCTGCCCTTCATGCCCGAGGATCCCAGAATCGTTGACAGCACCGGTGCGCTCAAGCTTCAATCGGTCCCCAAGAAAATGCTGATTCTCGGTGGAGGAATCATTGGTCTTGAGATGGGCACGGTCTACAGCACCTTGGGGTCACGCTTGGATGTGGTCGAGATGATGGATGGCCTCATGCAAGGCGCGGACCGCGACTTGGTCAAGGTTTGGCAGAAAATGAATGCGCCGCGCTTTGATCAAATCATGCTCGCCACCAAAACCGTCGGCGCTCTCGCCACGAGCAAAGGCATTGAGGTGAGCTTTGAAAGCGCCAAAGGTGTGAGCAAAGAAACTTACGACTTGGTGCTCCAAGCGGTGGGGCGCAGCCCCAACGGCAAAAAGATCAATGCCGAAGCGGCGGGCGTGGCCGTGAGTGAGCGCGGTTTTATTGGTGTTGACATCCAAATGCGAACCAGCGTCCCCCACATCTTTGCCATTGGCGATGTGGTGGGTCAACCCATGCTCGCCCACAAAGCTGTGCATGAGGCCCATGTGGCGGCCGAGGTCGTGGCCGGTGAAATTTTGGGCGACGCGAATTTGAGTCAAAGTGCATTCAATGCGCGTGTCATTCCCAGCGTGGCTTACACCGATCCTGAGGTTGCTTGGGTGGGGCTCACCGAAGAGCAAGCGCAGGCCAGCGGCATTGCGGTGAAAAAGGGCATGTTCCCCTGGGCCGCTTCAGGCCGCGCCATTGCCAATGGCCGCGATGAGGGCTTTACCAAGCTGCTCTTTGACGATTCACCCCAGGCGCACGGTCACGGCAAAATTTTGGGCGGTGGCATGGTGGGCACCCACGCGGGCGACATGATCGGTGAAGTGGCCTTGGCCATTGAGATGGGCGCCGATGCAATGGACATTGGTAAAACCATCCACCCTCACCCCACCTTGGGTGAAACGATTGGACTTGCTGCTGAGGTCGCTCACGGCTCATGCACCGATTTGCCACCCAGCAAGAAAAAATAAAACCCAAAGTCTCGTCACTGCACCCTCAAGGGGCCATTTAAGATGACCTTGGAGTTCGTTTCTCCAAAGACGTGCATGCAAGGACGAATAGTGGTCCTGCGTGTGAGCGACAGGCAGGTATTGACATCCTCCGCCTAACGGAGAGGATTTCCGCGCACCCTGTTAAAACGCAGCAAGCTCGCTAGAGGCGAGCAATCGCTTTTTCCACAATCCGCAGTTGTGGTGGATTGAGTTCATCGTCTGTAAAATTGGTGGCCAAGACCTGCGCACGGATGCGGGCAATCAACTCGGTGAGATCGTGGTCGCTGGAAGACTCCAGTTTTGTGCGCAATGTCCTCAACGATATGCCGGCCTTTGGTGAAAAAATCTTGAGTGTCAAAGATCTCAACGATGTCTATGCGTTTTTGCAATCCTTGCCTGGTAGAAACAACCCCAAGGATATTGGGCTATTGACCCTGTGGTTGTTGGCTTGGGGAGATGCCGTCGCAAGAAGAGTGGGTGCACGCGACCGAGCTTTGCGTTAGGCTTGGGTCTTGGTGTCCAGCGCTGTCAGTTGGATTCTGAGTTCAAGCCAGTCGCGGGAGGTGGCGCATTGATGCCCGAGTTCGAGCTGCTGCTTTTGAAGCCCAAGAAGTTCGGCAGCACATTGCCGATGGAGCCCGGGAGACTGAGGCTCGGTAAGCTCAAGGGCAAGAGGTTTGACAAGGGCCCAGCCGAGGCGGCCCCAAGCGGTGCCACTGCGCCTAGGGTGGGCAGCGTTGCGGCGTATGCCGAACCCAGGAGCGGCTTGCTCGACGCGCTGGTGCTCGCGAGCAAGGCACTGTTGGGCATGCTGGGCACGGCGCTCATGTTCGAGAGGGTGATCGCGTTCGTCTCGCTCACCGAATTGGGGTTGAGCTCCTTCACGCGCCTGGCGCCATCAAAGCGTTTGGCCCAATAGGCCTCGCGCATGTCTTCAATTCGCACTTGGTGGCCGGGTCTGGGTGAGTGAATGAATTTGCCGTCTCCAATGTAGATGCCCACATGGCTAAAGGCCTGGCGCAGGGTGTGATAAAACACCAAGTCACCCGGCTTCAAATCTTCCACTTGGATGTTTTGCGTGACCTCCGCTTGGTCTTTGGCGCGCCTGGGCAAGACCAAGCCGATGGAGCGCTCGAAAATGGTTCTTACAAAGCCACTGCAGTCAAAGCCTGTCTTCTCGCTCATGCCCCCAGCTCGGTAGGGCACACCGAGGAGGCCCATCGCATTCACCACCAAGCCTGAGGCGGTGTCACTCATGTTTTGACGCAACTGCTCCATTTGATTGATCACGCCCGCATCCGCCAAGAACTGTTCAATGTCTTGGGCCGGTTGGTGCTTGGGTGCGGCCCAGCCGAGGCTACAAGCAAACAAGAGTGTGGAGACGAGCCAAATGCGCATGGCCTTGATTTTAATGGGGATTGATGACATTTGGGGCTAGGGGTTTGTTGGAGAGGGGGAAAAGAGCGTGTTCAGTCCAAAAATCACCTAAACTCTGGAACGAATCGAGAGGGTTTGTGATTTTGTCTGTTGTTTTATACAGCCGCGCACGCACAGGGTGCGCCCAAATCCCCTCCCACCTCACAGTTTGCCCTTAGAAAGACAAGAGCCATGTTCAAAGCCCTGGTGCTCAGAAAAGATGAAGCGTTTGGCGCTCAAATTGAAAGTTTGAGCGAGGATTCACTCCCAACAGGCGACGTGAGCGCGCAAGTGCTTTACTCCTCACTCAATTACAAAGACGCCTTGGCCATCACCAACACGTCTCCCGTGGTGCGCACTTGGCCCATGGTGGCGGGGATCGATGGCTCGGGGGTGGTGCTCACTTCTGACTCACCCGATTGGCATGCTGGGGATGCTTTCATCCACAACGGCTGGGGCTTGGGGGAGACGCGCTTTGGTCTTTTGAGCGAGCGCGCGCGCCTAGAGTCCAAGGGCTTGGTGCATCTGCCCTCAGGATTGAGCGCTTTACAAGCCATGGCCATTGGTACGGCAGGCTACACCGCCATGCTCAGTGTGATGGCGCTCGAGCGCCATGGCTTGATGCCCGGCTGCGGTGAGGTGTTGGTCACCGGGGCGAGTGGGGGGGTTGGCAGTGTCGCCGTGGCTTTGCTCTCTGGGTTGGGCTACACCGTTGTGGCGAGCACCGGCAAATTGGATGAAGCCGACTATTTGAAAGCATTGGGCGCCTCAGTGGTCTTGGACCGTGCGGAGCTCTCGGGCGCGGCCACTCGGCCTCTTCAAAAAGAGCGTTGGGCCGCAGTGGTGGATTCGGTGGGCTCGCACACCTTGGTCAATGCCTTGGCCCAGACGCGCTATGGCGGTGTCGTGAGCGCTTGTGGTCTTGCCCAGGGCTTTGATTTGCCAGGAACCGTGATGCCGTTTATTTTACGCGGAGTGAGTTTGCTGGGCATTGATTCGGTGATGGCACCCCTGTCTCTTAGGGTTGAAGCCTGGAAGCGCCTGGCCCAAGATTTGGATTTGGTCAAACTCGAGCGCATGACCCAAGTCATTGGGCTCGAAGAAGTGGTGCAAACCGCCCAGGCGTTGAGAAAAGGCCTTGTCAAAGGCCGTGTGGTGGTGAAGGTGTCATGATGCTGATCTCAAGCGAAGAATGTCAATTGGTTTTCTTGGACGTGCAAGAAGGTGCGCTCGAGCGTGTGTCCGAGGCGCAAACGCTCTTGGCGCGCGCGCAGTTGCTCGCACGCGCGGCGCGGTCCCTCCATATTCCCATGAGTTGCACCGAGCAGTACCCCAAGCTTTGGGGTCACATGCCGCCAGCACTCCAAACGCTTTGCCCCAAGCCGCTCACAAAAATGGTGTTCTCGGCTTGTGAAGAAGGTTTGATTGAGATCCTTCGCCCGCCGGTGAAACAAGCTCCTCCTCAAGGCAATGCGCGCAGCTTGCCCAAGCATTTGCAAAAGAAGGAAGCCTTGGCGCCCGAAAAAAACCAAATCGTGCTCTTGGGTCTTGAGGCCCATGTGGCGGTGCTGCAAACGGCGCTCGATTTGTTGGAAGATGAGTTTGAGGTTTGGGTGGTGGTCGATGCCACGCTCTCCGTGCGCCAAAGTGACAAAGATGCGGCACTTGACCGACTTGCCTCAGCTGGGGCAGAGTTGGTGACCACCGAGATGGTGGTCTATGAGTGGCTTAGGAGCTCAGAGCATGGGCAATGTGAAGAAATTCAGTCTTGGCTACAAAATTTAACGGTCTAAAAATCAAAACCATGTGATGTGCGTGCTGGGGGGGCGGCGGCGTCTTGTGCCTGAGGCCCAAGCAACTTTGAACTCTTAGAAAGGCGATGAAGATGGACTCACTCTTAAGTCACCGTGTACCCTTTTCGGCCATCGTGGACCGGGCGCCTTTGCCCATTCCCAAGGGGGGGCGCATGTTGGTGTGGATCATTGTCAATGTCGAGCATTGGTCCATTGCCAAGGCCATGCCCCGTACCGTTTTGAGCCCCCCTATGGGGCAGGCCTTGAAGCCCGATTTGCCCAATTGGGCCTGGCATGAATACGGCATGCGGGTGGGGTTTTGGCGCTTGCGCGATGCACTCCAGCGGCGCAACATCGTTCCCACCATGGCGGTCAATGGCATTGTGTGCGAAACCTACCCCCGCATTGCCGAGGCGGCCCTTGAGCTCGGCTGGGAATTCATGGGGCACGGCCATGTGCAAGGGCCCATGCACAGCTTGGAAGATCAAGCCGCGTCCATCGAGCAGGCCGTGCAAAGCATCCGTCAATTCACCGGCAAAGCCCCCACCGGTTGGGAGAGCCCCGGACTCACCGAGAATGATCAAACCATTGATTTGCTCTCTGCCGCTGGGATTGAGTATGTGGCCGATTGGGTCTTGGATGATCAACCGACTTGGATCCAAGCCAAGCCAAAGCCCGTGCTGTCGGTGCCTTACACGGTTGAGATCAACGACATCCCGATGATGCTCCTTCAAAGCCACGCCAGTGATGAGTTGTTTTTGCGGGGGCGCGAACACTTGGATCGATTGTGGATGGAGAGCGTCTTTCAGACCCGGGTCATGGCCATTAGTGTGCACCCCTATATCACCGGTACGCCCCATCGAATAGGATACTTCGAGCAGCTCTTGGACTACCTGTTGGCCAAAGAGGGTGTTGTGATCCAAACGGGCGAAGAAATTTCACAGTGGTACCGACACTTGGTGCCGCCGCCTTGATGCAATCTTTCTTGATGTGCGTCTTTCATCAAACGTTTTTGCTCATTCAATTGTGTTGATTGTCACGAAGGAAACCCAGCATGCCCATCCATTCCTTGAACCATTTTTTCATCCGAGCGGAGCATTTGGAGAAAACCAAAGATTTCTACATGTCGGTGCTCGGCTTTGAGGTGATGAAGCGTCCAGATTTTCCCTTCCCGGGTTATTGGCTTGGGATCAATGGATCCATTCAGGTGCACCTGGGGCCGTCCAAAATCCCCAACCGAGAAAAGTATTACCTGGGAACGGGCGAGAACGCCGCCGATGGACAAACCGGTGTCATCGACCATGTGGCTTTCTTGGCGCAAAACCCCGACGAGTTTGTCGCCAAATTCAACACCATCGGGTTGGCTTTTTTCCCCAGATACTTTCCCGAGTCCGAGCTCTACCAATTGTTCATTCGCGACCCCAACAATGTAATGATTGAGCTCAATTTCTTTGATATCAAAAGCGCACCCCAGTGGTCAGGTGAAGATTACTCAAAGATGGAAAAAGTGTCTGAATTGCCCAACTAAAACTGCAGTGCTCCTCAGATTTGTAAGGGTTTAATCCAATATCGCTTATCGACCCATCTCTTAGCATAGACCTAGTCTTTGTTTTACTCTAGGAGTGCTTGATGGACAACATGCGTCGCAAAGTGATTGGGTCAACTGGGGCGGGTCTATTGGCCTCAGCCATTCCGGGCGGGTTGTCGTTTGCACAATCTGGGGTGGTCAAAATCGGCATGAGCATGCCTCAAACTGGAGGTCTGGGCGCAGGGGGGCAAGCGTCACTTTTGGCTATTCGCATGTGGGTTGAAGACATCAATGCCCGGGGCGGACTGCTCAAGCGCAAGGTTGAATTGATCGCCTACGATGATCAAAGCAATGGCGCCCTCACGCCTGGGCTTTACACCAAGCTCTTGGACGTGGACAAGGTGGATTTGCTCTTTGCGCCCTATGCAACCAACCCCACCGCACCCATCATGCCCCTGGTCAAGGAGCGTGGTTTGTTGCTCATGGGCAATTTTTCCTTCCAAGTCAACGCCAAAGTCCAGCACGACATGTGGTTCAACAATGCGCCTTGGAACGATGCCAAGGGCTGGTCAGAGGGTTTTTTAGAGGCTGGAAAAAATGCCGGCGGCAAGACCATCGCCATTTTTGCAGCCGACGCCGAGTTTCAACAAAACTTGGCCAATGGCGCGCGCGAGCTCATCAAAAGCACGGGTTGGAATGTGGTCTATGATCAAAATTATCCACCCAACAACACCGACTTCTCCTCCATCGTTCGCTCGGTTCGTGCGGCCAAGCCCGATGTGGTGTTTGTTGCTTGTTACCCGAACGAGGCGGTGGCCATCATGCGATCGGTCAATGAGATTGGCCTGGGTGCACAAGTCAAGATCTTTGGCGGTGGCATGGTCGGCTTGCAGTTCACGCCGGTGATGAAAAGCTTGGGCAGTTTGCTCAATGGCGTGGTGAATTACAACTCCTATGTGCCAGGCATGAAGTTTCCTGGTATCGAGAGCTTTTTGTCACGCTACCACGAGCGTGCAGTGGCGGCGAAAGTCGATCCCTTGGGTTATTACTTGGCGCCCTTTAGTTATGGCATTGGTCAAATGGTCGAGCAAGCCGCGAACGCAACCAAGAGCTTGGAGCACAAAAAGCTCGCGGCGTATTTGCGCAGCAACGAGATGAACACCATTGTTGGACCCATCCGTTTTGATAAATTGGGTGAACGAGCCCAACCGCGGTTGGTGCAAGCACAGTACAGAAACATTGCCGACGACAATGACGAGCAATTCAAAAATGTCGGCAAGCAAGTGGTGATTTGGCCTGAAGCTGAAAAGCAAGGCAACGTCATCACCCCCTTTGACCTGGCGCGCAAAGCGACTTGAGGGCTTGGGGCGATGGTGCAGTGAGCCTGGGCGTCCCATCGATTTGAACTTGACCGCTAGACATGTTCTCAATTGACCTGCTGTTCGAGGCCACTTTATTTGGCATCTTGCTTGGCTGCTTTTATGCCGCAGTGAGTCTCGGGCTGTCCGTCGCTTTTGGTTTGCTCGATGTGCCCTATGTGGCCCATCCCGCCTTGTTGGTCTTTGGATCCTATTGCACTTACATGCTCTCAGGCCTTGGCATTGACCCCATTGTTTGCGGCGTGCTCTTGATGCCCCCCTTCTTCCTATTGGGCATGTTGATTTACCGTTTTTACTATGAAACCTTTGAAAAACGCGGCACCGATGCGGGCATTCGGGGATTGGCTTTTTTCTTTGGTTTGGCCTTCATCATCGAGGTGTGTTTGATTTTGGTCTTTGGTGTGGATCAGCGCACGGTGAGAGCGAGCTACATTGGCAACAGTTTGGAGATCCTTGACTACCGTTTCCCCTACCGAATGCTGGTGGCCTTTGGTGTGGCCGTGGTGCTCACCTTTGCACTCACCCAATATTTCTCCAAAACTTTCAATGGTCGGGCCATCAAGGCGGTGGGTCAAGATGAGGGTGCCTTGCGGCTCATGGGCGCCAATCCCGTCAAAATCAAGCAGCTCGCCTTTGGCATTGCCACCGCGGTCAATGCCCTGAGCGGAGCGATGCTTATCATTGTGGGGCCGGTTGAGCCGGCCATGGACCGCATCTACATTGGTCGCACCTTTTGCGTGGTGGTGCTGGCCGGTCTTGGCAGCATGAGTGGCACTTTGGTGGCGGGGTTGCTCTTGGGTGTGGCCGAGTCCATTGTGCTCATGACCTTGGGGGCCTCTTGGGCGCCGGCGGTGTCCTTTGGCTTACTTTTATTGATTTTGGGACTCAAACCCCAAGGTCTTTTTGGAAGGTAGGTCGCAGACATGAGCAAGTTTTATGGGGTTTGTTTGCTCACACTGCTGGGTTTTTTTGGACTCTCGCTGTTGGACGTGAATGAGTATATTTTTTACGCCGGCTTCATCGTCTTGCAGTTTGTGGTACTGGCCACCGCTTGGAACATCTTGGGGGGATATGCCGGGTATGTGAATTTTGGCGTGCCCGCGTTCTTGGCCGTCGGAGCCTACAGTGCGGTGGTTTTGTTCAAGTGGTTGGCGGCTCCTTTGCTCGTGCAAATTTTGTGTGGTGGGGTGTTGGCCGGACTCTTGGGGTTGGCCGTCGGACTCCTCACCTTGAAGCTCAGGGGGATCTTTTTCTCCATTGCCACCGTGGCCGTGGTCTTCATCATGGAGACTGCTGTGAACAACTGGCCTTATGTGGGCGGCGCGAGTGGTTTGCAGTTGACCCGGCCCAGTGTCATTTTTGTTTTTCAGAACTACAACCGAATGCTCTTTTTTGTCATGGCTGTCTTGGCCGTGGCTTCCGTTGCCATTGCTCGCTATATCCAGACGTCTTTTTTGGGGCGAGGTTTGCGGGCGGTGAGGGACTCAGAAGAGGCGGCCGAGTGCTCCGGGGTGCCCACCTTGAAGATCAAGCTCATGGCGTGCACGATTTCTGGCGCCTTGATGGGGGTGGCCGGTGCGCCCATGCCCATGTACATGAGCTACATCGAGCCCACCTCGACCTTTAATTTGAGTTATTCGATTTCGGCGCTCGGGATGCCCATCATTGGGGGCACGGCGCATTGGTTGGGTCCATTGATTGGCGCCGTTCTTTTGGGAAGTCTCCAGCAAGTGGTGTCGGTGACGGTGTCCAATGAGCTCAATGTGTTGGTGGTGGGGGTCATTTTGGTTCTCTTTGTCGTGCTCGCGCCTGAAGGCATCTTGGGATTGATAAAAAAATGGACCCGATCCTCAAAATAGATCAGTTGAGCAAAACCTTTGGTGGATTTGCGGCCCTCAATGGCGTCAATTTGACGGTGAAGCGGGGTGAGCGACTCGGCCTCATTGGCCCCAATGGTTCTGGAAAGACCACCTTGATCAATTGTATTTCCGGCTCGCTTGAACCCAGCGCCGGCCACATTCATTTTGACGGCCGAGACATTAGCGCCGAGCGTGCCCATGTGCGCACCAAGCTGGGCATTGCCAGAAGTTTTCAAATCCCCAAGCCTTTTTCCAGCATGACGGTGATGGAAAACTTGTTGGTCCCTTTCGCCTTTGTGACGGGATTGGATGGGCCCAAAGAGCGCGACAAAGCCATGGAGATTTTGACTCGCATGGGGTTGGCCGACAAAGCCCATGTTCAATCCAATCAACTCTCCCAAGTTGAGCTCAGGAAAATGGAGTTGGCGCGCGCCATGGCAGCCAGCCCCAAGCTGCTGATTTCGGATGAAGCGATGGCAGGGCTGGCCGGCGCCGAGGTGGACGAGGTCTTGGAGATTTTGTTTGATTTGAGCGCCTCAGGAATCACCATCATCATGATTGAGCACATCATGCAAGCGGTGATGGCGTTTTCTCAGCGGGTGGTGTGCTTGGACACCGGGCAGATCATTTGCGAAGGCACGCCGCAAGAAGTCGTGAAAAATCCAGACGTGCAAAGGGCCTATCTTGGGGATTAAACTCAGCATCAAAGGCGTTGACGCGGGATACGGCGCCGTTCGCGCTTTGCACGGTGTGTCGATGGAGATCGATCAAGGCCAAACCGTGGCCTTGCTCGGGACCAATGGCAACGGCAAAAGCACACTCATGAAGTGTGTGATGGGCATGGTCAAGCCCAGCGCCGGCTCGATTGAACTCGACATTGACGGTCAACAGCACGAGTTGACGCAAATGACCACCGAGGACATCGTCAATCTTGGGGTGAGCTTGGTGCCTGAGGGGCGGCGACTGTTCCCCAAATTAACCGTTTTTGAAAACTTGATGCTCGGTGCTTTTCGCCTGGCCGCGAGAGCTGAAATAAAGCGCAACTTGGAATTTTGTTACGAGGCCTTTCCACTGCTGGCTGAGCGCCATGGGCAATTGGCGGGCTCCATGTCGGGTGGTCAGCAGCAAATGCTGGCCATTGCCCGCGCTCTCATGGCTTCGCCCAAATTGCTTTTGATCGATGAGCCTTCGGTGGGCTTGTCTCCTTTGCTGGTGTCGACCACCATCAGCAAAATTCAAGAACTCAAAGCCCAATACCAACTCACGGTTTTGATGGCCGAGCAAAGTTTTCACCAAGCGATGCGAATCGCCGACTACGGCCACATCATTGTCAACGGGGAAATTGTCTTTAAAGGCGATGTTCAAACCCTCATCGGCAACGATTTGGTCAAGAGTTTTTATTTGGGCATCAAGGTCTAGTCCGCCATGAAATCCCCAGACTTTGATTACGTCAAACCGACTCGATTGGCCCAAGCCTTGAGTCTCTTGGCCGAGCACGAGGGGGAGGTTCAAATTCTGGCCGGAGGACAATCCTTGCTCGCCATGATGAATTTGCGAATGTCTTGGCCCAAACTGCTCGTCGATATCACCGGTTTGAGCGAATTGCGCACCATTGCGCTCCAGGGGCCGAGTCTTCGCATCGGCGCACTCGTGACCCACGCTCAGTTGCTAAGCTCTGCGTTGGTGAGCACTCATGTGCCACTCCTATTTCAAAGTGCGAGCCATGTGGCGCATTTGGCCATTCGCAATGTCGGCACGATTGGGGGCAGTCTCGCATTGGCCGACCCGGCGGCAGAGTACCCCGCGGTGGCTTTGTGTTTGAATGCCACTTTGGTCCTCCAAGGTCTTCACGGTGAGCGACGTGTGTCCGCACAAAACTTTTTTCAAGGCCTTTATCAAACCGATTTGCGTGCGGGTGAATTGATCACGGCCATTGAGTTTGCCTCGGTTCAAGCCAACGAGGTTCAAGTGTTCAGGGAGCTCGCCAGAAGGCGGGGAGACTACGCACTGGTCGGAATGGCCATGGCCTTGCGAGTCAAGCAAGGGCGCATCGATGGGGCTCGACTTGCCTTTTTGGCAGTCGGTGACCAGCCCGTGTTGGCGCTCAAGACCATGCAGCACCTTCAAGGCCAAGTTCTGCGGGAGTTGGCCCTGCCAGCGTGCTTGGCGGTACTGCGCTCGGAGTTGATCCCAAAGGCGGATTTACAAGCCCAGTCGACCACCAAAGCGCATTGGGCTGGGGTGCTGTTGTCTCGCGCCTTGGGCGCCATCGGGGAAGGTGTGGCATGAGTGAGCACATGATGCCGGTGCACTTTTGGGTGAACGGTGAGGCCGTGAACAAACCCATTCCCGTGCGCCAGCACTTGGTGGATTTCCTGCGCGAAGATTTGGGGCTCACCGGTTCTCACTTGGGCTGCGAGCACGGGGTTTGCGGCGCCTGCCAGGTCTTGGTCGATGGCGTGTTGGTGCGGGGGTGTTTGAGCTTGGCCGTTTCGGCCAATGGCAAGACTGTCCAAACCATTGAGGGTCTGAGTGAGCGCGCCGAATTTCAACAATTGCAAAAAGCCTTTTTGGCGCACAATGCCTTTCAATGTGGATTTTGCTCTTCAGGCATGCTCTTGAGCGCCTACAGCATTGTGCAAGACTACCCCAAGGCCACCAGAACCGATATCCGAGAGCTGATCTCTGGCAACTACTGTCGCTGCACGGGCTACCAGTCCATTGTGGATGCCATTGAAGAGGTGTTGATCCAAAACGCTTTGCATGCCCCCAACCCGGTGGACCCATCATGAACGCACCCCAAGACACACCCCAGGCGTTGCTCGAGTCTGCGCAGGGCTATATTGGGGCGAGCGAGCCCAGACTCGGAGCCAAAAAGCTCTTGGAAGGACGCGGTCAGTACCTTGACGACATACGCTTGCCACGCTTGGCCCATGTGGTTTTTTATCGAAGTCCGCATGCGCATGCCTTGATCAAAGACTTGGATTTGACGCGTGCTCGTCAGCAGCCCGGTGTGATCGCGGTCTTCAGTGGGGCCGAGGTGGCCGAGTTTTGCAGTCCCTGGGTGGGCGTGCTGAGTCACTTGAAAGGCATCCGTTCAGTCGAGCAGTTTGCCATTGCACCCGTCAAAGCCTGCTGGCAAGGAGAGGCGGTGGCGGCCGTGGTGGCCTTGAGCCGTCGCCAAGCCGAGGACGCCTTGGATCACATTCAGGTTCAGTGGGAGACTCTCCCCGTGGTGAGCGATATGGAGCAGGCCCTGCAGGGCGACGTGGTGATCCACCCCGAGCTTGGGGATAATTTGTGTTTCACCCGAGATCTCGAGACCGAAGGCTTTAGGGCCGCCTTTGACGCAGCTGACGTGGTGGTGGAGCGGGTCTATGAGTTCTCTCGACACACCGGTGTCACCAATGAGCCAAGAAGCATCTTGGCCAACTACAACCCGGCGGAGCACACCATGACGGTGTACCAATCCACGCAAGCGCCGCACATGATGCAAGATATTTTCTCGCGTCATTTGAACATCCCTGAATCCAATATACGCGTAATTTGCCCAGATGTGGGTGGATCATTTGGCATCAAAGTGCATGTCTATGCCGATGAAATGGCCACTGCCGCGATTTCGGTGATGCTCAAACGGCCCGTTAAATTTGTCGCCGATCGAATTGAATCGTTCTTGACCGATATCCATGCGCGTGAGCACAAGATCAACATCAAGTTGGCCTGCTCCAAAGCCGGGGACATTATTGGCTTTGAGCTTCGAGATTTGACGGGCATTGGACCTTTTTCGGTTTACCCCAGAACCAGTGGCATTGAGGGCAACCAAGTGGTGAACCTCACGGGCGGTCCTTACCGACATCGCCATTACAAAGCGCATTTGGATGTGGTCTTTACCAACAAGAATTTGACTTGCCAGTACCGTGCGGTGGGACACCCCATTGCGGTGGCGGTGACTGAGGCCATTGTGGATGTGGCCGCCCGAGAGATTGGCATGGACCCGGCTGAATTTCGCCGTCGCAATTTGATTGCCGATGACCAATACCCTTATTCTTTTCCCTCGGGTCTGAAGTTTGAGAAGTTGTCCCATCAGCAATGCTTGGACAAATTGTTAAAGCTCATGGATTATCCGCGCTTGCGCCAAGAGCAAAGTGCGAGCCGAGCCCAAGGCATTTACCGTGGCATTGGATTGGCGGCCATGATTGAAGTCACCAATCCGTCGCCAGCTTTTTATGGCGTGGGTGGGGCTCGAATTTCTGCGCAAGATGGGGCGACCCTTCGCCTCGATTCGTCTGGTATGCTCAATGTCTTGGTGAGTGTCACCGAACAAGGACAGGGCACGGAAGCGATTTTTGCCCAGATTGCCGCCAGTGTTGTTGGGGTGTCTTTGCACAAGGTTCGGGTGATCACCGGCGACACGGCGGTGACGCCCTATGGTGGAGGCACCTGGGCCTCCCGAGGAGCAGGCATTGGGGGTGAGGCCGTGCTTCAAGCGGGCAAGCTGCTCAAGTCCAATATCTTGGAGGTGGCCGCTTTGATTCTTGGCAAAGATAAAGTGCTCTTGGATATTCAAGGCGATGAATTGATTGACAAGTTGAGTGGCACAAGTCTGCTGCCACTGAGTGAAGTCGGTCGCGTGGCCTACTTCAGGCCCGACACCTTGCCCAAAGATTACCAATCCGAGTTGACCGTCACCCGGCATTACACTCCCAGAGAATACGGCTTCACGTTTACCAATGGCATCCAAGCGTCTCTCGTCGAGGTCGACATTGAGACCGGCTTTGTGACGCTGCTCCAGCACTGGTGCGTGGAGGACTGCGGCACGATCATCAACCCCATGCTCGTGGACGAGCAAATCAAAGGCGGCATTGTGCAAGGCATTGGCGGTGCGCTTTTTGAAGAGTGTCTCTACAGCCCAGACGGGCAACTGCTCAATGGCTCCATGGCCGATTATTTGGTGCCGATGTCCTTTGAGATGCCCGATATCTTGATTGAACATGTTCAAACACCCACGCGGGGCTCGGAGTTGGGGGCCAAGGGAGTGGGGGAAGCCGGTACCGCGGGTGCGCCCGGTGCAATCATGAACGCCATCAACGATGCCATTGGCGTCTTGGGTGCGAATGTTCAAGTGCAGCCCCATACCCCTGAGAGAATCCTCAAGGCGCTGGGGCGGGTGTCGATATAAAAAAACACGTGTTCGGTGTCAACGCATACAAGGAGAGCCACCATGGGGTTAACTGTCATTCATAATGCTGTGCCGACAACGCCCAGCAACAAAGCATTGACGCCGGAGTCGGCTGTCGCCCGCGCCAAAGACATGGCGCCGGTGTTGGCAAGTCGTGCGCTTGAAGCCGAGCAGTTGCGGCGCATTCCTCACGAAACGATTGATGAGCTGCAAGCAAGCGGCCTCATGCAACTCATGCAGCCGAGGCGGTATGGTGGCTCCGAGCTTGGATTGGGGGTGTTGATGGACGTGGTGCTCGAGTTGTGCAAAGGCTGCTCATCGACCGCTTGGGTGTATTCCAATTTGGCCTCGCACTCATGGAACATCGGTCAGTTTGAACGGCAAGCGCAAGAAGACATTTGGGGTGAGAACCCGAAAAATATGGCCGCCACGAGTTTGGCCTTTCCGTGTGGTCGTGCAACGCCCGTTGAGGGTGGATTTCATCTCACGGGCCGCTGGCCCTTTGGCAGCGGCGTGGATGCCAGCACCTGGATGCTGGTGGGCGCCATGACCGAGTTCACGGGTGGTGCACCAGAGCGGCGTTTTTTCTTGATCCCCCAAAGTGACTATCAAAACTTGGGCAACTGGAGCTCCTATGGTCTGAGTGCAACTGGCAGCCACGATGTCGAGGTCAAGGGGTGTTTTGTGCCCCATCACCGCAGCATTTCTGCCGAAACAATTGCCTCTGGCCAGAACCTGCCCGGGGCCAAGCTTTATGAAAATCCGATGTTTCGCATGCCAGCTTTTGCGGCTTTTGCCTATGTGCTCGGCATCGTGCCCTTGGGGACAGCCAAAGCAGCGGTTGAACAATTCACCCAGTCTTTGCGCCAGCGCGTGGGCACTTACACCGCAATCAAGGTGGCGGAGTTGAGCGCGGTGCAGTCGCGCATTGCCGAGGCGGCAGCTTGCGTTGAGTTCGCTGAATCCGTCATGCGAAAAGATTGGCTTGATTTGGAGGAGGGCGTTCGATTGGGGGAGTATCCATCCATTGAAACGAAGCTCAGGTGGAAGAGAAATGTTGCTTTTTCTGCGCAATTGGCGGTGCGCTGCATTGACACGCTGATGCCAGCCGCGGGAGCGGGCAGTTTGTCGACCCATTTGCCCTTGCAGCGCCAATTCAGAGACATCCATGCCGCCTCTTCTCACATTGGACTGACCTGGGATGTCCATGCCAGCGCCTACGGCCAAAGTGCCTTGGGGCTACCCCCTCAAGGTGGAATGCTCCTTTGAGCCTTTTTTTGATTTTTTTGTGCTCAATTCACGGGCCTAGGCTTGGGCTTGGATTTTGGGTTTTGAAGTGGGCCACAAGACCAAGGCCATGGCCGCCAAAATCAAGACCAGCGCGGCAATGTCGCTCCAAGCAATTTGTTCGCCCAAAATCAACCAACCGCTCGTCAAGCCCAAAATTGGCACCAGCATGATCGACAGTCCCGAGGCCACGGGGCTTAATTTTCTGGCGACCTTGAACCAGGCCAAATAGCTGATGGCAAAGGTGACCACCCCACTGTAAGCGGTGCCCAGCCACTCCAGTTCATTGGGCCAGCGCCAAGACGGGTACTCGAACATCAGCGCCAACACCGCAAAGACCACAAAGGCGAGGAAAAGCATCCAAAAGGTCATGGCGAGCACGGAAAAAGAAAACTTGGCGTGCCGGGTCATGGCTGTTCCCAGGCCCCAAGAGAGGGCCGCCAAGAGGGTAAAGAGCAGCCCCAAGGGTTGGCCGGCGAAATGAGAAAACTCTTCTTGTGCCAATAAAAGCGTCGCGCCAAGCGAGCAAACCACCCCCATGGCGATGCGATAATTGAATTCGGCCTTGAAAAAAAACAAGCTGAACAGGTAAGCCCATACCGGCATGGTGTAGCCCACGATGGCGGCTCTTCCGGAGTGCAGCAGCGCGATGCCATAAATCAACCCCAGGTGCCAAAGCACCATGTTGGGCAGGGCCAATCGAAAGAGCAAGGCTCGCTCAGGTTTGGGAATGCGCAAGGTTTGCCCTGTGACTTTGGCGTACAAGCCCAAAGAAAGACAGCCAAGCAAAAAAGAAAACGTCCTAAAGCTCGCGGGTGGATAGTGACTGATCACAAACTTCATGATGGGGTAATTGATGCCCCAGGTGAAGGTCACGAGCAAAATCAGCAATAGGTCCACGCCGTTGATGGTTTTGTGGGGCGCCGTTTGTTCCAATCTCATCGCTTTCCGAGAGGTGTGAGAAGTCCCCTCAAATCATTGTGATCGATCTCATGCATGAGTCTCAAGAGCTCACCCAAAGAATTTTTGGGAAATCCCTCCCGAGCAAACCAACTCAAATAGTGCGAGGGCAAGTCGCAAAGCAATCGGCCCTTGTACTTGCCGTAGGGCATCTCCTGGCTCACCAACTGCTCCAAGGACTGTGGGCTCACACTCAAGGCTGCAACGCTTTGAGGCTTGTTGGAGAGCAAGTGCCCATGGTGCAGTTCGGGCTGACTCGCCTCAGGGCTTGGCGCGCAGCGTGAAATTCACGCCCGTGATGATCACTTCGCCCTTTTTATTGGTGCCAAACACCACTCTGGCGTTGCGAGAATCGATGGACTCAAAGGGCTTTTTCCAAGCCCGCTCGATCAGGCCTGTGGATGCTCTGGTCATGTTGTTGAAAAAGCGCTCAAGCCGGGTGTAAACGCGGTCCATGGCTGAGGTGAAACTCCAAGACGGTGTGTTGCTGTCCTGGGCGTTTGGCACCTCCATGTCGACCCTGCCGCCAGTGCGCTTGATGCTCGAGAGGATGAATTCAAGCTTTTCGGGTAGATCACTGGCTTTGACCTCGTAGACAAAGCGAACTTGTACGCTGGGCAAGTCCGAGGCCAAGGCGGCAGCAAGGTTTTTGTCAAATCCCTGGGTCTCGATATAGTCCAAGCTCGCCCTGGGTGGCGCAGCGGGGATCTTGGGTGTGTTGTCCGGGGTGGTTTGTTCTGCGCCTTTGGGTCCTTGGATGAGGGAGCAAGCGGTGAGAGCGGTCAAGGTGGTCAACGCCACACAGACAAGGAGTCTTGAAGTCACGGATTTGTAATTCATGTCGGGGATGATGGCAGTAATGAAGGGATATGTCCCTATTTTGATCGATTTTTGGCTTTTGGTGGCACAATACACCACGATTGTGTCCCATTTGGACCATTTCGCATCTGCTAACCGGTGCAGCCGTGTCGCAGAGGTTTTTTCTACAACCAACTAATGTTTCCCCAAGGGAATCGGAGGTCAGCGTGCCATGAGCGGTTCATCGTCTCTATACCAAGCCTATGCGGGCAACACTTATCTCTTTGGGGGCAACGCCCCGTATGTCGAAGAGCTCTACGAAAACTACCTCTCCAATCCGGGCAGTGTGCCCGAGACATGGCGGGAGTACTTTGACGCCTTGCAGCACGTCCCCGCACATGACGGCACCCAGTCCAAGGACGTCCCCCACTTGCCCGTGATCAATGCCTTTGCCGCGCGTGCCAAGCAAGGCGGCACCCGGGTGGTGATGGCCTCGGCCGATGAGCAAATGGGGCGCAAACGAACCGCGGTCCAGCAACTCATTTCTGCTTACCGCAATGTCGGGGTGGGTTGGGCCGATTTGGATCCCTTAAAGCGCGCAGAGCGTCGCGACATTCCCGAGCTCAGTCCGAGCTTTTATGGCTTTAGCGATGCCGACCAAGAAGCGGTGTTTGACACGAGCAACACGTTTTTTGGGCGGGATCGCATGCCACTCAGGGAGTTGCTCAATGCCTTGAGACAGACCTATTGCGGCTCGATTGGCGCTGAGTTCAACTACATGTCCAATCAGGACCACAAACGCTGGTGGCAACAAAAGTTGGAGGGCATCCGCTCCAAGCCCAATTTTGATGTCGACAAAAAGAAACGCATTTTAGAAAAACTCACCGCCGCTGAAGGCCTTGAGCGGTTTTTGCATACCCGTTATGTTGGGCAAAAGCGCTTCTCCCTTGAGGGCGGGGAGAGTTTTATCGTCTGCATTGATGAGTTGATTGATCGCGCGGGCCTCATGGGACTGCAAGAAGTGGTGATTGGCATGGCCCACCGTGGACGCTTGAACGTCATTGTCAACTCCATGGGAAAATTGCCGGCGGATTTGTTTGCCGAATTCGATCACACGGCGCCCGAAGAGTTGCCCAGTGGAGATGTGAAATACCACCAAGGCTTTAGTTCCGATGTGAGCACCTCGGGCGGCCCAGTTCACTTGAGTCTTGCCTTCAACCCCTCGCACTTGGAGATTGTGAACCCGGTGGTGGAGGGGTCCGTGCGTGCGCGCATGGACCGCCGCAACGACCCCAAGGGTCAGCAAGTGCTGCCAGTGTTGGTGCACGGCGACGCCGCCTTTGCAGGCCAAGGGGTGGTGATGGAAACCCTTGCATTGGCCGAAACCCGGGGCTATTACACCGGCGGCACGTTGCACATTGTGATCAACAACCAAATTGGTTTTACCACGTCTGATCCGCGCGACTCCAGGTCCACGCTTTATTGCACAGATGTCGTGAAGATGATTGAGTCTCCCGTGCTGCATGTGAATGGGGACGACCCAGAGGCGGTGGCCTTGGCCACGCAATTGGCGCTTGAGTTCAGGCAAACCTTCTCCAAAGATGTGGTGGTCGACATCATTTGCTTTCGAAAACTTGGCCACAACGAGCAAGACACCCCCAGCCTCACCCAGCCCTTGATGTACAAGAAAATTGCCGCCCACCCGGGAACTCGCAAGCTCTACTCGGACCGACTGGCCTCACAGGGCTTGGGCGAGAGCTTGGGCGATGAGATGGTCAAGGCCTATCGCGCCGCTTTGGATGCCGGCGTGCACACCGTCAACCCCATTGTCACCAATTTCAAGAGCCAGTTCACGGTGGACTGGGCGCCTTATCTGGGCAAGAAGTGGACCGATGCAGGCGACACGTCGCTTTCCATGAACGAGTGGAAGCGTTTGGCCGAGAAGATCACCACCATTCCAGCAAGCGTGACCCCGCACCAATTGGTCAAAAAAGTCTACGATGACCGCTCGGCCATGGGGCGAGGCGACATGCCAGTTGATTGGGGTATGGGCGAGCACATGGCCTTGGCCTCTTTGGTGGCGAATGGTTTTCCGGTGCGCTTGTCCGGGGAGGACTGTGGACGCGGCACCTTCACCCACCGCCATGCAGTGATCCATGACCAAAGTCGTGAAAAATGGGACACCGGTACTTATGTGCCACTGCAAAATGTCTCCGAGGGCCAGGCGCCCTTTGTCGTGATCGATTCCATTTTGTCGGAAGAGGCGGTGCTTGGTTTTGAGTATGGCTACGCCTCCAACGATCCAAGCACCTTGGTGATTTGGGAGGCGCAGTTTGGCGACTTTGCCAACGGTGCGCAAGTGGTGATTGACCAGTTCATCGCGTCGGGTGAGGTGAAGTGGGGTCGAGTCAACGGCATCACCTTGATGCTGCCCCATGGCTATGAGGGTCAAGGGCCTGAGCACAGCTCAGCGCGCATTGAGCGCTTCATGCAGCTCGCAGCCGACACCAATATGCAAATTGTGCAGCCCACCACGGCGAGTCAAATCTTTCACGTGCTGCGTCGCCAAATGGTGAGAAATTTGCGCAAACCCCTGATCATTTTCACCCCCAAATCCTTGCTCAGAAACAAGGATGCAACCTCGCCCTTGTCTGAATTCACCAAGGGCAGTTTCCAAACGGTGATCCCAGACAGCCATGAGCTCAAGGCCGAGCGCGTCAAGCGCATGGTGGTGTGCTCGGGCAAGGTCTACTACGACTTGGTGAAGCAACGCAAGGAAAAAGGCTTGGAGGATGTGGCCATTGTCCGCGTTGAACAGCTCTATCCCTTTCCGCACAAGGCCTTTGCCCAGGAGCTTAAAAAATACCCCAACTTGAGTGAGATCGTTTGGACCCAAGACGAGCCGCAAAACCAAGGGGCCTGGTTTTTCTTGCAACACTATATCCATGAAAACATGCTCGAGGGCCAGAAATTGGCTTACTCCGGTCGAGCCGCCTCGGCCTCTCCTGCCGCGGGCTATTCGCATTTGCACCAAGAGCAGCAAAAGGCCTTGGTTGAAGGTGCCTTTGGAAAACTCAAGGGCTACGTGCTCGCCAAATAATCCCCGGGGCGGCTCAAAGCGAGCTGCTCTCACCCTAATGAAGAGAGTCGATCATGTCTATTGTTGAAGTCAAAGTCCCTCAGTTGTCCGAATCCGTGGCTGAGGCCACACTGCTCACCTGGAAAAAATCTGTGGGCCAAGCCGTGGCCATCGATGAAATTTTGGTGGAGGTGGAGACCGACAAGGTGGTCTTGGAGGTTCCCGCTCCCAGTGCTGGCGTGCTCACCGAGCTGTTGGTGGCAGACGGGGCGACCGTCATGGCCGAGCAACTCATCGCCCGCATCGATACCCAAGCAGTGCCCAAAGGCAGCGCCTCCAGCGCAGCCAGCGTCTCAGCACCAGTTGCTGCTGCTGCAGCCTCCAGCGTTGCCCCCGTGCCCAGCGCTTCGGCCCAGCAGTCCATGGCCGGTGTGGCAATGCCTGCTGCGCAAAAAATTCTCTCTGAAGCGTCCCTGAGTCCCCACGGCATGGTGGGGTCAGGCAAAGATGCGCGGGTCACCAAGGCCGATGCCTTGCAGGCGGTGGCCCACACGCAAGCGGCAGTCAAAGCGGCACCCGTCCCCCACGTCGCTGCTGCTGCACCCGCCGTGGCCAGTTTTTTGCCCCAGGTGAGCATGCCCGGTTTTGACCTCGGCGAGCGTCCTGAGCAGCGTGTGCCCATGAGTCGCTTGAGGGCTCGTGTGGCAGAGCGTCTTCTTCAGTCCCAATCGACCAATGCGATTTTAACGACCTTCAATGAAGTGAACATGGCGCCGGTCATGGAGATGAGAAAGCGTTTTCAAGAGAAATTTGAAAAAGAGCACGGCGTCAAGCTCGGGTTCATGAGCTTTTTTGTCAAGGCCGCGGTGCATGCACTCAAGAAATACCCGGTCTTGAATGCGTCTGTTGACGGCTCCGATGTGGTCTACCACGGCTACTTTGACATTGGTATTGCGGTGGGTTCACCGCGAGGCTTGGTGGTGCCCATTTTGCGCAACGCCGATCAGATGAGCTTTGCCGATGTGGAGAAGAAAATTGCCGAATACGGCACCAAGGCCAAAGACGGCAAACTCGGTATTGAAGAGATGACCGGTGGGACGTTCTCCATCTCCAACGGTGGCGTCTTTGGCTCGATGTTGTCAACACCCATCATCAATCCCCCTCAGTCGGCGATTTTGGGGGTGCACGCCACCAAAGACCGCGCTGTGGTGGAAAACGGTCAAATCGTCATTCGACCCATGAACTACTTTGCCATGAGCTATGACCACCGCATCATTGATGGCCGCGAGGCCGTGCTCGGACTGGTTGCCATGAAAGAGGCGCTGGAAGATCCGGCTCGTTTGCTCTTTGATATTTAAGGAGTGCGTGACCATGAGCCAAATATTTGATGTGATCGTGATCGGTGCCGGACCGGGGGGCTATGTCGCGGCCATTCGCTGTGCACAACTGGGTTTGAAGACCGCTTGCATTGACGCCTGGAGCAACGAGCAAGGCGCCCCAGCACCGGGGGGCACCTGCACCAATGTGGGTTGCATCCCTTCCAAGGCACTGCTGCAGTCTTCCGAGCACTATGAGCAAGCTTTAACTCACCTCGGTGAACACGGCGTTGAGGTCCAAGGGGTGAGTCTGAATTTGGGCAAAATGCTCGCGCGCAAAAACCTGGTGGTCTCGCAAAACAACCAGGGAATTTTGTACCTCTTTAAAAAGAACAAGGTGAGTTTTTTTCATGGCAGCGGCAGCTTTGTGGATCGCAGCGACGCACTCTACCGTGTGGCCGTGACCTCCCGTGGGACCCAGGGGGCCAAGGCTCAGGATGAAATTTTGAGTGCCCAGCACGTGATTGTGGCCACAGGATCGAGCGCACGGGCGTTGGACATGGCGCCTTTTGATGAAGAGAACATTCTCTCCAACGACGGTGCTTTGCGAATGAGCGAGGTGCCCAAAAAACTCACCCTCATCGGCTCGGGTGTGATTGGTCTCGAAATGGGGTCGGTGTGGCGTCGCTTGGGTGCTGAGGTGACGGTGCTAGAAGGCTTGCCGGTGTTCATGGGGGCTGTTGACGAGCAAGTGGCCAAGGAAGCTTGGAAGTTGTTGACCCAGCAAGGTCTCAAGATCGAGCTCGGTGTCAAGGTGCAAGCGGTGAGCCAAGGCGCCAAAGGCGTCAAGGTGTCTTATACCAATGCCGCGGGCGAGGCGCAAAGCGTGGTGTCGAACAAACTGATTGTCTCGATTGGTCGCGTGCCCAACACCCAAGGCCTGGGTGCTGAGAAGGTGGGCTTGGCCCTGGATGAGCGCGGCGCCATTGCGGTCGATGAGTTGTGTCGCACGTCGCTGCCCCAGGTCTGGGCTGTGGGCGATGTGGTTCGCGGCCCCATGCTCGCGCACAAGGCGGAGGAAGAGGGGGTGGCCGTGGCCGAGCGCATCGCTGGAGAGCACGGGCACGTCAACTACAAGACCATTCCCTGGGTGATCTACACCAGTCCCGAGATCGCTTGGGTGGGTGAGACGGAGCAGCAACTCAAGGCCGCCTCGACGCCTTACCGCTCAGGGGTGTTTCCTTTCTTGGCCAACGGGCGCGCACGCGCCCTCGGAGACACCCGCGGGTTTGTCAAAGTGCTCGCGCACAGGGACAGCGATGAAGTTTTAGGGGTGCACATCATTGGCCCATCGGCCAGTGAATTGATAGCCGAGGCAGTGATGGCCATGGAGTTCAAAGCCTCGAGTGAGGATATTGCGCGCATCTGTCATGCTCACCCGTCTTTGAGTGAAGCGACCAAGGAAGCTGCCTTGGCCGTGGACAAGAGAGCCCTTAACTTTTAAAGTGTTTGTTTTTTATGCGCGGTGTTATGTCAGTCTACCAAGAGCAACTCTTGGTCAAGGGGTTCAAAAGCGATGAGGCTCAGTTGATGGCGGTGCAGGCCTTGGAGCGCTGTGCCCAGGATTGGGCTCAATTTGAAGCCAAGGGTTCGTGGCTCACAACACTCTTTCACCACAAGGTCGCACCCAAGGGCGTTTACCTCTACGGTGGGGTGGGTCGCGGCAAGAGCTTTTTGATGGATTGCTTCTATGAAAGCGTTCCAACGAAGCGCAAAACCCGACTGCATTTCCATGAGTTCATGCGCGAAGTGCACCATGAATTGCGATCCCTGCAAGGCACGGTCAATCCTTTGGAAGTGATGGGGCGAAAAATCTCTGAGCGCTATGATTTGATTTGCTTTGATGAGTTTCATGTCTCGGACATCACCGATGCGATGATTTTGCACCGACTGCTGCAGTCGCTTTTTGATCACCAAGTGGGCTTTGTGACCACGTCGAATTTTCACCCCAACGATTTGTATCCCGACGGCTTGCATCGCGATCGCTTGCTGCCGGCGATGGCGCTCTTGAACGAAAAGCTCGAAGTCATTCGGGTCGATCAAGGCGTTGACTACCGTCAATTGACCCTTGAACAGGCCGACCTCTACCTGTGCCCGAACGATGATGGGGCGCAAACCTCCATGCAAGCGACTTTTGAGAGATTGAGCGCTCACGATGAGTTGCTCCACTCAACCCTTGTCATCGAGTCTCGCGAGATTCAAGCCCGCAAGGTGACCAAGAATGCGGTGTGGTTTGATTTTGAGACCCTGTGTGTGGGGCCTCGCTCGCACCACGATTACTTGGAAATTGCGACTCGGTTTCAGACGGTTTTTTTAAGCGACGTGCCGCAAATGAGCGAGCGCATGGCCTCTCCTGCACGGCGTTTTACCTGGCTCATCGATGTGCTTTATGACCGTCGGGTGAAGTTGGTGATGAGCGCGCAAGTGCCCCCCGAGCAGTTGTACCTCAAAGGCCCTTTGGCGCACGAGTTCCCAAGAACCATTTCGCGCTTGACGGAGATGCAGTCTCAAGAGTTTTTGGCGCTCGACAAAAGGGACGTGGACACGGCCTTGGTCTGATGCGGCGATGGTGGGGCCTTGTGAGCGCGCGCGCAAGGTCTAAAATGGCAGACCATGGATTGCCTCTTGTAAGCCTTGGGCCCGAGGCCCAAATTGAATGTGGAACTGCATGATCCGTGTGACGACTCTTGAACCTGTGTGCGGGACTGGCCGCCAAAGATGGACTGCGTCCTGGCTCGTGGTGGTGCTGAGCATGGGGCTGTTGGCGGGAGGGGGCTTGGTGAGGGGGCAGACACCGGAGCCGGATCAAGCTCAAGAACAACCTCAAGAACAACCTCAAGAACAAACACAAGAACAAAGGCATGAGAAACCGCAATTTTTGACGCCAAGCCCTGCGCCCAATGCAGCGCCAAGCTTGCGAACAGGCGCTGCGCCCCTAAAAAGTGAAAGCGCGCTCATGCTCGAGAAAATTGACCATCAAAAAAATGCGATCAAAGCCCAAATGGAAGAGGTTGAGGCGCAATTTACTCAGCAAATGGCCCAGTGCTCTTTGCGCTTTGGCGTGACGGGCTGTCAGCTCGACGCACAAGCCCAGCACCTCGAGCGCCAGCGCCCGCTCAAAAAGCAGTTGCTGCCCTTGCAGGACCTTGAACGCGCGATCAAGGCACAAGACAGCCGCAACGCCTTGGCGCAGCAAGATAGCCTTGAATCCCAGGAGCGAGAAAAGGACCGCATGCTCAAGGCCCAAGCGGCCTATGAGGAACGCTGGGCCCAGCATCAAAAGGCCTTGCTCGAGCACCAAAGCCAAAGCGCAAAAATACCCAACCCTGTGGCGCATCCCACCAGTCAAGCCCCAACACCCCAAGAGCAAAGCCAGGCCAGTTTGGCACATGAGCACAAACTCAAAGAGGCGCGTGAGCACCAAGCCCAGGTGCAAAAACGCTTGAGTGATAAAGCATCCCATCCCAAGCCCCTGCCCACCTTTGAGGAGATGCACACGCGCGAGACCGCCAGCGATTTGCCAGGGATACGGACCGCCCCCGCGGACTCAGCGCCCAGTGGGGGGACTGCTCGATGACCGGTTTGATCGAAGCGGTTGAGCGCATCTTCACCAACGACGGGCCCTTGGCCCAAGTCGATGCGCACTTTCGCGTGCGCGAGGGACAAACCGAAATGGCCCTTGCTGTCGCACAAACCGTGGACCAAGGCGGCGCCTTGGTGGTGGAGGCCGGGACTGGGGTGGGCAAGACCTTTGCGTATTTGGTGCCGGCGCTCCTGAGTGGTGAGCGGGTGGTGATTTCCACCGCCACCAAAACCTTGCAAGACCAACTCTTTGGCCGTGATTTGCCCGCCGTGATTCGGGCCTTGAAGTTGCCCGCTCGCATGGCGCTTCTCAAAGGGCGCGCGAACTATTTGTGTCTGTACCGCATGGGCCTTGCTCGCCAAGAAGGCTTGTTTCCTGACCGTTATGTGGTGACCCTTTTGGCCAAGGTGGAGAAATGGTCTCAACGCACCCTCACGGGGGACTTGGGCGAGTTGGTGGGCTTGGATGAAAAAAGTGCACTGCTGCCCATGATCACTTCAACTCGGGAAAATTGCTTGGGCTCGGAGTGCGCAGATTTCAAAAAATGCTACGTCTCCCAAGCTCGCAAAGAGGCGTTGGCGAGCGACGTGGTCGTGATCAACCACCATTTGTTTTTTGCCGACATGTCGATGAAAGAAAGCGGCATGGCCGAGTTGTTGCCCAATGCGCGGGTGGTGATTTTTGATGAGGCGCACCAGTTGAATGAAATTGGGGTGAATTTTTTGGGCCAACAAATGGGCACCTCGCAATTGCTGGACTTGGCCAAAGATGTGTTGGCCACCGGAGAAAACACCGCGCGTGGCATGGGTGAGTGGCGCGAAATGGCCGCCAAGCTCGAGCTCTGTGCCAAGGACTGGCGAGGTCTATTTGCCAAGACGGAGCGTGTGTCCAAACTTGCTTGGACGCAGAAGTCTCCCGATGGGGTCAACGAGACCTTGTGGCTCGATGTGCTCAAAGGCACCCAAGACATGCTCGCAGAGATGGGCGAGGCTATGGAGCCCATGATGCCCGTGGCGCCGGAGTGGGAGAGGCTACAAGAGCGCTTGGTCGAGCTGCTCGATATTTTGCTCGTGTTTCAAAAGCCCCTGGACAGTGGTTTTGTGCGCTGGCTCGATGTGGGTGCTGGTGTGCGCTTGGTACAAGCGCCCTTGGACATTGCGCAGCAATTGGGTCCTTGCATCATGGGCCAAGCGGGAGAAGAGGCTCTGGGCGACAAGCCCTTGAATGCCGCTTTGTCGCGGGCGGCAAGTCAGGCCCCTTTTGACGCTCAGGGTGAAGGTGTTGCAGCGCCATTGGCGTCAGGTTTACCGCACCCAGCCCCCCCGCCAAGAGAGGGCTTGCCCAATACACCGGGCAGTCCCAGGAGTTGGATCTTCACCTCGGCCACCTTGGGGCACGAGCCCAAATTGTCTTGGTTCACCGAGCCGTGTGGTCTCACCCAGGCACGCGTGCTGCAAGTCCAAAGCCCCTTCAATTATGCCAAACAGGCGGTTCTTTTTGTGCCCAAAGAGATGGTCTTGCCCAGTGATCCCAAACACTCGGAGATGGTGAGTGAGTTGTCCGCCAAGGTGGTGTTGGCACTGCAAGGCCGCACCTTGGTGCTCACCACCACACTGAGGGCGTTGAAAGAGATCAGTGACAGGCTCAAAGCGCTGCTCCAAGAGCACCCTCACATTGAGGTCTTGACGCAAGGCGAGGGCAGTAAAAAGGAGCTCATGCAGCGCTTTAGGAGTGCCGAGGACCTGGGCGCCAAGAGATCCTTTGTGCTCGTGGCGACGGCCACGTTTTGGGAGGGGTTTGATGTGCCAGGAGACGCGCTCCAAGCGGTGGTGATTGACAAACTGCCCTTTCCTCCCCCCAACGATCCGATGGTGGTGGCCAGGAGCAAAAAGCTCGAAGAACTCGGCCTGAGCCCCTTCAATCATTATTTTCTGGCCGAGGCGGGTGTCGCATTAAAGCAAGGTGCGGGCAGACTCATACGCCGAGAAAGTGACAAAGGCGTGCTGATTGTGTGTGATAAGCGCTTGGTTGAAACTGGCTACGGCAAGCGTTTGATCCAAGCCCTCCCGCCCATGGCGAGGGTGTCTCAGGAGGCCACGCTTCTCGAAGGCCTCAGACGACTCACCACAGGCGCCACCAAGCCCGAGGTTTCTTGAAGTTCTCCAACTCCCGGTCCCATTGATCCGGAAAGGATTGCGCCAAAACGCGTTGGGTGTCGTCTTTGAGTTGGGTGAGGCCGAGTTGGCCATAAGAGTCTCGCAAAATGATGAGCGCTTCATGAATCGCTGGCACGCCGCGGTATTCATCGATGGCCGCTTGCGCGCGGTTGATGGCGGCAATGTAGGCGCCCTTTTTAAAGTAGTAATGCGCCACATTGACCTCGGACTGCGCGAGCACATTGACGGTGTAGCGCATTCTCAATCGGGCGTCTTCTGCGTACTTGGAGTCGGGAAAGCGGTTGAGGAGGTCTTTGAAGGCGTCAAAGGATTCTTTGGCCGCTTTTTGATCGCGCTCAGAGAGGTCTTGCTGGGTGATGGACGATAAAAAGCCCAGATCGTCGTTGAAATTGGCCACCCCTTTGAGGTAAATCGCGTAGTCAAGCGCGGGGCTCACGGGATTGATTTTGATGAAGCGGTTCAAGGTGGCCACGGCCAAGGCGGGGTCGCCGCTTTTGTACTGCGCATAGGCTTTTTCCAGTTGCGCTTGCTGCGCGAGCGATGTGCCGGCGGCACGTCCTTCAAGTTTTTCAAACAAGCCAATGGCTTTGTCGTAAATCTTGTTGTTTAAATTCTCCATCGCCTCGGCGTAGATCTTGTCGGCGGACCAATCCAAGGTTTCGTCATAGGTGTTGCTCGAGCAGCCCCAAAGCAGTCCCATCATGAGAGACGCTGCGCCCAAGGCTTTTGCAAGTGATAATGGGGATAGACGGGTCACAGGGCACCTTTCAAATTAAACATTCCACGCCTATTATCGACCATGATGGACAAGATCACGCAATTAAATGAGCCGCCCGAGGAGGATTTTTCTGATCCCACGTCTCTTGGCCCCAGGGGCGAGGAGAGTGAGTGGCGGGAGGTGGTGGTGGGCGAGGACTTGCATGGCAAGCGACTCGATGTGGCGCTTGGTGAGTTGCTGCCCGAGTTTTCCCGGAGTTATTTGCAGACCATGCTCGCACAGGGTCAAATTCACCAGTTGCCCATGGGCTTTACTGATCCTCTGACTCGCCTTGAAGAGGGTGGACCTGAGGCCCAACTTTTGGCCCAATTGCCGCTGGCGGGCAAAGCCTCGGCCAAGGCACGTGCAGGAACACGGTTTTGGGTGGAGATGAGGCCGACAGAACAAAGCCTCGCCTTCATTCCTGAGCCGATGGACATCCAGGTGGTCTATGAGGATGACCATTTGCGGGTGATCGACAAACCCGCGGGTTTGGTGGTGCACCCAGCGCCTGGGCACTGGCGAGGTACCTTGCTCAATGGCCTCTTGGCTTTTGATGAAGCGGCGCGGTTTGTGCCAAGGGCTGGCATTGTGCACCGACTCGACAAGGACACTTCGGGCCTCATGGTGGTGGCAAGGACTCGAGAGTGCATGGACCGATTGGTGGCCATGATTGCCCAGCGAAGTGTCAAGCGCGAGTACATGGCCGTGGTGCAAGGCGTCTGGAGCGAGGGCGCGCGGCGTGAGATTCACCAGTCGATTGGCCGAGACCCCAAAAGCCGTACCAAAATGAGCGTGGTCGACCTCTCCAAGGACTCGGGTAAACTGGCCCACACGTCCTGTGTATCGGTCATGAGCGCACTGGCCGCGTCCTTGGTCTATTGCCAACTCCATACCGGGCGAACCCATCAAATTCGGGTCCATGTGGCCCATGAGGGCTACCCGATTTGGGCCGACACTTTGTACGGCGCACGAGCCCAAAGCAGCCTCGCGCGTCAAGCTTTGCATGCCTTTCGCTTGAGTTTTGAGCACCCCTTTGGTGGTGAGCGCTTGAGTTGGACTTCCTCTTGGCCGCTTGACTTGAGGGACTGCACTGACCAGCTTGGACTCAGTTACAATTTGAACCTAACGCCTAGGGACTTGATCCCTGATTGAAGGGGGCACGCGCGGCAAGTCCGTTGGCCTTGGTTTTTTGACCCAATCGCAAAGACTCTAAGACACAAAGGCTCAGTGGTCTGCAGGCCCAAACGGTTTGAGAAAACGGCCTCTTTGGACCCCCCGCCAGCCCAAACCCCAGCATGCGCTGGGTTGCATGCCTTTTGGGGCGCCATGGCTTCATCGCAACGGAGTTTCATCATGAATACCTTGGACGCCCAACGGGTCCTGGAAACGGCGCTCATTTGTGCCGTGCAGCCCTTGTCTATGAAAGACATGCGCACGCTCTTTGGCGACGAGGTGGGCTTGGATACGATCAAAATCCTCCTAGAGCAACTGCAACTGGAGTGGACGCACAAGGGCGTTGAATTGGTGCAAGTCGCCCAAGGCTGGCGTTTTCAGAGTCGCCCAAACATGCGCATCTATTTGGACCGTCTGCACCCCGAAAAGCCGCCCAAATACAGCCGAGCCGTGCTGGAGACCTTGGCCATCATTGCGCACCGCCAGCCCGTCACCCGCGGGGAAATGGAGGACATTCGAGGCGTTACGATCAACTCCTTGGTCATCAAACAGCTGGAAGACCGCGGTTGGGTCGAGGTCATTGGCCACAAAGAAACGGTGGGCCGCCCCGCGCTTTTTGCCACCACCCGACAATTTTTGGATGACCTGGGACTCACCAGTGTGGAGCAACTGACCCTTCAAAACTTGGATGACATGGCGCAAAGTGCCTTGGACCATTTTGACGGTTTGGACGAACTCGAAGGCCTGCAAACCCCAGGCTTGGGGGATAGTGCAGATGCTGGGTTGCAAGAGCGAGCCGATGATGAAGACACGCGCTTGAAGGGTCAACTCGAGGCGCAAGACCTCCATGACCTCCATGACCTCCATGACCACGAGCACGTCAGTTCACCCGGCAGTGGACTGGGTCGCACGGACAACAACGGGCCTGAAGGTGTTGCGCATGACGGCACCGATGGCGCTCACAGCAAAGCAGGCCCAATTGGCCCAATTGGCCCAATTGATCCGACTGATCCGACTGATCCGACTGATCCGATTCAAGCTCGCCACCCTGAATCTTGAAGCATGACTTCGTCCGGGCCTCTTGGTGGCGGCCGTGCTTGACTTGAGTCTGAATCCGAAGTCAAAAACACAAGCCTTGAGCCTGTGGCTTGGCGTCTTTTAATTTAATTTCCACATTGTTTTTCAGCGAGCACCCCATTTCATGTCCACGACACCGAAGACACCCAGAGCCTCTAAGCCTGTCCATGCTGCCCAAGCTTCCAATCAAGGCCTTCACCTCGACGCCATTGCCCAGGGTGAGCGTTTCGAGGCCTTGCAAGAGGTGCCCATTGCCCAGGCGCCAAGCGAGACCGCATCTCACGCCTGGGCGCCAGAGGCGTCGCAGGCCATTCGTTTCATGGATGTGGTCTCGGGGGACTATGATGAACTGGACGATCTCGACGACACCGAGGGCCTGGTGCAGTCGCATGAAGAGGCCGAGGGTGTTGAAGGATCTGAGGGGCTTGAAGG